>NZ_PUQD01000012.1 GCF_003331055.1 Pseudomonas sp. AFG_SD02_1510_Pfu_092 | reverse complement strand
AAACCCCCCCCCCCCCCCCCCCCCCCCCCCCCCCCCCCCCCCCCCCCCCCCCCCCCCCCCCCCCCCCCCCCCCCCCCCCCCCCCCCCCCCCCCCCGGCCCCCCCCCCCCCCCCCCCCCCCCCCCCCCCCCCCCCCCCCCCCCCCCCCCGCCTGGGCCGGTCTGGGGGGGGGGGGGGCCGCCCGGCGATTGGACTGCGCAGCAGCCCTCGGCTACCCGCCAGGCACCAATCGCAAGGTGCTCTGCGCCGGAATCACCCCCATCTGTGCCTTCTGGTACTGGCCCTGCACATACCCCTCGGCCTGGTCCGAATAGTGGCGATCAAACGGCACGCCACTCTGCCCGACCGGGTTGCTGGTCAGCGCCTGCCCGGCATCGGCAAAATCGATCAGCCGCCGCGTCGACGGCCCGTAGGTTACCGGCCACGGCGCCGGGCCGATCTTCGCTGACAGGTTGTTCGGCACTTCATGGGTACCGGGCGCAGCGAACGGCCCGACGTTGAACAACAGGTTCAGTGGCTTTTTCACCCCAAGCGGGTGGTTGTGGGTCAGGGTGTGGGCCTTGCCCCACTGCCAGCTGGCCGGGTCGCTGCCCAGCGTGTCACGCAGATGCTTCAGGCTGTTCCGCCACGCCGTGCGCACGACCGCAGTGCGATCGGTACGCTGGTTGCCACCGCGGGTGTTCCACCAGGGCGAATCGGCATCCGCCGCCAGGCGTGGCAGCGCGGCGTCGATGACGCGGGTGCTGATCAGCACCGGGAACCAGATGTCACCCAGTTCGTCATGCAGCGCCGCGAACGCCAGTTCGTAGAGGAACTGGTTGAACAGCGTGGCACTGGTCGAGTCGATGGGGTAGCCGCCGCCCCAGGCGGCCAGTTGCTCGACCAGTTCCTTCTCCTCATCACCTTCGGCCACTGCGCGCAGCGTTGCCAGCAGCGGTGCGAGGGTGCGCGGGCCATGATCGCTGGCAGTGTCCAGCTGCAGCGCCTGGCTGTTTTGGGTATCCCACTTCACATCGGGATTGGCCAGGTGGCGGTCAAGCTGGCGGCCTCGGTCCGGCAGGTTGTAGTAACCGGGTATCGGCACCGCCGACGGAGGCTGGTAGTTGGCCGAGACAATGTAGCCGCGCGGCGGGTTCTCCTGTTGCGGGTTGACGCTGAAGGGGTAGAAGCCAAGCTTGTCGGCCTGCGCACTGGCCCCGTCGAGGATGAACGCCGGATCGACCCCGTCGGGGCGGATCGGCAACTGCGCCGCCGCCCACCAGCCAATATCGCCACGGGCATTGGCCCAGACCAGGTTCAGCCCAGGCGCATGGACCTTGGCGGCGGCCTCGCGCATCTTGCCGAGGGTATCGGCGCGGTTGAGCTGGTAGAAGCCGTCGAGGATCGGGTTTTCGGTTTCCAGGAAGGCCCACCACATGGCGATTGGCGTAGGCCCGGCGCTGGCGCCCAGCACGTCGTTGACGATCGGGCCGTGGGCGGAGCGGCGCAGGTTGATCGTGACCGGCGCTTCGCCTTTGACGGCGATCTGCTGCTCGGTCTTTTCCAGCGCCTGCCATTTGCCATCGACCATCACTTGGTTGGCATCGGCCGGGTTGGTGCGCTCGGCGATCAGGTCGACGTCGTCGTTCTGGAACATGGTCAGGCTCCAGCCGAAGTCGCGGTTATGGCCGAGCAGGGCGAACGGGTTGAGCGCCTGGAAGTAGCCATACAGGTTGAAACCGGGCGCCGAGAGTTCGGCCTCGTACCACACGGCCGGCACCGCGAAACCGATGTGCGGGTCGCCGGCCAGCAGCGGCCTGCCACTGCGGGTGCGGCTGCCGGCCACGGCCCAGGCGTTGCTGCCTTCGAATTGCGCAATGCCCGCATCGCCCAGTGCTTCATGGCTGAGGCGGGCGAGGGCTTCCAGGCTTTGCCAGTCGGCAGCGGCCAATGGAGTACCGAGCGCGCCCTCGGGCTGCCAGGCGAGATCGAAGATGTTCAGGTACTCAGGGCCGAGCTGGTCGCGGATGTAGGTTAGGGCGGGCTCGGTGCGAAACGCGGCGGCGAAACTGTAGGCCAGGTAACCGGCGATGCTCAGGGTGTCCTCGGCGGTGAAAGGGCGTGGCGTGATGCCGAGCAGGTCGAACTCCATGGGCTTGGGGTGGCTGGCCTGCCAGCTGTTGACCCCATCGAGGTACGCTTGCAGGGCCTGCGATGCCGGTGATTGCGGGTCCTGGCTCGCGGCCATCCGTGCCGCCTGTTCGCGGATGCGCAGGCTGCGGAACAGGGTATCGGTGGGCAGCAGCTTGTCGCCCAGCACCTCGGCCAGCTCGCCCCGGGCCAGGCGGCGCAGGATCTCCATCTGGAACAGCCGGTCCTGGGCATGCACATAGCCCAGGGCACGGTACAGGTCCGGCTCGCTCTGCGCCTGCAGGTGCGGCACGCCGCGGGCGTCATAGCGCACGCTGACCGGCGCCTGCAGGCCGGCGATGGCCACCTCGCCCTCGCGCTGCGGCAGCTTGCCCTGTACGTACCAGTAACCGGCGCCGGCGGCCACGATCACGACCACGGCCAGCAGGGTCAGGCTGCGCTTCATGCAGGCTCCTTGTGCGTTCACGCGAAAAATGTGGTCCGATCATGGGCGGATTCGCGAACAGAGCATAGCCCCAGGAAGGAGTTTCCATGTCCATCAGCGAAAAACAGAAAATGCTCAGCGGCCAGCTCTACCATGCTGGCTGCCCCGAGCTGCAGGCCGAGCAGATCGCCAACAAGCACTGGATGCACCGCTACAACAACAGCGTCGAACTGCTCAACGACGCGCGCCATGGGCTGCTGGCCGAGCACTTTGGCCAGGTGGGCGAAGGCGCGGTGATCCGCCCGCCGTTCTATTGCGACTATGGCTACAACATCAGTGTCGGGCGCAATACCTTCATGAATTTCAACTGCGTGATCCTCGATGTGCTGCCGGTGCGTATCGGCGACGACTGCCAGATCGGCCCCAACGTGCAGATCTATACCGCCGACCACCCGCTGGACCCCGAGGTGCGCCGCACCGGGCTGGAGAGCGGTCGGCCGGTGACCATTGGCGACAACGTGTGGATTGGTGGCGGGGCAATCATCCTGCCGGGGGTGACCATTGGTGATAACGCCGTGGTAGGTGCCGGTAGCGTGGTGACCCGTGACGTGCCGGCAGGCGCGGTGGTGGTGGGCAACCCTGCGCGAGTGCGTCAGCCTGCCCAGGGGCAGTAGCAGCCCACCGCCAGGGTATTGGAGGCACTCACCTGGCGGCCGTCGAGTAGCGCCTTGAGGATCGGTTCGATGAAGCTGTTGCTGGCATTGCACACCGCGCCTTCGCTGTACGGGCCGAAGTAGGCCAGGTGGCCCTGCCGGTCCCAGATGGCCACCGCCGGGGAAGCGGGCAGCTGCTCGCTGCCGGGCAGGGTGGCGATCGGTTGCAGGCTGGCGAGGTTGGCGGGCAGCCGGCCGTGGCTGCCGGGCTTCTGCACGATATGGAAAGACACATCCTTGTCGGCGAACTGGGTAAGCAGGTCGCCCAGGTGCTGCTGGTTACCGACATTGCATGGGCAGGCCGGGTCCCAGAAGTGCACCACTCGGATCGGGCCAGGACCGGCCAGCTCTGGGGGCAGTTGCAGTTGGCTGCCGTCGAACAGCGTGGCCTGGTTGGCGAACGGGCGCAGGTAGCGGGCCTGGAAGGAGGTGTAGGCCTGCCAGACCAACGTGGTGCAGAGCAGCACGGCGAGGGCGATCAGGACGGGTTTGGCAAGGCGGGTCGGCATGGATGTCCGTGGGATTCTTGTGGTGGGTTCACTGGCCCTATCGCCGGCAAGCCAGCTCCCACAGGGATTCCACCAGGCCTGAGGCCTGTAGGCAACCTGTGGAAGCTGGCTTGCCGGCGATAGGGCCGGTACAGGTGACACATAGTCCAAGCTTGCCACGACGCCGGCCAGAGCTGAATATCCCAGATCAATACTTGCTTCGCTGTGGATGTACCGATGCCCGCTGCCTTTCACCCCGACCTCCTGCGCACCAGCCTGGCGCCGTTCACCGCTCGCCAGCCGCTGTCGGCGCAAGCGCAGGATTACCAGCGCTTCTATGGCCTGAACCTGCCGGCCCACAGCTGGCTGGGCGGCTTTCAGGCCGCAGGGTTCGACCTGGTCGGGCAGGCCTGGCTACCCGAGCAGGCAAACGCGACGCTGTTCCTGCTGCACGGTTACTACGACCACATGGGCCTGTACCGGCATGTGATCGAGTGGGCGCTGAAACAGGGGTTCGCGGTGATCAGCTGCGATCTGCCCGGGCACGGGCTGTCCAGCGGCGAGCGGGCCAGCATCAGCGATTTCGCGGTGTACCAGCAGGTTCTGCAGGCCTTGTTCGAGCAGGCGCGCACGCTGCAACTGCCACAACCCTGGCACCTGTGCGGGCAGAGTACCGGTGGCGCGATTGCCGTGGATCATCTGCTGCACCAGGGCGCTCGCAGCCCCATCGATGGCCAGGTCATTCTGTTGGCGCCGCTGGTGCGGCCCTGTGCCTGGCGCTGGTCGAAGTTGAGTTATCGGGTGCTGCGTCACTTCGTCAACGGTATTGACCGGCGCTTCAGCGAGAACACCAACGACCCTGGCTTCCTGCCGTTTCTCGAGGCGGACCCGCTGCAACCGCGTCGCCTGCCAACCGCCTGGGTAGGCGCCTTGATCGCCTGGGTCAAACGCATCGAGGCCGCGCCGCGCAGTACGCGGCGGCCGTTGATCGTGCAGGGGGAAGCGGATGGCACGGTGGACTGGCCGTACAACCTCGAAGTGCTCAAGGCCAAGTTCGCCGAACCGCAGATTCTGCTGCTGCCCGACGCTCGCCACCATCTGGCCAACGAACTGCCGGGCATTCGCCAGCGCTACTTCGACTTCATCGACCAGCGCCTGGGCTGATCACTTGAGCTCGTTGGTGCTCTGGCCCACTGCCAGGCCGGCGCGCACGGCGGCCAGGGCTGCCTGGTAGTAAGCCTTGCCGTCGGCTGACTCGGCAAAGGTGGCGAACTGTTCCAGCTCGGCGTCAGTCAAGTCGCGGTAGACGTACAGCAAGGTGTTGTCGAGGTCTTCGCCGATCTGGTTCATCAGGCGCTGGCGCTGGCCGTCGAGCAGGCCTTGGGCCTGGCCGCCACCGAACAGGCCGGGGATCATCGAACTGAGGCTGTCGGCCGCTACGCCGGCGATGGCCAGGCTGACTTCGGCCCCGGCCTCGCGCGCTGGCAGGGCCTGGGCCAGGTGGCCGATGATCAGCAGGCGGTCGTCGCTGGCCTGGATTTTCGGCAGGCCCTTGGCGTTCCTGGCCAGTTCATCCTTGCGGGTGGCCTTGAGCTCGGCGGCCACCACCTTGCGACCCAGCGGCGACTGGAAGAACGCCAGCGCCGGTGTTGGGTTGGCCAGGGTCGCGCGCAGCTTGGCCTGGGCGCGACGGTCCACCGCCTGGGCCTGGAAGCGCTGGTTGCTGTTGTTGACCAGCGCCTGGTAGACGGCGGGTGGCAAACTGTTGCGGTAGCGCTGCTGGGCGGCGGTCAGGGCATCGGTGAAATGGGCGCGCTGGTCGGGCCAGCCGGCGGCCTTGTACAGTTGATCCAGGTTGTCTGCCCAGACAGGCACGGTGCAGATCATCAGCAGAATCAGGGAAAACAGACGGCGCATTCAGGACTCCTGTCGGCAGGTGGCTATTGTCTGTGGCCCAGTGTCGGTTTGTCGAGATATCCGCGTGGTTCTCGGCCAAGTGGCGCTGTGCGCCGGCATGGCTAATGGATATGATGCGCGCCATGCACATCTCCCCTGAACACCCGATGCTTGCGGCCGTCGTCGACGATCTGGCCACCCATGGCTGGTCCCAGCAGGCGCTGTTCGTGCCTGCCGACCTGGTGCGCGCGCTGGCGGCCGAATGCCGGCGCCGCGATGCCGATGGCCAACTCAACCCCGCCGGGGTTGGGCGCGGTGCGGCGCAGGAGGTGCGCGAGGCTATCCGCGGCGACCAGATCCAGTGGATCGACCCTGGGCAAGCCGCAGCCTGCGACCAGTACCTGGCCGCCATGGACCAGCTGCGCCAGGCCATCAACCAGGGCTTGTTCCTGGGGCTGGAAGACTTCGAATGCCATTTTGCCCTGTACCCACCGGGGGCGTTCTATCGCCGCCACCTGGACCGCTTCCGCGACGATGACCGACGGATGGTGTCGGCGGTGCTGTACCTCAATGAAGGCTGGCAGCCACAGGACGGTGGCCAGTTGCGCATGTTCCTGGCCGACGGTGTCGAACACGATGTCGAGCCGGTAGCGGGCTGCCTGGTGGTGTTCCTGTCGGGCGAGGTGCCTCACGAAGTGTTGCCGGCAGGGCGTGAGCGGCTGTCGTTGACCGGCTGGTTCCGGCGCCGTGGCAATGACCCGTTCTGATTTGCCCAAGGTGCTGGTCAGCGCCTGCCTGCTGGGGCAGCCGGTGCGTTATGACGGCCGTGCCAGTGGCCACCCCGACCTGTTGCAGCGCTGGCAGGCCCAAGGGTATGTGGTGCCGCTGTGCCCGGAGGTGGCGGGTGGCTTGCCGACCCCACGGCCGCCGGCAGAGATAGCGGGCGGGCAGGGGGCCTCGGTGCTCGACGGTAGCGTGCAGGTGCTGACGGTGACCGGCGAGGATGTCAGCGCCGCGTTTCTGGCCGGGGCGCAGCAGGCGCTGGCGCTGGTGCGCGAGCATGGCATTCGCGTGGCGGTGCTGAAGGCTGGCAGCCCTTCGTGTGGCAACCGTTTGACCTATGACGGCACGTTCAGTGGCGTGAAGGTGGCGGGGCAGGGGGTGACCACGGCGTTGCTGCGGCGCGCTGGGGTGCAGGTGTTCAGCGAGCTGGAACTGGAGCAGGCGCAGCGGGCCCTGGAGTAATCCTGTACCGGCCCTTTCGCGGGTGAACCCGCTCCCACAGGGTAGTCACCAGCCCCAGACTTTGTGATGAACCTGTGGGAGCGGGTTTACCCGCGAAGAGCCAGCCCAGGTTACAAGAACCTATTGTTCGGCCGCCGTCGCCGGCACAGCCTTGAACCACTTCTGCTCCAGCTCGGCAGTGCGCCCGCTGTCCTTGAGCCGTTGCAGGGCATTGTTCACCGCGCTTTCGAACGCCGGGTTGTCCTTCTGGAACGGGATCACCAGCTGCTTCTCGCCAAACGGCAAGCTCACATCGAGCGGGCCGTCGCCCTTGGGCGATTCGCTCGACGGGGTCACCGCGATATCGAACTTGCCGCTCTCGACACCGGGCAGTACTTCTGGCGCCGGGGCTTCGATGAACTCGGCGCGCAGGTCCAGCTCCCGGGCCAGTTCCTGGCCGAAGTCGACCTCGAAGCCGGTCAGGTGGTCATTTTCCTTGAAGGCGTACGGCGAGTTGTCTGCCTGTACGGCAATGCGCAGTTCGCCCCGGTCGGCAATTTCGTCTATCAGCTCGGCCTGAGCCAATGGCGTGATCAGTACCGCCAGCAGTACCGCTATGGTCGAACGCATGAGCGCCCCCTCTCCTTTGGCAAATGAAAAACCTCGCCACGGCTTTATTCCTCGCCGCGGTCGAGCGCAGCCTATGACCTTGAAGCCTCGGCATTGTTTAACCCTGATTGAAATATTTCTGCCTGTCGAGATGAACATCCGGGCATCCATACCAACTAAGGTGAACCACCGCCGCCGTTGGATCGCAGGCGGCGGTCAACAAGTGAATCACAGGAGAAGTGAATGAACAGCCTATTTTCGCGTGCTGCCGTTGCCGGTCTGCTGATGGGGGCGTCAATGTTCGCCAGTGCCGCAGACCTCAAGAGCCAGGAGCCGCCCAAGGAGGCCAAGGTCTTCATCGTTTCCCCCGCCGATGGCGCCACGGTCGACAAGACCTTCACCGTCAAGTTCGGCATCCAGGGCATGGAGCTCAAGCCTGCGGGTGACCATACCCCGCACACCGGGCACCACCACCTGCTGGTGGATGTGGACAAGGAACCCGTGGCCGACATGCCACTGCCAACCAGCCTGATGCCACAGGCCGGCACCGCACTGCCGGACGGCCCGCAAGTGCTGCACTTCGGCAAGGCACAAACCGAAACCAGCATTACCCTGACCCCGGGCAAGCACACCCTGCAACTGGTGCTGGGTGACCAGTTCCACGTGCCGTTCAAGCCAAGCGTGGTGTCGCAGAAGATTACCGTCGAGGTGAAGTAGGGGTTGGTCTTTTCGCGGGCTTGCCCGCTCCCACAGGTCACCACTGGTTTCAAGGCTTGTGTGGCCCGGTGGGAGCGGGCAAGCCCGCGAAGCAGGCGACACCGATGTCACAGGCAAACAAAAGGGAGGCCACCAGGGCCTCCCTTTTTCATGCCGCCAGCGCGCTTAGAACAGTACGCGGGAACGGATGGTGCCCTTGACCTGTTGCAGCTTCTCTTGCGCCAGGTCCGAGTACTCGGCGTCAACGTCGATCACCACGTAGCCGACCTTCTCGTTGGTCTGCAGGAACTGGCCGGAGATGTTGATGCCGTTCTCGGCAAAGACGTTGTTGATCTCGCTGAGCACGCCCGGGATGTTTTCGTGGATGTGCAGCAGGCGGTGCTTGCCTGGGTGCGCCGGCAGGGCCACTTCCGGGAAGTTGACCGAGGATACCGAGGTACCGTTGTCGCTGTACTTGACCAGCTTCTCGGCCACTTCCAGGCCGATGTTGGCCTGGGCTTCGGCAGTGGAACCACCGATGTGCGGGGTCAGGATGACGTTGTCCAGGCCACGCAGCGGGCTTTCGAACTCTTCGTCGTTGGAGCGCGGCTCTACCGGGAACACGTCGATGGCAGCGCCGATCAGGTGCTTGTCGCGGATCGCAGCGGCCAGGTGGTCCAGTTCGACCACGGTGCCACGGGCGGCGTTGATCAGGATCGAGCCCTTTTTCATCGCACGGATTTCCTTCTCGCCGATCATCCACTGGGTGGACGGCAGTTCAGGCACGTGCAGCGAGACGATGTCGGCCAGGCCCAGCAGTTCGTGCAGGCTGGTTACCTGCACCGCGTTGCCCAGCGGCAGCTTGGTCAGCGGGTCGAAGAAGTACACCTGCATGCCCAGGCTTTCGGCCAGTACCGACAGTTGCGTGCCGATCGAGCCATAGCCGACGATGCCCAGCTTCTTGCCGCGGATCTCGAACGAGTTGGCCGCGCTCTTGATCCAGCCGCCACGGTGGCAGGAAGCGTTCTTCTCCGGGATACCGCGCAGCAGCAGGATGGCCTCGGCCAGTACCAGCTCGGCCACCGAACGGGTGTTGGAGTACGGCGCGTTGAACACGGCGATACCGCGCTCGCGGGCGGCGTCCAGGTCAACTTGGTTGGTGCCGATGCAGAAGCAGCCAACGGCGACCAGTTTCTTGGCGCAGTCGAAGATCTCTTCGGTCAGCTGGGTGCGCGAACGGATGCCGATGAAATGGGCGTCGGCGATCTTTTCCTTCAGCTCGGCTTCCGGCAGCGAACCAGTGAGGTATTCGATGTTGGTGTAGCCGGCGGCCTTGAGAGTATCGACCGCGTTCTGGTGCACACCTTCAAGAAGAAGGAACCGGATCTTGCTCTTGTCGAGAGAAGTCTTGCTCATCTGCGTAAACCTGTATCCCGGAGAAAAAATGGCGAGGGGTGATGCCAGGCGCCAGGGCTGCCTTAGCATGAACAGCGGGAGGGCTATGCTAGCATACGCGACACAATCTGAGCTTATCCCGACAGGTGAAGAGTGCTCAGGGTGACTATGAATAAGTCGAGAGTTCCAGCGATGACTCACCCCGCTGTTATTGAAGAACTGATGACCCTTGTCGACCCTGGCAAGGTCCTGACCGACGCGGCTTCCCTGGAGGCCTACGGCAAGGACTGGACCAAGCACTACCCGCCGGCGCCCAGCGCCATCGTGTTCCCCCGGACGGTGGAGCAGGTGCAGGCGATCGTGCGCTGGGCCAATACGCACAAGGTCGCGCTGGTGCCGTCTGGCGGGCGTACCGGGCTTTCCGCCGGTGCCGTGGCGGCCAACGGCGAAGTGGTGGTCGCGTTCGACTATATGAACCGCATTCTCGACTTCAATGCCTTCGACCGTACCGTGGTCTGCCAGCCGGGGGTGATTACCCGTCAGTTGCAGAATTACGCCGAAGAGCAGGGCCTGTATTACCCGGTGGACTTCGCTTCCAGCGGTTCCAGCCAGATTGGCGGCAACATCGGCACCAATGCCGGCGGGATCAAGGTGATTCGCTATGGCATGACCCGCAATTGGGTCGCCGGGCTGAAAGTGGTTACCGGCAAAGGCGAACTGCTGGAGCTGAACAAGGGCCTGATCAAGAACGCCACCGGCTACGACCTGCGTCAGCTGTTCATCGGCGCCGAAGGCACGCTGGGCTTCGTGGTCGAGGCGACCATGCGTCTGGACCGCGCCCCGCGCAACCTCACCGCGATGGTACTGGGCACCCCGGACTTCGCCTCGATCATGCCGGTGCTGCACGCCTTTCAGGGCAAGCTGGACCTGACCGCCTTCGAGTTCTTTTCAGACAAAGGCCTGGCCAGGATCCTCGCCCGCGGCGACGTGCCGGCGCCGTTCGAGACCGACTGCCCGTTCTATGCGCTGCTGGAGTTCGAGGCCAGCACCGAAGAGGTGGCCAACCAAGCCCTGGCCACCTTCGAGCATTGCGTCGAGCAGGGTTGGGTGCTGGACGGGGTGATGAGCCAGAGCGAGACCCAGCTGAAGAACCTGTGGAAACTGCGCGAGTACTTGTCGGAAACCATTTCGCACTGGACCCCGTACAAGAACGATATCTCGGTCACCGTATCGAAAGTGCCGGCTTTCTTGCAGGACATCGACGCCATCGTCGCCGAACATTACCCGGATTACGAAGTGGTGTGGTACGGCCACATCGGTGACGGCAACCTGCACCTGAACATTCTCAAGCCCGAACATTTGAGCAAGGACGAGTTCTTCGCCTCCTGCACCAGGGTCAACAAGTGGGTGTTCGAGATCGTCGAGCGCTACAACGGCTCGATCTCCGCCGAGCATGGTGTGGGCATGACCAAGCGCGACTACCTGGGCTACAGCCGCTCAGCGGAAGAAATCGTCTGCATGAAAGCAATAAAGGCGGTCTTCGACCCTAACGGCATCATGAATCCGGGTAAGATCTTCGCACCGGAATAAAAAGCAGTATTCAGAGGAGTCGGCCATGAGTTACCAGCACCAGTACGTAGACGGCACGCGCATTCACTTCCCGCTGGGCAAGGTGGTGTGCATCGGCCGTAACTATGCCGAACATGCCAAGGAACTGGACAACCCCATCCCCAGCGAACCGCTGCTGTTCATCAAGCCAGGCAGTTGCGTGGTGCCGGCCGAGGGCGGCTTCAAGATCCCGACCGAGCGCGGCTCGGTGCACTATGAGGCCGAAATTGCGGTGCTGCTGGGCAAGCCGCTGTCGGCGCACCCGACCGAGGAAGAGGTGCTGGATGCTATTTCCGGTTTTGCCCCTGCGCTGGACCTGACCTTGCGCGACGTGCAGGCCAGGCTGAAGGAGAAGGGCCTGCCGTGGGAGCTGGCCAAGTGTTTCGATGGCGCTTGCGTGCTGCCACCGTTCGTGTCGGCCGCCAGCTTCGAGGACCTGGCCGACATCCCGGTGCGCCTGACCGTCAACGGCGAAGTGCGCCAGGACGGCAACAGCGCGCTGATGCTCAACCCGATCGTGCCGATGATTCAGTACATGGCTGCGCATTTTTCGCTGCAGGCCGGTGATGTGATTCTCACCGGCACCCCGGCGGGCGTCGGGCCGTTCAGTGTCGGTGACGAACTGGTGCTGGAGCTGCCGGGTGTGAGCCGCTTCGAGAGCCGGGTGCTCTGACTCGAAACCGCGTCGCCTTCTTCGCGGGTGAACCCGCGAAGAGGCCGGCCCCGTTTACCGATTTTTCACACCTCATCCGGATAATGCGCGAACCTACGCCCATTTCCCCAGGACCCCCCGCATGCCATCTCCCTCCAGCGCTCCGGCAACTCCCAAGCGTCGTTTCTTCCTGCGCTGGCCCTTCGGCCTGGCCGTGGCAGCGGTGATCGGTTATGGCGTGGCCGTCGCCATGCACTGGGATGATCGCGGCGCGCTCTGGGTCAAGGAAAGCTTCGAAAGCACCGCCGAACGCAGCGAAAGCGTGTGGCTGCCGAACTACCAGGTCGACATCGATGCCAAGCCGCTGCCGGGCATGGACGACGACGAAGCCTCGGATGTGGCCTTCAACCCGCGTACCCGCACGCTGTTTGCGGTCATGGGCAAGAACCCGTTTCTGGTCGAACTGAGCCTGGAAGGCGATGTACTGCGGCAGATTCCACTCAACGGCTGGAACAACCCGGAAGGCGTCGCCGTGCTGGAAGACGGCTACCTGGCGATCACCGACGAGCGCCTGCATGACCTGACCGTGGTCAAGGTGGACGCGCAGACCACCGCCCTGAACCATGACGACTTCCAGAGCCACGACCTGGGCCCGTCGGTAAAGAGCAACAAGGGTTTCGAAGCGGTGGCCTGGGACCCGCTGCGCCAGCGCCTGGTCATCGGCGAGGAGCGTCCGCCCAAGCTGTATACCTGGAATACCGATGGCCGCAGCCCGCTCACGGGCGACAAGCAACCCTTGCCCAGCGATGAGCTGGACCTGCGCAACCTCTCGGCCTTGAGCGTCGACCCGCGCACCGGCCACCTGCTGGTGCTGTCGGCCGATTCGAACATGCTGCTGGAGCTGGACGAGCAGGGCCAGCAGGTCAGCTTCATGACCTTGCTGGGTGGTTTCAACGGCCTGCAAGACACCATCCCGCGGGCCGAAGGGGTGGCCATGGACGACCAGGGCAACCTGTACATGGTCAGTGAACCGGCGCTTTTCTATCGCTTCAGAAAGAACTGACCGCAACATCCGACTTTTCGGATGCTGGCATTAAGCTTTACTTCAGTTGTTCATGGTTAGATTCGCCACCCCCAAGTCGAGTCTGCCCTCATGCGCCGTTTTCTTCGCCTGTCTCTTGTATTGGCTGTCATCGGACTGCTCCTGCTCGGTTGGGCCGGCCAGGAGTTTCGTCTGTTCGAGCGCGGCTGGTTCAACCTCAAGGCGTGGTGGCAACCTGCCGAGCAGAGCATCGGCCTGGACCGCTATCAAGTGGTGCTGGAGGCGCAGCCGGTCGAAGGGCTGGATGACGACCTGTCGGCGCTGACCTACGACCCTGATCGCAAGACGCTGTTCAGCGTCACCAACGCCCGCTCGGAGCTGATCGAACTGTCGCTGGACGGTCGCATCCTGCGCCGGGTGCCGCTGACCGGTTTCGGCGATCCGGAAGCCGTGGAGTACATCGGGCCGAACAGCTACGTGATCACCGATGAGCGCCAGCAGCGGCTGATTCGCGTGCGCCTGGACGACGACACGCTGTTTCTCGATGCCGGTGACGCCGAGCAGCTCAGCCTGGGCATTGGCCTGAACGGCAACAAGGGGTTCGAAGGCCTGGCCTACGATTCGGCAGGCAAGCGCCTGTTCGTGGCCAAGGAACGTGACCCGATGCTGATCTACGAAGTGCATGGTTTTCCCCATGACAACCCGGAGAAGCCGTACGCCGTGCATGTAGTGCAGGATCGCAAGCGCGATTCCCGGCTGTTTGTGCGCGACCTGTCGAGCTTGCAGTTCGACGAGCGCAGCGGGCATCTGCTGGCGCTGTCGGACGAGTCGCGGCTGGTGCTGGAACTGGATGTGCAAGGGCAGCCGCTGAGCACCTTGTCGCTGCGCAAGGGCTTTCAGGGGTTGCAGGCGACGGTGCCGCAGGCGGAGGGGATCGCGATGGACGAGGCGGGGACCATTTACCTGGTGAGTGAGCCGAACCTGTTCTATGTGTTCAAGCAGCCGCACACTGATGGCCAGTGAGGGCCGTTCGCGGGCTTGCCCGCTCCCACAGCTGTGAATATCCCTGTGGGAGCGGGCATGCCCGCGAAGAAGTTTACTCGGCCTTCAGGCTTTTCACGCCCTCGGCGGTACCCAGCAGCAGCAAGTCGGCCGGGCGCGCCGCGAACAGGCCGTTGGTCACCACGCCGACGATGGCGTTGATCTGAGCTTCCAGCGCTACCGGGTTGGTGATCTGCAGGTTGTGCACATCGAGAATCACGTTACCGTTGTCGGTCACCACGCCCTCACGATATACCGGGTCGCCGCCCAGCTTGACCAGCTGGCGCGCCACGTGGCTGCGGGCCATCGGGATCACTTCGACCGGCAGCGGGAAGGCGCCCAGCACCGGTACCAGCTTGCTGGCGTCGGCAATGCAGATGAAGGTCTTGGCTACCGCCGCAACGATCTTCTCGCGGGTCAGGGCCGCGCCGCCGCCCTTGATCAGGTTCAGGTGCGCGTCGCTCTCGTCGGCGCCGTCCACGTAGAACTCCAGCTCGCTGACGCTGTTCAGCTCGTAGACCGGGATGCCATGGCCCTTCAGACGCTGGGCGGTGGCTTCGGAGCTGGCGACGGCGCCGTCGAAGGCGGTCTTGTGCTGAGCCAGGGCGTCGATGAAGAAATTGGCGGTCGAACCGGTACCGACGCCGACAACACTCTTTTCATCCAGCTTGGGCACGATGAAGTCGACAGCGGCCTGGGCGACGGCCTGTTTGAGTTGGTCCTGGGTCATGCGGGCTCCGAGAGGGGCAGGGCGGGTTTGAAAAGGAGCCTAGTATAACGGCTCGGGCGGCTTTGCTGTGGTCGCCCGACGTAGCGCTGGGGTAGACTCCCAGCCCTTGTCCCGCGGCCCAGTGATGCTTTCCCGATGCTCGAACAGTACGTCAAGAAGATCCTCACCTCGCGCGTCTATGACGTTGCCGTCGAAACCCCATTGCAGAGCGCCGGGCAACTGAGCAAGCGCCTGGGCAACCAGATTCTGCTCAAGCGCGAAGACCTGCAGCCGGTGTTCTCGTTCAAGATCCGCGGGGCGTACAACAAGCTGGCCCAGCTGAGCCCGGAAGAACTGGCGCGTGGCGTGGTCACCGCCTCGGCCGGCAACCACGCCCAGGGCCTGGCCCTGGCCGCCCGCGAGATGGGCATCAAGGCCACCATCGTGATGCCCAAGACCACGCCGGAGATCAAGGTCGAAGGTGTGCGTTCGCGCGGCGGCAAGGTGGTGCTGCATGGCGACTCGTTCCCCGAGGCGCTGGCCTATTCGCTGAAGCTGGTCGATGAAAAGGGCTTCGTCTACGTCCACCCTTACGATGACCCGCACACCATCGCCGGGCAGGGCACGGTGGCCATGGAAATCCTGCGCCAGCACCCGGGGCAACTGGACGCGATCTTCGTGCCCGTGGGCGGCGGCGGGCTGATCGCCGGCATTGCGGCCTACGTGAAATACCTGCGCCCGGAAATCAAGGTGATCGGCGTCGAGCCGGACGACTCCAACTGCCTGCAAGCGGCCATGGCGGCGGGCGAGCGCGTGGTGCTGCCACAGGTCGGGTTGTTCGCCGATGGCGTTGCGGTGGCGCAGATCGGCCAGCATACCTTCGATATCTGCCGTCATCATGTGGACGAAGTGGTCACGGTAAGCACCGATGAGATTTGCGCTGCGATCAAGGATATCTACGACGATACCCGCTCGATCACCGAACCTGCCGGCGCACTGGGCGTGGCCGGCATCAAGAAGTATGTCGAGCTGTACGGTGTGTCCGGCCAGACGCTGGTGGCCATCGATTCCGGCGCCAACGTCAACTTCGACCGCCTGCGCCATGTGGCCGAGCGTGCCGAGCTGGGTGAGAAGCGCGAAGCGATCATCGCCGTGACCATCCCCGAGCGCCCGGGCAGCTTCAAGGCTTTCTGCGAGGCGATCGGCAAGCGCCAGATCACCGAGTTCAACTACCGCAAGCACACCTCCGATGAGGCACATATCTTCGTCGGCGTGCAGACCCACCCGGAAAACGACCCGCGGGCGGCGCTGGTGCAACACCTGACCGAACAGGGCTTCCCGGTTACCGACCTGACCGACAACGAGCTGGCCAAGCTGCATATTCGCCACATGGTCGGTGGCCACTCGGCCGGCGCCAGTGACGAGATGGTGCTGCGCTTCGAATTCCCCGAGCGCCCGGGGGCGCTGTTCAACTTCCTCAACAAGCTGGGCGGGCGCTGGAACATCTCGATGTTCCATTACCGTAACCACGGCGCGGCCGACGGGCGCGTGGTGGCCGGGCTGCAAGTGCCGGAGGACGAGCGCCACCTGGTGCCGGCGGCGCTGGCGAAGATTGGTTACCCGTACTGGGACGAGACCGAGAACCCGGCCTACAAGCTGTTCCTGGGCTGAGCGGCTAAGCTGGGGCTGAAGGCCCTTTCGCGGGCTTGCCCGCTCCCACAGGTACTGCGCAGGCTTCAGGGCCTGTGATATCCCTGTGGGAGCGGGCAAGCCCGCGAAGAAGCCTGCACAAAATGGCCTGCTCAAGGACACCCGAGACATGGAACACCTGACCGCCCTCAAAACCCTGCACATCGTTGCCACCATACTCCTGCTGCTGGGCGCCCTGGGCCTGGCGATCTGGACCGTGCGCGCCCGCCGACAGGGCGATACCGAGGCCTACGCCAAGCTGCTGCGCCGGCCGCTGCTGTTCGTCTGGCTGGTGATGGGCCTGTGCCTGGCAAGCATGCCGTTCACCGGCTGGTGGCTGGTGCACCTGGTGGGCTGGCCGCTGGGGCAGACCTGGGTGTTGGCGTCCAGTGTCCTCTATACGCTGGGTGCATTCGCCCTGTGGTGGCTGTTGGTGCGGCTGAACCGGCTGCGCAAGGCCGAAGTGGCAGGGCTGCGCTTTACCTTGGCGCTGGCGGTGTTCAGTGGGGTTTGCCTGCTGTCGATTGCCGGGCTGATGGGCGCCAAGCCTGTCTGACAGTGCGGCAGAAAATACGGAGTTTTCACGCCGCTGCACATAAGCTTGGCGGGCGCGTTGCTGCGCTCGCAAGCTTTGTGGAACAATGCGGTGACATGCGTTTGCGAGGTTGCTGCCGTGATCGACCCGGATGGTTTTCGCCCCAATGTCGGGATCATTCTCACGAATGATGCCGGGCAGGTGCTATGGGCTCGACGGATCAACCAGGATGCCTGGCAGTTTCCCCAGGGTGGCATCAACCCTGACGAGACGCCGGAAGATGCCCTGTACCGCGAGCTGAACGAAGAAGTTGGCCTTGAACGCGATGATGTGGAAATTCTTGCCTGCACCCGTGGCTGGTTGCGTTATCGTTTACCCCAGCGACTGGTGCGTACCCACAGCCAGCCGCTGTGCATCGGCCAGAAACAGAAATGGTTCCTGCTGCGCCTGGTGAGCAACGAGCAACGGGTGCGGATGGACCTGACCGGCAAGCCGGAGTTCGACGGCTGGCGCTGGGTCAGCTACTGGTACCCGCTGGGCCAGGTTGTGACATTCAAGCGCGAGGTCTACCGACGCGCCCTGAAAGAGCTAGCACCGCGTCTGCTGACGCGCGACTGACGACGGAGTTCGACCCCGAGCCATGCTCAATACGCTGCGCAAGATCGTCCAGGAAGTAAACTCCGCCAAAGATCTCAAGTCGGCGTTGGGGATCATTGTCTTGCGCGTCAAGGAGGCCATGGGCAGCCAGGTCTGCTCGGTCTACCTGCTCGACCCGGAAACCAACCGCTTCGTGCTGATGGCTAGCGAAGGCCTGAACAAGCGCTCCATCGGCAAGGTCAGCATGGCCCCCAACGAAGGCCTGGTCGGCCTGGTCGGTACCCGGGAAGAGCCGCTGAACCTGGAAAACGCCGCCGACCACCCGCGTTACCGCTATTTCGCCGAAACCGGCGAAGAAAAATTCGCCTCCTTCCTCGGTGCACCGATCATCCACCACCGCCGTGTGGTCGGCGTATTGGTCATCCAGCAGAAGGAGCGCCGTCAGTTCGACGAAGGCGAAGAAGCCTTCCTGGTCACCATGAGCGCGCAACTCGCCGGGGTTATCGCCCACGCCGAGGCGACCGGCTCGATCCGCGGCCTGGGCCGCCAGGGCAAGGGCATTCAGGAAGCGCGCTTCGTCGGCGTACCGGGCTCGCCAGGCGCCGCCGTGGGGCGCGCGGTGGTGATGCTGCCGCCGGCCGACCTGGAAGTGGTGCCGGACAAGGCCGTCGATGACATCGACGCCGAACTGAAGCTGTTCCAGAACGCCCTCGAAGGCGTGCGCGACGACATGCGCAAGCTGTCGGCCAAGCTCGCCACCCAGCTGCGCCCGGAAGAGCGTGCGCTGTTCGATGTGTACCTGATGATGCTCGAAGACGCGGCCCTGGGCGGTGAGGTGACCGAAGTCATCAAGACCGGCCAGTGGGCCCAGGGCGCCTTGCGCCAGGTGGTGGGCGAGCATGTCAACCGCTTCGAGCTGATGGACGATGATTACCTGCGCGAACGCGCCTCCGACGTCAAGGACCTTGGCCGGCGCTTGCTGGCCTACCTGCAGGAAGCCCGTTCGCAGTCGCTGGTGTATGCCGACAACACCATCCTGGTCAGTGAAGAGCTGACCCCGGCCATGCTCGGTGAAGTGCCCGAAGGCAAGCTGGTCGGCCTGGTATCGGTACTGGGCTCGGGCAACTCCCACGTTGCCATCCTGGCCCGCGCCATGGGTATTCCCACGGTGATGGGCCTGGTCGACCTGCCGTATTCCAAGGTCGATGGCATCGAGATGATCGTCGACGGCTACAAGGGCGAAGTGTTCACCAACCCCAGCGAAGTGCTGCGCAAGCAGTACAGCGACGTGGTCGAGGAAGAACGCCAGCTGGCCCAGGGCCTGGATGCCCTGCGCGAACTGCCGTGCGTGACCCCGGACGGCCATCGCATGCCGCTGTGGGTCAACACTGGCCTGCTTGCCGATGTGGCCCGTGCGCAGCAGCGCGGTGCCGAAGGGGTCGGGCTGTACCGCACCGAAGTGCCGTTCATGATCAATCAGCGCTTCCCCAGCGAGAAAGAGCAACTGGCCATCTACCGCGAACAGCTGGCGGCCTTCCACCCGTTGCCGGTGACCATGCGCACCCTCGACATCGGTGGCGACAAGTCGCTGTCGTATTTCCCGATCAAGGAAGAAAACCCGTTCCTCGGCTGGCGCGGCATCCGCGTCACCCTCGACCACCCGGAAATCTTCCTGGTGCAGACCCGTGCCATGCTCAAGGCCAGCGAGGGCCTGAACAACCTGCGCATCCTGCTGCCGATGATTTCCGGTATCCATGAACTGGAAGAAGCGCTGCACCTGATCCACCGCGCCTGGGGCGAGGTGCGTGACGAAGGCACCGATGTGCCGATGCCGCCGGTGGGCGTGATGGTGGAAATTCCTGCTGCGGTGTACCAGACCAAGGAGCTGGCGCGGCAGGTGGACTTCCTCTCGGTCGGCTCCAACGACCTGACCCAGTACCTGCTGGCGGTGGACCGCAACAACCCGCGCGTCGCCGATCTGTACGACTACCTGCACCCGGCCGTGCTGCAGGCGCTGAACACCGTGGTGCGCGACGCCCATGGCGAAGGCAAGCCGGTGAGCATCTGCGGCGAGATGGCCGGTGACCCGGCGGCGGCGATCCTGTTGATGGCGATGGGCTTCGACAGCCTGTCGATGAACGCCACCAACCTGCCGAAGGTGAAGTGGATGCTGCGCCAGGTGAACCTGAGCAAGGCCAGGGAGCTGCTGGTCGAGGCCTTGAGCCATGACAACCCGCAGGTTATCCACAGCTCGCTGCAGCTGGCCCTGAAGAACCTTGGCCTGGCGCGGATGATCGGGCCTGGGGCCAATAAAACCCTGTGAATGCGGGGTGGCCTGTGCCGGCCTCTTCGCGGGCTTGCCCGCTCCCACAGGTACTCCACAGGCCTTAGGTCTTGTGAGATACCTGTGGGAGCCGGCAAGCCCGCGAAGAAGCCAGCACAGGCAACATCAAGTGATCAGATCGAAAGCTCTACTTCCCCCAAATGCCCGCCAAAGGGCCCGAAACTGCGCTCAACCAGCCGCCTTCTACCCTGGTCATCAACAATCAGCACCGTACTCGCCCGGGTCCCATAGTTCTGGCTGGCAATGAACACGCTCGACAGCAACTTCTCGGTCGCCACCCCAACGCCCGTCTCGGGTAGATCACCATCAGCCGCCGGCTCGTTATCCGCCAGCAACTCCAGCAACCGCTGCGGCTCCGGCGTTTCCAGCAACCCCTCCAACCCACTGCGCGCCTTCACCAGCTTCGGCCACGGCGTATCCAGCCCGGCATTGGACAGCCCGTAAACCCCGACTCGCAACAGGCGCGGCGCCGCCTCGCGGGCGTGCAGGTAACCCAGCTGATGCCCGTCACCCACCAGCAGGTTGAACCCCGAATACTGCCCGCTGCGGCTGGCCACCTGATCCAGATAGGCCTCGACCCCCAGCTCCCCGTGCAGATACGCCGCCACCAGTTCGCCACGCGAGCGCGGCCCCAGCGCCTGCGCCGGGTCACGGATATTGGTCAGCGCCGCGAAGCGCCCCTGCGGGCCCACACCCAGCCAGGTGCCGCCGGCCTCCAGGTCACGCCCCGCATACACGCCGGGTGCATCCGCCCAGGCCGCCAGGGCCTGGGTCGGGCGGGCATAGAACTCGTCGCGGTTGGCCGCCACGATCAGCGGCAGGGCATGCCCCGGCCGCCAGGCGAATACGATCAGGCACATCGGTCGAGCCTCGGTGTTTTTTGCCACTGTACCCACAGCGGCAAGGCTGATCCATCCTGACACAGAGTTCACTAGAGCCCCGAGCCCGGCTTCCGTTACCATGCCGGATTGTTTTCTCGGGGATGACGAATGGAATTCGTGCTCTATCTGCTGTTGGGTGCCTGCGCCGGCGTGCTGGCCGGGCTGTTCGGCGTGGGCGGCGGTATCATCATCGTGCCGGTGCTGGTGTTCAGCTTCACCTTGCAGGGCTTCGATGCCTCGGTACTGACTCACCTGGCAGTCGGCACCTCGCTGGCCACCATCGTCTTCACCTCGATCAATGCCGTGCTGGAGCACCAGCGCAAGGGCGCGGTGCAGTGGCCGATCTTCATCTGGATGACCGTTGGCATCCTCATCGGCGCCGGTATCGGTGCCAAGACCGCCTCTTTGATCCAGGGCCCGCTGCTGCAGAAGATCATCGGCGTGTTCGCCCTGGTCATCGCCGCCCAGATGGCGCTCGACCTCAAGCCCAAGGCCAGCCGCGGCATCCCCGGCAAACCCGCGTTGATCGGTGCCGGCGGGGTGATTGGCTGGGCTTCGGCCATTTTCGGTATCGGCGGCGGTTCGCTGACCGTGCCGTTCCTGACCTGGCGCAGCCTGCCCATGCAGCAGGCGGTAGCCACATCTTCGGCCTGCGGCTTGCCGATTGCCCTGGCCAGTGCACTGAGCTTCATGCTGCTGGGCTGGCACGAGCAGCACCTGCCGGCCCACAGCCTGGGTTACGTGTACCTGCCGGCGCTGCTCGGCATCGCCGTGACCAGCATGTTTTTCGCCCGCTTCGGCGCGCGCCTGGCGCACAAGCTGTCGCCACGTTTGTTGAAACGCCTGTTCGCAGCCTTGCTGTTCTGTGTCGGCCTCAGCTTTTTGATTTGAATCGAGAGGAAGTTCCATGCTGCCTTACCCGCAGATTGACCCCGTGGCGCTGGCCATCGGGCCGCTGAAAATCCATTGGTATGGCCTGATGTACCTGGTCGGCATCGGCGGTGCCTGGCTGCTGGCCTCGCGCCGGCTGAACCGCTTCGACCCCACCTGGACGCGGGAAAAGCTCTCCGACCTGGTGTTCTGGCTGTCGATGGGCGTGATCGTCGGTGGCCGCCTGGGCTACGTGCTGTTCTACGACCTGCATGCCTACCTGGCCAACCCGGCGCTGATCTTCGAGGTGTGGAAGGGCGGCATGTCGTTCCACGGCGGTTTCATCGGGGTAATGCTGGCGGCCTTGTGGTTCGGCAAGCGCAACAACAAGTCGTTCTTCGAACTGATGGACTTCGTCGCGCCGCTGGTACCGATCGGCCTGGGCGCCGGGCGCATCGGTAACTTCATCAACGCCGAGCTGTGGGGCAAGGCTACCGATGTGCCTTGGGCGATGGTCTTCCCGCCGTTCAGCGACCCGGCACAGCTGCCGCGTCACCCGTCGCAGCTGTACCAATTCGCGCTGGAAGGTGTGGCATTATTCGTCATTCTCTGGCTGTACTCGCGCAAGCCGCGCCCGACCATGGCCGTTTCCGGCATGTTCGCGCTGTTCTACGGCATTTTCCGCTTTATCGTGGAATTCGTGCGCGTACCCGACGCCCAGCTCGGCTACATAGCCTTCGGCTGGTTGACCATGGGTCAGTTGCTGTGCGTGCCGATGATCGTTGGCGGCATATTCCTGATCTGGTGGGCCTACAACCGTAAACCGACGGCCAAGGCCGCCGTCTGATTTCCACGGCAGGGGCGATCCCCCTGCCGTTCTCGTTACAGGTAAGCCATGAAACAGTATTTAGACCTGGTCCGCGACGTCATCGACAACGGCACGCTGCAAGGCAACCGCACCGGTATCCGCACCATCAGCCTGCCCGGCGCCATGCTGCGTTTCGACCTGCAGAAGGGCTTTCCGGCCATTACCACGCGCAAGCTGGCGTTCAAGTCGGCGATTGGCGAGATGGTCGGTTTCCTGCGTGGGGTGAAGAACGCGGGCGAGTTCCGCGAGCTGGGCTGCAAGGTCTGGGACCAGAACGCCAACGAAAACGCCCAGTGGCTGGCCAACCCGTTCCGCCAGGGCCATGACGACCTCGGCGAGATCTACGGCGTGCAATGGCGCCAATGGCCGGGCTACAAGCGCATCCCGCTGAGCAACCCGGCGGCCATCGAAATGGCCGAAAAGGCGGGCTTCCGCCGCATCGCCCAGGACGAGGAGGACGGCGTTGCCTTCGTCATCCTGTACAAGGCCATCGACCAGGTGCGCCAGTGCCTGGACACCATCGCCAACGACCCGGGCAGCCGCCGTATCCTGTTCCATGGCTGGAACTGCGCGCAGCTGGACGAAATGGCCCTGCCGCCGTGCCACCTGCTTTATCAGTTCCACCCGAATGTAGAGACCAGGGAAATTTCCCTGACCCTGTACATCCGCTCCAACGATTTGGGGCTGGGGACGCCGTTCAACCTTACCGAAGGCGCGGCGCTGCTGTCGCTGTTCGGCCGCCTGACCGGTTATACGCCGCGCTGGTTCACTTACTTCATCGGCGATGCCCATGTGTATGAAAACCACCTGGACATGCTCAACGAGCAGCTCAAGCGCGAGCCGCTGGCAGCGCCGAAGCTGGTGATCAGCGACCGCGTGCCGGCATTTGCCGAAACGGGCAAGTACGAGCCGGAGTGGCTGGAGAAGATCGAGCCGAGTGATTTCTGGCTGGAAGGCTATGAGCACCATGCGCCGATGACGGCGCCGATGGCGGTCTGAAAGATCTTTACTGCCTGAACTGGCCTCTTCGCGGGTAAACCCGCTCCCACAGGGACCGCACAAAGCTCAGGCCTGCGCAGTATCTGTGGGAGCGGGTTCACCCGCGAAGCTTTTGGCTCAATGCCCGTGACTCCGCCCCACATGCGAATGCTCGGTATCCGGCACCGATACCGCCCCATTTGTTTCCAGTTGCTGCAATATCGCGCATTCCGACCCCTGCGCGTTGCAGCGTCGGCGCAGCTCCACCAGTTGCTCCTGCAATGCCACCAAGCCATCGATCCGCGCCTGCACGTGCTCGATATGCTCGTCGATCAACGCATTGACGCTGCCGCAGGAATCATCCGGGCTGTCGCGCAGGCGTAGCAGGCTGCGGATTTCGTCCAGGGTCATGTCCAGGGTCCGGCAGTTGCGGATGAAGGTCAGCCGCTCGACATGGGCCTGGGTGTACAGCCGGTAGTTGCCGTCGCTACGTGCCGGCTCCGGCAGGAGCTGTTCACGCTCGTAGTAGCGGATGGTTTCCACGGCGCAGTCAGTGGCTTTGGCCAGTTCTCCGATCTTCATCAGCAAATCTCCAGCAATACGCTTGACCCTATAGTGGCTACAGGGTGTTCACTTGGCAACAGGCTCAAATTAAGGATGACCCCATGAACCAGCCTGTCAGCCATGAACACAAGCACGATCACGCCCACAGTTGCTGTGGCAGCGCCGCTGCGCCTGCCTTGGTGCAGCTGAGCGAGAAAGCCAGCAGCCATGCCCGGTTCAGCCGTTTCCGCATCGAGGCCATGGACTGCCCGACCGAACAGACCCTGATCCAGGACAAGCTGGGCAAGCTGGCCGGTATCGAGCAGCTGGAGTTCAACCTGATCAACCGCGTGCTTGGCGTGCGCCACACCCTGGACGACACCGCCGAAATCGAACGGGCTATCGACAGCCTGGGCATGAAAGCCGAGCCGCTTGGTGCCGAAGACGACGGTCCCGCCAGCGCACCGCAAGCCGCCAAGACCCGTTGGTGGCCGCTGGCGCTGTCTGCGGTTGCCGCGATCGCTGCTGAAATCGTGCACTTTGCCGCGCTGGCCCCACAGTGGGTGGTAGCGGCGCTGGCGTTGGCGGCCATTCTCGGTTGTGGCCTGGGTACCTACAAGAAGGGCTGGATCGCCCTGAAAAACCGCAACCTCAACATCAACGCGCTGATGAGCATTGCCGTGACCGGCGCGGTGTTGATCGGGCAGTGGCCGGAAGCGGCCATGGTGATGGTGCTGTTCACCGTCGCCGAGCTGATCGAGGCCCGTTCGCTGGACCGCGCGCGCAATGCCATCGGCGGCCTGATGCAACTGACCCCGGACATGGCCACCGTGCGCCAGGCCGACGGCCAATGGCGCGAAGTGGAGGTGCGCGAGGTGGCTATCGGTGCGCTGGTGCGGGTCCGCCCCGGCGAGCGCATCGGCCTCGACGGTGAAGTGACCAGTGGGCAATCCAGCGTCGATCAGGCGCCGATCACCGGTGAAAGCCTGCCGGTGGAGAAGGCCGTGGGCGACAAGCTGTTCGCCGGCACCATCAACCAGGCCGGGGCGCTGGAGTTTCGCGTGACTGCCGCTGCCGGGCAATCGACCCTGGCGCGGATCATCAAGGCTGTGGAAGAAGCGCAAGGCGCGCGGGCGCCGACCCAGCGGTTCGTCGACCGCTTCTCGCGGGTCTACACGCCGGTGGTGTTCGCCATCGCCCTGGCCTTGGCGGTGATTCCGCCGCTGTTCATGACCGGCGCCTGGTTCGACTGGGTCTATCGCGCCCTGGTGCTGCTGGTGGTGGCCTGCCCTTGCGCCCTGGTGATCTCGACCCCGGTGACCATCGTCAGCGGCCTGGCCGCGGCCGCGCGCAAGGGCATCCTGATCAAGGGGGGCGTGTATCTGGAAGGTGGTCGCCAGCTGGACTGCCTCGCTCTCGACAAGACCGGCACGATCACCCACGGCAAGCCGGTGCAGACCGACGCCAAGGTTCTCGAGCCGCTGTTCGAAGGCCGCGCACAAGCGTTGGCTGCCAGCCTGGGCGAGCGTTCGGACCACCCGGTTTCCCATGCCATTGCCCAGTTCGGCAAGCAACAAGGCCTGGCCTTGAGCGAAGTCGAAGACTTTGCCGCCCTGGCTGGCCGAGGCGTGCGTGGCCGCATCGACGGCGAGCTCTATCACCTGGGCAACCACCGCCTGGTCGAGGAACTGGGGCTGTGTTCGCCTGAGCTGGAGGCGCAGCTGGATGCGCTGGAGCGCCAGGGCAAGACCGTGGTGCTATTGCTCGACCGCTCTGGCCCGCTGGCGCTGTTCGCTGTGGCCGATACGGTGAAGGAAAGCAGCCGCCAGGCCATTGCCGAGCTGCACGAGTTGGGTATCAAGACGGTCATGCTGACCGGGGACAATCCCCATACCGCCCAGGCCATCGCGGCGTTGGTGGGTATCGACCGCGCCGAAGGCAACCTGCTGCCTGCCGACAAGCTCGCCAGCATCGAGGCCCTGTATGCCCAGGGCCATCGGGTGGGCATGGTCGGTGACGGGATCAACGATGCGCCGGCGTTGGCGCGTGCCGAGATCGGCTTTGCCATGGCCGCGGCCGGTACCGACACCGCGATCGAGACTGCCGATGTGGCGCTGATGGACGACGACTTGCGGAAAATCCCGGCGTTCGTCAGGCTGTCGCGCCAAAGTGCGGCGATCCTCATGCAGAACATCGTTCTGGCGTTGGGCATCAAGGCGATATTCCTGGCGATCACCTTTGCCGGCATGGCCACCATGTGGATGGCGGTGTTCGCCGACATGGGCGTGAGCCTGCTGGTGGTGTTCAACGGCCTGCGCCTTTTGCGCAAATAGAGGACCTATGCTGAGTTCGGAGCTGAAAGCCTTCTACATGGTGGCCCGCCTGGGCAGCATTACCCTGGCGGCGAAGAAGCTCGGGCTCAGCCAGCCCACGGTGACCACCCAGATTCGTAACCTGGAAGCCCAGTATGCGGTAGAGCTGTTCTACCGCGGCGGGCGGCGCCTGGTGCTGAGCGAGGAGGGCGTGCGCCTGCTGCCGATGGTCAAGGCGCTGCTGCAGCAGGAGGCTGACATCGAATTCGAGCTGCGCAACAGCGGCCAGGCCCAGGGCAGCCTGCGCATCGCCGCCACTGCGCCTTACTACATCCTCGACCTGGTGAAGATTTATCGCGAACGCCTGCCGCAGGTCGAGGTGGCGGTGGAGATCGGCAACTCGCAGCAGGTGCTGGAAATGCTCGAGGACTACCGGGTGGATATCGCCGCCTCGTCGCAACTGGTGGAAGACGCCCGGCTGGTACGGCGCGTACTGGGGAGCGACCCGTTGGTGGTGGCGGTGCACCGCAACCACCCGTTGGCCCATCGCCAGGCGGTATCGATCGAGGTGGTGGCCGGGCATTGCCTGCTGATGCGCGAGCGGGGTTCGACCACGCGCCAGTTGACCGAGCAGATGATGCAGGCAGCCGGGGTGAAGGCTGGCGCGTTGCTGGAGATTGGCAGCCGCGAGTCGATCCGCGAGGCGGTGTTGCGCAATATCGGCATCAGCGTGATTGCCCGCCATGAAGTGCCGCACAACCCCGAATTGCGGGTGCTGGCGCTGGACGATGCGCCGGTGATGCATGAGTACCTGTATTGCCTGAAGGAGCGGCGCCAGGCCAGGTTGCCGGCGGCGTTCCTGGGGGTGGCACAGGAAGTGGCCGGGTCCCAGTTCTAGACCTGGGGTGGCTTCTTCGCGGGCTTGCCCGCTCCCACAGGGATTGCGCCGCATCTGAAGGCTGTGCGGTTCCTGTGGGAGCGGGTTTACCCGCGAAGAGGCCCGCACAGGCCATTACAAAATCTGCCTATACCACTATCACCCGCTTTTGCCCTACAGCCACAGAACCTTCGCACAGCCTTCCTAGCATGGCCCCCATCTCTTCGATGAGGCCCTGCCATGAACCACACCACCCCCGGCGCACCGCTAAAAGTGCGCAACATCCACAAGCGCTTCGGTGCCTTCACCGCGCTCAACGATGTCTCGCTGGACATCGCCGCCGGTGAACTGGTGTGCCTGCTCGGCCCGTCCGGCTGCGGCAAGACCACGCTGCTGCGCTGCATCGCCGGCCTGGAACGCCAGGACCGTGGCACGCTGTACATCGGCGGGCGCGATATCTCCGAGCTGCCGCCGCAGGCCCGTGACTACGGCATCCTGTTCCAGTCCTACGCGCTGTTC
The DNA here is from genome assembly GCF_003331055.1 of Pseudomonas sp. AFG_SD02_1510_Pfu_092. Classification (GTDB taxonomy): domain Bacteria; phylum Pseudomonadota; class Gammaproteobacteria; order Pseudomonadales; family Pseudomonadaceae; genus Aquipseudomonas. The sequence goes on along the minus strand of NZ_PUQD01000012.1, from coordinate 66,709 downwards.
CCGAACCTCACCGTCGAAGCCAACATCGCCTACGGCCTGACCGGCAGCGGCCGTGACCAGGCCCGCCAGCGGGTGGCCGAAATGCTCGGCCTGGTAGGCCTTGCTGGCAGCGAGAAGAAATACCCCGGCCAGCTTTCCGGCGGCCAGCAGCAGCGTGTGGCCCTGGCCCGCGCGCTGGCCCCGGCGCCGTCGCTGCTGCTGCTCGACGAGCCGATGTCGGCGCTGGACGCCCGGGTGCGCGAGCACCTGTGCACCGAGCTGCGCCAGTTGCAGCGCCAGCTGGGTATCACCACGCTGATGGTCACCCACAACCAGGACGAGGCCATGCTGATGGCCGACCGCATCGCGGTGATGAACAATGGCCAGGTCGAGCAGTACGCCACCCCGCAGGAAATCTACGACCAGCCGGCCACGCCGTTCGTTGCCGAGTTCGTTGGCCAGGGCAACTGGCTGCCGTTCCAGCGCAGCAGCGACAGCCACGCCCAGGTGGGGGCCATGAGCATGCGCCTGGCACCGGGCGCGGCGCGGGCCAGCAGTGGCCGGTTGTTCTGCCGCCCGGAGGCGATCACGGTCAACCCGCCGGTGCATGAAGAAAACCTGTTCCCGGCGATGGTCCGCGAAATCACCTTCCTCGGTAACCGCTGCCGCATGAGTTTCGAGCTCAAGGCCCTGCCAGGCCATGCACTGCTGGCGGAGGTGGCGCCCGAGGCCATGCCGCGCCTGGGCTCACCCGAGATCTGGGTGGCACTGCCGCCGCAGAGCCTGCAGGTGTTTGCCTGAGATGGCCGCGCCAATCTCCCTGCCGCTGGGCCAGGCGAAAGCCGCGCCGCGTGCTGGCGTCGCCCTGGGCGACCGGTTGTTCGTCACTGGCGGCAAGAGCCTGCTGCTGGCCCTGCTGTTGCTGGCGGTACTGATGCCGCTGCTGGCGATCTTCTGGCGCGGGCTCAGCGCCGACGCGGGCCAGGGTGGCGGCCTGCTGGCGGCCCGCGAACTGTTCGCCAGCGCCAACTTCCGCTGGCTGTTGGGCAACAGCCTGTCGGTGGCCTTCAGCGTGGCGGCCATTGTCGTGCCGCTGGCCTATCTGTTCGCTTATGCCCTGCAGCGCACGCTGATTCCTGCCAAGGGCCTGTGGCGGGGGATTTCACTGTTGCCGCTGCTGGCACCGTCGATGCTGCCGGCCATCGCTCTGGTCTACCTGTTTGGCAATCAGGGGCTGCTGCGAGGCTTGCTCAGCGACAACATCTACGGTTTTTGGGGCATCGTCCTGGGCGAGGCCATCTACACCTTCCCGCATGCGCTGATGATCCTGCTGTCGGCGTTGTCGCTGGCCGACGCCCGCCTGTTCGACGCTGCGTCGAGCATGGGCGCCGGCCCGTACCGGGCCTTCGTCAGCATTACCTGGCCGGCCACGCGCCAGGCGGTGTTCGCGGCGTTCTGCCTGGTATTCACCTTGACCATCACCGATTTCGGGGTGCCGGTGGTGGTGGGTGGCGATTATCAGGTGCTGGCGCTGGAAGCCTACAAGGCGGTGGTGGGCCAGCAGCAGTTTGGCCGAGGCGCGTTGATCGGCATGGTGCTGTTGCTGCCTGCGCTGTTCAGCTTCAGCGTCGACGCCTGGTTGCGCCGACGCCAGGGCGACGCCATGAGCGGCCGTGCCCAGGTGTTCGCGCCGCAGCCCTCGCGCGGCCGCGATGCCTGCTTTCTGGCCATCGTGCTGCTGGTGTGCGCGGCGTTGCTGCTGGTGATCGGCATGGCGGTGTATTCCTCGCTGGTCACCTTCTGGCCCTACAACCTGTCGTTGTCGTTGCGCCACTACCTGTTCGAAGACACCGCCGGTGGCGGCTGGCTGGCCTACCGCAACAGCGTGACCATGGCCATCGGCACCGCGCTGGTCGGCAGCATGGTGATCTTCACCGGTGCCTACCTGATGGAGAAGACCCAAAGCCAGCGCCTGCTCAACCAGGTGTTGCGCCTGCTCAGTTTCATCCCCATGGCGGTGCCGGGCCTGGTGCTGGGCCTGGGTTACGTTTTCTTCTTCAACCTGAACGGTAACCCGCTGCATGTGTTCTACGGCGGCATGGGGCTACTGGTGATATGCACCATCGCCCACTACCTGACCACCGCGCAGATGACCGCGACCACCGCCCTGCGCCAGCTCGATGGCGAGTTCGAGGCCGCCGCGTTGTCGCTGAAGATGCCGCTGTACAGGCACTTCCTGCGGGTGACCGTGCCGATCTGCCTGCCGGCGCTGCTCGACATCATCCGCTACCTGTTCGTCTCGGCGATGACCACCGTTTCGGCAGCGATCTTCCTGTACAGCCCCGACACCATTCTGGCTGCCGTGGCCGTGCTGAACATGGACGATGCCGGCAACGTCGGCGGTGCCGCCGCCATGTCCACCTTGATTCTGCTGACCAGTGCCGGCGCTTCACTGCTGCTGGCCGCAGCCTCACGCGGCCTGTTGCGCCGCTCCCAAGCCTGGCGCCAACGCGCCGCGACCGTCTGACCTGTAAGGACCTACCCATGTACAAGCACCTTGCACTTGCCGCTGCCGTTTCTGCCGTGTTCAGCCTGCAGGCTTCGGCCGCTGCCACCCAGCTGACGGTCTACACCGCCCTGGAGGCCGAGCAGCTGAAAAGCTACAAGCAGGCCTTCGAGAAGGCCTACCCGGATATCGAGATCAAGTGGGTGCGTGACTCCACCGGCATCATCACCGCCAAGCTGCTGGCCGAGAAAGACCGCCCGCAGGCCGACGCGGTGTGGGGCCTGGCTGCGTCGAGCCTGGCCATCCTCGACCAGAACGGCATGCTCGAAGCCTATGCGCCGAAGGACCTGGGCAAGATCGCCGGCAACTACCGTGACGCGGCCAACCCGCCCGCCTGGGTCGGTATGGACGTGTGGGCCGCGACCATCTGCTTCAATACCATCGAGGCCGAGAAGCAGGGCCTGAGCAAGCCGCTGAGCTGGCAGGACCTGACCAAACCCGAGTACAAGGGCAAGATCGTCATGCCTAACCCGGCCTCGTCCGGTACCGGCTTCCTCGACGTCAGCGCCTGGTTGCAGACCTTTGGCGAGCCGCAAGGCTGGGCGTACATGGATGCGCTGCACCAGAACATCGGCCAGTACGTTCATTCCGGCTCCAAACCCTGCAAGCTGGCGGCGGCGGGCGAGTTCCCGATCGGTATTTCGTTCGAGTACCCGGCCGTGCAGCTCAAGCGCCAGGGTGCGCCGCTGGACATCGTGCTGCCGAAGGAAGGCCTGGGTTGGGAGATCGAGGCCACGGCCGTGATCAAGGGCTCACCCAAGGCGGATGCGGCCAGGCGCCTGGCGGATTTCTCGGCCAGCCCGGCGGCCATGGAGCTGTACAAGGAAAACTTCGCCGTGCTGGCCGCACCGGGTATTGCCAAGCCGCAGACCGAGTTGCCGGCCGATTATGAGCAGCGGCTGATCAAGAACGACTTTGCCTGGGCCTCGAAGAACCGCGACCAGATTCTGGCCGAGTGGCGCAAGCGCTATGACGGCAAGTCGGAGAAAGTGGCCCAGCAGTAAGCTGCGCAGGCCTCTTCGCGGGCGCGCCCGCTCCCACAAGAATGGTGCACATCTCTAGGAGTGAGACACCTGTGGGAGCGGGCATACCCGCGAAGAGGCCGGCCCTGCCAGCTCAAATCTGCGAAACCAGCGCCTCCAGCTGCTCCTGCCGCTCAGCCTGATTCAGCTTCGCCCCAGAATTAAGCGTGGACCACTGCGGGTGCGCCCGCGCCTTCACCAGAGCCTCCGGCAACCTGCCCTCGCGCCAGGCTTTCTCATCCAGCTCACCCAGCCTGACACGGTCCTGCGCCGCATGCCCACGGCGCTCCAGTGCCACCATCAACTGCTGCTGACGCAACGCCAGCAAGCGCAACACCGTGTCGTCCACGGTCAGCTCGCGCTTGCCCTTGAGCTTGCCGATCAACCGCGAACCATAGTTGCGCGCCGTTTGCAGCGCGCCGCCGGCTATCGCCCCGGCCAGGGCTGCAGCGCCCAGGGTCAGGCCGCCGACCAGCAAATCGACCCCGGCACCGGCCGCAGCGCCGGCCGCCACCCCACTGCCCACACGCACGCCCAGCAGTTTCAACGTCTCGGGGTTGAACAGATCATCGCCCCAGCGCCCGTCCAGCAAAGGCAGGTCGCTGGCATGCGCGTCCTCGCGGCGGAACCCATACAGCTTGAGCAACGCCTCGACGCAGCGCTGCTCGCGCTGGCGTACCTCTTGGCGCAACGCCTCGACCGCGCGGGCTTCGGCAGCCGGTTCGGCTTCGACGCTGCGCCGGCAGGCGGCGCAGTCCAGCAGCAATTCGGCAATCAGGCGTTTGCCGCTGTTGCGGCGGGCCAGGCGCTGTGCCTGCTGGTCGTCGACCAGCCGCTGCAGGGCCGGGCGGGCGTCTTCCAGCAGCAGCGCCAGGCTTTCGTACAAACGGCGCTCGCCGTCCTCGGGCGGGGCCACGCTGTCGAACCGCACCAGCGCGTGAAGCCCAAGCCGGGCAAGGGCTTCACGCCATTGCGGCTCGCGGTGCTGATGGCTGGCGACGAAGTTGAGCACCGGTAGCAGCGGCTTGCCGCAGCTGGCCAGCACTTCCAGTTCGTCGCGGTACTTGGCCAGCACCGGCTCGCGGGCATCGATCACATACAGGCCGGCATTGCTCGCCAGCAGCTGGCGCAGCACCTTGGCCTCCTGCTCGAAACGCTGGCGCGCCTCGCTGCCCTGCAAAAAACGTTCGAGACGCGCCGGGCCGTCCAGGCGCTCGCCCGGGCGCTCCAGGCGTTCGAGGTAGTCGAGCAGGGCAATCGCGTCCTCAAGGCCTGGGGTGTCGTACAGCTCCAGCAAGGGTTCGCCGTCCACCGACAGCCGTGCACCCTCAACATGGCGGGTGGTGCTGGGGCGGTGCGACACCTCGCCAAAGCCGACGTCGCGGGTCAGGGTGCGCAGCAGCGAGGTCTTGCCGACGTTGGTGTGGCCGACCACGGCCAGTTTCAGCGGCTCAGTCATGGCCATGCTCCAGCCAGGTCAGCGGTGAGGTATCGGCATGCGGCAGGCCCAGGCGGTCGAGGGCTTCGTGCCAGTCACCGAGGCGCTGGGCATCGAGGGCCTCGCCGGGGGCGGCCTGCAGCAGCCAGACACGGGTTGCGCCGGCATTGCGGGCCAGTTCGGCGAGCAGCGCCAGGCTGCCGCGATCGGGCGAGCGGCGTGGGTCGCAGGCGATGGCCAGGCGTGCCGGTGGGAAGCGGCTGAGCTGTTCCAGCAGGCGGTTGCGCGATTCGCGGCTGTCGAGCACGCCGGCGTCGGTCACGCTTTGCGGCAGGGCGGGTGGCCAGGGGCGCTGGTCATCCAGCTCCAGGCCGACCAGCAGGGCACCGCCGCTGCCGCTTTCCAGCTGGCCCGCGGCGAACTGCGGCAAGGCTTCGGGCGCGGCGTCCTGCACACCGATGCGTTCGCTGCGTGGCATCAACGCTTCCCGCAGCTGTGCGTAGCCGGGCAGGCTCAGGTCCAGCGCCAGGCGTTCGCGGCCCTGGCGCCAGCGCCACAGGCACAGCCCGGCCAGCAGCAGACGCGGCAGCAGGCCGTACACCAGGACCACGCCAAGCAGCCAGCTGGCCCAGGCCTGGCGCGCCACATCGAGGGCCGGCAGGCTGTCGCCACTGGCACGGATCATGGCCTCGTCGGGTACGGCAAAACCCAGCAGCGAGGGCAGGGCGCCCAGGGCCTGGGTCAGGTGGATGAACGGGTCGGCGGCGAGCAGGGTGGTTTCCCAGACAAAGCCGTAGCGCCGGGTGGCCAGCAAGGCCAGCAGCATGCCCAGCGCCGTGAGCATGGCCAGCAACCAGAGGCTGTGCACCAGCAGGCCGAGCAGCCAGCGGGTCAGGCGCTGGCGTTGCAACAGCACCAGCAGCGCGGGCGCCAGGTGTGCGGCCTTGGCATCGCGGGCAAAGCGCTCGCTCAGCCATAGCCACAGGCGGCCCAGCCCGGCCCCCTGCCCGCCGCTCAGGGCAAGCCCCATGGCCCAGCCCAGCAGCGTCAGCAGGTTCAGCCCCAGCAGGCTGCCGAGTGCCCAGAACACATTCACCGCACGCAGCCCGTCGCCAAGGGCGGCAAGTGCCAGGCCGGCGCCGCTGAGCACGGCCAGCAGCAGCAACGCCAGCAGTGCCAGGCGTGCCCCCTGCTTCCAGTGCTGCAAGGCGGTGGTCATGCCGTCGCGTTCGGCCAGGAACAACGCACGGCTTTCGATGCGCGCCGCCAGGTCGCCGCCCAGTTGGCGGGCGCGGCGGTTGGCTTCCTGGTCCTCCAGGGGGCCGGCATGTTCCTCGCGCAGGCGTACCGCTTCGGTGAGCCAGCGCTTGTCCAGTGAAGTCGGTGCAGTCACAAGGTCTTCCATTTCACAGGTCAGGGCAGAAGCATAACCCACACGCCCGGTGCTATCCTCGCCGGCATGAATACATCACTCCCCCTCAGCCTGATCGCGGCTCACGCCGAGAACCGCGTGATCGGCATCGACAACTCCATGCCCTGGCATCTGCCGGGGGACTTCAAGTACTTCAAGGCCACCACCCTGGGCAAGCCGATCATCATGGGGCGCAAGACCTGGGACTCTCTGGGCAGGCCGCTGCCGGGGCGGCTGAATATCGTGGTCAGCCGCCAGGCCGGGCTGCAACTGGCGGGGGCCGAGGTGTTCGGCTCGCTGGAAGAGGCGCTGGTGCGGGCCGAGCAGTGGGCGCGCGAAAAGGGTGTCGATGAGCTGATGCTGATTGGCGGGGCGCAGTTGTATGGGCAGGCGCTGGAGAAGGGGCTGGTCAGCCGCATGTACCTGACGCGGGTGGAATTGTCGCCGGAAGGGGATGCCTGGTTCCCTGAGTTCGACCGGGGGCAGTGGAGGCTGGTGTCGAGCGAGGCGCAGGCTGAGGAAGGTAAGCCTGCGTACCACTTTGAGGTTTGGGACAAGGTTTGAGATTTTGGGGCTGCTTTGCAGCCCATCGCGACACAAGGCCGCTCCCACATTGATCGGCGCACGCGGGACCATTGTGGGAGCGGCCTTGTGTCGCGAGAGGGGCGCAACGCGCCCCCGGCAATTCGTCAGGAATGGCTCAGCTCGGCATGTTCATCGCCAGCCAGCACATCCTTGTCGGTCTCCTTCAGCAGTTGGCTGGTCACCACACCCGCAGTCATCGAGCCGTTCACGTTCAACGCGGTACGCCCCATGTCGATCAGCGGCTCCACCGAAATCAGCAACGCCACCAGTTCCACCGGCAAGCCCATCGCCGGCAACACGATCAGCGCAGCGAACGTGGCGCCGCCGCCGACCCCGGCAACCCCTGCCGAACTCAGCGTGACGATGGCCACCAGGGTGGCAATCCACAGCGGGTCGAAGGTGTCGATGCCCACCGCCGGCGCCACCATTACCGCCAGCATGGCGGGATAGAGCCCGGCGCAGCCGTTCTGGCCAATGGTGGTACCGAACGAGGCGCTGAAGCTGGCGATTGACTGCGGCACGCCCAGCCGGCGGGTCTGCGCTTCGATGTTCAGCGGAATGCTGGCGGCGCTGGAGCGGCTGGTGAAGGCGAAGGTCAGCACCGGCCAGACCTTGCGGAAGAAGCGCAGCGGGTTGACCCCGGTCCCGGCCAGGATGATGCCGTGCACCACGAACATCAGCGCCAGGCCCAGGTACGACACCACCACGAAGCTGCCCAGCTTGAGGATGTCGTCCATGTTCGAGCTGGCTACCACCTTGGTCATCAACGCCAGCACACCGTACGGGGTCAGTTTCATCACCACCCGCACCAGGCGCATTACCCAGGCTTGCAAGGTATCGATCGCCGACAGCGCGCGCTCGCCCTTCTCGGCATCGTCCTTGATCAGTTGCAACGCGGCCAGGCCGAGGAACACGGCGAAGATCACTACGCTGATGATCGAAGTCGGCTTGGCCCGCGCCAGGTCACCCACCGGGTTGCTGGGGATGAACGACAGCAGCAGCTGCGGGATGTTGAGGTCGGCGACCTTGCCGGCGTAGTCGCTGTGGATGACCTGCATGCGTGCGCTTTCCTGGGCACCGGCCACCAGGCCCTCGGCGCTGAGGCCGAACAGGTTGGTCAGGACGATGCCGATCAACGCGGCGATGGCGGTGGTCAGCAGCAGGGTACCGATGCTCAGCACGCTGATGCGGCCCAGCGACGAGGCATTGTGCAGGCGCGCCACGGCACTGAGGATCGAGGCGAAGATCAGCGGCATGACGATCATCTGCAACAGGCCGACGTAGCCGTTGCCGACCAGGTCGAGCCAGCTGATGGTGGCCTTGAGCACGGGGTGGCCAGCGCCATAGACGGTGTGCAAAGCCAGGCCGAAGGCCACGCCCAGCAGCAGGCCGAGCAGTACTTTCTTGGCCAGGCTCCAGTCGGTGCGGCGGGTTTGGGCCAGGCCCAGCAACAGGGCGAGGAACGCCAGCAGGTTTAGCGACAGCGGCAGGTTCATTGAAGCTCCAGCAGTAAAAAGCAGTAGAGGCATCGCCTCTGTGAGCGATTGCGAACGGAAATGCTAACAGCCTGAAAACAAACGAATTTATACCTAAATCGAATGTGCATAGTCGTTAATGGAATAACGATGTGTCGCAGATTGCAATGAACACGGCGTTTGCAGCTGCGCGAAGGTCGTAATCGAGGGCTGTCGGTGGGGATTGTTGCACTAGCGTTTCCGGGGTCAAATCAGGAGATTCGTACATGAAGTTCGCTCCGAAAGCCGTCGCCGTCGGCCTGTCCCTGCTGTTCAGTATCGAAACCTTCGCCACCGAGCTTAAACATTGGCCCGCCGAGGCCGCCAGGCAGCTCGACAGCATGATCGCCGCCAATGCCAACAAGGGTAACTACGCGGTGTTCGACATGGACAACACCAGCTACCGTTACGACCTCGAAGAAGCCTTGCTGCCGTTCATGGAGAACAAGGGCCTGTTGAGCCGCGACAAACTGGACCCGTCGCTGAAACTGATGCCGTTCAAGGACACCGCCGAGCACAAGGAAAGCCTGTTCAGCTATTACTACCGGCTTTGCGAAGTCGACGACATGGTCTGCTATCCATGGGTCGCCCAGGTGTTCTCCGGGTTCACCTTGAAGGAGCTGAAAGTGCAGGTGGACGAGCTGATGGCCTCGACCAGGCCGATCCCCAGCACCTATTACGAAGGCGACCAGCTGAAGACCATCGAGGTGCAGCCACCGAAGGTCTTCCAGGGCCAGGCCGAGCTTTATAACAAGCTGATGGAGAACGGCATCGAGGTCTATGTAATTTCTGCCGCTTCCGAGGAGCTGGTGCGCATGGTCGCCTCGGACCCCAAGTACGGCTACAACGTGAAGCCGCAGAACGTCATCGGCGTGAGCCTGCTACTCAAGGACCGCAGCAGCGGCGAGCTGACCACCGCGCGCAAGCAGATCACTGCCGGGCATTATGATGCCAAGGCCAACGAGGGCCTGGAGCTGACCCCGTATCTGTGGACCCCTGCCACCTGGATGGCAGGCAAGCAGGCGGCGATCCTGACCTACATCGATGAGTGGAAGAAGCCGGTGCTGGTGGGCGGTGATACGCCGATCAGCGATGGCTACATGCAGTTTCATGGGGTAGATGTGAACAAGGGCGGCATCCACCTGTGGATAAACCGCAAGGCCAAGTACATGGACCAGATCAACGGCATGATCGCCCGCAATGCAGCGGCGCAGGCCAAGGAAGGGTTGCCGGTGACGGCGGACAAGAACTGGGTGGTGGTGACGCCGGAGCAGATTCAGTAGATATTCGGTTGCCTGTTCCGGCCCTTTCGCGGGTAAACCCGCTCCCACAGGTGCTGCACAGTACCTGAAGTCTGAGCGGTCCTTGTGGGAGCGGGTTTACCCGCGAAGTGGCCGGCACAGGCATAAAAAAACCGGCGCTCAAGGCGCCGGTTCTTCATTCCCGCCAAAAGAGCCTCACAGCCCGTCCAGCATCGCCTTGTTACGCACGGCACCCTTGTCGGCACTGGTCGCCAGCAGGGCGTAGGCCTTCAGCGCGGTGGTCACCTTGCGTGGGCGCACTTCAGCTGGCTTCCAGCCCTTCTTGTCCTGCTCGACACGGCGCTGGGCCAGTTCTTCGTCGCTGACCTGCAGGTTGATCGAACGATTCGGGATGTCGATCAGCACCTTGTCACCGTCACGCACCAGGCCGATGGCGCCGCCAGCAGCGGCCTCCGGCGAGGCGTGGCCGATCGACAGGCCCGAGGTACCGCCCGAGAAGCGGCCGTCGGTGAGCAGGGCGCAGGCCTTGCCCAGGCCCTTGGACTTCAGGTACGAGGTCGGGTAAAGCATTTCCTGCATGCCCGGGCCGCCTTTCGGGCCTTCGTAGCGGATGATCACGATGTCGCCGGCCTTCACTTCATCGGCAAGGATGCCGCGCACGGCGCTGTCCTGGCTCTCGAAGATCTTCGCGGTGCCTTCGAATACGTGGATCGACTCGTCGACGCCCGCGGTTTTCACCACGCAGCCGTCCAGCGCGATGTTGCCGTACAGCACGGCCAGGCCGCCTTCCTGCGAGTAGGCGTGCTCGACACTGCGGATGCAGCCTTCGGCGCGGTCCAGGTCCAGGCTCGGCCAGCGGGTCGACTGGCTGAACGCGGTCTGGGTCGGGATGCCGGCAGGGCCTGCCTTGAAGAAGGTGTGCACGGCCTCGTCATCGGTCTGGGTGATGTCCCACTTGGCGATGGCTTCTTCCATGCTGCGGCTGTGCACGGTCGGCAGGTCGGTGTGCAGCAGGCCGCCACGGGCCAGCGAACCGAGGATGCTGAAGATGCCGCCAGCGCGGTGCACATCCTCCATGTGGTACTTCTGGATGTTCGGCGCCACCTTGCACAGCTGCGGCACCTTGCGCGACAGGCGGTCGATGTCGCGCAGGTCGAACGCCACTTCGGCTTCCTGGGCAGCGGCCAGCAGGTGCAGGATGGTGTTGGTCGAGCCGCCCATGGCGATGTCCAGCATCATGGCGTTCTCGAACGCCTTGAAGTTGGCGATGTTGCGCGGCAGTACCGACTCGTCGTTCTCGCCGTAGTAACGCTTGCACAGCTCGACGATGGTGCGGCCGGCGGTGAGGAACAGCTGCTCGCGGTCGGCGTGGGTGGCCAGGGTCGAGCCGTTGCCCGGCAGGGCCAGGCCCAGGGCTTCGGTCAGGCAGTTCATCGAGTTGGCGGTGAACATGCCGGAGCACGAGCCGCAGGTCGGGCAGGCGCTACGCTCGTATTCGGCGACTTTCTCGTCGGAAGCGGAAGAGTCGGCGGCGATGACCATGGCGTCGACCAGGTCCAGGCCGTGGCTGGCCAGCTTGGTCTTGCCGGCTTCCATCGGGCCGCCGGAAACGAAGATCACCGGGATGTTCAGGCGCAGGGCGGCCATCAGCATGCCGGGGGTGATCTTGTCACAGTTGGAGATGCACACGATGGCGTCGGCGCAGTGGGCGTTGACCATGTATTCGACGGCGTCGGCGATGATTTCGCGGCTTGGCAGCGAGTACAGCATGCCGTCGTGGCCCATGGCGATGCCGTCATCGACCGCGATGGTGTTGAATTCCTTGGCCACGCCACCGGCGCGTTCGATTTCGCGGGCGACCAGCTGGCCCAGGTCCTTCAGGTGCACGTGGCCGGGGACGAACTGGGTGAACGAGTTGGCGATGGCGATGATCGGTTTCTTGAAGTCTTCGTCCTTCATCCCGGTGGCGCGCCACAGGGCACGGGCGCCGGCCATGTTGCGGCCCTGGGTGGAAGTCTTGGAACGGTAATCAGGCATGAAACACTCCTGGCGGCTTAATCAGGTCACTAATAAGGGGAGTGAGCTTCTCTATGTCCTTTGCGCCGCAGGCCGGTTGCCACTGGCACGGATGGGGCCGAAGACCGCGCGGGATCGCCGCGTGCTTGGCCAGAGCTCATAAACCCGCCGGGGATGACTGGCGATGAATAGGCCGATTCTACACCGCTGGCGCGGCGAGGGAATGCAGATGTGGATAGTTGGCCCTTTTGAAGCCTGAGGGGACTCTGTGGGAGCGGGTTCACCCGCGAAGACGGCGGTAGCCACGCCATCGCATTCGCGGGTAAACCCGCTCCCACAGGGTCAGAGTTGCCTGGTCTGTCAGCTGTTCGGCAGCAAGCGGCAGGTGATGCTCTTGATGTAGCGGGTTTCGGCGATGGCCGGGTGCACCGGGTGGTCCGGGCCCTGGCCGCCGCGTTCGAGCAGCTGCAGGTTGCGGTCCAGGTGGCGGGCGCTGGTCAGCAGGATGTTGTGCAGGTCGTCCTCGGGCAGGTGCATCGAGCACGAAGCGCTGACGAGGATGCCGTCCTTGCTGAGCATGCGCATGGCCTGTTCGTTCAGGCGGCGGTAGGCCGCTTCGCCGTTCTTCAGGTCCTTCTTGCGCTTGATGAAGGCGGGTGGGTCGGCAATGATCACATCGAAGCGCTCTTCGGCGGCCTTGAGCTCGCGCAGGGCTTCGAACACATCACCTTCGATGCAGGTCAGCTTCTCGCTGATGCCGTTCAGCGCGGCGTTGCGCTCGACACCGTCCAGGGCGAAGCCCGAGGCATCCACGCAGAACACTTCGCTGGCACCGAACGCGCCGGCCTGCACGCCCCAGCCACCGATGTAGCTGAACAGGTCGAGCACCCGCTTGCCCTTCACGTACGGCGCCAGGCGCGCTCGGTTCATGCGGTGGTCGTAGAACCAGCCGGTCTTCTGGCCTTCACGTACCGGGGCTTCGAACTTGACGCCGTTCTCTTCCAGCGGCACCCAGTCCGGTACTTCACCGTAAACGGTCTCGACGTAGCGCTGCAGGCCCTCGGCGTCACGCGCGGCGGAGTCGTTCTTGAACAGGATGCCGCTTGGCTTGAGCACCTGGACCAAGGCTGCAATCACATCGTCCTTGTGCGCTTCCATGGTGGCCGAGGCCAGTTGCACCACTAGGATGTCGAAGAAGCGGTCGACCACCAGGCCTGGCAGCAGGTCGGAGTCGCCGTAGACCAGGCGGTAGCACGGCTGTTCGAACAGGCGCTCGCGCAGCGACAGGGCGACGTTGAGGCGGTGCACCAGCAGCGATTTGTCCAGCGGCAGCTTGATATCACGCGACAGCAGGCGGGCGCAGATCAGGTTGTTCGGGCTCAGCGCGACGATGCCCAGCGGCTTGCCGTTGGCCGCCTCGAGAACCGCCTGCTGGCCGGCCTGGAAGCCTTGCAGCGGGGTCGCGCTGACGTCGACTTCGTTGCTGTAGACCCACAGGTGGCCGGCGCGCAGGCGGCGGTCGGCATTGGCTTTGAGGCGAAGGCTGGGCAGGGACATGACGTCGCTCCGGAAAAAAGAGCGGGATTATAGCCTGTCTGCCCAGCTGGCGGTGTCAGGCTCGACAAACTGCTGGCCTCATCGCCTGGTGCCGGCAATCACGCCGCCAATGCCTTGGTCAATTCCCGGTTGAATGCCGGAATGTCATCGGGCTGGCGGCTGCTGATCAGGTTGCCATCGACTACCACTTCTTCATCCACCCAGTCACCGCCGGCATTGCGAATATCGTCCTGCAGGGTCTTGTAGCTGGTCAGCCGCTTGCCCTTGACCAACCCGCACGACACCAGTAGCCAGCCGCCATGGCAGATCACGGCCAGCGGCCTGCCAGCCGCATCGTGGCTTTTCACCAGCTTCTGCGCAGCCGCAATCAGCCGAATCGTGTCAGAATTTTGCACGCCGCCGGGCAGCACCAGGGCATCGTAGAGGTCCAGGTGGGCGCCTTCGAACGTGGCATCCACGGCGAATTCATCGGCTGGCTGGTCATGGTTCCAACCCCGTACCGTGCCCTCTTTGTCACTGAGAATATCTACCACTGCGCCGCTCTGTTCCAGGGCTTCGCGGGGACCGGTCAGTTCCACTTGCTCGAAGCCGTCGGTGACCAGAAAGGCCACGCGCTTGCCGTTCAATTGTGCACTCATGGTCCGTGCTCCTTTTCTCGATGAATGTGAGAAAGAGGCCCGTATCAGGCCGGTAAAGTTCCGGCGTTACGATTCAGTGGTTGGTCCCTTTCCGGCTTACAGGGTTAAAATCGCCGACCCCGAACGAGTGTGCACGTATGTCCCAAGAACTCAGCGCCGAACAGATCCAGCAAGCCTTGCAAGGCATCACCATCCCGCCGCAACCGCAGATCATGGTCGACCTGCAGTTCGAGCAGTACATGCCTGACCCGGACCTGGAAACCATCGCCAAGCTGATATCCCAGGACCCGGGCCTCTCGGGCGCCTTGCTCAAGCTGGTCAACTCCCCACATTTCGGCCTTTCCAACAAGATCGGCTCGATTCAGCGCGCGGTGAACCTGCTGGGCAGCCGTTCGATCATCAACCTGATCAACGCCCAGTCGATCAAGGGCGAGATGAGCGACGAGACCATCGTCACCCTCAACCGCTTCTGGGACACCGCCCAGGATGTGGCGATGACCTGCCTGACGCTGGCCAAGCGCACCGGCATCCAGCCGGCGGACGAGGCCTATACCCTGGGCCTGTTCCATGACTGCGGCGTGCCGCTGATGCTCAAGCGCTTCCCCGACTACATGGAGGTGCTGGAGGAGGCGTACGCCAAGGCGGGTGAGGAAACCCGCGTGGTCGACACCGAAAACCGTGCGTTCAACACCAACCATTCGGTGGTCGGCTATTTCACCGCCAAGTCCTGGCGCCTGCCCGAACACCTCGGCGCGGCCATCGCCAACCATCACAACGCCCTGGCGGTGTTCCGCGACGAAAGCTCGCGCAATACCCAGAGCCAGCTGAAAAACCTGTTGGCGGTGTTGAAAATGGCGGAGCACATCTGCGCGTCGTACCGGGTGCTGGGCAACCAGACCGTGGACCACGAATGGAGCGTGGTCGGCCCGCTGGTGCTCGATTACATCGGTTTGTCGGAATACGATTTCGAAAACCTCAAGCAGAACATTCGCGAGTTGGGCGGGCACTGACCGATGCCGGAATTGCCAGAAGTCGAAACCACCCGGCGCGGTATCGCGCCCCACCTCGAAGGCCAGCGCGTCAGCCGCGTGGTGGTGCGTGACCGGCGCTTGCGCTGGCCCATCCCCGAGGACCTGGACGTACGCCTGTCGGGGCAGCGTATCGTCAGTGTCGAGCGGCGCGCCAAGTACCTGTTGATCAATGCCGAGGTCGGCACCCTGATCAGCCACCTGGGCATGTCGGGTAACCTGCGCCTGGTCGAGCTGGGTTTGCCCGCGGCCAAGCACGAGCACGTGGATATCGAGCTGGAGTCGGGGCTGATGCTGCGCTACACCGATCCGCGCCGCTTTGGCGCGATGCTCTGGAGCCTGGACCCGCTGAACCACGAACTGCTGCTGCGCCTGGGGCCGGAGCCGCTGACCGACCTGTTCGATGGTGAGCGACTGTTCCAGCTGTCCCGTGGGCGGTCTATGGCGGTCAAGCCGTTCATCATGGACAACGCGGTGGTGGTGGGGGTGGGCA
This sequence comes from Pseudomonas sp. AFG_SD02_1510_Pfu_092, assembly GCF_003331055.1. Classification (GTDB taxonomy): domain Bacteria; phylum Pseudomonadota; class Gammaproteobacteria; order Pseudomonadales; family Pseudomonadaceae; genus Aquipseudomonas. The sequence continues at coordinate 51,200 of NZ_PUQD01000012.1, read as the reverse complement.
ACATCTACGCCACCGAAGCGCTGTTCGCCGCCGGCATCGACCCGCGGCGTGAAGCGGGCGGGATTTCACGGGCGCGTTACCTGAAGCTGTCGATCGAGATCAAGCGCGTGCTGGCGGCGGCGATCGAGCAGGGCGGGACCACCCTGCGCGACTTCATCGGTGGCGACGGGCAGCCGGGGTACTTCCAGCAGGAACTGTTCGTCTATGGGCGCGGTGGGCAGCCGTGCAAGGTGTGCGGCACGCAGCTGCGCGAGGTGAAACTGGGGCAGCGGGCCAGCGTGTACTGCCCGCGCTGCCAGCGCTGAGGCGGGGGCCGCTGTGCGGCCCCATACGCGGGTGAACCCGCTCCCACAGATTGGACTGCCTTCAAGGCCTGTGCCGTACCTGTGGGAGCGGGTTCATCCGCGAACAAGGGCAAAGCCCTTGCCAAGCCGCGATCAGGCCTTGCCGGTAATCCGCCGGTACTTGGCCATCAGCTGTTCTTCGGTTTCCGGGTGCGCTTCATCCAGCGGGATGCAGTCAACCGGGCAAACCTGCTGGCATTGCGGCTCGTCGTAATGGCCCACGCACTGGGTGCACAGGTTAGGGTCGATCACGTAGATCTCTTCGCCTTGGGAGATGGCCTCGTTCGGGCACTCGGGTTCGCAGACGTCGCAGTTGATGCAATCGTCGGTGATGATCAGGGACATGGGGACTCCGGCCGGGGCTCAGCGCCCGGGCATGTTCAACGCAGTGGGCACAATTGTGCCGCATTCGCGCCCGCAGTGCACGCGGGCGCGATGATCAGCCGCTAAAGGTCATTTCTTGAAACGTTCGGTCAGCGCGTCGGCCACCGCCGGGTGGACGAACTTGCTGATATCACCGCCCAGGGCGGCGATTTCCCGGACCAGGGTCGAGGAAATGAACGAATAACGCTCCGAAGGCGTGAGGAACAGGCTCTCGACATCAGGGGCCAGTTGCCGGTTCATGTTCGCCAGCTGGAACTCGTACTCGAAGTCCGATACCGCCCGCAGGCCGCGCAGGAACACATTGGCGCCCTGTTCCTTGGCGAAATGCGCCAGCAGCGAAGAGAAGCCGATGACTTCGACATTGGGCAGGTGACTGGTGACCTCACGGGCGAGCTCCACCCGTTGCTCCAGCGGGAACAGCGGGTTTTTCTTGGGGCTGGCCGCCACCGCGATGATCACGTGATCGAACAGCCGCGAAGCGCGCTCGACCAGGTCGCCATGGCCTTTGGTAATGGGGTCAAAAGTACCCGGGTACAACACTCGGTTCATCGCGTCATCCTGGCTGGAGTGCGTTGGGGAGTCGGATGGTAGCGCAGCGACGGCGCCGCGGCCAAGTATCTCCGGGCTGTCACGCGGTGCATTCCCCTGCCAATACACCGTAAGATGAGCCTTCATGAAGGCCGCAGACTGGGAGCTGAGCATGGCCCCGCGGATAAAGACCCGAGAGCGCATCGTGCAGAACAGCCTGGAGCTGTTCAACCAACAGGGCGAACGCAGTGTCAGCACCAACCACATTGCCGCGCACATGGAAATTTCGCCTGGCAACCTGTACTACCACTTCCCCAACAAACAGGCGATCATCGCCCTGTTGTTCAGCCAGTACGAAGCACTGGTAGACAGCTTCCTGCGCCCGCCACAAGGCCGCGCGCCAACCGTGGAAGACAAACGCTTTTACCTCAAGGCCCTGCTGGCGGCGATGTGGAACTACCGCTTCCTGCACCGCGACCTCGAGCACCTGCTGGACAGCGACCCGGAGCTGGCCGCCCGTTACCGGCGCTTTTCCGCGCGTTGCCTGTGCCAGGGCCAGGCGATCTACCGCGGTTTCGTCGAGGCGGGCATCCTGGCCATGGCCCCGGCGCAGATCGAATCGCTGACCATCAATGCCTGGATCGTGTTGACATCGTGGGTGCGTTTTCTCAGCACCACCCGTGAACATTCCGCGCACCTGGGTGAAGAAGCCTTCAAGCGTGGTGTCTACCAGGTACTGGTGCTGGAGCTTGGCTTCGTCACCGACAACGCCCGCAATGCCGTGGATGCCCTGTGCCAGGAATTTCATGTACCGTTCAACCAGGCCCTGGAGCAGTAGCCCAAGGCTCTGGCGCCATCGATCAGGAGATTGTCATGCCCCTTGCGCAATTGATCACCCCGCAACAGTTGGCCGAGCGGCTGGGCTCGCCCAAATTGGTGATCCTCGACTGCCGCTTTGCCCTCGAGGATGTGGACTATGGCCAACGCAGCTATGCCCAGGGGCATATTGCCGGGGCGCATTTTGCCGACCTGGAGCGTGACCTCAGCGGGCCGGTGAGCAAGGGCCGCACCGGCCGCCACCCGTTGCCGGAAGCGCACCGGTTGGTCGAGCGCCTGCGTGAGTGGGGCCTGGACAACGACAGCGAGGTGGTGCTGTACGACGACGGCCCGGGTGCTTTTGCTGCTCGCGCCTGGTGGCTGCTGGCCTGGCTGGGCAAGCGCAGCGGCGTGGCGATCCTCGATGGGGGCCTGAAGGCCTGGCATGCGGCGCACCTACCGCTGAGCCTGGACCCGCCGCTCAAGCGGGAAGGCACCTTCGACGGTGAGCCGGACGGCAAGCTGCTGATCGATGCCGAGCACCTGGCCAAGCGCCTGGGCAACGCCGAGCTGACGCTGCTCGATGCGCGTGCCTTGCCGCGTTTTCGTGGCGAAGTGGAGCCGATCGACCCGGTCGCGGGGCACATTCCGGGCGCCCAATGTGCGGCCTTTACCGACAACCTGGACGCTGACGGGCGCTTTCTGCCGGCGGAGCAGCTCAAGCAGCGCTTCGCCGGGAAACTGGCCGGGCGGGCGCCGGAGCAACTGGTGTCCTATTGTGGCTCGGGGGTGACCGCTTGCCACAACCTGTTTGCCCTGGCGCTGGCGGGTTACCCGCTGGGCAAGCTGTATGCCGGGTCGTGGAGCGAGTGGATCAATGATCCGCAGCACGGCGTAGCCACTGGCGAATAGAACTATCTGCGGTTTGCAGGAACCTGTGGGAGCGGGCGTGCCCGCGAAGAATCCAGCGCGCTGCCCGGCACCGGCTGCGCCGGTGTTCGCGGGCACGCCCGCTCCCACAGGAATCGCGCCCGCTCAAACCGAGCCTGTGCTGGCTCAAGCGGTCATGTGCCCTCGACCAACCACTGCGGGATGCGCCGTTCCAGGTAATAGCCCGGGTTGCGCAGGCTGCCCTCGACGAAGCCGACATGGCCGCCGCTGCTGTGCAGCTCGAGGCGGGTCTGGGGGGCCAGTTCCCGCGCGGTTGGCAGGCTGTGGCCGGAGACGAACGGGTCATCGCTGGAGTGGATGATCAGCGTCGGCGTACGGTTCTGGCCGAGGAAGAAATGGCTTGATGAACGGCGGTAGTAGTCGTGCACATCGCGAAAGCCGTTCAAGGGTGCGGTGACCCTGCCGTCGAAGTCCCAGAACGTGCGCAGCTTGGTCAATGGCCCCAGGCGCTCCAGCGTGGCCAGGCGTTCATGCTGGCCGCTGGCGTGGAACTGCCGTTGTTTGCGCTGCACATACGCCAGCATCTCACGCATGAAATGCGCCTGATACACCTTGGAAAAACCTTGGCCGATGCGGTCGGCGCAGTGATCCAGACGAAACGGCACCGACACCGCCACCGCTGCTTGCAGCTGGCTGGCGATGCCGCTTTCGCCCAGGTATTTCAGCAGCACGTTGCCGCCCAGCGAGTAACCCACCGCATACAACGGTGCCAACGGGCGCTGGGCGCGCAGGTGGCTGACGATTTCGGCCAGGTCTTCGCTGGCGCCGGAATGGTAGCTGCGTGGCAGCAGGTTGGGCTCGCCCGAACAACCACGCCAGTTCGCTGCCACACTGGCCCAGCCACGGTCCTGCAGCGCTTGCTGCAGGCCTTTGACATAGGGCGAATGGGACGAGCCGGTCAAGCCGTGCAACACCAGCACCAGCGGCGCATGCGGCTGGTGCGGGCCGTGCCAGTCGAGGTCGATGAAATCGCCATCGGCCAGCCATAGCCGCTCGCGGTTGCGCTTGAGGTCGGGCAGCTTGCGCCACAGTGGTCCCCACAGGGTTTGCAGGTGGGGGTTGGAAAGGCCGATGGCCGGGCGGAAAGTGGCGCTGGGGCTGGGCATGCTGGGTGGCTCTTGGTGTGCCTGCCTAGAGTGCCACGAAACAGCGCCACTGTACCTGCGCTATTGGTCGGTGGCTGGCAACGCTTGCTGGTCGGCACGGGGGCCGACGCTGACCAGAACTTTGCCGTCCAGGTTCAGCCGACGTTGCATGACCCGGCGCACATCTGCCGGAGTGATGGCGCTGATGCGCTCGATGTAGGTGTTCAGGTGGTCGGCAGGCTGACGTTGCTGGGTGACCTCGGTAAGCAACGCCGCCAGGCTCTGGTTTTGCGCAACGGCGCGCAGCAAATCCCCCACCAGCTGCTTGCGGGCGAACTGCAATTGCGCCGGGGTTGGTCCTTTGTCGATGAATTCGCGCATCTGCGCCTCTACCAAGGCCTGCGAGCCTTGCACGTAATGGGGCGCGATTTCCCATTCAACAGCGAACAACCCTCCTGCACTCAGGGGCTTCACCCGGCTGTAGATGCCGTAGGTAAGACCGCGGCGCTGGCGTAGCTCCGTCATCAAGCGGGACTCGAAGCCCCCTCCGAGTACTTCGCTGCCCAGTATCAGGGCCAGAAATTCGGGATCATTGGCCGGCACATTCATGGGCAGTGCAAGCAACGCTGCGCTGCTTGCACCGGGCTGGTCGATATTGATCGTTGCGCTGGTGGTCATGGGTGGCGAGGGCAGTTCAGCGGCAGCCCAGCCCTGTGGCAGGGCCTCGCTTATCCGTTGAGCGATCGCTTGGGCTTCGCTCAAGGAAAGGTCCCCTACCAGCACCATTTCAAGGTTGCTGGCAGCGTAGGCGCGTTGATGGAACCTGCGCAGGTCATCGACAGTGATGGCTTCAATGCCCTGCCGGGTGCTTCCCAGGCTTGTGCCATAAGGATGGCCGTTGAACAGATGGCGGTATGCTTCCTTGCGTGCTCTCAAGACAGGCTGCCGTTCGCGCGAGGCGTTCAGGCTTTGTAGCTGCTGTTTTATCTTTTCCAGTGCAAGGGCGGGAAATGCGGGATTTGCGGCAAGGTCCATGAACAGTTCAAGGGCCGCATCGAGCCTTGCCTGGTTGCTGAGGCTGCGCAGACAGAGCGTGGCATGCTCCAGGCGTATCTCTTTTTGCGTGATTGCGCCCAGGCGTTCCAGTTGCTCTGCGTGCTGGGTCGCGGTATGTCGCTGGCTGCCCTCGTCAAGCATGTAAAGGGTCAGGGCTGCCAGGCCAAGCTGATCGGTGTCCTGGCTGGTACCAGCCTTGAAACGCAGTACCACGTCGACAATCGGTAGCCCGTGAGCCTCGACGAATTTCACGCCTGTACCGGCCATCGTGGTCCAGGCCTGGACTGGCGTGTGCAAGGTTTCGAACTGGTCCAGGTCGAGCCCTTGAGTGGACTGCAAGCGACTCTTGCCGATGCTGCAGGCTACATCGGGTTGATGCGCGGTCGAAGTGATGTCAGGCATGAGCGTTCTCCTTGGCGTGCATGAAGGTCATGGTTGCCCGGGATTCGATAAGGTAGTCGTAGGCCGTCTGGCCGAGCTCCTCGGCAGTCACCGCCTCTATGGCTTGGCGCTCGTCATCCAGGGCAACCGGGTCGAGCCCGCAGCAGGCCTGTTTACCGATGGCGTGAGCCTGTTTGGCAATGTCATCTCTTTCGAACAGTTGCCTGGCCAGCAGGCGGGCCTTGGCGCGTTCAAGGTCTTGCCGGGTGGGGCCCGCCTGGCGAAACGCTTCTATCTCGCGCATCAGTCGCTCGGCTGCGGCTTCGGGTGTGATGTGTGGGCTGCTGAATGTGTAAAGGGCAAACATGCTGTCGCCGCGTTGCCAAGGTTCATAGACCCCTCGCAGCGCCTGCAACAGCGGCTCATCCTGCACCAGCAGCCGCTGCAGCCTGCTAGCCTGGCCATCGGCAAGAATGTCTGGCAGTAACCGCAACGCATAGGCTTGTGCATCCGACGCGGCGGTGCATTGGCTGGGCAGGTTGAAACCGAGGATCGCGCCGTTGTACAGGCCTGGCAGGCGCAGGGTCTGCTGGCGCCTGACCAGGTTGGTAGGCGCCATCGGGGCCTCGCGCATGGGCAGGCGTTTAGCTGGTATCGGCGCGAAATGCCGCATAACCAGGGCTTGTAGCTGTGGCAGGGTCATGTCGCCCGCCACCGCGAGGGTGGCGTTATTGGGGTAATACCAGGTCTGGTGCCAGGTGCGTGCCGCCGCCGGGGTTATGTGCTCAAGATCGATCTGGTGGCCGATGACTGGCGTGCCGTAGCCGGAATGGCCATAGGTCAACGACTGGTGATGTTCCAGTGCGAGCGCGATCGGGCTGTTGTCGACATTTTCCCGCCGCTCGGCCATGACGACCGACAGTTCCCTGGCAAAAGGCGTATCGCAGAGGGCGGCGCTGGCCATGACATCGGCCATGGCTTCCAGGGCTATTTCCAGGCGGCTGGCCGGTAAGGTGAGCGGGAACACCGTGGCATCCGATTGCGTGAACGCATTCGGGTCACCACCCAAGCGGGTCATGAGTGTTGAGTATTCGCCGGCTGCCAGTTTGCTGCTGCCTTCGAAAAGCAGATGTTCCAGTGCGTGAGACAGGCCAGTATGGCCCGGTGGTTCGTAACTGGACCCGACGTGGTACCAAAGCTGCACACTGACCAACGGGGCGCGGTGGTCCTCACGCAGGTAGACGCGCATGCCGTTGTCGAGGGTAAAGGTGTGTAGCGCGTTTGTCGGGGAGGAATGTTCGGTCATGGCTGAAGTGCTCCTGCAAAGATGCGAAGGAGCAGCTTCAATCATGCTCGTGACGGGGGCGCGGTAACTAAGTACGCCACCCTTAGGTTACGGGATCAGCCCCGTTGCCAAAGCGCGTAGTACACCTGACCAGTCTTTTTCTCTCGGTGCAGGCGCCAGTTGCCCGGTAGCTGCAAGGCCGACGGCGCCGCCTCGCTTTCGGTGTAGACCCAGGCCTGTTCGCACAGCCACTGGTTGTGCTCCAGCAGGTTGCAGGTGTCGGCCAGCAGGTCCTGATGGAACGGCGGGTCGAGAAACACTACGTCGAACTGCTGCTTGGCCGGGCCCTGCAGGTAACGCAGGGCGTCGGTCTGCAGGATCTGCCCGCGCGGGCAGCGCAGGATCTCGAGGTTGTTCTTCAGGTTGGCGATGGCCGCCGGATTGCTGTCCAGCGCCACGGCGTCCTCGGCCCCGCGGGACAGGGCTTCCAGCACCAGTGCGCCGCTGCCGGTGAAGGCGTCCAGCACGCGGGCGCCCTCGATGTATGGCGCCAGCCAGTTGAACACGGTTTCGCGCACGCGGTCGGGCGTTGGCCGCAGGCCCTCGCCGTCCGGCACCGACAGGCGGCGGCTGCGCCATTCGCCGGCGATGATGCGCAGGTGGCCCTGGCCCTTGCTTTGGCCCGTTTGCGGGCGGGCGGGAGGGGTGGATCTAGGCATTAGTGCTCCGGTACGCCGAGCGGTTGCTCGGCAGGCTTGTCCGTGGGTGCTGGCAGCGGTTTTTGTGGCACTTTCGGGCCAGCGGTGACGATCACCAGTTTATCGGCTGACAGGTGTTTGTTCATGGCCGCCTTGACCTGCTCGACGGTGAGGGCCTGGGACTGCTGCATGAAGTCCTCCAGCCAGGTCAGCGGCAGGTTGTAGAAGCCGATGGCGCCCAGTTGGCCGACGATGCTGGCGTTGCTGGCATTGGACAGCGGGAAGCTGCCGGCCAGTTCGCGCTTGGCATCGTCCAGTTCCTGCTGGGTCGGGCCGCTCTTCAGGTAGTCGGCAAGAATGCCCTGCACCAGCTTGAGCGTGCCTTCGCTGAGTTCGGCGCGGGTCTGCAGGTTGATCATGAACGGGCCGCGCACCTGCATCGGGCTGAACGCGGAGTACACGCCGTAGGTCAGGCCGCGTTTTTCACGCACTTCGCTCATCAGGCGGGTGCCGAACGCCCCGCCGCCAAGAATCTGGTTGCCCAGTGACAGCGCCGGCCAGTCCGGGTCCTGGCGATCGATACCGAGCTCGGCGAGCATCAGGTGGGTCTGCTTGGAGGGGAAGTCGATGTGGGTCAGGCCGGGCTTGGCTTCGCCGGGCTGGGCCGGTGCGGCCAGTGCCGGGCCCTTGGGCAGGCCGGCGGACACCTGGGCGGCGATGGCCTGGGCCTCGGCACGGCTGAGGTCGCCGACCAGGGCGATGACCGCGTTGCCGCCGGTATAGGCCTTGGCATGGAAAGCGCGCAGTTGTGCCAGGGTGATACCGGTAATGCTCTCGGCGGTGCCGTCGCTTGGGTGGGCGTAGGGGTGGTCGCCGTAGAGTTTGCCGAACAACGCCTTGCCAGCGATCTTTCCGGGGTTCTGCTTTTCGTACTCGAAGCCAGCCAGCATCTGGTTCTTGATGCGCTCGAGGGCGTCCTCGGGGAAGGTCGGCTTGCCGGCCACCTCGGTGAACAGCTTGAGGGCCGGTTCGCGCTTGTCTTTGGCACTGAGGCTGCGCAGCGAGGTCACGGCCATGTCGCGGTAGGAACCGTTGCCAAAATCTGCACCCAGGCCCTCGAAGCCTTCGGCGATGGCGGTCACATCCTTGCCGGCCACGCCCTCGTTGAGCATGGCGTTGGTCAGGGCGGCCAGGCCTGGGGTGTCGCCATCCTGGCTGCTGCCGGCGGCGAAGGTGACGCGCAGGTCGAACATCGGCAGTTCGCGGGCTTCGACGAACAGTACCCGGGCGCCTTCGGCGGTGCTCCAGTGCTGGATGTTCAGCTGGCGCCGGCTGGGCGCCTTGCCATCCAGCTCGGCCAGCGACTGCAGGGTGTTGGCCGGGCGGGCCGCGCTGCTGTCGGCCTTGGCGGCCGGGGTGTTGCTGTCGGCCAGCGCCGGGGCGGCCAGCACGGCGGCCAGCGTCAGGGCGCGGATGCCCGTGGCCAGCAGGCTTGGGCGTGGTGCGCGGCGGTCACTCATGAGCGGACTCCTCGGGCAGTACATGGGCAACGCTCAGGCGTTCGCGGGTGAAGTAGGTGCGCGCGGCGTTCTGGATGTCCTGCGGGGTGACGCGCTTGAGCTCGTCCAGTTCGCTGTCGATCAGCTTCCACGACAGGCCGACGGTTTCCAGCTGGCCGATGGTGGTGGCCTGGCTGCTGATGGAATCGCGGTCATAGACCAGGCCGGCGATGACCTGGGCGCGCACGCGTTCCAGCTCTTCGGCGCTGGGCGGGGTGGTCTTGAGTTCGTCCAGCAGCTGCCACACGCCTTTCTCGACATCAGCGAGGGTTTTCTGCTTCTGCACGTTCGGCGTCGCCGAGACCAGGAACAGGCTGTCGCCACGGGTGAAGGCGTTGTAACTGGACGATGCACCGGCCACCAGCTCCTGGCCACGCTCCAGGCGGGCCGGCATGCGGGCGCTGTAGCCGCCGTCGAGCAGCGCCGAGATCAGCCGCAGGGCATGCACGGTGCGCGGGTCCTTGGCGGTGGCCAGGCCGGGCACGTTGAAGCCGTAAATGAGGCTGGGCAGCTGAGTGCGTACGTGCAGGGTCAGCTGGCGCTGGCCTGGTTCGGCCAGCTCCAGCGGCAGTTTGGCCGGCGGCACGGCGCGTTTGGGAATGCTGCCGAAGTACTTCTGTGCCAGGCCTTTGACCTCATCGGCGGTGACATCGCCGACCACCACCAGGGTGGCGTTGTTCGGCGCATACCAGGATTCGTACCAGTGGCGCAGCTCTTCGACCTTCATGCGTTCCAGGTCGGCCATCCAGCCGATGGTCGGCGTGTGGTAGCCGCTGGCCGGGTAGGCCATCGCGCGGAACAACTCGAACGCCTTGGCGTTGGGCTGGTCGTCGGTGCGCAGGCGGCGCTCTTCCTTGATGACCTCGATTTCGCGGCTGAACTCGTCGGCCGGCAGGCGCAGGCTGGCCAGGCGGTCGGCCTCCAGCTCCAGTGCCACCGGCAGGCGATCGCGGGCCAGTACCTGGTAATAGGCGGTGTAGTCGTCGCTGGTGAAGGCGTTCTCGTCGGCGCCGATGTCACGCAGGATGCGCGAGGCCTCGCCGGGGCCGACCTTGGCGCTACCCTTGAACATCATGTGTTCCAGGGCATGGGACAAGCCGGTCTGGCCCGGGGTTTCGTAGCTGGAGCCAACCTTGTACCAGATCTGCGACACCACCACCGGGGCGCGATGGTCTTCGCGCACCACCACTTTCAGGCCATTGTCGAGGATGAACTCGTGGGTGGGTTGCACATCGGCGGCAAAGGCCGCGAACGGCAGGCACAGCGTGCCGAGCAACAGGCCTGCGGCGCGGCGGGCTAGAGCATTCATACGGTGTTTAACCTGTTCGGCGGCCCGCTGGGTTTAGCGTCGGCAGGCCAGGAGGTGCTAGGATACTGATCCGGTTGCCTGGCGACCATGCCTGTCGCCGTTCTGGCCCACAGGACATCAAGACAAAACGTTGCGCATGAACCAGCCGGCTTCAAGATAGTCTGTTCTGCGTAGAGAGAATTCCCGATGCGCCATAGCTGGCCCATCGCTACCCTGAGATAGCCGTCTTCCATGTTTGGTTCCAACGACGACAAAAAAGCGCCAGCCGAGGCTGGCGAGAAGAAAGGCCTGTTCAGCTGGTTTCGCAAGAAGCCGCAACAACCTGCGGACGCGGGCTCGCCCGCGCCTGAAGCTCCCGCCGTCGAGCAACCTGCAGTCGCTCCGGTCGAGGCCCCCGCGGTTGCAGCGCCACAGCCTGCCGAACCCGCGCAAGCGCCGGTAGTTGAAGCGCCTGCCGCGGAGCCGGTTGCCTCCCAGCCATTGCAGGCTCCCGAACCCGAGCCCGTCGCTTCCGCGCCGCTGCAAGCTGCTCCGGTCGAGGTCGCCCGTGTCGAACAGGCCCCGGTCGTGGAGCCTGTCGCGCCAGTCAGCAACCTAGTGCTGCCAGTCGCGGAAGAACCCGTGGCACTGGTGCCGGACCTGGAGCCGAAAGCGCCGCCGGCAATCCCGGACCGCCCGGCAGCGGAACCCGCTGCGCCTGCGGCTGTGGTTGCTGCACCTGTAGCTGACGAAGCTGCGCCAGCCTCCTCGACGACCGAGCAGGCCAAGCCTGGCTTCTTCGCCCGCCTCAAGCAGGGCTTGTCGAAGACCAGCGCCAGCATCGGCGAGGGCATGGCCAGCCTGTTCCTGGGCAAGAAAGTCATCGATGACGACCTGCTCGACGAGATCGAGACCCGCCTGCTGACGGCCGACGTAGGTGTCGAAGCCACTTCGACCATCGTTCAGAACCTGACCCAGAAGGTCGCCCGCAAGCAGCTGGCCGACGCCGATGCCCTGTACAAGTCGCTGCAGGAAGAACTGGCCGCGCTGCTGCGCCCGGTCGAGCAGCCGATGGTGGTTCAGGCGCAGAACAAGCCCTACGTGATCCTGGTGGTCGGCGTGAACGGTGCCGGCAAGACCACCACTATCGGCAAGCTGGCCAAGAAGCTGCAGCTCGAAGGCAAGAAAGTCATGCTGGCGGCGGGTGACACCTTCCGTGCCGCTGCGGTCGAGCAGTTGCAGGTGTGGGGCGAGCGCAACCAGATCCCGGTGATTGCCCAGCACACCGGTGCCGATTCCGCCTCGGTGATCTTCGATGCGGTGCAGGCCGCCAAGGCCCGTAACGTCGATGTGCTGATCGCCGACACCGCCGGCCGCCTGCACACCAAAGACAACCTGATGGAAGAGCTGAAGAAGGTCCGCCGGGTCATCGGCAAGCTTGACGCTGATGCGCCGCACGAGGTGTTGCTGGTGCTCGACGCCGGCACCGGCCAGAACGCCATCAGCCAGGCCAAGTACTTCAACCAGAGCGTCGAACTGACCGGCCTGGCCCTGACCAAGCTGGACGGCACCGCCAAGGGTGGGGTGATCTTTGCCCTGGCCAAGCAGTTCAAGCTGCCGATCCGCTTCATCGGTGTGGGTGAAGGCATCGACGACCTGCGTACCTTCGAAGCCGAGCCGTTCGTCAAGGCTCTGTTCGCCGAGCGAGACTGACCATGATCCGATTCGAACAGGTTGCCAAGCGCTACCCCAATGGTCATGTGGGTTTGCATGAGCTGAGTTTCCGGGCGCGCCGGGGCGAATTCCTGTTCGTCACCGGCCATTCGGGGGCAGGCAAGAGCACCTTGCTGCGCCTGCTGCTGGCCATGGAACGCCCGACCAGCGGCAAGCTGATGCTGGCCGGCCAGGACCTGGGGCAGATCAGCAACTCGCAGATCCCGTTCCTGCGCCGGCAGATCGGCGTGGTGTTCCAGAACCACCAGCTGTTGTTCGACCGTACGGTGTTCAACAACATCGCCTTGCCGCTGCAGATTCTCGGCCTGTCCAAGGCCGAGGTCGCCAAGCGCGTGGATTCGGCGCTGGAGCGTGTGTCGCTGGCCGACAAGGGCGAGCTGTTCCCGGCTGACCTGTCCACCGGGCAGCAGCAGCGGGTGGGTATCGCCCGTGCCATCGTTCACCAGCCAGCCCTGCTGCTGGCCGACGAGCCTACCGGTAACCTCGACCCGCGGCTGGCCGCCGAGATCATGGGCGTGTTCGAGGACATCAACCGCCTGGGCACCACGGTATTGATCGCCAGCCACGACCTGGCACTGATCGCGCGCATGCGCCACCGCATGCTGACCTTGCAGCGCGGCCGCTTGATCGGCGATGGGGAGGCCGGGCAATGAGCACTACACGTACACCGAAGGTTTCCGAGCGGGTTGCGCCGAAACCGGCCGACCCGCAACCGGCGAAGAAAAAACGCAACGAGGACGATGACGGCCCGGATTTTCGCACGCTGCTGCATGCCTGGCTGGAAAGCCACCGCGCCAGCATGGCCGACAGCCTGCGCCGCCTGGGCAAGCAGCCGATCGGCAGCTTCTTCACCTGCCTGGTGATGGCGGTGGCGCTGAGCATGCCAATGGGCCTGTCGTTGCTGCTGAAGAACGTCGAGCAGCTTGGCGGTTCGTGGCAGCGTGCAGCGCAGATTTCGCTGTACCTCAAGCTCGATGCCGGCGGCCGCGATGGCGAGGCGTTGCGCGACGAGATCAAAGGCATGCCCGGGGTAGCGGATGCGCAGTTCGTCAGCCGCGAGCAGGCACTGGAGGAATTCCAGCAGCAATCCGGCCTGGGCGAAGCCCTGCGCGAACTGCCCGACAACCCGCTGCCGGGTGTGGTCGTGGTAACCCCGACCGAGGTCGACAAACCGGCGCTGGAAGCCTTGCGTCAACGCTTGTCGGAGCTGCCACGGGTTGAAGTGGCGCAGCTTGACCTGGTATGGGTCGAACGCCTGGCGGCGATCCTCAAGCTGGGTGACCGCTTCGTCTTCGGTTTGGCGGTGATGCTGATTTCTGCACTGCTGTTAGTAATCGGTAACACAATTCGTCTACACATCGAGAACCGCCGTGTCGAGATCGAAGTGATCAAGCTGGTGGGTGGCACCGACGCCTATGTGCGCCGGCCTTTCCTGTACATGGGCGCCCTGTACGGCCTGGGTGCAGGCCTGCTGGCATGGGGCATCCTGGCGTTCGGCCTGAACTGGCTGAACGAGGCGGTGGTAGGGCTGTCCGGGCTGTACGGCAGTGACTTCGCCCTGGGTGGGGTGCCGGCGTCCGATGGTCTGTCGCTCTTGATCGGAGCGGTACTGTTGGGGTATATCGGTGCATGGATTGCAGTGGCCCGCCACCTGAACGAGCTGGCGCCGCGATAGTTTTTTCAGTGCCAGCATTGACATTTTGTTCACTTCGGAACTTGTACCGTCGTTCCAGGTCAATGTTGGCAGCGCCCACAAGGCGTGAGTTTTGTAAGTCGGAGGTTCTTGAATGACCACATCGTTGCAACCTGCCTATGCCCTGGTACCCGGTGCAAACCTGGAAGCCTACGTGCACACGGTCAACAGCATCCCGCTGCTGACGGTCGAGCAGGAGCGTGATCTGGGCGAGCGTCTCTATTATGAGCAGGATGTCGAGGCCGCTCGTCAAATGGTGATGGCCCACCTGCGTTTTGTCGTACATATCGCCCGTAGCTATGCCGGCTACGGTCTGGCCCAGGCCGACCTGATCCAGGAAGGCAACGTCGGCCTGATGAAAGCCGTCAAGCGCTTCAACCCGGAAATGGGCGTGCGCCTGGTGTCGTTCGCCGTGCACTGGATCAAGGCAGAGATCCACGAGTTCATCCTGCGCAACTGGCGCATCGTCAAAGTGGCGACCACCAAGGCGCAGCGCAAGCTGTTCTTCAACCTGCGTAGCCAGAAGAAACGTCTGGCCTGGCTGAACAACGACGAAGTGCACCGCGTGGCGGAAAGCCTCGGGGTGGAGCCGCGTGAAGTGCGCGAGATGGAGAGCCGCCTCAGCGGCCAGGACATGGCCTTCGACCCGGCAGCGGAAGCTGACGACGACAGCGCCTTCCAGTCGCCTGCGCATTACCTGGAAGACCACCGTTACGACCCGGCGGTGCAGCTGGAGGATGCCGACTGGAGCGACAACTCCACCAGCAACCTGCACGAAGCGCTGCAAGGCCTGGACGAGCGTAGCCGTGACATTCTTTACCAGCGCTGGTTGGCCGAAGAGAAGGCCACGCTGCATGAGCTGGCAGACAAATACAGCGTTTCGGCTGAGCGTATTCGCCAGCTGGAGAAGAATGCGATGAACAAGGTCAAGGCATTGATAGCTGCCTGATCAGGCCTTGGTTGCACAGAAAAGCCGCTGGCCCCTGATCGGGTGAGCGGCTTTTTTTGTTTGTGTTGGCTTATCTGGCCCTTTCGCGGGTAAACCCGCTCCCACAGGTACTGCACAAGTCTCAGGGACAGTGCCGAACCTGTGGGAGCGGGTTTACCCGCGAAGAGGCCGGCACGGCATTCAAAGCTTTCGAGACGAGTCGAGCTGCATCAGGTAGCTGGGCCCGCCCAGCTGGCTCATCTGCCGGCGAATCCACCCGGCCCGGCTGGCTACATAAGCGCTCGGCCGGCTGGCGCTCCACTTGATCGGGCTGGGCAGTACTGCCGCCAACTGGGCAGCCTGCTGGCGGCTGAGCCGGCTGGCATCGACGCCAAAGTGGTAGCGCGCCGCCGCCTGGGCGCCAAACACGCCCTTGCCCCACTCGGCGCTGTTCAGATAGACCTCGAGAATCCGTTCCTTCGACCAGAACAGTTCGATCAGCGCGGTGAACCAAGCCTCCAGCCCTTTGCGCAACCAGCTGCGGCCGGACCACAGGAACAGGTTCTTGGCCACCTGCTGGGTCAGCGTGCTGGCGCCACGAATGCTGCCACCGCGCTCGTTGTAGGCCAGCGCTGCCTGGATGGCCGGGATGTCGAAGCCCCAGTGGTTGGCGAACTTCTGGTCCTCGCCGGCAATGACCGCGACCTTGAGGTCGTCGGAGATGTTCTCCCACGGCTCCCAGTCGCGCTGCAGGTCGATCGGCTCGCCATTCACCCAGGACTGCACCTTGCGCTCGACCATCAGCGCCGTACCGGGCGGTGGCACCCAGCGGAACACCAGTACCAGCACGATGCTGCCGGCAGCGAACCAGAGCAGGGCGCGGAAAAGGCGACGGAGAAGGGTTGGCAGCATGGCGATGGCTTGGCCGTACGGGTGGAAGGGGCCATTATACAGACCCGATACAAGGAGTCGTCCCATGCTTCGCAGCTTCCTGATGCTTGCCGCCTTTTTCGGCTTCACCGGCGTCGCCTTGGGCGCTTTCGCTGCCCACGGTCTGAAAAGCCGGTTGACCGCCGACTACCTGGCGATCTTCCAGACCGGCGTGACCTACCAGCTGGTGCATGCCCTGGCGATCCTGGCCGTCGCCGTGCTTTCGGTGCACCTGCCCGGGCGGTTGGTCGGCTGGGCTGGCGGCCTGTTTGCGCTGGGCATCGTGCTGTTCTCCGGTAGCCTGTACCTGCTGACCCTCAGTGGCCTGGGCAAGCTCGGCATCATTACCCCGCTGGGTGGCCTGTGCTTCCTCGCCGGCTGGCTGTGCCTGGGCCTGGCAGCCTGGCGGCTGGGCTGACCGGGTGGTCCACAATCGCGACTAATGGCGTGCAGCGCCCTTGGGTTGCAGGGCGGTTCGGCGCTAGAATGCGGGCCCCCAAAGAACAATGGTGGCCGTGCGCATGCGCATTCAACTGAACGGTGAACCTTACGAATTGCCCGCTGGCGAAACCGTCGCGGCCCTGCTGGCCCGCCTGGAGCTGACCGGGCGCCGCGTCGCGGTGGAACTGAACCTGGATATCGTGCCGCGTAGCCAGCACGACAACACGCTGTTGAACGACGGCGACCAGGTCGAAGTGGTCCACGCCATCGGTGGAGGCTGAATTTCACCGGCAATTCACCTGCAAGCCCAGCAACCTTTTCCCGAGGAACAACGATGAGCAACGTTCGTAGCGACAAGCCCTTCACCCTGGCCGGGCGTACCTTCCAGTCGCGCCTGCTGGTGGGCACCGGCAAATACCGTGACATGGAAGAAACCCGCCTGGCCATCGAGGCTTCGGGTGCCGAAATCGTCACCGTTGCCGTGCGCCGCACCAACATCGGCCAGAACCCGGGCGAACCGAACCTGCTCGACGTATTGCCGCCGGACCGCTACACCATCCTGCCTAACACCGCCGGTTGCTATGACGCGGTCGAAGCCGTGCGCACCTGCCGCCTGGCTCGCGAACTGCTGGACGGCCACAATCTGGTCAAGCTGGAAGTACTGGCCGACCAGAAGACCCTGTTCCCCAACGTGATCGAAACCCTCAAGGCCGCCGAAGTGCTGGTCAAGGACGGTTTCGATGTGATGGTCTACACCAGCGACGACCCGATCATTGCCCGCCAGCTGGCCGAAGCCGGCTGCATCGCGGTCATGCCGCTGGCTGGCCTGATCGGTACCGGCCTGGGTATCTGCAACCCCTACAACCTGCAGATCATCCTCGAGGAATCCAAGGTACCGGTGCTGGTCGATGCCGGTGTGGGCACCGCGTCCGACGCCACCATCGCCATGGAAATGGGCTGCGAAGCGGTGCTGATGAACTCGGCTATCGCCCATGCCCAGCAGCCGGTGCTGATGGCCGAAGCCATGAAACACGCCATCGTCGCCGGTCGCATGGCCTACCTGGCCGGCCGTATGCCGAAAAAACTCTACGCCAGCGCCTCTTCGCCGCTGGATGGTCTGATCAAGTAAGAGCCCCAGATGACTGACTCGCAAGATACGCCGATCTCCGCCGACGGCGACCAGCGCCCGCACCGCCGCATCAAGAGTTTCGTGATGCGCGCCGGGCGCATGACCGAAGGCCAGCAACGCGGCCTGGACCAGGGCGGCCCGCTGTTCATCCTGCCGCTGGCTGACAGCCCGGTGGATTACGACCAGGTGTTCGGCCGTTCGGCGCCGCGCACTCTGGAGATCGGTTTCGGCATGGGCCATTCCCTGCTGGAAATGGCTGCTGCCGCACCTGAGCAGGACTTCATCGGTGTGGAAGTACACCGCCCGGGTGTTGGCGCGCTGCTGAACGGCGTGCTGACTCAGGGCCTGAAGAACCTGCGGGTATATGACTGCGATGCCATCGAAGTGCTGAACCGCTGCGTGGCAGACAACAGCCTCGACCGCCTGATGCTGTTCTTCCCCGACCCATGGCACAAGGCGCGTCACCACAAGCGCCGCATCGTCCAGCTGGAGTTCGCCGAACTGGTACGGCGCAAGCTCAAGCCGGGTGGTGTGTTCCACATGGCTACCGACTGGGAGCCGTATGCCGAGTACATGCTGGAAGTGATGAGCGCGGCCCCGGGTTATCGCAACCGTGCGGCCGACGGCACCTACGTGCCGCGTCCGGAAGAACGCCCGATCACCAAGTTCGAACGCCGTGGCGAGCGGCTTGGGCATGGGGTTTGGGACTTGAAGTTCGAGAAGGTGGATTGACCGGCTGATACGGCCTTTCGATGTGCTGGTGCCTGCAGAAATGCAGGCGAAAAAAAACCGCCTTGAGAAGGGCGGTTTTTTATGTGAGCGACAGGACTGAGTATCCCTCGCTCTGAGGCTTCACTGAAAGCTCTACATAGCTTTCGAAGGCATCGAAGTACCGGTTAGATGCTGGAAGATTGGCCCGCTTGTGCGGATACTGATTGTGCTCAAGACCGTTCGGGACTTCTGTGGGAGCGGGCGTGCCCGCGAAACAGGCGACGCGGTGGATGGCACCGGCTTTGCCGGTGTTCGCGGGCATGCCCGCTCCCACAAAGATTGCGCAAGCCCCTGGGGCTCGGCGGTGACGCAGAAAATGCCGGAGCCGCTTTGCGGCCCAATCGCGACACAAGGCCGCTCCCACAAGTGTTCAGCCCAAGACTGTGGCTCAGCCCCGTCGATCCGCCACCACGCCGATCAGCACCAGCACCACCAGCAGCACTGGTGCCAGGGCGTAGTTGTTGAACTGGCTCAGCCCCTTCACCACCCAAGGCGTGGCGTAGATCAGCGCCGCACCGCTGCCGATCATCACCAGCAACGCCATGAACGGAACGCGCAGGGCGCCCGCCAGGCCGCCCAGGCGCTGTTCCACCCAGCCCTTGAGATCAGTGCCGAACAGCACCAGCAGGCAGCCTACCAGGGCCAGTGAAATCTCCGACAGGTTGCTGCGGCTCCAGCGCGAAACCGTTGCGAGCAGATCGAGTACCAGATCCATGGGTCATCCTTAGTTCAAGAAATACTGCAGCAGGTCATTGAGGAACAACTGGCCTCTGGGTGTCGCCACCAGCCGATCCGCTTCGACCTGCAAAAGGCCCTTTTGTTCTGCCGCACGGCGTGCCTCGCGCAGCTGTGCCAGCGGCAAACCGGTGCGTTGGGTGAACAACTCGGCTTCCACACCTTCGGTGAGGCGCAGGGCGTTCATCAGGAACTCGAACGGCAGCTCGTCGACTGGCAGCAGCTTCTCGCCGGCCTTGAACGGCTTGGCCAGGTTCAGGTAGTCCTTGGGCAGGCGGGTCTTCCAGGTACGCAGGATACGGCCGTCGGCGAAAGTCAGCTTGCCGTGGGCACCGGCACCGATGCCGATGAAGTCGCCAAAGCGCCAGTAGTTGAGGTTGTGCCGCGCTGCGCGGCCCGCCTGGGCATAGGCCGAAACCTCGTACTGGCGAAAGCCGTGCTCGGCCATCAGCGTTTGGCCGGCTTCCTGGATGTCCCAGAGGATATCGTCCTCGGGCAGCTCGGGTGGCTGGTTCCAGAACACCGTGTTCGGCTCCACGGTCAACTGGTACCAGGACAGGTGCGTCGGCCCCAGGTCGATGGCCTGGCGCAGGTCGCCCAACGCGTCGTCCAGCGACTGGTCGGGCAGGCCGTGCATCAGGTCCATGTTGAAGTTGTCGAAGCCGGCGGCGCGCGCCATACCGGCAGCGCGAACTGCTTCATCACCGTTGTGGATACGTCCCAGCGCCTGCAGTTTGGCAGGCTGGAAGCTCTGCACACCGATGGACAAGCGGTTGATGCCGGTTTGCCGGTAGGCCTTGAACTTGTCCTGCTCGAAGGTGCCCGGGTTGGCCTCCAGGGTGATTTCGATGTCCGGCGCAAACGGGATACGTTGCTCCACGCCACGCAGCAATCGGCCAAGGGCGTCGGCACTGAACAGGCTGGGAGTGCCGCCGCCGAAGAAGATCGAGCTGATCGGCCGGCCTTGCACGGCGGCCAGCTCCTGGTCGAGATCGGTCAGCAAGGCGGCGACGTAGGCATCTTCCGGCAGCTCAGGGCCGGCAGCGTGCGAGTTGAAGTCGCAGTACGGGCATTTGCGTACACACCATGGGATATGGATGTACAGCGCCAGCGGCGGCAGGCTGGTGAAGCCCGCCGCGCCGGGGGTGGACAGCGTTTCGCTCATGCCAGGCCCAGACGTTGGCGCAGCAGGGCCATGGCGCGGGCGCGGTGGCTGAGCTGGTTCTTGTCCACCGGGGCCAGGTCGGCGCTGGAGCAGTTGCGTTCGGGGACCCAGAACAGCGGGTCGTAGCCAAAGCCGTGATCGCCGCTGGCTTCGAACAGGATGCGCCCGTGCCACAAGCCTTCGCAGAGGATCGGCAGCGGGTCGTCGGCATGGCGCACCAGCGCCAGGACGCAGACGAACTGCGCCCCGCGTTCGGCTTCAGGCACATCCTTCAGCGCTTCGAGCAGCTTGGCGTTGTTCGCCGCGTCACCTTGGCCGTCGGCATAGCGCGCCGAGTAGATACCCGGGGCGCCGCCGAGGAAGTCCACCGCCAGGCCGGAATCGTCGGCCAGCGCCGGCAGGCCGGAAATGCGTGCGGCGTTACGCGCCTTGAGGATGGCGTTCTCGACGAACGAAAGGCCGGTCTCTTCCGGTTCGACCTGGCTGAACTCGCCGATCGAGCGCAGCTGCACCGACTGGCCGAGCATGGCCTGGAGTTCCTTGAGTTTGCCGGCGTTGTGGCTGGCCAATACGAGTTGCTGAAAATTCATAAGTCGCCTGGGAACACTTCCTGGTTGAAGCTGAGGGAGTTGCTGATGCCGCCGGTTTCGATATTCAGGTCGAAGGTGACGGTTTCTGGCTGGTCGATCTTGAACTGGGCAATGTAGTACACCGCGCCCTGTTCGGTGATCTGCTTGAACGACAGCGGGCTGCTGCGCCCGGTCAGGTCCTTGACCGTGCCGCTGATTACCGCCATGGCGGGCTTGTTGGCCTTGAGCACGGCAATATTGAGCACGCCCTGATTCTTGCTGCGCACCAGGCCGGTGGCTGCGGCCACCTCCGGGGTCAGCATGCTCGAGGTGAACGCGCTGTAATGCACCGTCACATCGCCAAACACTTCCTTGCGCTCGGGGCGGGCGGCATCGGCAGCCATGACCGGCAAGGCCAGGCACAGGCTGATCAGGAACAGGGCTAGGCGACGCATGGGGTGTTTCCTCCGCTGGGCGTCAGACGGCGAGCTGGTGCTCTTGCAGGCCCGGGCTGCTGACGCGGTAAATGCCGATTTCACCTAGAAGATTAGGCCAAAGCCGGCCACCCCACCCGTTGCGGTGCAAATGGTCGACCGCCAGGCGATCGAGCACCTTGGCGCGGCGCTCGTGCACCAGTTCTTCGAAGTCGGCGAAGGTGCAGAAGTGGATGTTCGGCGTGTTGTACCAGGTGTACGGCATGAAGTCCGAGACCGGCATGCGGCCTTTGGTCGCCAGGTACCAGCGGCAGCGCCAGTGGCCGAAATTGGGGAACGTGATGATGCACTGGCGGCCCACGCGCAGCATCTCGTCGAGGATGCGGTCGGGATACTCCACGGCCTGCAGGGCCTGGGTCATGATCACCACATCGAAGCTGTTGCTGGCGAAGTTGCCCAGGCCCTTGTCCAGGTCCTGCTCGATCACGTTGACACCCTTGGCCACGCAGGCGGCGATGTTGTCGGCGTCGATTTCCAGGCCATAGCCGGTGACCTGCTTGCGGTCACGCAGCGAGGCCAGCAGTTCGCCGCTGCCGCAGCCCAGGTCGAGTACCCGGCTGCCGGCGGGGATCCAGTCGTGGATGATTTCCAGATCGGCTCTCATGCTGTCCTCAGATGGCAATGCGGTTCATGTAGTTCGAGAAACCCTGCATGTAGCGAGGCGTGGGGATCAGGAAGGCATCGTGGCCGTAAGGCGAGTCGATCTCCAGATAACAGACGTTCTTGCGCGCGGCCATCAGGGCATCGACGATCTCGCGCGAACGGGCCGGGGAGAAGCGCCAGTCGGTGGTGAACGACATGATGCAGTAATCCGCCTTGACGTGGGCCAGGGTCGCCGCCAAGTCGCCGCCCTGGGCGGCGGCCGGGTCGAAGTAGTCCAGCGCCTTGGTCATCAGCAGGTAGGTATTGGCGTCGAAACGGCCGGAAAACTCCTCGCCCTGGTAGCGCAGGTAGCTTTCGACCTGGAACTCGACGCTGTGGAAGTCGTAGTTGAGCTTGTCGCTCTTCAGCTCACGGCCGAATTTTTCACCCATCGAGTCATCCGACAGGTAGGTGATGTGGCCAACCATGCGCGCCAGCATCAGCCCGCGCTTGGGGATCACGCCCTGGTCCTGGAACGAGCCGCCATGGAATTCGGGGTCGGTGAGGATGGCCTGGCGTGCCACTTCGTTGAAGGCGATGTTCTGTGCCGACAGTTTGGGTGCCGAGGCGATGTCGACGCAATGGCGCACGCGCTCGGGGTAGCTGATGGTCCATTGCAGCGCCTGCATGCCGCCCAGGCTGCCACCGACCACGGCGGCCCACTGCTGGATGCCCAGGCGCTCGGCCAGGCGCACCTGGCTGTGGACCCAGTCTTCCACGGTCAGCACCGGGAAGTCGGCGCCATAGGGCTTGCCGGTGGCCGGGTTGATACTGCTGGGGCCGGTGCTGCCGTTGCAGCCACCGAGGTTGTTCAGGCTGACCACGAAGAAGCGGTTGGTGTCGATCGGCTTGCCCGGGCCGATGCAGCTGTCCCACCAGCCCGGCTTGCGGTCGGTGGCGGCATGGTAGCCAGCGGCATGGTGGTGGCCGGACAGGGCATGGCAGATCAGCACGGCGTTGCTCGCGCTGGCGTTGAGGGTGCCATAGGTCTCGTAGACCAGTTCGTAACTGGCCAGGGAGCGGCCACAAGCCAAGGCCAGCGGTTCATCGAACCGGGCGGTTTGCGGTACTACCAGACCGACGGAATCTTCGGGAAAGACAGTGGACATCGACCCTGCTCACGCTTGACGGAGGCGTAAGTCTAAAGAGCGCTACCCCCAGCGGCAAGCAAAGGCTTGCCGTCGGGGGCAAGCCGGGTCAGATCATCCGCCACAGCTCTTGTGGCATGCCGGCGTAGGCGGCCAGCGGCGGCATGACGAACGACTGGATCACCTGGATCGCCAGGAAGGCGAAGATCGGCGAGATATCCATGCCGCCCAGGTTCGGCACGATGCGGCGAAACGGTGCCAGCACCGGCTCGCTGATCTGGTAGGCCAGTTCGGCAGCAGGGTTGTGGCTGTTGGGCGCAACCCAGGAGACGATCACCATGACGATCATCGCCACCCAGAAAATCTTCAGGAACAGCGAGGTGATGCCGATGATCGCCCACATCAGCAGGTGCAGGATGTCGCCGAAGGTGCCGTAGGTGACCATCAGAACGAAGCCCATCAACAGGGCCTGGATCACTACCGACAGCAGCAGCGACGAGGTGTCCAGCCCGCCGACGCTGGGAATGACCCGGCGGATTGGCTTGAGCAGTGGCTGGGTGGCGCGCACTGCGAACTGGCACAGCGGGTTGTAGAAGTTGGCCTTTACCAGCTGCAGCACGAAGCGCAGCAGGACGATCACCAGGTACAGGCTGACCAGGGTTTGCACCACGAAGATCGCGGCACCGGACAGTGCATTCATTTAAGGCTCCTTATTTGCCCAGTTGTTCGGCCAGCTCTGCGGAGCGTGTGGCCGCAGCTTGCAGCGCCTGTTCGACAATGGCTTCGAAGCCGCTGGCCTGGAACGACTTGATGGCCGCTTCGGTGGTGCCGGCGGGCGAGGTGACACGGCGGCGCAGCTCGGCGGCATCGACATCGCTGGCGACTGCCATGCGCGCGGCACCCAGGGCCGTTTGCAGGGTCAGCTGCGAGGCGGTTTCGCGTGGCAGGCCAAGCTTTTCGCCGGCTGCGGTCATGGCTTCGATCAGCAGGAAGAAGTACGCCGGGCCGCTGCCGGAGACAGCCGTCACAGCGTCCAGTTGCTGCTCCTGTTCCAGCCACAGGGCGGTGCCCACGGCCGACAGCAGTTGTTCGGCTTGCTGGCGCTGTGCGGCAGACACTTCGACGGTGGCATACAGGCCGCTCACGCCCTGTCGCAGCAGCGCCGGGGTGTTGGGCATGCAGCGCACCACCGGGCGGGCGCCAACCCAGCTCTGCAGGCTGGCGCAGGTGATGCCGGCGGCGATGGAAACGATCAGCTGGCCGTCCTGCAGGTTCGGTTGCAGGGCCTGGCACACGGTTTTCATGACCTGCGGCTTTACCGCCAGCACGATGACGTCGGCGTCAGCGATTGCCTGGGCGTTGTGCTCGAAGGTTTCGATGCCGTGCTCGGCCTGGATGCGGCTGCGGGTCTCGGCGCCCGGGTCGCTGGCGCGGATCTGCGAGGCGTCCAGGCCCTGGGCACGCAGACCACCGATCAGGCTGGCGGCCATGTTGCCGGCGCCGATGAAGGCAATACGAGTCTTGCTCATGTCAGGTCCTTGTGGGAAAGAGTGAGTAAAGCATGCAATCAGTTGTGACCGTAGTCGCGGGCGCCGAACAGGGCGGTACCGATACGCACCCAGGTCGCTCCCTGGGCAATCGCCGCCTCCAGGTCGTGGCTCATGCCCATCGACAAGGTGTCCAGGCCAAGGCCCAGGCCTTGCTGCAAACGGCGCAGGGTGGCGAAGGCGGCCTCTTGGGCTGCGCGGTCATCAGTCGGTTCGGGGATGGCCATCAGCCCGCGCAGGCGCAGATTGGGCAGTGCGGCTACCGCCTGGGCCAGGGCCGGCAGGTCGGCAGGGGCACAGCCGGACTTGCTGTCTTCGCCGCTGACGTTCACTTGCAGGCAGATATTCAGCGGCGCCAGCCCGGCCGGGCGCTGCTCCGACAGGCGTTGGGCGATCTTCAGGCGGTCCACGGAATGTACCCAGTCGAAATGCTCGGCAATGGCTTTGGTCTTGTTCGACTGAATGGGGCCGATGAAGTGCCAGATCAAGGGCAGGTCGCTGAGCGCCTGCTGCTTTGTCAGCGCTTCCTGTAGGTAATTTTCACCGACATCGCGCACGCCGGCGGCGTGGATCTCGCGGATGGCGCTGGCTGGCTTGGTCTTGCTCACGGCCAGTAGCTGAACGCTGGCCGGCTCACGCCCGGCAGCCTGGGCAGCGCTGGCGATACGGGCACAAATGGCGGAAAGGTTGTCTGCTAGGGTGGACATGGACTGATGCCGACGGCTGGAGGGTTTGCGGCATTCTACCTACTTGAAGGCCTTTGGGGAGTCTCATGGATGTGACCGACCTGTTGACCCGCGCGGTGGACGCGGGCGCGTCCGACCTGCACCTGGCGGCGGGGCAGGTACCGATGCTGCGCGTGGATGGCGCATTGCAGCGTATGGAGTTGCCGCCGCTGGCTGCGGATGCGCTGGTCGAGGGTATGGCTGGCGTGCTGGACGACGACCAACAGCGGCAGTGGGCCGCGGGCGATGAACTGGACCTGGCACTGCAGCTGCCTGTTCTGGGGCGCTTCCGGCTGAACCTGTTTCGCCAGTTGAACGGCCCTGCGGCCACCTTGCGCTTGATCCCGGGGCGTATCGCCACGCTCGATGAGCTCGACCTCAGGGAGGTATTTCAGGCTGTTGCGCAGTGCGCCGATGGCCTGGTCGTGGTAGGCGGGCCGACCGGCAGCGGCAAGTCCAGCACCCTGGCGACATTGCTTGACCAGCTGAACCGCGAACGGGCGCTGCACATCATCACCCTGGAAGACCCGGTCGAAGTTATCCACAGCAGCCAGCGCAGCCTGGTCAACCAGCGTGAGGTAGGCCGCGATTGCAGTGGCTTTGCCCAGGGGCTGCGCAGCGCGCTGCGCCAGGACCCGGATGTGATCATGATCGGCGAGCTGCGCGATCTTGAAAGCATCCGTCTGGCCCTGCGCGCGGCCGAGACCGGGCACCTGGTGCTGGCGACCGTGCACACCCGTTCAGCGGCGAGCAGCATCGACCGCTTGGTGGAGGTGTTCGCCGCTGAAGAAAAGCCGCTGGTGCGGGCGATGCTGGCCGAGTCGTTGCGCCTGGTGGTGGCGCAGGTGCTGGTTCGGCGGGTGGGCGGTGGGCGGGTTGCGGCGCGGGAGGTGCTGGTGGCTACGCCGGCGGTACGTAATCTGGTGCGGGAGGGGCGGATGGCACAGTTGTGTTCGGTGATGCAGGCGGGTGGTGCAGAAGGGATGCGGACGATGGAGGGGGCGATGCGGGGGTTGAGGGAGAAAGGATTGATCGGGGAGCTGTAGTGCCTGTGCCGGCCCTTTCGCGGGTAAACCCGCTCCCACAGGGATAACCCAGCCTTCGAATGCTGTGGTGTACCTGTGGGAGCGGGTTTACCCGCGAAGAGGCCAGCACAGAAAGAGCCGGTCCGCTCAGCGCTTGGCCAGGTTCAACTGCTGCTGTTCTTTCGGCAACACCCGCTTGGCCACTACATAGTGCTTCTGCCAGTAAGGCTTGCTCAGGGTGTCGATGCTCACCCGCTTACCACGGCGTGGCGCATGGATGAAGCGGTCGTTGCCCAGGTAGATGGCAACGTGGTTCACCCGACGGCTCTTGATGTTGAAGAAGATCAGGTCGCCTGGCTTCAGGTCGCCCTTGGCCACTTTCACCCCGTGGCCCTGGGCCATGGCGTTGGAGGTGCGCGGCAGGTCGACATCGGCGACGTCGTTGAAGGCGTATTTGACCAACCCGCTGCAGTCGAAGCCTTTTTTCGGGCTGCTGCCGCCCCAGACGTAGGGGGTACCGAGTACGTTCACGGCCCGGCTGAGCACATCGCTGCTCTGCTTTGGCGACATGGCGGTGACCGGCACGCCGCGGCTGCTGCTGGTGGCATTGCCTGGGCGGGCACGCAGCGCAGTCTGCTTGATTGGGGTGTGTCTCACCGAGGCGTTGCTGGTGTAGCCGGTGAAACCGTTGGGAAGACGTTGCTCACGATTGGTGGCGTGGGCGGCCAGGGGCAATAATAGGCAGAGGGTCAGCCATGTCTTGAGTAAAGGCGGCATAGATGAAGCTCTTATGAATGTAATGTGTTGGGCGCGCAACTTTATAACAGCTTTTTGATCAATCCTTGATCCGTTGGTCGATTGCCCGGGTGCCGTACGTCGGCCTGCGGCAAGAAAGTCACATTTTTTTTAGAAAATTTTCGGATAACCCACGGGGGCTATACATGAACAGTTATCAACAGGGAGCGCCGTTTCACGACACCCACAGCAAGACCATCGGTTACCTGCTGTGGATTTTCGGCTTTACCGGGTCGCACCGTTTCTATTACGGCAAGCCGGTCACCGGCACCATCTGGTTCTTCACCCTGGGGCTGCTGGGTATCGGCTGGTTGATCGACCTGTTCCTGATCCCGTCGATGGACCGTGAAGCCGACCTGCGCTTCCAGTCCGGGCGCATCGACTACAACATCGCCTGGATCCTGCTGACCTTCCTCGGCGTATTCGGCCTGCACCGGCTGTATCAGGGCAAGTGGATCAGCGCGATCATCTACTTCTTTACCGGCGGGCTGTTCCTGGTGGGGGTGCTGTATGACTTCTGGACGCTGAACAGCCAGGTTTCCGAGCGCAATGCCGGCCGCGGTTGACGCAAGCCCATATGGGAGCGACGCAAGGCCGCTCCCACAGGGCCGCAGCTGCAGATTACTGACGGGTCTGCCGCTGTTGCAGCAGCAGGTTGCTGAACCCAGCCCCGGCCAGTTGTTTCTGTGCCCCGGTCAGCTGTTCACGGTTGCTGAACGGGCCGACCAGAACGCGGTACCAGGTTTCGTCCTTGACCGTGCCCGACTCCACCTTCACCGACTGGCCCAGCAGGATGATCTGCGCCCGCACCTTGTCGGCATCGGCCTGCTTGCGGAACGAGCCGGCCTGCAGGAAGAACAGTGTGGTCGCCGCCGGCTTGATCACCGGCGGTGCCGGTGGCGGGGTCTGGCCCAGCAATGCCGCCTGGGCCCGCGCCGTGTCGATCTTCGCCGCTTCGGCCGGGGTCACCGGGGTGACCGGCTGGGCCGGAACCGGTGGCGTCTTCTCTGGCACGGCCTCTGGCGGCACGATCACCTCGGACTCCGGCAGCAGCGTGTAGAAGTCGTACTTGGGCTTCACCGGCTGCTGTGGGGTGGCCTGGGTCGACTTGCCGGCCTCGGTCACCTTCTCCGATTTCTGCTGCTCGGGCTTGGTGCGCTTGATGTCCTCGCCACCTGGCTCCAGCTTCATCAGGAACACGATGAACGCGCCGACGGTCAGGCCGACCGCCAGCCATACCCAACCGGGAATCGGTTGCTTGGCCGGCGCCGTCTGGCGGCTGGCGCCGCGTTTGGGTGCGGGTTTTTTCTTGGCAGCCAACTTACATGCGCTCCAGGGTTTCCAGGCCGAGCAGTTCGAGACCTTGCTTGAGGGTGCGGCCGGTCAGGGCTGCCAGGCGCAGGCGGCTCTGCTGCTGTTGCGGGGTTTCGGCGGCAAGAATCGGGCAGTTCTCGTAGAAGCTGGAGAACAGCCCGGCCAGGTCGTACAGGTAGCTGCACAGCACGTGTGGCGTGCCCTTGTCGGCGACGTTGTTGAGGATTTCGCCAAACTGCGCCAGGCGCGCAGCCAGGTCCTGCTCATGGGCGGCCTGCAGCACGATGTTGCCTTCGACTTCATCGAAGCCCTTGCCCAGCTTGCGGAACACGCCGGCCACACGGGTGTAGGCGTACAGCAGGTAAGGCGCGGTGTTGCCTTCGAAGTTGAGCATCAGCTCGAAGTTGAAGCTGTAGTCGCTGGTGCGGTGTTTGGACAGGTCGGCGTACTTCACCGCGCCGATGCCCACCACTTCGCCGATGTGGCGCAGGTCTTCGTCGGCCAGGCTCGGGTTCTTTTCCTTGACCAGCGCATAGGCGCGCTCCTTGGCCTCGGTGAGCAGGTCGATCAGCTTCACGGTGCCGCCGTCACGGGTCTTGAACGGGCGGCCATCGGCGCCATTCATGGTGCCGAAGCCCATGTGTTCCATCTGCATCGGGTGGCCGACGAAACCAGCGCGGCGCGCGACTTCGAACACCTGGTTGAAGTGCAGGGCCTGGCGCTGGTCGACGAAGTACAGGGCGCGGTCGGCCTTGAGCACGTTGCTGCGGTAACGCACGGCAGCCAGGTCGGTGGTGGCATACAGATAGCCGCCATCAGCCTTCTGCACGATCACCGGCAGGGGCTCGCCTTCGCTGTTCTTGAACTCTTCGAGGAACACGCACTGGGCGCCCTGGTCTTCGACCAGCAGGCCTTTGGCCTTGAGGTCGGCTACCACGTTGGCCAGGTCGGCGTTGTAGGCACTTTCGCCCATCACATCGGCCATGGTCAGCTTGACGTTGAGCAGCTCGTAGGTCTTCTGGCAGTGCGACAGCGAGATGTCCTTGAAGCGCGTCCACAGGGCCATGCAGTCCGGGTCGCCGGCTTGCAGCTTGACCACCAGGCCGCGGGCACGGGTGGCGAATTCTTCGGACTCGTCGAAGCGCTTCTTGGCCGCGCGGTAGAAGTTTTCCAGGTCCGACAGCTCGTCGCTGGTGATCGGGTTTTCCTGCAGGTAGGCCATCAACATGCCGAACTGGGTGCCCCAGTCGCCCACGTGGTTCTGGCGGATCACCGTGTCGCCGAGAAACTCCAGCACCCGCGCCACGCTGTCACCGATGATGGTCGAGCGCAGGTGGCCGACGTGCATCTCCTTGGCCAGGTTCGGTGCCGACATATCGATCACCACCTTTTGCGCCGGGCCGGCCTTGCGCGCGCCCAGATGGGCGTCGGCCAGGGCTGCATCCAGGCGGTTGGCCAGGGCATCGGTGTTCTGGAAGAAATTGAGGAAGCCAGGGCCGGCGATTTCGACCTTGCTGATGTCGGCGCTAGCCGGCAGGGCGGTGATCAGTTTCTCTGCCAGATCGCGCGGCTTCATGCCGGCCGGCTTGGCCAGCATCATGGCGATGTTGCTGGCGAAATCGCCGTGGGTCTTGTCCCGGGCGTTTTCCACCTGGATCGCCGGCGACAGCCCTTCAGGCAGCACACCGTCGGTGACGAGTTGGGTGAGGGCTTGCTGGATCAGCTGGCGAATGGTGTCTTTCATGGGGATCTCTTTTCGACCGCAAGCGCGGTGGAGCGCTTGGATGCGCAGGTGGAAAAACTGGGCATTATCCGTTGCCGGGAGCAGGTTGCCAACCTTTAGGGCCGCTTTGCGGCCCCGATATCAATAAAGGTCAACCGGGTCGACATCCAGCGACCAGCGCACCTGGCGCCCGCTCGGCATCTGCTCCAACACTAGCAACCAGGCGCTGATCAGTCGATGCAAGGGTGCCCGGGTGTTGGCCTGTATCAACAGTTGTGCGCGGAAGCGCCCGGCGCGGCGCTCCATCGGTGCCGGCACGGGGCCCAGCAGCTCGATGCCCGGCAGGCGCTGCTCGGCCACCAGGCGCTCGGCGGCGGCACAGGCCTCGTCGAGGAAGCCTTCGGCCTGCCCTGGCCGGTGCGCTTCGGCGCGCAGCAAGGCCAGGTGCGAGTAGGGCGGCAGGCCGGCGGCGCGGCGCTCTTCCAGGGCTTGTTCGGCAAAGGCGAAGTAGCCCTGCTCGGTCAATTGCACCAGCAAGGGGTGATCGGCCAGGTGGGTCTGGATGATGACCTTGCCGGGTTCCTCGGCGCGCCCGGCACGCCCGGCCACCTGCACGATCAGCTGCGCCATGCGCTCGCTGGCGCGGAAGTCGCCAGAGAACAGCCCGCCATCGGCATCGAGAATGGCCACCAGGGTCACCCGTGGGAAGTGGTGGCCTTTGGCGAGCATCTGCGTGCCGACGAGGATGCTCGGCTGGCCGCGCTGGATGGTGCTGAACAGGTTGTGCATGGCGTCCTTGCGCGCCGTGCTGTCGCGGTCCACACGCAGCACCGGGTAGTCGGGGAACAGCACCTTCAGGCGTTCCTCGGCACGCTCGGTGCCGGCGCCGACCGGGCGCAGGTCGACATGGTTGCATTGCGGGCACTGGTGGGGCAGGCGTTCGTCATAACCACAGTGGTGGCAGCGCAGCACGCTGGAGCGCTGGTGCACGGTCATGCGTGCATCGCAGCGCGGGCACTCGGACAGCCAGCCGCAATCGTGGCACAGCAAGGTCGGCGCGAAGCCGCGGCGGTTGAGGAACACCAGCACCTGCTGGCCGGCCTCCAGGGTCTGACGGATGGCTTGCTGCAGCGGGCCGCTGATGCCGCTGTCCAGCGGCAGGCTTTTCACATCCAGGCGCAGCATGCGCGGCGGGCGGGCGCCGCCGGCGCGCTGGTTCATGCGCAACAGGCGATAGCGGCCGGTCAGGGCATTGTGCAAGGTTTCCAGCGATGGCGTGGCAGAACCGAGCAGGATCGGGATGTTTTCCTGGTGCGCGCGCACCAGCGCCAGGTCGCGGGCGTGGTAGCGCAGGCCCTCCTGCTGTTTATAGGAGCCGTCGTGCTCCTCGTCGATGATGATCAGGCCGGGGTTCTTCATTGGCGTGAACAGCGCCGAGCGGGTGCCGATGATGATGTCGGCCTCGCCGTCACGGGCGGCCAGCCAGGCGTCCAGGCGCTCACGGTCGTTGACCGCCGAATGCAGCAGGGCGATACGGGCGTTGAAGCGTTGCTCGAAGCGCGCCAGGGTCTGCGGGCCGAGGTTGATTTCCGGGATCAGCACCAGGGCTTGCTTGCCGGCTTCGAGGGTTTCGCGAATCAGCTGCAGGTACACCTCGGTCTTGCCGCTGCCGGTAACACCGGCCAGCAGAAAGGCGGCGAAGCTGCCAAAGCCTTCGCGTACGGCCTCGAAGGCGGCGCGCTGCTCTTCGTTGAGCGGCAGTTCCGGCTGGGCCAGCCAGTGCTCGTGGCGCAGCGCCGGCAGATGGCGGCGCACTTCGATCTGCACCAGCTCCTTGGCCAGCAGCAGGTCGAGGCTGTCCTTGTTCAGGTTGAGCTTGGCCAGCAGGCTGTGGGCCACGCCATGCGGGTGCTGGGCCAAGGTCTTGAGGGCGTCGCGCTGGCGCGGGGCGCGGGCGATGCGCGGGTCTTCCAGACGGGCGCCGGGGGCCACGTGCCAGAAGCGCTCCTGGCGCATTTCGGCGGCTTCGCCCTGGCGCAGCAGGGTCGGCAGGGCCCAGCTCAGGGTGTCGCCCAGGCTGTGTTGGTAGTACTGGGCGGTCCACAGGCACAGCTTGAACAGCGAAGGCGGAATCGGCGACACCGGGTCGAGCAGGGCGCTGGCGGGTTTGAGCTTGTCGGCAGGCACTTCGCTCTGCTCGCAGACCTCCACCAGCACGCCGATCATTTCGCGGCGGCCGAACGGCACGCGGATGCGCATGCCAGGGGTCAGGGTCTGGCGTGCCATGCTCGCCGGCGCCTTGTAGTCGAACAGGCGCCGCAGCGGGGAGGGCAGGGCAAGGCGCAGGATGACGTCGGACACGCGGAAAGTCTCGGTGGGCGTAACGGGGAGTGGCGAGCCTAGCAGACGACGGTCGGTGCAAGCGACAACTTGCGCTGGCGCCGTGCTCTGGTATTATTCGCCGCCTAATTACGTGCGGTATTCAACAATTGGTGTTGGGTGGCGGCACGCAGCTCGAGGAAGTGACCATGAAAGAAGGTATCCACCCGAACTACGAAGTAGTTGCAGTCACCTGCAGCTGCGGCAACAAGTTCGAAACGCGTTCGACCCTGGGCAACACCCTGGCGATCGACGTTTGCAACCTGTGCCACCCGTTCTACACCGGTAAGCAGAAAGTCCTGGACACCGGTGGTCGCGTACAGAAGTTCGCCGATCGCTTCGGTATGTTCGGTACCAAGAAGTAATCATGCGCATGGCGAGTCCTTCGGGCTTCGCATTGCTGCTGAAAAAGGCGCCCCTTGTGGGCGCCTTTTTTGTGGGCGCAATCTGGCACTTGCCGGCACTGGCGTTCTGCCCGCTGCCACAGCAGCCGCAACCGGTAGTGGTGCGGCAGGTGGTCGATGGTGACACCTTGCGCCTGGCCGATGGCCGCAGCGTGCGGCTGATTGGTATCAATGCACCGGAAATGGGCCGCAAAGGGCGCGCAAGCGAGCCCTTTGCCGAGGCGGCCAAGCGGCGTTTGCAGGCGTTGGTCGAGGCCAGTGGCGGGCGTCTCGGGCTGGTGCCTGGGGTGGAAGGTAAAGACAGATACGGCCGCACGCTGGCGCATATCTACGGGCGCAATGGCGACAATCTGGAAGCACAACTGCTCAGCGAGGGCCTGGGTTATCGCGTGGCAGTGGCCCCCAATGTGCGCCTCAGCGGCTGCCAGCAGCTTGCCGAGCAGGCTGCCCGTCAGGCTGCCCTCGGCCTGTGGCGGCGCTCACCGGTGGTGCCTGCGGCTGCTATCAGGCAGTCAGGTTTCGCGGTTGTCAGGGGCCGTATCGAAGGCATCGAGCGCAATCGGGGTGGGGTCTGGCTGAACCTGGGTGACGCCTTGGTGCTGCAGGTTCCCGCTCGTCTGCAACGCAACTTCCCCGCCAGCTTCTTCGATAACCTCAAGGGACGCCAGGTCGAGGCGCGTGGCTGGGTGCTGGATCGTTCCCGCAAGGGCGCCCTCAAGCCTGGGCAGCGACGCTGGGTGTTGCCATTGACCGATCCGAGCATGCTGGAGCGCATTTCAGGCTAAAAGATGTAGACAGTTCGCCATCGGATTGTACACACTGTTAGCCGTATGCCCCCGTGGGTTATAGCGTAAAGTCGTAGGCCAAAGGCCTTGACACAAGTGACTGACCAGTCTTGTGGCTCCCCGGCTCTTTGCGTATCCTCGGCGGTCCGTCAGAACAGTAAATAGCGGAATGCCCACCATGTCAGACCTGAAAACCGCCGCTCTCGAATATCACGCTCAACCTCGTCCGGGGAAACTGAGCGTCGAACTTTCCAAGCCCACTGCCACCGCCCGTGACCTCGCCCTGGCCTACAGCCCAGGTGTTGCTGAGCCCGTGCGTGAAATCGGCCGTGACCCAGAGCTGGCTTACAAATACACCGGCAAAGGCAACCTGGTTGCGGTGATTTCCGATGGCACCGCCATCCTCGGTCTGGGCGACCTCGGCCCACTGGCTTCCAAGCCGGTCATGGAAGGCAAGGGTGTTCTGTTCAAGCGTTTCGCTGGCATCGACGTGTTCGACATCGAAGTCGAATCGGAAAGCCCGCAAGCATTCATCGACACCGTTCGCCGCATCTCGATCACCTTCGGTGGCATCAACCTCGAAGACATCAAGGCGCCTGAGTGCTTCGAAATCGAGCGCACCCTGATCGAACAGTGCGACATCCCGGTATTCCACGATGACCAGCACGGTACCGCCATCGTGACCGCCGCCGGCATGATCAACGCCCTGGAAATCGCCGGCAAGAAGCTGGAAGACGCCAAGATCGTCTGCCTGGGTGCCGGCGCTGCCGCCATCTCCTGTATGAAGTTGCTGGTGAGCATGGGTGCCAAGGTCGAGAACATCTACATGATCGACCGCAGCGGCGTGATCCACGCTGGCCGTGACGACCTGAACCAGTACAAGGCGCAGTTCGCCCACGCTACCGACAAGCGCACCCTGGCTGACGCCCTCGACGGTGCCGATGTGTTCGTCGGCCTGTCCGGCCCGAACCTGCTGAGCGCCGAAGGCCTGAAGTCGATGGCTGCCAACCCGATCGTGTTCGCCTGCTCGAACCCGGACCCGGAAATCTCGCCAGAGCTGGCGCACGCCACCCGCAACGATGTGATCATGGCAACCGGTCGTTCCGACTACCCGAACCAGGTCAACAACGTGCTGGGCTTCCCGTTCATCTTCCGTGGTGCCCTGGACGTTCGCGCCAAGCGCATCAACGAAGAAATGAAGATCGCTGCCGCCATCGCCCTGAAAGACCTGGCCAAGCTGCCAGTGCCGAAGGAAGTTTGCGAAGCCTACGGCGTTCAGGGCCTCGAGTTCGGCCGTGAGTACATCATTCCGAAGCCGCTGGACGCCCGCCTGATCACCGTCGTTTCCGACGCTGTGGCCAAGGCTGCCATCGAATCCGGCGTGGCTACCCTGCCGTATCCGAAGCACTACCCGCTGACCAGCGTGGATGACGTGTTCAACGGCTGATTGCTGCCGAGCGACACAAAAAAGCCCCGGCTCGCATGAGCTGGGGCTTTTTGTTTTTGCCGGTGTTCCATGCTGCCTTTTTTTGCCTGCCGGATTCTGGGCTGCTTTGCAGCCCGTCGCGACACAAGGCCGCTCCCACAAGGATTACGCGTTTCCTGTGGGAGCGGCCTTGTGTCGCGATAGGGGCGCAAAGCGCCCCCGGCTTTTCATCAGGTCAGAACAGGTCCATCGGCGCCGCTTCATCGGCCGGCAGCGGGCTACCCGGTGCCGCGCCGTTGCCCAGCTCATCCACCGACGGCGGAGAGTCTTCGGCCTTGAACAGCTCGAAGTAGGCATTCGGCGTGCTTGGCGAAGCAGCGCGGCCGCTGACCGGGTCCACGCGCAGGCTGAGAATGCCTTCCGGTTCTGCCGGTGCGTGGTTGGGCTTGTCCTTGAGCGCCGCGCCCATGAAGCTCATCCAGATCGGCAATGCCACGGTTCCGCCGTATTCGCGACGGCCCAGGGTTTCGGGCTGGTCGAAACCGACCCACACGGTGGTCACATAGTCAGCGTTGTAGCCGGAGAACCAGGCGTCCTTGGACTCGTTGGTGGTGCCGGTCTTGCCGGCCAGGTCAGTGCGGCCCAGCGCCAGTGCCCGGCGGCCAGTGCCGCGCTTGATCACATCCTGCAACATGCTGGTGAGGATGTAGGTGGTGCGCCCATCGATGATCTGCTCGGCCACCGCCGGCGCTTGCGCTACAGGGGTAGCCTGGTTGACGGCAACGGGTGCCTCGCCCGGCATGGCTGCGGTGCTGATCGGCTGTTCGGGTGCGGCCAGGCCAGCCTGGTCCTCGGCACCTTGCGGTACCCGTGCCGGGTTGGCGGTGAACAGGGTCTCGCCGCTGCGGCTTTCGATACGCTCGATCAGGTATGGGGTGATCTTGTAACCGCCATTGGCAAAGGTGCTCCAGCCGGTGGCGATCTCCATCGGAGTCAGGGTGGCGGTACCCAGTGCCAGCGACAGGTTGCGTGGCAGGTCCTGCTTGTTGAAGCCGAACTTGGCGATGTAGTCGATGGTGCGGTCCACGCCCATGGCCTGCAGCAGGCGGATCGACACCAGGTTGCGCGACTTGTACAGCGCTTCGCGCATACGGATCGGGCCAAGGAAGGTGTTGGTGTCGTTCTTCGGTCGCCAGACCTTGTCCAGGTATTCGTCGACGAACACGATCGGTGCATCGTTGACCAGGCTGGACGCGGTGTAGCCGCTGTCCAGGGCGGCGCTGTAGACGAACGGCTTGAAGCTGGAACCCGGCTGACGCTTGGCCTGCATGGCGCGGTTGTAGTTGCTCTGCTCGAACGAGAAGCCGCCGACCAGCGCGCGAATGGCGCCGTTGTAAGGGTCGAGGGTGACCAGCGCACTCTGCGCGCCAGGTACCTGGCTGAACTTGAGCGTGCCATCCTCCAGGCGCTGCAGGCGTACCAGGTCGCCAACCTGGGCCACGTCCGCCGGCGATTGCGGCGCCCGGCCCTGTGCATTGCTGTTGATGAACGGGCGCGCCCATTTCATGGTGTCCCAGGCCACCAGCTCTTCCTGGCCGCTGCGGGTCAGCACCTTGAGGCCGGTTTTTTCCACTTGGGTGACGATGGCAGGCTCCAGGCCGCCAAGGGCGCGTTGCTTGCCCAGTTCCTGCAGCCAGGCGGCCTGGGTGCGGCCCGGGAAGCGAGCTTCAGGGCCGCGGTAGCCGTGGCGTTCGTCGTATTCGGAAAGGCCGTTGAGGATGGCCTTGTTGGCCATTTCCTGCATGTCGCTGGGCACCGTGGTGGTGACGCGGAAGCCTTCGGTGTAGGCGTCGCTGCCGTAACGGCCGACCATTTCGGCGCGGGCCATTTCGGCGATGTAAGGTGCGTTAACTTCCGGTGTGGGCACGTGGTAGCTGGCGTTGAGCGGCTCGGCCAGGGCTGCCTGATAGCTGGCTTCGTCGATCTTGCCCAGCTTGTACATGCGGCCGAGGATCCAGTCGCGGCGCTCTTTGGCGCGTACCGGGTTGGCCAGCGGGTTGAAGCGCGACGGTGCCTTGGGCAGGCCGGCGATCATCGCCATCTGCGCCAGGCTCACATCGCGGATCGACTTGCCGTAATACACCTGCGCGGCGGCGTCGATACCGTAGGCACGGTTGCCCAGGTAGATCTTGTTCACGTACAGCTCGAGGATCTCGTCCTTGGTCAGCTCACGCTCGATCTGCAGGGCCAGCAAGATCTCGTTGGTCTTGCGCGAGAAGCTGCGCTCGCTGGTAAGGAAGAAGTTCTTCGCCACCTGCATGGTGATGGTGCTGCCGCCGGTCTGGATATGCCCGGTTTTCACCAGCTGGGTCGCCGCGCGCATCAGGCTGCTGGGGTCGACACCGTAGTGGTTGAGGAAGTTGTCGTCCTCGGCTGACAGAAGCGCCTGGATGAACTGTGGGGGAATTTCCGCGAAGCGAATCGGCGAGCGGCGCATTTCGCCAAACTCGGCGATCAGCTTGCCATCGCTGCTGTACACCCTCAGGGGGATCTGCAACTGGATGCTTCGCAGCGACTCGACCGAGGGCAGGCTGGGGCTAAGATACAGAAACGCACCGCTCACACCGAGTACGAGCGCGCAGATGACTGCGACGGAAGACCACCAGAAGAACTTCAGCAGACGTATCAAGGCTTTTTGGTGTCCAGGTTGGGAATGGATTGCACGCAGGTCCGGCGGACCCAAAAACGCAGGGCATTATAAGCATTTTTTCGCCTCTCCGGGTTACCGGCCAGGCGGTCCGTCGCCTCGATGGGCCGGCCCGGCCCAGTGTTGGCGCGGGCTTGAGGCTGGCGGCCGGGAACCATGGCGGCGGCACACAACAGGGAGGTCACGATGCTGGGACGCTTCGGCAAGGATGCCGGTTCACTCGTGGGGGTGGAAATTGCCCCTGACACCGTTCGGCTTGTGCAACTGCAGCGCCGGGGCCGGCGCTGGCGGCTGCTTGCCTCGGTACAAGAGCCGTTCGAAGCACCGGCCGGCAGTGACTGGGCGGCCGAACCCGCCGCCGTGGCGGCTGCCTTGAGGTGTGCCTACCGCCGTAGTGGCCTGCGCCAGCGCCGGGTCGCGCTGGCGCTGCCGGCCAACCAAGTGATCTGCAAATTGTGCCATTTACCCATGGAGCAGGGCGGGGCGGAAATGGAAGCGCAGTTGCTGGCTGACGCCGAACGGCTGTTTCCGTTTCCGTTGGAAGACCTGGCCCTGGACTTTCAGGTACTGGAGCCATCACGTGTCCAGCCAGGCTGCGCCGAGGTGATGGTGGCCGCGTGTCGGCAGAGTGTGCTGGCGCCGCTCGAGGTGCTCATCGAGGAGGCCGGTTTGCAGCTGGAAGCGGTGGAGGTCGACAGCATTGCCTTGGCTCGCATGCTGCCGCAGGGCGGTCAGCAGGGCATGGCGCTGCTGCGCATCGAGGCGCACAGCGCCACCCTTTATGGCTGGCAATCGGGGCGGCCGCAGCAACGCTGCGAGCTGGGCCTGGGCATGTCGACGATAACCGCTGCGCTGCCAGAGCGCCTGCAGGCGCTGCTGACCGAAGAGCCCTTGCCCGATGGCCTGTTGATCGCCGGTTGTGCGCCTCTCGAGGCGGCTCAGTTGGGTGAGCTTGCCGCCCGCGTGAACCTGCCGTGTCGGCTGCTGCCGGGTCTGCTGGGTCTGGAGCAGATCGACGGTGCCATGCTTCTGGCGTGCGCCCTGGCACGCGGAGGGATGCGCTGATGATGCGGCTGAACCTTCTGCCTTGGCGCGAACTACAGCGTCAGGCGGCGTTACGGCGGTTTCGCAGGCAACTGGTCGGCGGTGCTCTGCTGGCCTTGTGCGCCGTGATGCTGGTCGATCAGTTCGCCCGCCAGCGCAGTCAGCAGCAGACATTGGCCAACACTCAGCGCCAGGCGGCTCTTGAAGTGTCGGGCGAGCAGGTGTCGTCGTTGGCCGAACTGCGTGCGCAGCATGAGGCGCTACTGGAGCGCACGGCAGCACTGGAAGGCCTGCGTGCCCATCAGGATGTGCTGAACGGCTTGTTCACCGACCTCGAAAACGCCTTGCCGGTGGGTGTGCAACTGCTCGACCTCAGCCTCGAAGATGGCCGTCTGCAAATGACCGGGCAGGCCACGTCCGGTGCGGCGATCGCGCAGTTCATGCGCGACCTGGGCCGCTCGAGCGCGCTGCTCGATTTACAACTCAGGCACATCAGCAGCCAGGCAGGCGCTGATGAATTCCTGCTCAGTGCGCGTGTTTCGGCGTTCTGGTCATGAATGCTGCGCAGGTGCTTGGCTGGTTGGCCATGGCCGAGCGCTCCAGCCGCTTCAGGCAGCTGGCGCCAGTGCTGGTGACGGTGGCGGTGTTCGGCATGGGCTGTGCCCTTCGCCTGCCGGCGGTATGGCAGCAGCAGGCGCTGGAGCAGGCCCGGCACACCGAACTGAACG
Organism: Pseudomonas sp. AFG_SD02_1510_Pfu_092; assembly: GCF_003331055.1. Classification (GTDB taxonomy): domain Bacteria; phylum Pseudomonadota; class Gammaproteobacteria; order Pseudomonadales; family Pseudomonadaceae; genus Aquipseudomonas. The sequence goes on along the minus strand of NZ_PUQD01000012.1, from coordinate 11,904 downwards.
CACAGCAGGCAGCCCGCGCGGCGCAACAGGTCGAACTGGAACAGCTGCGGGCGTCCGTCGCCGTCGCCGGGCAACGTCTGCAGGAGGCGTACTGGCACCTGGCGGCTGGGGAGAGCATGAGCGACCTGGTCGATCGCCTGGCGGTGTCAGGGCACGCGCATGGTCTGCTCATCGAGCGCTTCGATGTACTCGAAGAGGAACAACAGACCGGTTTTCGCAAGGTACCGCTGGCGTTGCAGGTGGTCGGGCGTTACGCGGCCTTGCGGCAGTGGTTGGGCGACTGGTTGGGCCAGGCGCGTGTGCTGCGCAGCGGTGACTTGCAGCTGGCTGCAAGCGATGCCCAGCCTGGCCTGTTGCGCCTGCGCTTGCGGGTGGATGCCTACCAGGCGCTGGCGCCCACGCCGGCCGCTGCCGTGCTTGCGCACATGCCGGCCAGGGCCGTGACGGCAGCGCCGACAACCGACCCGTTTGCCCCTGGGACGGCGCGAATGACGGGCAACGGCTTGGTCAGCGTGCCGCTGGCGCAACTGGAAATGGTTGGCAGCCTGTCGCGCGGGGTAACCCACGAAGCACTGCTGATGGCCGCCGGCAGGCTCTATCGCGTGCGCGCGGGCGACCGGGTCGGGCGTGATCAGGGGGTGGTGGCACGGGTCGATCACGGCCAGGTGGAAGTACGCGAACGGCTGTTCATGGCAGGGGCGTGGCATGACCGCACAGCGTTCATCACCCTTGCAAAACCCCTGGGCAAGGAGGCCCCGGACCAAGATGAAACGAATGAAGAAATGGGCGCTGGCAGCCCTGTTGCCGATCCCGCTGGCCTCAGCGACGCCTTATCAGGGTGAACCGCTGTCGCTGAACTTCCAGGAGGTGGAGGTGCGTGCGGTGCTACAGGTACTGGCGGACTATGCCGGTGTCAACCTGGTCGCCAGTGATACCGTGCAGGGCAGTGTCACTTTGCGCTTGCAGGATGTCCCGTGGGACCAGGCCCTGGACCTGGTGCTGCGCAGCAAGGGCCTGGCCCGGCGCCAGGAGGGCAATGTACTGCTGGTGGCGCCTGCGGCCGAGTTTGCCGCGCAGTCGGTCGACGCCCGCGTGGGCCAGGCGCTGGATGCGCAGTTGCAGCCGCTGCGCCGCGAACTGCTGCCCATCCATCACGCCCAGGCCGCCGAACTGGCCGAGTTGCTGCTGGCAAGCCTGGCGGATGACGGCATCCCGGCCGGTCGGGGAAGCGTGAGTGTCGATGCGCGCACCAATACCCTGGTGGTACACCAGCCTGCCGACCGGCTTGCCGAGTTGCGGCAACTGGTGGCGCAGCTGGATGTGCCGGTGCGCCAGGTGGCGATAGAGGCGCGTATCGTCGAAGCCAATGTCGATTACGAGAAAAGCCTGGGGGTACGCTGGGGTGGGCCGCTGTACGTCGAGACTCCGCGACTGGGCAAGGATCTGTTCGTCGACCTGGGCGTAGAGCGCGTGGGTGGCAGCATCGGCCTGGGCTTGCTGCGCGGTGATGTGCTGCTTGATCTGGAGCTCAGTGCCATGGAAAAGAGCGGCAACGGCGAGATCATCTCGCAGCCCAAGGTGGTCACCGCTGACAAGGAAACCGCCAGGATCCTCAAGGGCACCGAGGTGCCGTACCAGGAAACCAGCCAGAGCGGCGCCACCTCGGTCGCCTTTCGCGAAGCCTCGCTGTCGCTCGAGGTGACCCCGCAGATTACCCCGGACAACAAGGTGATCATGACCGTCAGGGTGACCAAGGACGAGCCGGATTACGTCAATGCCTTGAACAACGTACCGCCAATCCGCAAGAACGAGGTCAATGCCAAGGTTCGCGTGGCGGACGGCGAAACCATCGTGATCGGTGGCGTGTACTCGACTTCGCAAAACAATGTGGTCGACAAGGTGCCATTTTTCGGCGATCTGCCGTATGTTGGGCGGCTGTTTCGACGCGATGCATTACAAGAGAAAAAATCCGAGCTGCTGGTCTTCCTGACTCCGCGTATCATGAGTGACCAGGCGATTGCTGTGAGTCGTTGATTCTGTGCGAAATTTGATACTTGTTGGGCCCATGGGTGCTGGTAAAAGCACCATCGGTCGCCTATTGGCCAAAGAGCTGCGCCTGCTGTTCAAGGATTCCGACAAGGAAATCGAACTGCGATGCGGCGCCAACATCCCGTGGATTTTCGACAAGGAAGGCGAGCCGGGTTTCCGTGACCGCGAACAGGCGATGATCGCCGAACTGTGCGCACTCGACGGGGTGGTCCTGGCGACCGGTGGGGGCGCGGTGATGCGCGAAGCCAACCGCCAGGCACTGCACCAGGGTGGCCGGGTGATCTACCTGCATGCATCGGTGGAACAGCAGGTCGGCCGCACCGCGCGTGACCGCAATCGCCCGCTGCTGCGCACTGCCAATCCCGAGGCGACCTTGCGCGCCCTGCTGGAAACCCGCGACCCGCTCTACCGCGAGATCGCCGACCTGGTGGTGGAAACCGACGAGCGGCCGCCACGCATGGTGGTGATCGATATTCTCGAGCGCTTGCAGCAGTTGCCGCCCCGTTAGCCCGGGACTATTCTCGGCCACCTGCGCCGAGGCGAGGTTCAACGTTAGCGCGTGGGCGCCCGAGCGGCGCCGCGCTCAAGTACATTGTGGGGATACATGCAGACACTAAAGGTCGACCTGGGCGAGCGTAGCTACCCGATCTACATTGGCGAAGGCCTGCTGGGCCAGCCCGAGCTGCTGGCGCCGCACATCGCCGGGCGGCAGGTTGCCATCGTTTCCAACGAGACCGTCGCGCCCCTGTATCTGGAACGCCTGAGCAAGACCCTGGGCGCCTATTCGGTGCTGCCGGTGGTGCTGCCCGATGGCGAGGCCCACAAGAACTGGGAAACCCTGCAGCTGATCTTCGACGGCCTGCTCAGCGCCCGGCACGACCGCCGCACCACCGTGGTCGCCTTGGGCGGCGGCGTGATCGGTGACATGGCCGGCTTCGCCGCCGCCTGCTACCAGCGCGGCGTCGACTTCATCCAGGTACCGACCACGCTGTTGTCCCAGGTCGATTCCTCGGTAGGCGGCAAGACCGGCATCAACCACCCGCTGGGCAAGAACATGGTCGGTGCCTTCTACCAGCCGAACGCGGTGCTGATCGACACCACCACGCTGCAGACCCTGCCGGCGCGCGAGCTGTCTGCCGGGCTGGCGGAAGTGATCAAGTACGGCCTGATCTGCGACAAGCCGTTCCTCGCCTGGCTCGAAGATAATATGCAGGCCCTGCGCGCCCTCGACCCGGTAGCGCTGACCGAAGCCATTCGCCGTTCCTGCGCGGCCAAGGCTGCCGTGGTCGGGGCTGACGAGCGCGAATCCGGCGTGCGCGCCACGTTGAACCTGGGGCATACCTTCGGCCATGCCATCGAGACCCACATGGGCTATGGCGTGTGGCTGCACGGCGAAGCCGTGGCGGCGGGCACGGTGATGGCCCTGGAGATGTCCATGCGCCTTGGCTGGATCGACCAGGCCGAGCGCGATCGCGGTATCCGCCTGTTGCAGGACGCAGGTTTGCCGGTGGTGCCACCACAGGAAATGACCCCGGCGCATTTCATGGAGCACATGGCGGTCGACAAGAAGGTGCTCGATGGCCGCCTGCGTCTGGTGCTGCTGCGCCAGATGGGCGAGGCCGTGGTGACCGACGACTATCCGAAAGAGATTCTACAGGCCACGCTGTCGGCGGATTACCGCGCGATCGTGGCCCAGCTTTGAGGTTGTGACAGCGCAATGACCAGTTTGCATGCCGATGAGGCCTTTCTCGACCATTACCAGTTGAGCCACGATCCGTTCGCGCCCCGCGTGCCCGGCTTCAAGTTCTTCCCGGCCCAGCGCAAGCCGGTGCTCGGCCAGTTGCACCACCTGGCGCGCTACAGCCAGTTGATGCTGGTTGTCAGCGGCCCGTTGGGCAGCGGCAAGACCCTGCTGCGCCAGGCCCTGGTGGCCAGCACCAACAAGCAGGCGGTGCAGAGCGTGGTGGTATCCGCCCGTGGTGCCAGCGATGCCGCCAGCGTGCTCGGCCAGGTCGCGCAGAGCCTGGATGTAGCGCAGGCCGAAGTGCAGGCGATCCTGGCCAAGGTGGTGCAGTTGGCCCTGACCGGCCAGGAAGTGTATCTGCTGGTGGACGATGCGGAACAACTCGACGAGTCGGCACTCCAAGCGTTGCTGGAACTGGCCGCTGGCGTACCGGAAGGGCGCCCGCATGTGTTCCTGTTCGGTGAGCCTTCGCTGATTGCCGGGCTGGATGAGCTGAATATCGAGGAAGAGCGCTTCCACATCATCGAGCTCGCCCCCTACAGTGAAGAAGAAACCCGCGAGTACCTGGAACAGCGCCTGGAAGGGGCTGGCCGGGGCATCGAGGTGTTCACCCGCGAACAGATCGTCGATATCCATGAAAACTCTGACGGTTGGCCTGGCAACATCAACCAGGTCGCCCGTGACACTTTGATCGAAGCCATGATCGCCAGCCGTTCGACGGCCAAGCGACCATCCATGGGGTTCAAGATGCCTAAAAAACATGTGCTCGCGCTCTCCGCTGTGGTTGTGGTCGCCGTTGCGGCCGCGGTGTTGATGCCGAAGAAAGGTGACAAGGCGCCCGCCGAAGCGCCGGCAGCCCAGGCCCAGTTGCCGCTTGGTGAAGGCCAGGGCAACGGTGGCAACCCGGCCATCGAGTTCTCGGGGTCGTCGCAGCCGATGCCGCTGCCGCTGGTTGGCCAGTCGCAGCCAGTAATGCGCGAGCCGCTGGCCCAGGCTGCCGGCATGGGCGAAGGTGAAGAAGGCAGCCCGGCGGGTGATACCGCCCTGCAGCCTGGCAACCCGCCGCCAACCGTGACCACCATCGCACCACCACAAGGCGTGCCGGCAGGCCCGGCGGCGGTACCTGCGCAGCCGGTAGCCACGGCGCCAGCCCAGCCGGCCCCGGCGGTGCAGCCACAACCACAGCCGGTTGCGCCTGCGCAAAAATCTGTCGCAACCCAGCCCGCCAAACCGGTTGCGCCTGCCAAGCCTGCCCCAGCCCCGACCCAGGTCGCCATGGCCAAGCCAGCCGCCAAGCCAGCAGCGGGTGGCAGCGGCAATAGCGGCTGGTACGCCGGGCAGAAACCGGGCAATTACGTGGTGCAGATCCTCGGTACCAGCTCCGAGGCGTCGGCCCAGGCGTTCGTCAAGGCGCAGGGTGGCGACTATCGCTACTTCAAGAAAAACCTGCAGGGCAAGCCGCTGTACGTCGTGACTTACGGCAGTTTCGCCAACCGCGACGCTGCGGTTGCGGCAATCAAGAACTTGCCAGCCAAGGTCCAGGCTGGTAAACCTTGGCCACGTACCGTCGGCAGCGTCCAACAAGAGCTCGCCACGGCTCGCTGAATACCTTCCGGGCGGCATCACCCCGCTGCCCAGTTGCTGAGCGATTACTGAACTTCGACTAGCCTGCTGCGCTCGAGCGCGGCAGGCTTTTCTGTCCCAGACTGCCGGCCACAAGCCTACCTTGCAGTCATGGCTGAAACGCTTCAGACTCAAGCCAAGCCGCTATCACGGCGCGCGGCGTAAAAACATTCAAAATTGCGACATAAATTTTCAATGGTGAGACATGAAAATTTGTGGGCGTCGCTGTCGCTGTGCAACAATGGTTTTCCATGGCCACCGCAAAAAGCTGGCGTTTGATCGGCGTGGATGGTAAGTGGTTGTTAAAAAAGAGATTTGCCTCCGTTGAGAGGTGAACCTGGTGAGAATGTGTCTATGAAAACAGGTCTGTACCATCCCGAAGAATTCAAGGACAACTGTGGTTTTGGCCTGATCGCCCATATGACGGGCGAACCCAGCCACCACCTTCTGCAAACCGCCATGCAGGCATTGACCTGCATGACCCACCGCGGCGGCATCAACGCCGACGGCAAGACCGGTGACGGTTGCGGTCTGCTCATGCAGAAGCCCGATCAGTTCCTGCGTGCCGTGGCCCACGAGCACTTCGCTGCCGAGTTGCCCCGGCAATACGCTGTCGGCATGGTGTTCTTCAACCAGGACCCGGTCAAAGCCGAAGCCGCCCGCGCCAACATGGACCGCGAAATCCTCGCTGCCGGCCTGAAGCTGGTGGGCTGGCGCAAGGTGCCGATCGATACCAGCGTGCTTGGCCGCCTGGCCCTGGAGCGCCTGCCGCAGATCGAGCAGGTGTTCATCGGCGGTGAAGGCCTGAGCGATCAGGAATTCGCCATCAAGCTGTTCAGTGCCCGTCGCCGTTCGTCCGTGGCCAACGCCCACGACGCCGACCACTACATCTGCAGCTTCTCGCACAAGACCATCATCTACAAAGGCCTGATGATGCCGCGCGATCTGGCGGCGTTCTACCCGGACCTGGGCGACGAGCGCCTGCAAACCGCGATCTGCGTGTTCCACCAGCGCTTCTCCACCAATACCCTGCCGAAATGGCCGCTGGCGCAGCCGTTCCGCTTTCTTGCCCACAACGGCGAGATCAACACCATCACCGGCAACCGCAACTGGGCCATGGCCCGGCGCACCAAGTTCGCCAACGACCTGATCCCCGACCTCGAAGAGCTCGGCCCGCTGGTCAACCGCGTCGGTTCCGACTCGTCGAGCATGGACAACATGCTGGAGCTGATGGTCACCGGCGGTATCGACCTGTTCCGCGGCGTGCGCATGCTGGTACCGCCAGCCTGGCAGAACGTCGAGACCATGGACGCCGACCTGCGCGCCTTCTACGAATACAACTCCATGCACATGGAACCGTGGGATGGCCCGGCCGGTATCGTCATGACCGAAGGCCGCCATGCGGTGTGCCTGCTCGACCGTAACGGCCTGCGCCCGGCGCGCTGGGTGACCACCACCAATGGCTACATCACCATCGCTTCGGAAATCGGCGTATGGGGTTACCAGCCTGAGGAAGTGCTGGCCAAGGGCCGTGTCGGGCCGGGCCAGATCCTGGCTGTGGACACCGAGACCGGCCAGATCCTCGACACCGATGCCATCGACAACCGCCTGAAGTCGCGCCACCCGTACAAGCGCTGGCTGCGTCAGCACGCCACGCGCATCCAGGCGACGCTGACTGACGACCAGGGTGTGGCCAGCTACGACGCTGACCAGCTCAAGCAATACATGAAGATGTTCCAGGTCACCTTCGAAGAGCGTGACCAGGTGCTGCGCCCGCTCGGTGAGCAGGGCCAGGAAGCGGTCGGTTCGATGGGTGACGACACGCCGATGGCGGTGCTGTCGCAGCGCGTGCGTTCGCCATACGACTTCTTCCGCCAGCAGTTCGCCCAGGTGACCAACCCGCCGATCGACCCGCTGCGCGAAGCGATCGTCATGTCACTGGAAATCTGCCTGGGCGCCGAGCGCAACATCTTCCAGGAATCCCCGGAGCATGCTTCGCGGGTCATCCTCAGCTCGCCGGTCATCTCGCCCGCCAAGTGGCGCTCGCTGATGAACCTGGAGCGCGAAGGCTTCGAGCGTCAGCTGATCGACCTCAACTATGAAGAGAGCGTCGGCCTGGAAGCGGCGATCCGCAACATTGCCGACCAGGCTGAAGAAGCGGTGCGCGCAGGCAAGACCCAGCTGGTGCTGAGCGACCGCTACATCGCCCCGGGCAAGCTGCCGGTGCACGCCTCGCTGGCCGTTGGTGCGGTGCACCACCGCCTGACCGAGCAGGGCCTGCGTTGCGATAGCAACATCCTGGTGGAAACCGCCACCGCCCGCGACCCGCACCACTTCGCCGTGCTGCTGGGCTTCGGTGCTTCGGCCGTGTACCCGTACCTGGCCTATGAAGTGCTGGCCGACCTGATCCGCACCGGCGAAGTGCTGGGCGACCTGGATGAAGTGTTCAAGTATTACCGCAAAGGCATCTCCAAGGGCCTGCTGAAGATCCTGTCGAAGATGGGCATCTCCACCATCGCCTCGTACCGTGGCGCACAGCTGTTCGAAACCATCGGCCTTGCCGAGGAAGTGGTCGGCCTGAGCTTCAAGGGCGTGTCCAGCCGCATCAAGGGTGCGCGCTTCGCCGACCTGGAAAGCGACCAGAAGCTGTTGGCGGCCGAAGCCTGGAGCGCGCGCAAGCCGATCCAGCAAGGTGGCCTGTTGAAGTTCGTCCACGGTGGCGAATATCACGCCTACAACCCGGATGTGGTCAATACCCTGCAGGCCGCCGTGCAGCAGGGCGACTACGCCAAGTTCAAGGAATACACCACGCTGGTCGACCAGCGCCCGGTATCGATGATTCGCGACCTGCTGAAGGTGAAAGTGGCCGAGCAGCCGCTGGCGCTGGAGCAGATCGAGCCGCTGGAGGCCATCCTCAAGCGCTTCGACTCTGCCGGCATCTCGCTGGGTGCACTGTCGCCGGAGGCCCATGAAGCGCTGGCCGAAGCGATGAACCGCCTGGGTGCGCGTTCCAACTCGGGCGAGGGCGGTGAAGACCCGTCGCGTTACGGCACCATCAAGAGCTCGAAGATCAAGCAGGTGGCCACCGGCCGCTTTGGCGTGACCCCGGAATACCTGGTCAACGCCGAAGTGCTGCAGATCAAGGTTGCCCAGGGCGCCAAGCCCGGCGAGGGCGGCCAGCTGCCGGGCGGCAAGGTCAACGGCCTGATCGCCAAGCTGCGTTACGCGGTGCCCGGCGTGACCCTGATCTCGCCACCGCCACACCACGACATCTATTCGATCGAAGACCTGGCCCAGCTGATCTACGACCTCAAGCAGGTCAACCCGCAGGCCCTGGTTTCGGTCAAGCTGGTGGCAGAAGCGGGCGTCGGCACCATCGCCGCTGGCGTGGCCAAGGCCTATGCCGACCTGATCACCATCTCGGGCTACGACGGTGGTACCGGCGCCTCGCCGCTGACCTCGATCAAGTACGCCGGCGCCCCATGGGAACTGGGCCTGGCCGAAACCCACCAGACCCTGCGCGGCAACGACCTGCGCGGCAAGGTCCGGGTACAGACCGACGGCGGCCTGAAAACCGGCCTCGACGTGATCAAGGCGGCCATCCTCGGCGCCGAAAGCTTCGGCTTCGGCACCGCGCCCATGATCGCCCTGGGCTGCAAGTACCTGCGCATCTGCCACCTGAACAACTGCGCCACCGGCGTGGCCACCCAGAATGACAAGCTGCGCAAGGACCACTACATCGGCACCGTCGACATGGTGATCAACTTCTTCACCTTCGTCGCCGAAGAGACCCGTGAGTGGCTGGCCAAGCTGGGCGTGCGCAGCCTCGGCGAGCTGATCGGCCGCACCGACCTGCTCGAGGTATTGCCAGGCGACACCGAGCGCCAGCACTACCTGGACCTGACCCCGCTGCTGGGCAGCTCGCATATCCCGGCAGACAAGCCGCAGTTCTGTGAAGTCGACAAGAACCCGCCGTTCGACCAGGGCGAATTGGCCGAGAAAATGGTGGAGATGGCCATGCCGGCCATCCGCGACCAGGCCGGTGGCGCGTTCAGCCTCGACATCTGCAACTGCGACCGCTCCATCGGTGCACGCGTGTCGGGCGAGATCGCCCGCCTGCACGGCAACCAGGGCATGGCTGCGGCGCCGATCACCTTCCGCTTCAAGGGCACTGCCGGTCAGAGCTTTGGCGTGTGGAACGCCGGTGGCCTGAACCTGCACCTGGAAGGCGATGCCAACGACTACGTCGGCAAGGGCATGACCGGTGGCAAGCTGACCATCGTGCCGCCTGCCGGCAGCCCGTTCGAAACCCAGCACAGCGCCATCGTCGGCAACACCTGCCTGTACGGCGCCACCGGCGGCAAGCTGTTCGCCGCCGGTACAGCGGGCGAGCGCTTCGCTGTGCGTAACTCCGGCGCCCACGCTGTTGTCGAGGGCACTGGCGATCACTGCTGTGAATACATGACCGGCGGCTTTGTCTGCGTGCTGGGCAAGACCGGTTACAACTTCGGTTCTGGCATGACTGGCGGCTTCGCCTACGTGCTCGACATGGACAATACCTTCGTCGACAAGCTCAACCACGAACTGGTGGAAATCCAGCGTATCAGTGGTGAAGCGATGGAGGCCTACCGCAGCCACCTGGCGCGGGTCCTTGCCGAGTACGTGGAAGAGACCGGCAGCGAGTGGGGGCGTGAGCTCTCGGAGAACCTGGACGACTACGTGCGGCGCTTCTGGCTGGTCAAGCCGAAGGCAGCCAACCTGAAGCAATTGCTGTCCAGCACCCGTGCCAACCCGCAGTAAAAACAGCTGCAAGTGGCAAGCCTCAAGCTGCAAGTGAAAGCAGTACGAGGTTTGCCCGGCTTAAGTGATCGTCTTGCGGCTTGCAGCTTGTAGCTTGCAGCTGCTGTAAAGAGGTTTTGAAAAATGGCTGAACGTCTGAACAACGACTTCCAGTTCATCGAAGTGGGCCGCAAGGACCCGAAGAAAAAGCTGCTGCGCCAGCGCAAGAAGGAGTTCGTGGAAATCTACGAGCCGTTCAAGCCGCAGCAGTCCGTGGAGCAGGCGCACCGCTGCCTGGGCTGCGGTAACCCGTATTGCGAATGGAAATGCCCGGTACACAACTTCATCCCCAACTGGCTGAAGCTGGTCTCCGAAGGCAACATCCTGGCGGCGGCGGAACTGTCGCACCAGACCAACACCTTGCCGGAAGTGTGTGGCCGGGTGTGCCCGCAGGACCGCCTGTGCGAGGGTGCCTGTACCCTCAACGACGGCTTTGGTGCGGTGACCATCGGTTCGGTGGAGAAGTACATCACCGACACCGCCTTCGCCATGGGCTGGCGCCCGGACATGTCCAAGGTCAAGCCGACCGGCAAGCGCGTCGCCATCATCGGTGCCGGCCCGGCCGGGCTGGGCTGCGCCGATGTGCTGGTGCGTGCCGGGGTGACCCCGGTGGTGTTCGACAAGAACCCTGAGATCGGCGGCCTGCTGACCTTCGGCATCCCCGAGTTCAAGCTGGAAAAGACCGTGCTCAGCAACCGCCGCGAAGTCTTCACCGGCATGGGTATCGAGTTCCGCCTGAACACCGAGGTGGGCAAGGACGTGACCATGGAGCAGCTGCTCGCCGAATACGACGCGGTGTTCATGGGCATGGGCACCTACACCTACATGAAGGGCGGCTTCCCGGGCGAGGACCTGCCGGGCGTGCATGACGCGCTGGACTTCCTGATCGCCAACGTCAACCGCAACCTGGGCTTCGAGAAGTCGCCGGAAGACTTCGTCGACATGCAGGGCAAGAAGGTGGTGGTGCTCGGCGGTGGTGACACCGCGATGGACTGCAACCGCACTTCGATCCGCCAGGGCGCCAAGTCGGTGACCTGCGCCTATCGCCGTGACGAAGCCAACATGCCGGGTTCGCGCAAAGAGGTGAAGAACGCCAAGGAAGAAGGCGTGAAGTTCCTCTACAACCGCCAGCCCATCGCCATTGTCGGCGAGGACAAGGTCGAAGGCGTGAAAGTGGTCGAGACCCGTCTGGGCGAGCCGGATGCCCGTGGCCGCCGCAGCCCCGAACCGATTCCGGGGTCTGAAGAGATTCTGCCGGCGGATGCCGTGGTGATCGCCTTCGGCTTCCGCCCTAGCCCGGCGCCGTGGTTCGAGCAGCATGGTATCCAGCTGGACAGCCAGGGCCGCGTGGTGGCTCCGGAGAAGGGCAAGTTCAAGCACCAGACCAGCAACCCGAAAGTGTTTGCCGGTGGCGACATGGTGCGCGGTTCGGACCTGGTGGTGACGGCGATCTTCGAGGGGCGTACTGCCGCTGAAGGTATCCTGGACTACCTCGAAGTCTGAATTTCGAACATTCGCGGGCACGCCCCCCCCCCCCCGGGGCCGCGCGGGGCCGGGGGGGGGGGGGGGGCCCCACGGGGGCGGGTGGGTAAAAAAGCCCCGCGTTGCCCCCGGTTTTTTTTTGGCCGGGGGGGGCCCGGGCCTGGAAA
>NZ_PUQD01000011.1 GCF_003331055.1 Pseudomonas sp. AFG_SD02_1510_Pfu_092 | reverse complement strand
CCCCCCCCCCCCCCCCCGCCGCGCCCCCCCCCCCCCCCGCCCGGCCGGGGCGCCCCCCCCCCCCCCCCACCCCCCCCCCCCCCCGCCCCCCCCCCCCCGGGGGGGGGGGGGGCCCCCCCGCGAAAGGGCCGGCACAGACAAAAAGAAAGCCCCGCTTCGATCGCGGGGCTTGTCGTCTCAGCCAGCCTTACTGCTGCGCCTGGCTCACCGAACGCGGGGCCACCGGCTGGTTATCGTTGGAGATGGTCACCTCCACCCGACGGTTCTGCGCACGCCCCGAGTTGCTCGAGTTGTCCGCTACCGGGTACTCCTTGCCGTAACCCTGCGAGACGATGCGCGCCGGGTCGACGCCAGCCCGTACCAGGGCCATGCGCACGCTGTTGGCGCGGCGCTCGGAAAGGGTCTGGTTGTAGTTGGCCGAGCCGACGCTGTCGGTGTAGCCCTCGACGATCACCTTGCGCTCCGGGTTTTCCTGGAGGAACTGCGCCAGCTTGGTGACGTTCGGGTAGGCATTGCTCTTGAGTTCGGCCTTGTTGAAGTCGAACAGCACATCACCGAAGGTGACCAAGGTGCCGCGGTCGGTCTGCTTGGCGTTGAGGCTGTCCTGCAGCTTGGCGATCTGGGCGTCGCGGGCGTCCAGCTTGGCCTGGGCACGCTGCGCCGAAGCGTTCTTCAGGTCACCCTCGGCAGTGCGCAGGGCGATGGTCTGTTTGGCCACTTCGACGCGCTGGTTGGTCAGGTAGGCCAGTTGGTCGACCTTCTGCTCGTCCTCACGCTCCATGAAGGCCTTGTCGGCCTTGTTCAACCAATCCTGGGCGTCTTTGGTTTCCAGCGCCGCGACCTTGCTCGCCTGCGGGTCGCTCTGCAGCGAGGAGAAGTTGCTGCGGGCCGCTTCCAGGTTGGCATTCGGGTCGTGCGAGCAGGCGGCGAGGCCGACGCTCAGGGCCAGCAAAGCGGGAATCATGACGTAGTTGCGCATAGTGTTCATCCTTTGATCGTGTGCGAAGACAGAGGCGGGCGGGGCAGGGCTCACTGAGCGCTGCGCAGGCCTTCCTCACGTACGTCCTGAACGCCCTCGCGGGCATCCTGCACAGCCTTCTGGGCCTTGGCCGCCTGGGCCTTGCGTTCGGCCAGGCGAGCGTCCCATTCGGCCTGTTCGGCCAGGCGCCTGGCTTCGTCGTACTGCTTGTCGTGCATGGCGATTTCGGCCTGCTTGAACTTGTCCTGCGCCGCTTTCATCTCGACGGCGGCGAACTCGGTGCCGCCAGCGCTGACGGCGGAGTTCACGGCGGACTGGGTGACGGCATACTGCTCGGTGGGCGGGTTGCCCGCACAGCCGGCCAGGACCAGGCTACTGCCCAGGGCCAGCGCTGCCAGCTTGAACCCGCGCACAGGCGTGGATGACGGTTTGCAAGTGCGGGTTTTGATGGTGGTCAGTTCCATTGGATCACTCCTGTTTACGACGATGTCCGTAGCAGTCCATCGCTCATTCCCTGGCACGTCCGCGCGCTTCAGCTCAACGGTGCACAACGGCGGTGTGCAGGGTTTTAGCGTGATGGCTATTGGCTGTGACTGAGGCGTTTTTCGAATAGTTCAGAAAAAAAGCCCGCTGCGGGGCAACTATTTCTGACTGATCGGTCAGCGGTTTTGGCCTGGAACTTTCGTCAACCGGAGCGGTATTCCGGGCCCTGGGCGAGCCCGGAAAAGGCGGTGGCCGTTACTTTTCGCGGTCAGCGCTGGTGCTGCTCATGGCGTGCAGGTGTTGGCGGGACAATGTCAGAAAGCGCGGCGTGGGGCCGATGTCCTCGTACAGCGGGTCGCCTTCTTCGTCGGTGGCGATGACCTGGCGCCCCTGCACATACGGGAAGCTGGCTTCGAGTTCTTCGAGGGCGGCGGCTACCAGTTCGCCGAGCAGTTCCTCGGCGGTGCGCTTGGGGTACATGTCGATCAGCGCGGCCAGGCGCGCTTCCGATTCCAGGTCCAGGTGCAGGACATGGCCGGTGGGGCTGAGGGGGCCGGCGGCATTCTGTTCCCAGTGCCGGGCAAGTTCACGGATTTTCATGGTGACCTCTGTTTACGCCTGCTGGTCTGCATTGCATGGGAGTGCTGTGCTTTCACTTTAGTTTGCTTTGGCCGATCACGGCTTGCCATTGCCGCTCGGCTGTGGGCACTCTTGCCGCGAATAGCGCGCACCCTAGTGGGAGCGGGTAAAGCCTGAAAAAGGATGCAGTGCGCCAGAGCCGCGCCGGGGAGAGGCCGATGACCGATATCGATGTGCGTTTGCGTGAAGATGTCCATGTGCTGGGTGAGCTGCTCGGTGAAACCATTCGCCAGCAGCACGGTGACGCGTTCCTGCAGAAGATCGAGGACATCCGCCACAGTGCCAAGGCCGACCGCCGTGGGCCCGGCGAGCAACTGAGCTCGACCCTGGGCGACCTCGCCGAGGAAGACCTGCTGCCAGTGGCCAGGGCCTTCAACCAGTTTCTCAATCTGGCCAACATGGCCGAGCAGTACCAGTTGATCCGCCGTCGCGATGCCGAGCAGGCGCAGCCGTTCGAGGCCCGCGTGCTGCCCGAGCTGCTGGCACGCCTGAAGCAGGCCGGGCACAGCAACGATGCGCTGGCCCGGCAGCTGGCCAAGCTCGACATCCAGCTGGTGCTGACTGCGCACCCGACCGAGGTGGCCCGCCGCACCTTGATCCAGAAGTACGACGCCATCGCCGGCCAGCTGGCCGCCCAGGACCACCGCGACCTGACCCCGGACGAACGCCAGCAGGTGCGCGAGCGCCTGCGCCGGCTGATCGCCGAGGCCTGGCACACCGAGGAAATCCGCCGTACCCGGCCAACCCCGGTGGACGAGGCCAAATGGGGCTTCGCGGTGATCGAGCATTCGCTGTGGCACGCCATCCCCAGCCACTTGCGCAAGGTCGACAAGGCCCTGCTCGACGCGACCGGCCTGCGCCTGCCGCTGGAAGCAGCGCCGATCCGCTTCGCTTCGTGGATGGGCGGCGACCGTGATGGTAACCCCAACGTCACCGCAGCGGTAACCCGCGAGGTCTTGCTGCTGGCGCGCTGGATGGCCGCCGACCTGTTCCTGCGCGACATCGACGCGCTGGCTGCCGAGTTGTCCATGCAGCAGGCCAGTGCCGCCCTGCGCGAGCGGGTGGGCGACAGCGCCGAACCCTACCGCGCCGTGCTCAAGCAGCTGCGCGAACGCCTGCGGGCCACGCGCGCCTGGGCGCACTCGGCGTTGGCCAGCGACCCGCCGGCCACTGCCGAGGTGCTGGTGGACAACCGTGACCTGATCGCGCCGCTGGAGCTGTGCTACCAGTCGCTGCACGAATGCGGCATGGGCGTGATTGCCGAAGGCCCGCTGCTCGACTGCCTGCGCCGCGCGGTCACCTTCGGCCTGTTCCTCGGCCGGCTGGATGTGCGCCAGGACGCCGCCCGGCACCGTGATGCGCTGACCGAAATCACCGACTACCTGGGCCTGGGGCGCTATGCCGACTGGGATGAAGAGCAACGCATCGCCTTCCTTCAGGCCGAGCTGAAAAACCGCCGGCCGCTGCTGCCTGCGCATTTCCAGCCGCAGGCGGATACCGCCGAAGTGCTGGCCACCTGCCGGGAAATTGCCGCTGCGCCGGCCGCCTCGCTGGGCTCTTACGTGATTTCCATGGCGGGTGCCGCCTCGGACGTGCTGGCGGTACAGCTGTTGCTCAAGGAGGCCGGCCTGACCCGGCCGATGCGCGTGGTGCCGCTGTTCGAAACCCTGGCCGACCTCGACAATGCCGGCCCGGTGATGCAGCGCCTGCTCGGCCTGCCGGGCTACCGCGCCAACCTGCGCGGCCCGCAGGAGGTGATGATCGGCTACTCCGACTCGGCCAAGGACGCCGGCACCACGGCGGCCGCCTGGGCGCAGTACCGGGCCCAGGAAAACCTGGTGCGCATTTGCGCCGAGCACCAGGTCGAACTGCTGCTGTTCCATGGCCGTGGCGGTACCGTCGGCCGTGGCGGTGGCCCGGCCCATGCGGCGATCCTGTCGCAGCCACCGGGTTCGGTGGCGGGGCGTTTCCGCACCACCGAGCAGGGCGAGATGATCCGCTTCAAGTTCGGCTTGCCGGGGATCGCCGAGCAGAACCTCAACCTGTACCTGGCCGCAGTGCTGGAAGCCACCTTGTTGCCACCGCCACCGCCACAACCGGCCTGGCGCGAGCTGATGGACCAGCTGGCCGCCGACGGGGTCAAGGCCTACCGCAGCGTGGTGCGGGAAAACCCTGACTTCGTCGAGTACTTCCGCCAGTCGACCCCGGAACAGGAGCTGGGCCGCCTGCCGCTGGGCAGCCGCCCGGCCAAACGCCGTGCCGGTGGCATCGAAAGCCTGCGGGCCATCCCGTGGATCTTCGGCTGGACCCAGACCCGCCTGATGCTGCCGGCCTGGCTGGGGTGGGAAACCGCATTGAGCAATGCCCTTAACCGAGGCCAGGGTGAACTGCTGGCGCAGATGCGCGAACAGTGGCCGTTCTTCCGCACCCGCATCGACATGCTCGAGATGGTGCTGGCCAAGGCCGATGCACAAATCGCCGAGGCCTACGACGAACGTCTGGTGCAACCGCACCTGCTGCCTTTGGGTGCGCAGCTGCGCGACCTATTGTCGCAGTCCTGCCAGGTGGTGCTGGGCCTGACCGGGCAACCGGTGCTACTGGCGCACAGCCCCGAGACCCTGGAATTCATCCGCCTGCGCAACACCTACCTGGACCCGCTGCACCGCCTGCAGGCCGAGCTGCTGGCCCGCTCGCGCAGCCGCGAAGCCGCTCTGGACAGCCCGTTGGAGCAGGCCCTGCTGGTAACCGTGGCCGGTATCGCCGCCGGCTTGCGCAATACCGGGTGAGGGCCTGCGCAGGCCGTGCCGGGTAGTCACCCGGCAGGCCGGGCAGCGGCACGGTGAGGGTGGTTGCGCCTGGCGCAACCACCTGCGTGGTCCGCCGCAAGTGGCGCATTCCTGCAACTTTGGGACGCTTGTCTGGCTGCCGGGCGCTGTGTATCTTGAGCAGCCTTCTGACCGATTTATGGTCATACCCGATTTTCCGGACTTGGCCCTGGTCGCCGAATCCATTGAATTTCATAAAAAAATTTGAGGAGCACGAGATGCGCGTAATTCTGCTGGGAGCTCCCGGGGCCGGTAAAGGTACTCAGGCAAAGTTCATCACCGAAAAGTTCGGTATTCCGCAGATCTCCACCGGCGACATGCTGCGTGCCGCCGTCAAGGCGGGCACCCCGCTGGGCCTGGAACTGAAGAAAGTCATGGATGCCGGCCAGCTGGTCTCCGACGAGTTGATCATCAGCCTGGTCAAGGAGCGCATCGCCCAGCCTGATTGTGCCAAGGGCTGCCTGTTCGACGGTTTCCCGCGCACCATCCCGCAAGCTGAAGCCATGGTCGCTGCCGGTGTCGATATCGATGCCGTGGTCGAAATTGCCGTGGACGACGAGGAAATCGTCGGCCGCATGGCTGGCCGCCGCGTGCACCTGGCCTCGGGCCGCACCTACCACATTCAGTACAACCCACCGAAAGTGGCAGGCAAGGACGACGAGACCGGCGAAGAGCTGATCCAGCGCGACGACGACAAGGAAGAGACCGTGCGTCATCGCCTGTCGGTCTACCACAGCCAGACCAAGCCGCTGGTGGACTTCTACCAGAAGCTGTCGGCTGCCAATGGCGGCAAGCCGAAGTACAGCCACATCGAAGGCGTCGGCTCGGTCGAGGCCATCACCGCCAAGGTTCTGGCAGCCCTGAGCTGATCCAGCGCCTGACGCACCTCGACAACGGCCCGCTAGCGGGCCGTTGTCGTTTTTGGGCTGCTTACGCAACCCATCGCCGGCAAGCCAGCTCCCACAGGTACTGTGCAACTTTCGGAATTGTCGCGCTCCTGTGGGAGCCGGCTTGCCGGCGATGGGCCGCACAGCGGCCCTCCTGGGACACAACGCCTGCACTGCTCTATACTGCCGCTCTTTTCATTCGCACCTGGATACCCGTTCGATGACCACCCTGCTGGCCCTGGATACCGCCACCGAAGCCTGTTCCGTCGCGCTGCTGCATGACGGCAAGGTAACCAGCCATTACGAGGTGATCCCGCGCATGCACGCGCAAAAGCTGCTGCCGATGATCAAGCAGCTGCTGGCCGAGTCCGGCGTGGCGCTGAATGCGCTGGATGCCATTGCCTTTGGCCGTGGCCCGGGCGCATTCACCGGTGTGCGCATCGCCATCGGCGTGGTTCAGGGCCTGGCCTTCGCCCTCGAGCGCCCGGTGCTACCGGTGTCCAACCTGGCTGCGCTGGCTCAGGGGGCGTTGCGCGAACATGGTGTGCAGCAAGTCGCGGCGGCCATCGATGCGCGCATGGATGAAGTGTATTGGGGCTGCTATCAGGCCAGCGCAGGCGAAATGCGCCTGGTCGGCCACGAGGCCGTGCTGCCACCCGAGCAGGTGGCGCTACCGGCGGGCAGCAGTGGCGAGTGGTTCGGTGCCGGTACCGGCTGGGGCTACGCCGAGCGCCTGGCGGTGGCGGTGGCGGCCAGCAATGCCAGTGCATTGCCCAACGCCCTCGACATCCTCAGCCTGGCCGGCTTCGCCTGGGCCCGCGGCGAGGCGATCGTCGCCGAGCAGGCGCAACCGGTCTACCTGCGCGACAATGTCGCCACGCCGAAGAAGCGCTGAGTGCTGTTCGTCGGGTATCACCGCTGCCGCTAAACCTTTTAGCCGATCTGTGGTCCAGTTATCACTCGAGCATTAGCGATAGAACCCTGATGCTGCTAAATTGCCATCATTGGTCCTGAGTGCTCATGCCATGCGTATCGACGGTTTTTCCTCGCAGTCCTACCCGATCAAGCGCACCCCGCGCAAGGCAGCGGTGCGTGACGACGCGATCGAGGACGCCGAGCTGGTCGAGGAGGTCGAAGCCGCCCCTCAGGAAGCCACCGCCCGCCGTCGCAGCGGTGGCCTGCCAGCCCGCCAGCAGGACATGATCTTTCCGCGCGCCCGCGACCGGCGCACCGCCACCGCACTGGCCAGCTACCTGAGCACTGCCGGTTTTACCGACTGGGACATGGAAGTACTGGGGCTCGACCTGTACATTTGATGGATGAATCCATCCCCCCTGCCTTATTTTCTCGGTTGCCCTTCGTGGAGCGAAAACGCCTGGCGCGAATACCTGTATCCCGCCGAGGCCAGCAGCAGTGAAATGCTTGGCTACTACAGCCAGGTGTTCAATGCCGTCGAGGGCAATACCACCTTCTACGCACGCCCCGCACCCGCCACCGTAGCGCGCTGGGCGCAGTTGATGCCCGAACACTTCCGCTTTACCGCCAAATTCCCCAGGGACATCAGCCACGAGGGCGACCTGCGTGATCAGCTTGAGCCCGCCTTCGATTTCACCCGCCTGATGGCGCCGTTGGGCCCGCGTGTCTCGCCCTACTGGTTGCAGTTGCCGGCCCAGTTCGGCCCTGCGCGCTTGGGCGAGCTGTGCCATTTTCTCGACCAGATCGGCCTGCCGGTGGCCGTCGAGGTGCGCAACCAGGCGTTCTTCGCCAAGGGTGAAGAAGAGCGCTTGCTCAACCGCTTGCTGCACGAGCGCGGCGTGGAGCGTATCTGCCTCGACCCGCGGGCCTTGTTCAGCTGCACTTCGCGCGACCCTGCCGTGCTGCACGCGCAGGCAAAGAAGCCCAAGGTGCCGCCGCGCCCGGCGGCGTTCAGCCAGCACCCGCAGGTGCGCTTCATCGGCCATCCGCAGCTGGAGGCCAACGAGGCCTTCCTCACCCCTTGGGTAGCCAAGGTCGCTGCCTGGATCGAGGAAGGGCGCAGCCCCTACATCTTCCTGCACACATCGGACAATCGCCTGGCTGCGGCGCTGGCCCAGCGTTTTCACCAGCGCCTGATGCAGCGCCTGCCGGGGCTTGCCGCCCTGCCGGAATTGCCGCGCGCCCCTGCGGTCGAACAACTGGGGCTACTCTGACTCTTCCCTGACTGCCGGAGGTTGAACCATGGATGTGCAAACCCTGCGAGCCGAAGCCTTCAAGGCCCTGCACGAGCGCGACGGCGCCTTCGTCATCCCCAACCCGTGGGACGCAGGTTCGGCCAAATTGCTCGCCAGCCTGGGCTTCGAGGCGCTGGCTACCACCAGTGCCGGCCTGGCTTTCAGCCTGGGCCAGCCGGACGCCGAGGGCGCCTTGAGCCTGGACGATACCCTTGATAACGCCGGCGAGATCGTCGATGCCACCGCGTTGCCGGTGGCCGCCGACCTGGAGAACGGCTTTGGCGACCTGCCCGAAGACTGTGCGCAGACCATTCTGCGCGCTGCCGAGGTTGGCCTGGTAGGGGGCTCCATCGAGGATGCCAGTGGCCGCAATGATGCGCCCATCTATGACTTCGGGCTGGCAGTGGAGCGTGTTCGCGCCGCCGCGCAGGCCGCGCGCAGCCTGCCGTTCCCGTTCACCCTGTGTGCCCGGGCACAGAATTTGCTGCACGGGCGGCTCGACCTGGATGACACCATCTCGCGCCTGCAAGCCTATGCCGAGGCCGGTGCCGATGTGCTTTACGCGCCCGGGCTGCGCACGGTCGAGGAGGTACGCGCCGTGGTGCAGGCACTCGCACCCCGGCCGGTCAATGTGCTGATGGGCCTGGCTGGGGTGCCGCTGAGTGTCAACCAGTTGCAGGACCTGGGCGTGCGCCGCATCAGCGTCGGCTCGTCGCTGGCGCGTGCCGCACTCGGCGCTTTCTACCGGGCTGCACAGGAAATCCGCAACGAGGGCACTTTTGCCTACGCTGAGCAGGCGCTGCCGTTCGCCCAGCTCAACGACCTGTTCCGCCGCTGATGCGGGCCGTGCTGGCGCTGCTGGCCGGCCTGCTGGTGCTGGGCGGCCTGGCCTGGCACTTCGGCTGGCGCCTGCCCGCTGCCTGGAACCCCTGGGCGCCGCTGGACCTGCGCCAGCCGCCCAACCTGCTGACCCCGTACAAACTGTCGCGCCTGCGCGATGACCCGGCGCTGTGCCGCCAGGCGCTGGAAACCAGCCAGCTGCGCTACCGCGCGCAAGCCGACAGCCCACCGTCGGCGGCCTGCCCGCTGCAAAATGTGTGGCGCATCGAAAGCGCCCAGGCGCGGCTCAGCAGCAGCTTTCTGGCCAGTTGCCCGCTGGCGGTGGCTTTTGCGCTTTTCGAAAGGCACGGCTTGCAGCCTGTGGCACAGCGGGTACTGGGCCAGCCGGTGGCGCAGGTCGAGCACCTCGGCAGTTTTGCCTGCCGTAACGTCTACCACCGCAAGCAGGGGCGGCTGAGCCAGCACGCCACGGCCGATGCTTTAGATATCAGCGGTTTTCGCCTGCAGGATGGCCAGCGCATCGTGCTGGCGCGTGACTGGCAGGCGGGCGGGCAGAAGGCGCAATTTCTGCGTCAGGTGCAGCAGGCGGCGTGTGACAGCTTCAACACGGTATTGGGGCCGGACTACAACGCGGCGCACCACAACCACTTTCACCTGGACATGGGGCGTTGGCAGATCTGCCGCTGATCAGGCGTGAACGCGCACGTTGTTCAGAACCACCGGGCGAGCCCAGTGCAGGTCGAACTCCAGGTCGTTCTGCTGCTTGGCCAGGGTGGTGGTGTCGAATGGCTCCGGTGCCGGGTCGAGCAGATCGCTTTCGAGCTCGGCGATGGGCAGGAACAACGGCCGTGGCGCAGGGCCAGGGCCGGGCTCGGGGAGGGGCTGGCCCTGGTTGATCACCACTGGGCGCAGCCAGCTGTTGCTGATGTCGAGCTGGCGCTGCTGCTCGATCATTTCGATGGCGCTGAACGGCTCGGGGGCGGGCGGCAGCAGGTTGGCCTCGAGCTCGGCCTTGGGCAGGAACAAGGGCTCCGGCGGGGCTACCACGGTGTCACGCACCGGGCAGGTGCGCTGGGCGTCGATCAGGGCCAGGGCGCGGGCGCCTCCGATCGGTTCGCCGCTTTCCTGGTCGTAGCGCACGAACGACTGGCTGACGCTATCGGCGGGCTCTTCCTGCTGCTCGGCCATGGCCCGGGCGAAAAAATCCTGCCACAGGTGGCTGACGCCGCCGAGTGCCTGGGTGTTGTGCTGACTGTAGTTGCCGACAGGCGACAGGTAGGTCAGGCCGATGGGAAGAGTATCTGTCATGGCAGTCGCGCGCGTTGTGCTCTGGCAGAATAGCGGAATATTGCCTGTATCGGCCGTGGCGGCCGATACATTAACGGCTGGGTTCAATTTCTAGGTGTGAATGATGGAAGAGCAGGGCACAGGTATCCGGGTCGAGGCGTTGTCGGCGGAATTCGAGGCGCAAGCCAGGGCATGGGCCGAGCGCCTGGCGCTGCCGCTGCAGGACGATGCCGCCGGCTTTGCCGTGCAGGTCGGCGCGGATGGCTTGCAGATCCAGCAATTGGGCCCGCAAGCCCCGGGGCCGGTACGGGTGGACTTCGTTGAAGGCCAGGCCGCGCACCGCCGCCAGTTCGGCGGTGGCAACGGGCAGATGATCGCCAAAGCGGTGGGCATCGCCCAGGGCGTGCGGCCGCAGGTGCTGGATGCCACGGCGGGCTTGGGCAAGGACGCGTTCGTGCTGGCCAGCCTGGGCTGCCAGATGACCCTCATCGAACGCCAGCCGCTGATTGCCGCACTGCTCGAGGACGGCCTGGCGCGGGCGCGGGCGGACGAAGAGGTGGGGCCGATTGTCGGGCGCATGCGCCTGCTGGCCGGCAATGCCATCGAACGCATGCGCGCCTGGGAAGGCGAGGCGCCGCAGGTGATCTACCTCGACCCAATGTTCCCGCACCGCGACAAGAGTGCCCTGGTGAAGAAGGAAATGCGCGTGTTCCGGCCCCTGGTCGGCGACGACCTGGACGCCCCGGCCCTGCTCGAAGCCGCCCTGGCACTGGCCAGCCACCGGGTGGTGGTGAAGCGGCCGCGCAAGGCGCCGATCATCGACGGGCCGAAGCCGAGCCACAGCCTGGAGGGCAAGTCGAGCCGCTATGATATTTACCCGAAGAAGGCGTTGAAGGGCTGATTCGTTTGCCTGCGGGCCTCTTCGCGGGTAAACCCGCTCCCACAGCTGCTGCGCAATCTTCAGTAGGGCATCGAACCCTGTGGGAGCGGGTTTACCCGCGAAGAGGCACCCACAGACACCCGGATATCAAGGTCGGAACGCCCGCAAGAACACCCCCACCACCTCGCGCACATGCGCCTCGGCCTCATCCCCCTCCAGTGGCCCCGCGCACCCCAGCAGCAAGCGATAATCCGGCGCCCCCTTCACCAGGCAGAAAAAGTGCTCCGCCGCCCGCAGCGGGTTGTCGACACGCAGTAACCCACGCTCATCCGCACCGCGCAGCAGCGCTTCCATCCCCGCCAGCACGCGCTTGGGCCCGGCCTCGTAAAAGTACTCGCCAAAACTCGGGTCCAGGCTGCCCTGGGCCATGATCAGGCGGCACAGCTTGACCGCTTCGTCGCTGCTGATCAGCGCCTGGAAACCACGGGCGATGGTCAGCAGAACCTCCTCCACCGGCGCCCCGTCCGGGTACTCGAACAGCAGGTCGGGCAACTGGATCTGACAAGTGGCCATTACCGCCGAGCAGAACAGGGTCTGCTTGTCGGTGAAGTGGCTGTACACAGTGAGCTTCGAAACACCTGCCGCCGCAGCGACCGCATCCATGCTGGTGTTGGCATAGCCAAGGCTGAGGAACAGGGCCTTGGCCGCTTCGAGAATCGCCTCGCGCTTGGCCAGATCCTTGGGCCGGCCCGGGCCGATGGGTGCGTCGTTGGACATTGGAATCCGCATCTTTGCAAATGGACGACCATCTTACCGGCTTGCACAGCTTCCGGCTGCAGATCGCGTCCTGGGTTGATATGGATTTTCTTCCGGGCGTGGCTTCCCGGCTCCGGTTCGCTGATTTAATATACTGGTCAGTATAAATATTCAGTCGTACTCGTTGCGAAAGGATTCATCATGTTGCGCCATGCCTTGTCCATCGCCCTGCCTACCGTCGCTGCGCTGTTGCTGGCGGCATGCGGCCAGCAAGCCGCCCCCCCTGCCGCGCCGCGCCCGGCGCTGGTGGTGCAGCCGCAGCCGGCCGAAGCCGCTGCCGACAGTTACCCCGGCGAAGTGCGTGCGCGCTTCGAGCCGGAGCTGGCCTTCCGCATTGGCGGCAAGGTCAGCAAGCGCCTGGTCGAGGAGGGGCAGCGGGTCAAGGCCGAGCAGCCGCTGGCCGAGCTGGACCCGCAGGACGTGCGCCTGCAACTGGAAGCCAACCGCGCCCAGCTGGCCGCTGCCGAGGCCAACCTGGCGTTAGTGCGCGCCGAGCGCGATCGCTACCAGAAGCTGCTGGAGCGGCAGATGGTCAGCCGTTCGCAGTACGACAATGCGGAAAACCTCTACCGGGCAGGCCTGGCCCGCCTGAAGCAGGCCAAGGCTGAGTTCGACGTGGCCGGCAACCAGGCCGAATATGCCGTGCTGCGCGCGCCGCAGGCCGGGGTGGTCGCCAAGCGCCAAGTTGAAGTGGGCCAGGTGGTCGCCGCCGGGCAGACCGTGTTCACCCTCGCCGCCGATGGAGAGCGGGAAGTGGCCATCGGCCTGCCGGAGCAGCAGTTCGCCCGCTTCGCCGTCGGCCAGCCGGTCAGCGTGGAACTGTGGTCGCACCCGCAGGAACGCTTCCAGGGGCGCATTCGCGAACTGTCACCGGCTGCCGACCCGCGCTCGCGCACGTTCGCCGCGCGCATCGCGTTCAGCTCGGCAGCCGCCCCGGCGGAGCTGGGCCAGAGCGCCCGGGTGTTCATCGCCCACGACGGGCTGATCCCGCTGGCGGTGCCGCTGTCTGCCGTCACGGCGGAAAACGGCCAGGCCTATGTCTGGCGGGTCAACCAGGACAGCCGCCTGGAGCGGGCAGTGGTGCGCCTGGGTGCATATGGTGCCGACACGGTGCCGGTGCTCGAAGGCCTTGCCCCGGGCGACTGGGTGGTCGCCGCAGGTGGCCATGTATTGCGCGAAGGCCAGGAGGTACGCCCCGTGGACCGCAGCAACCGTGTAGTGAACCTGACGGCCAAGGAGTAAGTCCCGATGGGTTTCAACCTTTCTGCCTGGGCGCTGCGCAACCGCCAGATCGTCCTGTTCCTGATGATCCTGCTGGCGGCCATTGGCGCCATGTCCTACACCAAGCTCGGCCAGAGCGAGGACCCGCCGTTCACCTTCAAGGCCATGGTCATCCGTACCCTGTGGCCCGGCGCCAGCGCCGAGGAAGTGGCGCGCCAGGTCACCGAACGCATCGAGAAGAAGCTGATGGAAACCGGCGAGTACGAGCGCATCGTGTCGTTCTCTCGCCCGGGCGAATCGCAGGTCACGTTCATGGCCCGCGACTCGCTGCATTCCAAGGACATCCCCGAGCTGTGGTACCAGATCCGCAAGAAGGTCGCGGACATCCGCCATACCTTGCCGCCGGAAATTCAAGGCCCGTTCTTCAACGACGAGTTCGGCACCACCTTCGGCAATATCTATGCGCTGACCGGGGCGGGCTTCGACTATGCGGTGCTCAAGGATTATGCCGACCGCATCCAGATCCAGCTGCAACGGGTCAAGGATGTGGGCAAGGTCGAGCTGATCGGCCTGCAGGACGAGAAAATCTGGATCGAGCTGTCCAACCTCAAGCTGGCCACCCTCGGCGTACCGCTGGAGGCGGTGCAGCAGGCCCTGCGGGAACAGAATGCCGTCAGCACCGCCGGCTTCTTCGAAACCCCCAGCGAGCGCCTGCAATTGCGCGTGAGCGGGCGCTTCGACAGCGTCGAGCAGATTCGCCAGTTCCCCATTCGCGTGGGTGACCGCACCTTCCGTATCGGCGATGTCGCCGAGGTGCACCGCGGCTTCAACGACCCACCCGCACCGCGCATGCGCTTCATGGGCGAGGACGCCATTGGCCTGGCGGTGTCGATGAAGGACGGCGGTGACATTCTGGTGCTGGGCAAGGCCCTGGAAGCCGAGTTCGAGCGCCTGGCACGCAGCCTGCCAGCCGGTATGGCGCTGCGCAAGGTCTCCGACCAGCCGGCAGCGGTCAAGGCCGGCGTTGGCGAGTTCGTCCAGGTGCTGGTCGAGGCGCTGGTCATCGTACTGCTGGTGAGCTTCTTCTCCCTGGGCCTGCGCACCGGGCTGGTGGTCGCGCTGGCGATTCCGCTGGTGCTGGCCATGACCTTCGCCGCCATGCACTACTTCGGCATCGGCCTGCACAAGATTTCGCTCGGCGCGCTGGTGCTGGCCCTGGGCTTGCTGGTCGATGACGCGATCATTGCCGTGGAAATGATGGCGATCAAGATGGAGCAGGGCTACGACCGCCTCAAGGCGGCCAGCTACGCCTGGAGCAGTACCGCCTTCCCGATGCTTACCGGCACCCTGATCACGGCAGCGGGCTTCCTGCCGATTGCCACGGCGGCCTCTAGCACCGGCGAATACACCCGCTCGATCTTCCAGGTGGTGACCATCGCCTTGCTGACCTCCTGGGTGGCCGCCGTGGTGTTCGTGCCGTACCTGGGCGAGCGCTTGCTGCCGGACCTGGCCAGGCAGCAGGCCGCGCGCCATGGCACCGACGGTTGGGCGCCAGACCCTTATGCCACGCCGTTCTACCAGCGTGTGCGGCGTGTGGTGGAGTGGTGCGTGCGCCGGCGCAAGACGGTGATTCTGCTGACCATTGCCGCGTTTGTCGGCAGCATTCTGTTGTTCCGTTTCGTGCCTCAGCAGTTCTTCCCGGCTTCAGGGCGCCCGGAGCTGATGGTCGACCTGAAGCTGGCCGAAGGCGCTTCGCTGGTCAACACCGCCGAGCGGGTCAAGCAACTGGAGGCGCTGCTCAAGCAGCAGGAGGGCATCGACAACTACGTGGCTTATGTGGGGACCGGTTCACCGCGTTTCTACCTGCCGCTGGACCAGCAGCTGCCGGCAGCCAGCTTTGCCCAGTTCGTGGTGCTGACCCGCTCGATGGAGGACCGCGAGCGCCTGCGCAGCTGGCTGATCAGCACCGTCGACCAGCGGTTCCCCGACCTGCGTGCACGGGTTACCCGCCTGGAAAACGGCCCGCCCGTGGGTTACCCGGTGCAGTTCCGGGTGACCGGCGAACACATCGAAAAAGTCCGTGCGCTGGCCCGCGAAGTGGCCGACAAGGTGCGGCAGAACCCACATGTGGTGAACGTGCACCTGGACTGGGAGGAGCCGAGCAAGGCGGTGTTCCTGGAAATCGACCAGGACCGCGCTCGCGCCCTGGGCGTCAGTACCGCGCACCTGTCGAGCTTCCTGCAAAGTTCGCTGACCGGTACCACGGTCAGCCAGTACCGCGAAGACAACGAGCTGATCGAGATCCTGTTGCGTGGCACCCAGCAGGAGCGCAGCGAGCTGGGCAGCCTCGGCAGCCTGGCGCTGCCGACCGACAATGGCCAGAGCGTGGCGCTGGCGCAGGTGGCGACCCTGGAATATGGCTTCGAGGAGGGCATCATCTGGCACCGCAACCGCTTGCCGACGGTGACCGTGCGTGCCGATATCTACGACAAGGAGCAGCCGGCGACGCTGGTCAGGCAGATCGAGCCGACCCTGGACGAGATCCGCGCCAGGCTGCCGGATGGCTACCTGCTGGAAGTCGGCGGCACGGTGGAAGACTCCGAGCGCGGGCAGAAGTCGGTGAATGCCGGCATGCCGCTGTTCGTGGTGGTGGTGCTGAGTTTGCTGATGATCCAGCTGCGCAGTTTCTCGCGCACGCTGATGGTGTTCCTCACCGCGCCGCTGGGGCTGATCGGCGTGACCCTGTTCCTGCTGGTGTTCCGCCAGCCGTTCGGCTTTGTCGCGATGCTCGGGACCATTGCCCTGGCGGGGATGATCATGCGCAACTCGGTGATCCTGGTGGACCAGATCGAGCAGGACATCGCGGCGGGGATGGAGCGTTGGCAGGCGATCATCGAAGCGACGGTGCGGCGCTTCCGGCCGATCGTGCTGACCGCGCTGGCGGCGGTACTGGCCATGATTCCGTTGTCGCGTAGCGTGTTCTATGGGCCGATGGCGGTGGCCATCATGGGTGGGTTGATCGTGGCCACGGTGCTGACCCTGTTGTTCCTGCCGGCGTTGTATGCGGCGTGGTTCAGGGTCAAGAAGGGCTGAACACCGCAGGGGGAGGGCTTTTGCCCTCCTGTGGGAGCGGGCGAGCCCGCGAAGCCGACAACGCGCTGTATGGCACCGGCTTCGCCGGTGTTCGCGGGCGTGCCCGCTCCCACAAGGGCTGCAAAGCAGCCCCCAGGGCATCAGAGGGCGCCGAAGACCTTCTTGGCCAGGCTGGTAGCCGCCTGTGCCGGGTTCTGGCGAATGCTCTGCTCCTGCTTGGCAATCATCTCGAACAGGCCGTCCAGCGCCTTCTCGGTCACATAGCTCTCGATATTGGCGTCATCCTTCACCAGGCCCAGCCCTTTGGCCTGGGCGGCGAAGGCGTTGTATTGCTGGGCCACGCCGACCTTGTCGGTGGCCTGCTTGACGATCGGCAGGAACCTGGCGCGGATCTGCTCGCGGCTGCTCTTGTTCAGGTACTGGGTAGCCGAGTCGTCACCGCCGCTGAGAATGCCCTTGGCATCGGTCACGCTCATGTTCTTCACGGCATCCAGCAGAATCGCCTGGGCCTGCGGCACAGCTGCTTCGGCGGCTTTGTTCATGCTGGTTTCCAGGGCTTCGACCTGTTCACCTTTGCCGAACATCTTCATCGCCTTGGCGGCCTTGCCCAGGTTACCGGGCAGCTCGATGCGCACGTCCGGGTTGTTGCTGAAGCCGCCCGGGCTGCTCAGTTGCTTGACGGCCAGCTGCGCACCTTGGGTCAGGGCATCTTTCAGGCCGCCGGTGGCGTCCTTCTGGCTGAGGTCGCCCAGCGACAAGGCCAGGGCGCTGGCCGACAGCAGCAGGCCGGCGCACAGGGTGGTGAAGCGCAGGGAAGTACGGATCATGAATCTTTCCTTGTTGATGAATGATCACAAGGTGGAGGTTTCCAGCCCGTCGTCGCGGTGCAATGCCACTTGGCGGATCGACAGGCGCAGTTCGGCCGACAGTACGCGCTTGGCCACGCCTTCGGCCAGTTCGCCAAGCTTGTCGTGATAACCCAGCTTGCCTTGGGCATCGGCGTGCAGCACGCCTTGCTCGACCAGGGTCTGGATGAAGTGGCGGAACAGGGTCTTGTCGAAGAACTCCGGGGCGTTCAGGCCATGCAGGATCGACAGGCGCTGGGCCATCATTACGCACAGGTCTTCCAGCTCTTCGGCGCTGAGGCTGTTCTGCCCACTGTTGAGCAGCAGCGAGGTGGCCATGTAGAAGCGCTGCAAGGTCTGGGTGATGGTGCGGGCGAGCAGGGTCAGCAGCACGAACTGCCGCGAGCTGGGCGCCGGGCGAATGTAGATGTCGTTGTCCTGGCGCAGCAGCCCCTGTTCCACCAGCGCGGCCAGCCACTGGTCGATCACCCCGTCCAGTTGCTCCGGCGCCCAGCGCAGGAACAGTTCGGCCTGCAAGTACGGGTACAGCGCGTGCACATACTGGCCCAGCAGTTCCCGGCTCATGCGCGAACTGCTGAGGAAGAAGCTGGCCAGCAACGCCGGCAGGGCGAAGATGTGCAGCACGTTGTTGCGGTAATAGGTCATCAGTACCGCGTTGCCTTCATCCAGATAGAGGATGCGGCCCAGGGCGTCCTTCTGCTCGGCGACCAGGTTCATGCTGCGCACGTGTTCGATCAGCGCCTGGCCGTCGCCCTCGGGCAGGGTGGTGTGCGGCGAGTAGGGCACCTGGCGCAGCAGGGCCAGGTACAGGTCGAGCACGCGGGTCAGGGCGCGTTCGTCCAGGGCCAGGCGGCTGGTGGAGAGCAGCGCCAGCGCCACCAGGTTGACCGGGTTGACCGCAGCCGCCTCGTTGAGGTGACGGGCCACGGTTTCGCCCAGGCGGGTGGTGGTCGCGTTGAGCCAGGCCGGGCGGTACTGCGGGCCGTGGTCCTGCTCACGCCAGCCAGGCTGTTGCTGGTCGAGGAAGCCGGCCAGGCGAATCGGCTCGCCGAAGTTCACGTACACCTGGCCGAAACGCTGCTTGAGCGCGCCGAACACCTTGAAGATGTCGAACACCGACTCTTTCTTCTTGCTGGCACCACGCAGCTCGCCCAGGTAGGTGCGGCCCTCGAGCACCCGCTCGTAACCGATGTACACCGGCACGAACACGATCGGCGTGCGCGACGAGCGCAGGAAGCTGCGCAGGGTGATGGCCAGCATCCCGGTGCGCGGCTGCAGCATGCGCCCGGTCCGCGAGCGGCCGCCTTCGACGAAGTACTCGACCGGGAAGCCCTTGGTGTACAGGGTGTGCAGGTATTCATTGAACACGGCGGTGTACAACGGGTTGCCCTTGAACGTGCGGCGCATGAAGAACGCGCCGCCACGGCGCAGCAGGTTGCCCACTACCGGCATGTTGAGGTTGATGCCTGCCGCCACGTGGGGCGGGGTGAGGCCGTTGCGGAACAGCAGGTACGACAGCAGCAGGTAGTCGATATGGCTGCGGTGGCACGGTACGTAGATCACTTCGTGGCCCGGGGCGATGCCCTGCACCTGCTCGATGTGGTTGACCTTGATGCCGTCGTAGATCTTGTTCCAGAACCAGCTGAGCACCACTTCGAGGAAGCGGATGGCGGTGTAGGTGTAGTCCGAGGCGATTTCGTTGCCGTAGCGCAGGGCCTGGGCCTCGGCCTTGGCCAGCGGCAGGTTCTCGCGCTGTGCCTCTTCGACGATGGCCTGGCGCACCTGGGGCGCGTGGATCAGGCCCTTGACCAAGGTGCGCCGGTGCGAGATGTCCGGGCCGATGACGGCGGTCCTGAGGTTGCGAAAATGCACGCGCATCAGGCGCTGGGCCATGCGCACGGTGCGCTCGTGGCCCTTGTTGTGTTGCACCAGTTCACGCAGGTGAATGGGCGCAGAGAACTGCACGCGGGTCTTGCGCCCCAGCACCAGCACGGTCAGCAGCCGGCGCAGGCGCCCGGTAACTGCCCAGCTGTCGGCGAACAGCAGCTTCCACGGGCTGGACTCACTGGCCGGGGTCTGGCCCCAGAACACGCTGACCGGAATGATCTGCGCATCTTCTTCGGCGTGCTGGCTGACGGCGGCGACCAGGCGTTCCAGCGTGGGCGGGGCGCCGCGCTTGTCATGGCGGCCAAGCCAGTCCGGGTCGGGGGTCAGGTAGAAGAACGCCGCCGGCTCCTGCAACGCGCCGACGGCTACTGGCAGCACCGGGCGCGGCAGCCCCGCCTTGGTGCATTCGTGGTCAAGGACGGCCAGGTCGGTGAGCGCCGGCGACGGCAGCGCGTAGAACACCGGCCGGCTACGATCCAGGTTCAACGACATGGATGACTGGTTGATGGTCTCGGAGCGCACCCACAGGTACAACAGGCGACGCAGGGCGCCGAAGATCAGGCGGCGCAGGGGGGAACGGGTCATGGGGTGTCTGCCCTGGGTGTGATGTTCAGAGGGGTATCCAGCCAATTAGTCTGCCGTATCTGCGCAAGTTCAGCAAAAATCGCCGAACCACGCGGCGGTCATCAAATTTTTTTGTTCTGTGTCATATACTCGGCCTGCCGCTTGCAGGATATTTCCCAAGCGGCGTCGGCACAGGGACAAGACCCTGTGTCAACAAGGCGATCTTCACAATAAAAATCCGGAGTAGTTCAGATGTCGTCTCGTGAGACTGGGAATGTAAAGTGGTTCAACGATGCCAAGGGTTATGGCTTCATTCAGCGCGAAGGTGGGGCGGATGTGTTCGTCCACTATCGGGCGATCCGCGGTGAGGGGCATCGTACCCTGGTCGAAGGGCAGCGGGTGGAATACGCCTGCGTGCAGGGCCAGAAAGGCCTGCAAGCTGAAGACGTAGTAGGGCTCTGAGCC
Source organism: Pseudomonas sp. AFG_SD02_1510_Pfu_092 (assembly GCF_003331055.1). Classification (GTDB taxonomy): domain Bacteria; phylum Pseudomonadota; class Gammaproteobacteria; order Pseudomonadales; family Pseudomonadaceae; genus Aquipseudomonas. The sequence goes on along the minus strand of NZ_PUQD01000011.1, from coordinate 80,560 downwards.
TCAGGCTGTAAGGCTTGTTGTGGGAGCTGGCTTGCCGGCGATCACCGGCGAAGCCGGTGCCAGGCACCGTGTTGCCTGCATCGCCGGCAAGCCGGGCTCCCACGAAGAATGCACGGCATTCAGGTACGCCAGGTGATTTCCTCTTCACCATCGGCACTGATGCGAACCCAGCGGTCGGCATCTTCTTCCCCGTCTTCTTCCACCCAGCCACCCGGCGCACAGCGCACTTCCACACCCAGTGCGGCAAATGCGGCGCGGGCGCAGGCGACGTCATCAGCCCAAGGGGTCTGGTCGCTTTCCAGGTACAGGCTGTTCCATTTCCCTACAGCCTTGGGTAACCAGGTGACCGGAATGTTACCGGCCTGGCATTTGAAGGTCTGGCCTTTCTGCTTCCATTCGCTGCACGGGCCGATCGCCTCGGCGAGCCACTGGGCGATCTGCTTGTGGTCGACGTCGGTGTCCTTCAGGTAGATCTCGATATCAGGTTGGCGCATAAGGGCTCCGGGTATGCTCAGTCTTGGCGCACGAAATAGTCATAACGCATGGAAACCGTGACTTCGAACGGCTCGGGCTGGTCGATCACCCGGGCCCGCTTCTCGGCACTGGCGCGCCAGCCGTGCGGGGTCATGGCCAGCAGGTCGGCGCGGGCCCCGGGCGCAGCCAGGCTCAGGCGGAACTCGAGGGTTTCGCTGTGGGCATGGGCCATGCCGTCGGGTACCAGGGCCAGGTGCTTGTCGTCGCTGTAGGGGCGCACTTCATCGTAAAGCACTTCGCGCAGTTCCATCAGGTGGCCGCTGGTCGGGCCGACCCGCATCAGGCCGCCGCCGGGGCTGAGCAGGCGCTTGGCCTCGGCCCAATCCAGCGGGCTGAACACGCTGGCGAGGAACTGGCAGCTGGCATCGGCCAGCGGCACACGGGCCATGCTGGCGACCATCCAGGTCACCTCGGGGGTACGGCGGCAGGCACGCTTGACCGCCTCGCGGGAGATGTCCAGGGCGTAGCCGTCGGCGCCCGGCAGGGCCTGGGCGATCTGCGCGGTGTAGTAACCCTCGCCGCAGCCGATGTCCAGCCAGGCGCCGGGCTGGCGCTCGGCGGCCAGTTCGGCCAGGCGGCGCGCCACCGGTGCGTAGTGGCCGGCGTCGAGGAAGTTGCGCCGGGCCTCGACCATGGCCTGGTTGTCACCCGGGTCGCGGCTGTTCTTGTGTTGCACCGGCAGCAGGTTCAGGTAACCCTGGCGGGCGCGGTCGAAGCGGTGGCCGGCCGGGCACACCACACCGTTGTCGAGGCGGCTCAGCGGCGCCTGGCAAAGAGGGCAGGCGAGCATCAGGCGAGCAACCGGACCAGGGTCTGATAGTAGATTTCGGTCAGCAGGTCGAGGTCGCTGGCCAGAATCCGCTCGTCCACCTGGTGGATGGTGGCGTTGACCGGGCCGAGCTCGACCACCTGGGTGCCCATGGTGGCGATGAAGCGACCGTCGGACGTGCCGCCGCTGGTGGATGGCCGGGTGTCGCGGCCGGTGACGCCCTTGATGCTGGCCGAAACCGCGTCGAGCAGCTCGCCGGGTTCGGTGAGGAACGGCAGGCCCGACAGCGCCCAGTCAATCGACCAGTCCAGGCCGTGCTTGTCGAGAATCGCCGAAACCCGCGCCTGCAGGCCTTCGACGGTCGATTCGGTGGAGAAGCGGAAGTTGAACAGCGCGGTCAGCTCACCCGGGACCACGTTGGTGGCGCCAGTGCCGGCGTTGAGGTTGGAGATCTGGAAGCTGGTCGGCGGGAAGAACGCATTGCCTTCGTCCCAGTGCTCGGCGGCCAGCTCTGCCAGGGCCGGCGTGGCCAGGTGGATCGGGTTGCGCGCCAGGTGCGGGTAGGCCACATGGCCCTGCTTGCCGCGCACGGTCAGCTTGGCGCCCAGCGAGCCACGGCGGCCGTTCTTGACCACATCACCCAGCAGGGTGGTGCTGGAGGGTTCGCCGACGATGCACCAGTCCAGGCGTTCGTTGCGCGCTTTCAGGCGCTCGACCACGGCCTTGGTGCCATGGTGGGCCGGGCCTTCCTCGTCGCTGGTGATCAGGAAGGCGACCTTGCCGCGGTGGCCAGGGTAGTCCTGCACGAAGCGCTCGCTGGCGATCACCATCGAGGCCAGGCTGCCTTTCATGTCGGCGGCGCCACGGCCGCAGAGCATGCCATCGGCGTCGATCAGCGCCTCGAACGGCTCATGCTGCCATTGCTGTACCGGGCCGGTGGGCACCACGTCGGTGTGGCCGGCGAAGCACAGCACCGGGCCTTCCTGGCTGCCATGGGTCGCCCAGAAATTGTCGACGTCCTCGATGCGCATCGGCTCCAGCTGGAAGCCCACGGCGCCCAGGCGGTTCATCATCTGCGCCTGGCAGTCGGCGTCGACGGGGGTGACCGAAGGGCGACGGATCAGGTCGCAGGCCAGTTGAAGGGTGGGCGAGAGCTCGGCAGGGGCCGTCATGGGGGACTCCGGGGCAAGGCAAGGCGGGGAAATCTGAGGGGCGTTATCTTATATCAAATGGTTTCAGGCTTCACGGCCCAATCGCCGGCAAGCCACCTCCCACAGGTACACCACAGACCCTGAGGCCTGCACTATACCTGTGGGAGCTGGCTTGCCGGCGATTGGGCTGCAAAGCAGCCCCAAAAATCTCAAGCCTGCTGCGCCTCGGCGGCCTTCTCCCCGGGCTTGGGCAGCGACGACAGGAACGCCATCACCAACGCCGCCACATAAGGCAGCGACTGCACCAGCAGCATCGCCACCCAGAAGCGCATGTCCGAGCTCGGCAGCCCCTGTACCAGGTAGATGCCCAGCGCCGCGCCCCACAGCAGCAACATGATGAACAGCTCTTCGCGCGCTTCGGATATCGCCACCAGCAGCCCGTGGCTGTCGGCGTTCTTCGGTGTGCGGAAGAACGGCATGCTGCTGGTGAAGAAACCGTACAGCACCGCCTTGGCGATGGTGTGCGACAACGCCAGCCCCGCCAGTGCCGCCGCAAAAGCATCCTTGAGGTTCACCCCCACCGCGCGGCGGTAAAGGAAGATGATCTTGCCGACCTTGAAGAAGAACAGCGCCAGCGGTGGAATGGCGAAGATCATCAACGGCGGGTCGACCCGATGCGGCACGATGATCATCGCCGCCGACCACAACAGTGCGCCGATGGTGAAGAAAATGTTCATGCCGTCGGCGATCCACGGCAGCCAGCCCGCCAGGAAGTGGTAGCGCTGGCCGCGGGTCAGTTCGCTGCCCTTGCCGCGCAGCAGGGCGCTGGCGTGGTGCTTGATGATCTGGATGGCGCCATAGGCCCAACGGAAGCGCTGCTTCTTGAAGTCGATGAAGGTATCGGGCATCAGGCCCTTGCCATAACTGTTATGGGCGTAGGCCGCCGACAGGCCCTTCTCGAACACCCGCAGGCCCAGTTCGGCGTCCTCGCAGATGCACCATTCGGCCCAGCCCAGCTCCTCCAGCACGCTGCGCCGGGTCATGGTCATGGTGCCGTGCTGGATGATCGCGTCACGGTCGTTGCGGGTGACCATGCCGATATGGAAGAAGCCCTTGTATTCGGCGTAGCACAGCTTCTTGAAGGCGCTTTCGTGCTGGTCGCGGTAGTCCTGCGGCGACTGCACCACGGCAATCTTCGGGTCGGCGAAGTGCGGCACCATGTGCTTGAGCCAGTTGCGGTCGACGCAGTAGTCCGAGTCGATCACCGCGATCACTTCGGCATCCTTGGCGGTGTGCGGGATCAGGTAGTTCAGCGCGCCGCCCTTGAAGCCCGCCAGCGGGGCGACGTGGAAGAAGCGGAAGCGCTCGCCGAGCTTTTCGCAGTGGGCCTTGAGCGGCTCCCATACCGCCGGGTCCTTGGTGTTGTTGTCGATTACCAGCACTTCGTAGTCGGGGTAGTCCAGTGCGGCCAGGGCATCCAGGGTCTGCTTGACCATTTCTGGCGGCTCGTTGTAGCACGGCACATGCACCGATACCTTGGGCCTGTAGGCGCTGTCGGCCTGCACCGGCAGGAACTCGCGGCGGCGCTTGTGTATCCACACCGCCTCGGCCAGTTCGTGGGCTTCGGTGAGCAGCACGATGAACACGCCCAGCGCGCCCAGGGCCAGCAGCACGCCCACGGTCAGGCTGAACCAGGTGCTGTATTGCTGGCTGTAGTCGTAGGCGATCCACACCAGCACCGACCCGCACAGGAAGGTGATGAAGGTGAGGAAGGTGCGGCCACGCTGGCGCAGGGCCGAACCGTCGATGAACAGCACCATCAGGGCGATCATCGCCAGCACCACCGAGGCGACCGCCAGGGCGCGCCATTGCGGGATCGCCACCACCGGGCCGTCGAAGTTGAATTTCTGCTGGCGCTCGGCGTTGTACACGCCCCAGTAGGCGCCCACCGAGCCCTCGTCGCTGGCCTTCCAGGGCTGGTCATAGGCTTCGATGACGAAGTAGTTGTAGCCACGGCGGTTGAGGGTGTTGACCAGCGTGCGCAGGTAGATGGCCTGGTCGGCCTGGGTGGCATCGGCACCACCGCGCATGCGCCCGTTGCTTGGCCAGCCGACTTCCGAGAGCAGCAGCGGTTTACGCGGGAACTGCTGCTTGAGCTCGCGGGCACGGTCGAGCACGAACTCGACCGAATCCTTCATCGGCACGAACTCCCAGTACGGCAGGATGTGCGCGGCAATCAGGTCGACGTGCCTGGCCAGCTGCGGGTTTTCCTTCCAGATGTGCCATTGCTCACTGGTGGTGACCGGCACCTTGACCGCGGCGCGTACCCGGTCCAGGTACTTGATCAGGTCTTGCGGGGTGATTTCTTCACGGAACAGCGCCTCGTTGCCGACCACCACCCGCACCACGCTGCGCGAGGTGTTGGCCAGCTGGATGGCGGTGGCGATCTCGCGCTCGTTGCGCTCGAGGTCCGGGCTGATCCAGATGCCCAGCGTGACCCGCAGGCCGAATTCCTCGGCCAGGCGCGGGATATCTGCCTGGGTGCCTTCCACGGTGTAGATGCGGATGCTGTCGGTCAGTTTGCTCAGTTGCTCCAGGTCCTGGCGCATCTCGTCGTCACTGGGGTACTGGCCCTTCTGCGGGCTTTCGCCCAGGCGGAACGGCGAATACGAGAAGCCAGAGATCTGTTCTGGCCAGGCAGGGGCGGAGACCGGGCGGTTGATCAGTGCCCAGAACCCGGTGAACAACGCGGCAATGGCCAGGACCACGACCAGGTTGAGGCCGAATTTGCGTGAAGACATTGTCGTCCATAAGTGTCGAAGTGGTAGGACATTAAAGCAGGGTTCGTAGGCTCTTTCCTAACGATGCAGGCGGTGAGCCCGCTGGCGTATACTGCGCGCCGGTTTTTTGGGGTATGAGCATGAGCACAGAAGATCCACGCTTCGCCGGCGTTGCCCGGCTGTATGGCGACCAGGGGCTGCAGCGTCTGGGCCAGGCCCATGTGGCCGTGGTCGGTATTGGCGGGGTTGGCTCGTGGGCGGCCGAAGCGCTGGCCCGCAGCGGCGTGGGCGAAATCACCCTGTTCGACCTGGACGACGTCTGCGTCAGCAACACCAACCGCCAGGCCCATGCCCTGGAAGGGCAGGTGGGGCGGCCCAAGGTCGAGGTCATGGCCGAGCGCCTGCGGGCGATCAACCCGGCGTGCACGGTGCATGCGGTGGCCGACTTCGTCACCCGCGACACCATGGCCGAGTACATCACCGAGCACCTGGACTGCGTGATCGACTGCATCGACAGCGTCATGGCCAAGGCTGCGCTGATCGCCTGGTGCCGGCGGCGCAAGATTGCCGTGGTCACCACCGGTGGTGCCGGCGGGCAGATCGACCCGACGCAAATCCAGATCGCCGACCTGAACAAGACCTTCAACGACCCGCTGGCTTCGCGGGTGCGTTCCACCCTGCGCCGTGATTACAACTTCTCGCGCAATGTCAGCCGCAACTATGGCGTGCCGTGTGTGTTTTCCAGTGAGCAGCTGCGTTATCCCAAGGGCGATGGCAGTGTCTGCCTGCAAAAAAGCTTCGTCGGTGAAGGTGTGCGCCTGGACTGCTCGGGTGGTTTTGGCGCGGTAATGATGGTGACCGCGACGTTTGGCATGGTGGCGGCGAGCAAGGCGGTGGAGAAGCTGGTCGCCGGTGCGCGGCGGCCTTCGGAACGGGTCAGGCCTGAATAGACCGCGTCGGGTTCTTCCCGGCCTTGCCCGCTCCCACAGCTACAGCGGGGCCTGTGGGAGCGGGCAAGCCCGCGAAGAAGCCAACGCTGAATCAGCGGTTGGACGCCAGTTGCGCCATCCGCTGCAACACCGCATGCAGCCCGTTGCTGCGCGACGGCGACAGTTGCCGCTCCAGCCCCAGCTGTGTGAACCACGCCCGCAGGTCGATCGCGGCCAGCTCGTCACTGGCCAGCCCTTGCACCCGCACCAGCAACAGCGCCAGCAGCCCACGCAGCAGACGCGCATCACTGCTGGCCTTGAACCGCCACAGCCCTTCGACATGCTCGGCCACCAGCCAGACCAGGCTTTCACAGCCATGCACCCGGTTGGCCTCGGTCTTTTCGGCGTCAGTCAGCGGTTCCAGGCGGTCGCCCCATTGCATCAGCAGCCGTGCGCGCTGCTCCCAGCCTTTGCTCTGCGCGAAAGCTTCAAGCGCCTGGCATGCCTGTTGCGACAGGCTCATCGCAGCAACTCCAGGCCTTGATCCAGCGCCTCGAAGAAACGCTGCAAGTCATCGCTGTCGCTATACAGCGCCAACGACACCCGGATCGCGCCCTCCAGGCCCAGGCCTTGCAACAGCGGCATGGCACAGTGATGCCCGGCACGCACGGCAATGCCTTGCTCGGTCAGCAGGTGGGCGATGTCGGCGTTGTGCACCCCTTCGATGACGAAACTGGCAAGGGCCGCCTGTGGCGTGCCGAGAATGCGCACGCCCTCGCGATCCGCCAGGCCGCCCAGCAGGTGCTGGTGCAGCCGGGTTTCATGGGCTTCGACTGCCTGCGCATCCAGGCTGGCCAGGTAATCCAGGGTCGCGCCCAGGCCAATCACCCCGGCAATTGGTGGGGTGCCGGCCTCAAAGCCCAACGGGGCCGGGCGAAAGCTGGCGCTCTGGTATTCGGCCAGTTGCACCATTTCGCCACCGAACTGCCAGTGGCGCAGCAGCGTCAGCGCCTGGCTGCGGCCATACAGCACGCCAACGCCTTCCGGGCCGTACAGCTTGTGGCTGGAGAACACATAGAAGTCGCAACCCAGTTGCTGCACATCATGGCGCCCATGCACCACGCCCTGGGCGCCGTCGATCACGGTCAGCGCGCCTTGGGCGCGGGCATGCGCCAGCAGCGCCGGCAGCGGCTGCCAGGTACCCAGCACGTTGGACAGCTGGCTGACCGCCAGCACCCGGGTGCGTGGGCCGATCAGCTGTAGCGCCTGCTCCAGGTCGATGCGGCCATGGGCGTCCAGCGGCAGCACCACGAGGCGCAGGTTGCGTCGCTGCGCCAGTTGTTGCCAGGGCAGCAGGTTGGCATGGTGCTCCAGGGCACTGACGGCGATTTCGTCACCGGCTTCGAAGCGGTGCTCCAGGCCATAGGCCAGCAAGTTAAGCGCCGAGGTGGCGCCATGGGTGAAGATGATCTGCCCTGATTGCGCGGCGTTGAGCCAGGCGGCGACCTTGTCGCGGCTGGTTTCGAAGGCCTGGGTCGCCAGTGCGCCGGGCAAGTGCTGGGCACGGTGCACGTTGGCTGCGCCATGCCCGTAGTAATGGCTCAGGGCATTGAGCAGGGCTTGCGGCTTCTGGGTGGTGGCGGCGCTGTCCAGGTAGGTCTGGTGCTGCCGTTGCAGGGCGGCGATGGCGGGGAAATCGGCACGCCAGGGGGAGGGCTGGAACATGGTCGCGGGGCCTGGAATGAAAATCGGGTCTGGCACCTTGGCGCCAGACCCGATCTTAACACTTCAAACCGCCGAGGGTTCTCAGTTGTGCGCGTGCAGCGCCTCGTTCAGCTCGATGGCCGACTTGTGGGTCTTGCACTCCACCGCGCCGTTCAGCGAGTTGCGGCGGAACAGCAGGTCGGTCTGGCCGGCCAGGTCGCGGGCCTTGACCACTTTGACCAGCTCGTTGTGCTCGTCCAGCAGGTTCACCTTGGTGCCGGCGGTGATGTACAGGCCGGCTTCGACGGTGTTGCGGTCGCCCAGCGGGATGCCGATACCGGCGTTGGCGCCGATCAGGCAGCCTTCGCCGACCTTGATGACGATGTTGCCGCCACCGGACAGGGTGCCCATGGTCGAGCAGCCGCCGCCCAGGTCCGAGCCCTTGCCGACGAATACGCCAGCGGAAACGCGGCCTTCGATCATGCCCGGGCCTTCGGTGCCAGCGTTAAAGTTGACGAAGCCTTCGTGCATGATGGTGGTGCCTTCGCCGATGTAGGCGCCCAGGCGCACACGGGCGGTGTCGGCGATACGCACGCCGGCCGGGACCACGTAGTCGGTCATTTTCGGGAACTTGTCCACCGAGAACACTTCCAGCAGCTCGCCTTTCAGGCGCGCTTCCAGTTGCAGCTCGGCCAGTTCGGCCAGGTCGACCGCGCCCTGGTTGGTCCAGGCCACGTTCGGCAGCAGCGGGAAGATGCCGGCCAGGCTCACGCCGTGCGGCTTGACCAGGCGGTGCGACAGCAGGTGCAGCTTGAGGTAGGCCTCTGGGGTCGAGGTCAGCGCGGCGTCTTCGGCCAGCAGGGTGGCGACCAGCGGCTTGTGGCTTTCGGCCAGGCGGGTCAGCAGCGCGGCCTGGGCGGCGTCCACGCCCTTCACGGCTTCGGCCAGCTGGGCGGCCTGGGCGTTGCTGAAGGCGATGGCCTGGTTGCCACCCTGGTAACCGAGAACAGGGGCGACCGCGGCGATCAGTTCGACGCTCGGGTTGAGCAGCGGTTGTGCGTAGAACACTTCCAGCCAGGCGCCCTGGCGGTTCTGGGAGCCGACACCGAAGGCCAGGCTGAACAGGGTATTGGACATGTGATTACCTCGTGCGAAATAGGGTAGAAGCTCAGGCCAGGGCAGCGGCGTACAGGTCAGGCTTGAAACCCACCAGGGTACGCGCGCCAAGGTCGAGCACCGGGCGCTTGATCATCGACGGCTGGGCCAGCATCAGTTCGACGGCCTTGGCCTGATCGAGGTCGGCCTTGCTGGCGTCGTCCAGCTTGCGGAAGGTGGTGCCGGCACGGTTGAGGATGACTTCCCAGCCGTGTTCGTCGCACCAGCGGTTCAGGCTGTCACGGTCGATGCCTTGGGTCTTGTAGTCATGGAATTCGTAGGCGATGGCCTGGTCGTCGAGCCAGGTACGTGCCTTTTTCATGGTGTCACAGGCTTTGATGCCGTAGAGCGTGTAGGTCATTGTGCGCATTGGGGATCACAGGCTGCCCCAATCTCTCCGTTTTCCGATTTCAGTCGCGGGATTATGCGGGAACGAAGTTGTGAGCGCCACGGGTGTGCTTGCCTTGAGTCTTGCAGCGCCTGTGAGATCGAGCGCCGCCCGCGCGGCGCATCGCGACGCAAGGCCGCTCCCACATTTGTTTCGGGCCAGTCCATCCTGTGCCAAGCGCGCGCGACCGCCTTGTTTGTACGACGCGATATCGCTCGGTCTCATAGGCGCTGCAAGACTGACGGCAGGCCCACGCCCCCAACCGAAGTATCATCATGTTACATATTCCCCAGCCACCTGCGACTATCGTGCAGCGGCCCGCAATCGCCAAGCACCGCTAACATATTGTTTCAATGGCGATGTTTCGCCCTGTTGTCGTTTATGGTTCACAAAGGAAGCTTTCCCGGATGCAGTCCGCCTACACCGTTCTCATCCTGCTGACGCTGGTCAGCGTGTCGAAGCTGGTCGGTCGCATGATCCCGCTGCCCTTGCCGCTGGTGCAGATTGCCGCTGGTGCCTTGCTGGCCTGGCCGACGCTGGGCCTGCATGTGGCCCTGGACCCTGAGTTGTTCCTGTTCCTGTTCCTGCCGCCACTGCTGTTCGCCGACGGCTGGCGCATCCCCAAGCGTGAACTGTGGCGCATTCGCGGGCCAGTGGTGGCGCTGGCCGTGGGCCTGGTGCTGTTCACCGTGGTCGGCGCCGGCTACTTCATCCACTGGCTGATGCCGAGCATCCCGTTGCCGGTGGCCTTCGCCTTGGCCGCCGTGTTGTCGCCGACCGATGCCGTGGCGGTGTCGGCAATTACCCAGGACCGTCTGCCGACACCGCTGATGCACATGCTGCAGGGCGAAGCGCTGATGAACGACGCCACGGGCCTGGTGACCTTCAAGTTTGCCCTGGCCGCAGCCATCACCGGGGCGTTCTCGCTGGCCGATGCCAGCTTCAGCTTTGTCCTGGTCGCCCTCGGCGGCCTGGCGGTGGGCGTGGCCCTGAGCTGGCTGATCGGCCGCCTGCGCGCCTGGATGATCGCCCGTGGCTGGGATGACCCTGCCACCCACGTGGTGTTCATGCTGTTGTTGCCGTTCGCTGCCTATGTGCTGGCCGAGCGCCTGGGGGTGTCGGGCATCCTCTCGGCGGTAGCGGCCGGCATGATGCAGAGCTGGCTCGACCTGTTGCCCCGGCAGACCAGCACCCGCCTGCTCAACCGCAGCGTCTGGTCGCTGCTGGAGTTCGCCTTCAACGGCCTGATCTTCCTGCTGCTGGGCCTGCAACTGCCGGACATCATCAAGGCGGTGGTCAGCCACGAAGCTACTGTGTGGCCGACCCTGGCCTGGCGCTGCCTGGATGTGCTGGCGATCTTTGCCGCGTTGATCCTGCTGCGCTTCGTCTGGGTGCAGAGCATCTGGCGTTCGATCGGCGTGGTGCGCCGCTGGCGCGGCAAGCCGGCGCTGGTGCTGATGCCGACCGCGCGTTCCTGCTGGCTGCTGACCCTCGGCGGGGTGCGCGGTGCGGTGACCTTGGCCGGTGTGATGTCGATCCCGTTGCTGATGGGGGCGGGCAAGGCCTTCCCGGAGCGGGACCTGCTGATCTTCATTGCCGCCGGGGTGATCCTGCTGTCGTTGATCGGTGCCTGTGTCGCCCTGCCGCTGCTGCTGCGTGGGGTGACCAGGAGCCCGGACGAGCGCCTGCATCAGGAAGTGCAGGAGGCTTGGCGGCGCACTGCGGAGGCGGCGATCCATGCCCTGGAGGCAGAGGAAGTGATCGACAGTGCGGCGCCGCAAGATGCCGCACAGGCGACCCTGGCGACTGAGCTTAAAGCGCGACTGATGGCCGAATACCGGGACGAGCTGGACAGTTACAACGACACGGCCGAAGCCAAGGCCCTGGCACAGCAGATGGACCTGCTGGAGCGGCGCTTGCGCTTGCGGGCGCTGCGGGCACAGCGGCTGGAACTGTACAACCTGCATCGCCAGCATCTGGTGGGGGATGAGGTGGTGCGGCAGGTGCTGGGTGAGCTGGACATGAGTGAGGCGAACCTGGGGCAGGTCCGGTAGACCGGTTCAAGGCCGTTCGCGGGCACGCCCGCTCCCACAGATATTGCACAGCTTTCAGGTGTGGGAGCGGGCATGCCCGCGAATGGGGCTATCAGCGGTTCTGCAAGAATTCGCGAATCCGCTGCGCAGCCTCGATGCACTCGGCCAGCGGTGCGACCAGTGCCATGCGCACACGCCCGGCGCCGGGGTTCACGCCGTCCACTTCACGCGACAGGTACGAGCCTGGCACCACCGTCACATGCTGGGCTTCGAACAGGTCACGGGTGAACTCGGCATCGCCACCTGGCACCTTGGCCCATAGGTAGAAACTGCCATCCGGGCGCTGCACATCCAGCACCGGCTGCAGGATTTCCAGCACCGCGTCGTACTTGGCGCGGTACTGGTCACGGTTCTCACGCACATGCGCCTCGTCCTGCCAGGCGGCGATACTGGCCAGCTGGGTTTGTACCGGCATGGCGCAGCCGTGGTAGGTGCGGTACAGCAGGAACGGCTTGATGATCGACGCGTCACCGGCGACGAAGCCCGAACGCAGGCCCGGCAGGTTGGAGCGCTTGGACAGGCTGTGGAACACCACGCAGCGCGCAAAATCGCTGCGGCCGAGTTCGGCGCAGGCGCTCAGCAGGCCCGGTGGCGGCGCGTCTTCGTCGAAGTACAGCTCGCTGTAGCACTCGTCGGCGGCGATCACGAAGTCGTGCTCATCGGCCAGCGCAATCAGCTTCTTCAGGGTGTCCATCGGCACCAGCGCGCCGGTCGGGTTGCCCGGCGAGCACAGGAACAGGATCTGGCAGCGCTTCCACACCTCGGCCGGTACGGCATCGAAGTCCGGGTTGAAGCCGTTGTCTTCCAGGCAGGGCAGGTAATGCGGGGTGGCACCGGCCAGCAGGGCCGCGCCTTCGTAGATCTGGTAGAACGGGTTGGGGCTGACCACCAGGCCGTCATCGGCGCGGTTGACCACGGCTTGGGTGAAGGCGAACAGCGCCTCACGGGTACCATTGACCGGCAGGATGTGGCGGTCGGCATCCAGCCAGCCGGCCGGCACGCCGAAGCGCCGTTCGCACCACTGGCCGATGGCCTGGCGCAGGGCTGGCAGGCCGAGGGTGCTCGGGTACACCGCCAGCTTGTCGAGGTTGTCGGCCATGGCCTGGGCGACGAACGCCGGCGATTCGTGCTTCGGCTCACCGATCGACAGGGCGATGGCGCGTTTGTCCGCCGTCGGTTTCACGCTGCCCAGCAGGGCGCGCAGTTTCTCGAACGGGTAGGGCTGAAGCTGGGTCAAGGCATGGTTCATCGGCGCAAGGTCTCGTCAATCGTCTAATCGTTAAAAAGTCACGCGGGTCGGGCTGGCATCACTGGCCTGGCCGGCCTGCAGCTGCTGGACGATGGCTTCCTGCAGGCGGCTGCACAGCTGTGGGTCGGACAGCGGCTGGTTGTCGGCATCGGTGATGAAGAACACGTCTTCCACCCGCTCGCCAAGGGTGGCGATCTTGGCGTTCTGCAGCGACAGGTCGAACTCGAGGAAGATCCGCCCCAGCCGGGCCAGCAGGCCTGGGCGATCGGGCGCGGTGATTTCGAGGATGGTCACCGGCCGCTGGGCATCGTTGAGAATGGTCACCTGCGGCGGGAAGTCGAAGTGCTTCAATTGCCGCGGTACCCGGCGCTGGATGATGGTCGGGTAGTCCTCGGGGTTGCGCAGCGCTTCGGTCAGGCCGTCGCGAATCTGCCTGACCCGCTGCGGGTTGTCGCCAATCGAGCCGCCGTCGTTGTCCAGCACGATGTAGGTGTCGAGGGTGAACTGGCTGCTCGAGGTGATGATCCGCGCATCATGAATGTTCAGGTTCAGCTGCGACATGGCGGCCACCGTCACGGCAAAGAAGTCGTGCTGGTCGGGGGCGTAGATGAAGATCTGCGTGCCACCTTCGAACTCGCGCTGGGTGGTTTCCTTGATCAGCACCAGCGGCCCGCCATCGGCCGGCTGCTGGAGAATCGCATCACTGTGCCAGGCCACATCGGCGGCGTTGTGCTTGAGGAAGTAGTCATCGCCCAGCTGCGACCACAGCTGCTCGACGTCGTCCGGGTCGGTGCCCTCGCGCACCAGGATGTCCAGCGCCGCCGACTGGGTCTGGCGAATCTGCTCCTCGCGGTCCAGCGGGTTTTCCAGGCCACGGCGCAGGGCGCGCTTGGTCTCGGTATACAGCTGGCGCAGCAGGCTGGCCCGCCACGAGTTCCACAGGCTGGGGTTGGTGGCGTTGATGTCGGCCACGGTCAGCACGTACAGGTAGTCCAGGCGCGTCTCATCGCCCACGTGCAGGGCAAAATCGTTGATTACCTGCGGGTCGGACAGGTCCTTGCGCTGAGCGGTGGTCGACATCACCAGGTGGTTCTGCACCAGCCAGACGATCAGCCGGCTGTCCCAGGCCGGCAACTGGTGGCGTTCGCAGAACTTCTGCGCATCCACCGCGCCCAGCTCGGAATGGTCGCCCTGGCGGCCCTTGCCGATGTCGTGGTACAGGCCGGCGAGGTAGATCAGCTCGGGCTTGGGCAGGCGGCCCATGAGCTTGCTGGCCAGCGGGAATTTCTCGGACACCGGCGTGTATTGCAGCTTGCGCAGGTGCTTGATGAGGTTGAGGGTGTGCGCATCGACCGTATAGATGTGGAACAGGTCGTGCTGCATCTGCCCGACGATCAGGCCGAACTCCGGCAGGTAGCGGCCGAGGATGCCGTAGCGGTTCATCCGCCGCAGGTTGCGGTGGATGCCGATTTCGCACTTGAACAGCTCGATGAACAGGCTGGTATTGCGGATATCGGTGCGGAACGTGTCGTCGATCAGGTGGCGGTGTTCACGCAGCAGGCGCACGGTGTCGGCACGTACGCCCTTGATCTCGGGGTGCTGGGCCATCAGCACGAAGATTTCCAGCATGGCGAACGGCGTGCGCTTGAACACGTTCGGCCTGGTGGCTTCTATATAGCCATCATGCAGGCGGAAGCGCGCATTCAGCGGCTGGGTGGTGCCGCTGTCGTCATCGGCGAGGATCACCTCCTCGAAGTGCTGGATGATCAGGTCGCACAGCTGGCTGATGCTCATCACCACCCGGTAGTACTGCTGCATGAACTGCTCGATCGCCCGCTTGGGGTTGTCGTCGCTGTAGCCCAGCAGCGCGGCGATGCTGCGCTGGTGGTCGAACAGCAGGCGGTCCTCGGCGCGCCCGGCCAGCATGTGCAGGGCGTAGCGCACCTTCCACAAAAAGTCCTGGGACGAGGCCAGCAGCTCGTTCTCGCTTTCCAGCAAAAAACCTTCGCCGGCCAGCGCATGCAGGTTGAGGGTGCCGTACTGGCGGCGGGCCACCCACAGCACGGTCTGGATATCGCGCAGGCCACCGGGCGAGCCTTTGACATTGGGCTCGAGGTTGTATTCGGTGTCGTTGTACTTGTGGTGGCGGGCCTTGAGTTCGGCGCGCTTGGCCAGGAAGAAGTCCTTGCTCGGCCACATGTGCGCGGTGCTGGTCACCTCCAGCATGCGCTGGCGCAGGGCCTCGGGGCCGGCGATGGTGCGGCTTTCCATCAGGTTGGTGATCACCGTCAGGTCGGCGCGGGCCTGCTCGGCGCATTCGTCGACGGTGCGCACGCTCTGGCCCACTTCCAGGCCGATGTCCCACAGCAAGGTGAGGAACCGTTCGATGGCGTCGCGGTACTGCTCGTGCTCGGCGGCGCCCAGCAGAATCAGCAGGTCGATGTCCGAGTGCGGGTGCAGTTCGCCGCGCCCGTAACCACCGACGGCGACCAGGGCGATGCCGCTGTGGTCGCCCCAGTCGAACTGGTTCCAGGCCTGTTGCAGGATGTTGTCGACGAGCCAGGCGCGCGCCTGGATCAGCGGGCGGATGTCGCTGCCGCTGCGAAAACGCCTGTCGAGCACCTCGCCAGCCTGGCGGATGGCCTTCTTGAAGGCGGCGATGGGGCTTGCCTTGAGGGCCAGTTCCGCCTGGAACTGGCCACGGTCGAACAGCTCGGGGTCCACCTGGGGCATCGCGTCACGTTCCTGTCGTGGGGTGGCCTGTCGGAGTGCGGTCAGGCCGAGGTGCGCGGGATGGTGTCGTCCTTGCGCAGGGTGAAGATCTCGTAGCCGGTCGCGGTGACCACCAGGGTGTGTTCCCACTGCGCCGAGAGCTTGCGGTCCTTGGTGATGGCGGTCCAGCCGTCGCCCAGCACCTTGGTATCGGCCCTGCCCTGGTTGATCATCGGTTCGATGGTGAAGGTCATGCCTTCCTTCAGTTCCATGCCGGTGCCGGCGCGGCCGTAGTGCAGGATCTGTGGTTCTTCGTGGAACACCTTGCCGATGCCGTGACCGCAGAATTCGCGTACCACCGAGAAGCCGTTCTTTTCCGCATGCTTCTGGATCACTTCGCCGATGTCGCCCAGGCGGCAGCCCGGCCTGACCAGTTCGATGGCCTTGTACATGCACTCCTGGGTGACCTTGGACAGGCGCTCGGCCCATACCGGCACGTTGCCGACATGGAACATGCGGCTGGTGTCGCCGTGGTAGCCGTCCTTGATCACGGTGACGTCGATGTTCAGCGTGTCACCGTCCTTGAGCGGCTTGTCGTTGGGGATGCCGTGGCAGACCACATGGTTGATCGAGGTGCAGATCGACTTCGGGTAGCCCTTGTAGTTGAGCGGTGCCGGGATCGCCTGCTGAACGTTGACGATGTAGTCATGGCACAGGCGGTCGAGCGCTTCGGTGGTGACCCCGGGCTTGACGTGCTCTTCGATCATTTCCAGCACTTCGGCGGCCAGACGGCCGGCGATGCGCATCTTCTCGATGTCTTCTGCGGTCTTGATGGTGACGGTCATTACAGGCTCTCTACGGCGCCGTAAACGGCGCGAACAAACGGGAAAGGCCGGATTCTAGCAGAGCAGGGCGCCGATCGGGCGGGATACGGGTGGAGAATTGGGACTGCTGCGCAGTCCATCGCCGGCAAGCCAGCTCCCACAGGAATAGTATTACGCTTGTGGGAGCTGGCTTGCCGGCGATGGGGCGCGCAGCGGCCCCAACTGCTCTGAAAGCTGCCATCCATGAACTGGCATTCTGGCGCGAAAGCCGGGGTGCTGCAAAAGCCGCTGACGGACGCAACAGTACGCGGGTTCCGTTCGGCCGCAGTCTGTGGTATAAAATGCGCCGCTTTCGGGGACGACCCCGTCAGCACTTAAACCCACACACGTGTCGACACGATGACCTGGGTGCCCCGAGTTGCAGAATTCGCGGGTTGGTCATTGGGATACGTGGAGGCCCAACCCGACTTACCAAGGAACTATCATGTCCCAAGTCAACATGCGCGATATGCTGAAGGCCGGTGTGCACTTCGGCCACCAGACCCGTTACTGGAACCCGAAAATGGGCAAGTACATTTTCGGCGCGCGCAACAAGATCCACATCGTCAACCTGGAAAAAACCCTGCCGATGTTCAACGACGCTCTGTCGTTCGTAGAGCGCCTGGCCCAGGGCAAGAACAAGATCCTGTTCGTCGGCACCAAGCGTTCCGCTGGCAAGATCGTCGCCGAGCAAGCTGCTCGTTGCGGTTCGCCGTACGTTGACCACCGTTGGTTGGGCGGCATGCTGACCAACTACAAGACCATCCGCGCTTCGATCAAGCGTCTGCGCGACCTGGAAACCCAGGCCGAAGACGGCACTTTCGCCAAGCTGACCAAGAAAGAAGCCCTGATGCGCTCCCGCGACCTGGAAAAACTGGATCGCAGCCTGGGCGGTATCAAAGACATGGGCGGTCTGCCTGACGCTCTGTTCGTGATCGACGTTGATCACGAGCGCATCGCGATCACCGAAGCCAACAAGCTGGGCATCCCGGTTATCGGCGTTGTCGATACCAACAGCAGCCCAGAAGGTGTTGACTACATCATCCCAGGTAACGATGACGCCATCCGCGCTATCGAGCTGTACATGACTTCGATGGCTGACGCAGTCATCCGCGGCCGCAACAACGTTGCCGGTGGCACCGAAGTCTACGCTGAAGAAGCGGCTGCACCTGCTGCTGAGTAATTAGACGCTAGCGTCGACTTGGCACGCGAAAAGGGGGCTCTGCCCCCTTTTTGCCACCTTGAAATCCTGCTGTCAGCATCGGCCCCGCATCATGGGCCCGCTGAGACAAACACAGCGGATTTGCAGAATTTAACGCCCGTGACGAACGGGTGGAATGGTTGAAAAACTTTCCAAGAGGATTTTGAAATGGCAGCAATTACTGCAGCGCTGGTCAAAGAACTGCGCGAGCGTACCGGCGAAGGCATGATGGATTGCAAGAAGGCCCTGGAAAAGGCCGGCGGCGACATCGAAAAAGCCATTGACGACATGCGTGCCTCGGGCGCCATCAAGGCCGCCAAGAAGGCTGGCAACGTCGCTGCTGAAGGCGCTATCGCCGTCAAGACCGACGGCAAAGCCGCCGTCCTGCTGGAAGTGAACTCGCAGACCGACTTCCTGGCTCTGCAAGACGACTTCAAGAACTTCGTGGCCGAAAGCCTGGAAGAAGCCTTCGCCCAGAAGCTGACCGACGCTGCTCCGCTGATCGCCTCGCGTGAGTCGGCTCGTGAAGCCCTGGTTGCCAAGTGCGGCGAAAACGTCAACATCCGTCGCCTGGTGCGCGTTGAGGGTGACGTTGTCGGCGCCTACCTGCACGGCAACAAGATCGGTGCTGTCGTTGTCCTGAAAGGCGGCGACGTCGAGCTGGCCAAGAACATCGCCATGCACGTTGCAGCTTCGAACCCAGAGTTCCTGGATTCGTCGGAAATCTCCGCCGAGGCCATCGAGCGCGAGAAGGGCGTCTTCCTGCAGCTGAACGCTGACAAGATCGCCGGCAAGCCGGAAAACATCGTTGAGAACATGATCAACGGTCGTATCACCAAGTTCAAAGCCGAAGCCTCGCTGAAAGAGCAAGCCTTCGTCATGAACCCAGAAGTCAAAGTTGGCGAGCTGGCCAAGAAAGCCGGCGCTGAAATCGTTTCCTTCACCTACTTCAAGGTTGGCGAAGGCATCGAGAAGCCAGTCGACGACTTCGCTGCTGAAGTTGCCGCTCAGGTAGCTGCTGCCAAGCAGTAAGACAGCCCCGTCTGTCGCCCCGAAGAGGCTGCCCGCTCACGCGCGCAGCCTCTTTGTCAAAACGGCAAAGGGTTTATGAAAACCCGGCGCCGCTGGCACCCAAACGGTGCCACGCTACAGTTAGCAAGCCGAAAACGGCTCGCACGAATTTTCTAAAAGTACGCCGCAGGAGAGACTCGCAATGGCTCAGCAGGTGAGTGGTCGCCAACCTCGCTATAAACGCATTTTGCTCAAACTTAGCGGCGAGGCCCTGATGGGCTCGGAAGACTTCGGGATCGACCCGAAAGTGCTGGATCGCATGGCCCTTGAAGTCGGCCAGCTGGTCGGGATCGGTGTCCAGGTCGGCCTGGTGATCGGCGGTGGCAACCTGTTCCGCGGCGCCGCGCTCAGTGCCGCCGGCATGGACCGCGTCACCGGTGACCACATGGGCATGCTGGCTACCGTGATGAACGCCCTGGCCATGCGCGACGCGCTGGAGCGCTCGAACATCCCGGCCCTGGTCATGTCGGCCATTTCCATGGTCGGTGTCACCGATCATTACGACCGCCGCAAAGCTATTCGTCACCTCAACTCTGGGGATGTGGTAATTTTCTCCGCCGGTACCGGCAACCCGTTCTTCACCACCGACTCCGCGGCCTGCCTGCGCGCCATCGAAATCGATGCCGACGTGGTGCTGAAAGCGACCAAGGTCGATGGCGTGTACACTGCCGATCCATTCAAGGACCCGCATGCCGAGAAGTTCGATCACCTGACCTACGACGAGGTCCTGGATCGCAAGCTGGGCGTGATGGACCTGACCGCAATCTGCCTGTGCCGTGACCACAAGATGCCATTGCGGGTATTCAACATGAACAAGCCTGGCGCCCTGCTGAACATCGTGGTGGGTGGCGCTGAAGGCACTTTGATCGAGGAAGGCCAAGCATGATCAACGACATCAAGAAAGACGCGCAGGAGCGCATGACCAAGTCCCTCGAGGCCCTGGCTCGCAACCTCGCGGCAATCCGCACCGGTCGCGCCCACCCCAGCATCCTGGACAGCGTCAAGGTCACGGCCTGGGGCAGCGAGATGCCGCTGAACCAGGTGGCCGCGATCACCGTCGAAGATGCCCGCACCCTGAAGATCGTCGCCCACGACAAGAACCTCAGCGCCGCCATCGAGAAGGCCATCCTCACCTCCGACCTGGGCCTGAACCCGTCCAGCGCCGGCACCACCATCCGTGTGCCGATGCCGGCCCTGACCGAGGAAACCCGCAAGGGCTACACCAAGCAGGCCAGCGGCGTTGCCGAGGATGCCAAGGTGGCCGTGCGCAACGTACGCCGCGATGCCCTGGCCGACCTGAAGAAGCTGACCAAGGACAAGGAAATCAGCGAAGACGAAGAACGTCGCGCCGCTGACGAGATCCAGAAGCTGACCGACAAGTACGTTGCCGAAGTCGATGCCGCCTTCAAAGCCAAGGAAAAGGACCTGATGGCCGTCTAAGGCCGGGGTTTTTTAATGGAAAAGACCAAGCCAGCGGTGCCGTCCTCGGTGCCGCGTCATGTCGCGATCATCATGGATGGCAACAACCGCTGGGCGAAAAAGCGCCTGCTGCCCGGCGTTGCTGGCCACAAGGCGGGTGTCGACGCCGTTCGCGCGGTCATCGAAGTCTGTGCCGAGTCCGGGGTCGAGGTGTTGACCCTGTTCGCCTTCTCCAGCGAGAACTGGCAGCGCCCCGCCGAAGAGGTCGGTGCGCTGATGGAGCTGTTCTTCTCGGCCCTGCGCCGCGAGGCCAGGCGCCTCAACGAGAACAACATCAGCCTGCGTATCATCGGCGATCGTTCGCGTTTCCATCCCGAGCTGCAGGCTGCCATGCGCGAGGCCGAGGCGCTGACTGCCGGAAACAACCGCTTCATCCTGCAGATCGCGGCCAACTATGGTGGCCAGTGGGACATCGCCCAGGCTGCCCAGCGGCTGGCGCGGGAAGTGCAAGCCGGGCACCTGCGCCCGGAAGACATTACCCCGGGCCTGCTGCAGACCTGCCTGGCGACCGGTGAGCTGCCGCTGCCGGACCTGTGCATTCGCACCGGTGGCGAGCATCGCATCAGCAACTTTCTGTTGTGGCAGCTGGCTTACGCCGAGCTGTACTTCTCCGACCTGTACTGGCCGGACTTCAAACACGAGGCCATGCGCAACGCCCTGGCCGATTTCGCTTCGCGCCAGCGCCGCTTCGGTAAGACCAGCGAGCAGGTCGAGGCTGGAGCTCGTGCTTAATGCTTAAACAACGCATCATTACCGCGCTGATCCTGCTGCCGATCGCGCTGGGTGGCTTCTTCCTGCTCAACGGTGGGGATTTCGCCCTGTTCATCGGCTTCGTGGTGACCCTCGGCGCCTGGGAGTGGGCGCGTCTGGCCGGGCTGATGGCCCAGCCGCTGCGCATCGCTTATGCCGTGGTGGTCGCCGGCGCGCTGATGCTGCTGTATATCCTTCCGGAGCTGGCGCCTTGGGTGCTGGGTGCTGCCGTGATCTGGTGGGGGCTGGCCACCTGGCTGGTGCTCACCTACCCGCGCAGCAGCGAACTGTGGGCCAGTGCCGCCTGTCGGCTGCTGATCGGCCTGCTGGTCCTGCTGCCTGCCTGGCAGGGGCTGGTGCTGCTCAAGCACTGGCCGCTGGGTAACTGGCTGATCCTGTCGGTCATGGTGCTGGTATGGGCCGCCGATATTGGCGCGTACTTCTCTGGCCGGGCCTTCGGCAAGCGCAAGCTGGCGCCGCAGGTCAGCCCGGGCAAGAGCTGGGAAGGCGTGTATGGCGGCCTGGCGGTCAGCCTGGTGATTACCCTGGTGGTTGGCATCAGCCGTGATTGGGGTATCGGCCAGATCCTCCTCGGTTTGCTCGGCGCTGCGCTGCTGGTCATGTCTTCGGTGGTCGGTGACCTGACCGAAAGCATGTTCAAGCGCCGCTCCGGCATCAAGGACAGCAGCAACCTGCTGCCCGGCCACGGCGGGGTGCTCGACCGCATCGACAGCCTGACCGCGGCGATCCCGATTTTCGCCGTGCTGTTGTGGGCGGCCGAATGGGGTGTGATGTGAGTCGTCCCCAGCGTATTACCGTGCTCGGGGCCACCGGCTCGATCGGCCTGAGCACGCTGGATGTGATTGCGCGCCATCCTGACCGTTACCAGGTGTTCGCCCTGAGCGGCTATTCGCGTATCGACGCGTTGCTGGCCCTGTGTCTGCGCCACCGCCCGGCCTTTGCCGTGGTGCCTGGCGCCGAAGCGGCTGCGCAGCTGCGTGAAGGCCTGGCTGCGGCGGGCTGCGCCACCGAAGTGCTGGAAGGCGAGGCCGGACTGTGCCAGGTGGCGTCGGCGGCGCAAGTGGACGCGGTGATGGCGGCCATCGTTGGCGCCGCCGGCCTGCGTCCCACCCTGGCGGCGGTCGAGGCGGGCAAGAAGGTGCTGCTGGCCAACAAGGAAGCGCTGGTCATGTCCGGCGCGCTGTTCATGGACGCGGTGCGGCGCAGTGGCGCCGTGCTGCTGCCGATCGACAGCGAGCACAACGCGATCTTCCAGTGCATGCCAGGCGACTACGCGCGCGGCCTGAGCGCCGTCGGCGTACGCCGCATCCTGCTCACCGCTTCCGGTGGCCCGTTCCGTGAGACGCCGGTCGAGGCGCTGCTGGACGTCACCCCGGAACAGGCCTGCGCGCACCCCAACTGGTCCATGGGGCGCAAGATTTCCGTGGATTCGGCCAGCATGATGAACAAGGGCCTGGAACTGATCGAGGCCTGCTGGCTGTTCGATGCCGCACCGGCCAAGGTCGAGGTGGTGGTGCACCCGCAGAGCGTGATTCACTCGCTGGTGGATTACGTCGACGGTTCGGTGCTGGCCCAGCTGGGTAACCCGGACATGCGCACGCCCATCGCCAACGCCCTGGCCTGGCCCGAGCGGATCGATTCCGGGGTGGCCCCGCTGGACCTGTTCGCCATCGCCCGTCTGGATTTCCAGGCGCCCGACGAACAGCGCTTCCCTTGCCTGCGCCTGGCGCGGCAGGCTGCCGAAGCCGGCAACAGCGCGCCGGCCGTGCTCAATGCGGCCAACGAGGTGGCGGTGGAGGCATTTCTCAAGCGGCGTATCCGCTTCCCGGAGATCGCGGGTATGATCGAACAGGTGCTCGATCAGGAGCCCGTCGTACCGCTGCCGTCGCTGGACGCGGTGTTCGCCGCCGACCAGCGTGCCCGGGAGCTTTCCCGCGAGTGGCTGAGGCGTCACGGTCGCTGATGCAAGCCCGCCACGGTTCACGAGGGGGCTGGGCATGACGCCGGCCCGCTGAACATCATTCGGAGATGGACATGACAGCGCTCTACATGATTATCGGCACCCTCGTCGCTTTGGGTGTGCTGGTCACATTCCATGAATTCGGCCATTTCTGGGTGGCGCGCCGCTGCGGTGTCAAGGTGCTGCGCTTCTCGGTGGGCTTCGGCACGCCACTGTTGCGCTGGCACGACCGCCACGGCACCGAGTTCGTGGTCGCGGCGATCCCGCTGGGTGGCTACGTCAAGATGCTCGATGAGCGCGAAGGCGATGTGCCGCCGGCGCTGGCCGGGCAGTCGTTCAACCGCAAGTCGGTGCGTCAGCGGATTGCCATCGTCGCGGCGGGCCCGATTGCCAACTTCCTGTTGGCCATCCTGTTCTTCTGGGTGTTGGCGATGCTGGGTACCCAGCAGATCCGTCCGGTGATCGGCGCGGTCGATGCTGGCAGCCTGGCAGCTTCGGCAGGCCTGACCGCAGGTCAGGAAATTGTTTCCATAGATGGCGAGCCGACCAATGGTTGGTCCGCGGTCAACCTGCAGCTGGTGCGTCGTCTGGGCGAGAGCGGCACCTTGCAGGTTGGCGTGCGCGAAGAGGGCGCGAGCGCCGAGCGCCAGTTGCAGGTGAGGCTGGACAGCTGGCTCAAGGGCGCCGACGAGCCGGACCCGATCCAGTCCCTGGGGCTGCACCCTTGGCGCCCGGCGATCGTGCCGGTGCTGGCCGAGATCGATCCGAAGGGGCCGGCTGCCGCTGCCGGCCTGAAAACCGGTGACAAGCTGCTGGCCCTGGACGGCGTTGCCGTGAACGAGTGGCAGCAGGTGGTCGATGCCGTGCGGGCCCGCCCGCAGGCCAAGGTGCTGGTGCGTGTGGAGCGTGACGGCGCTGCCCTGGAAGTGCCGGTGACCCTGGCCAGCAAGGGCGAGGGCAAGGCGGCCGGCGGCTATCTTGGCGCCGGGGTGAAGGGTGGCGAATGGCCTGCCAACATGCTTCGCGAGGTCAGCTACGGCCCGCTGGATGCGCTAGGTGAGGGCTTGTCGCGTACCTGGAACATGAGCGTCCTGACCCTTGAATCGCTGAAGAAAATGCTGTTCGGGGAGCTCTCGGTAAAAAACTTGAGTGGACCGATAACCATTGCTAAAGTGGCGGGCGCTTCAGCCCAGTCCGGCGTGGGGGATTTCCTGAATTTCCTGGCCTACCTGAGCATAAGCCTGGGGGTTCTTAACCTGCTGCCCATTCCGGTTCTGGATGGGGGGCATTTGCTGTTTTACCTGGTCGAGTGGGCGCGCGGTCGTCCGCTGTCGGATCGGGTGCAAGGTTGGGGGGTCCAGATCGGTATCAGTTTGGTCATAGGGGTGATGTTGCTCGCCCTGATCAACGATCTGGGTCGACTATAAAGCTTCGCTCAATTGCGAACCTGCCGTGTTGTCGCGGCGGGTTGTTTATTGCCAGTTGGAATAAAAGGACTTCATGAAACGTCTGCTGCTAACTGCGGTCATGTCCGCACTGATGATCGCTGAAGTTCACGCCGAGTCCTTCACCATCTCCGATATCCGCGTCAATGGCCTGCAGCGGGTTTCCGCCGGCAGTGTCTTCGGTGCCTTGCCGCTGAACGTCGGCGATCAGGCCGATGACCGCCGCCTGGTGGAGTCGACCCGTTCCCTGTTCAAGACCGGTTTCTTCCAGGACATTCAGCTGAACCGCGATGGCAATGTCCTGATCATCAACGTGGTCGAGCGCCCGTCGGTGTCGAGCATCGAGATCGAAGGCAACAAGGCGATCAGCACCGAAGACCTGATGAAGGGCCTGAAGCAATCGGGCCTGGCCGAAGGCGAGATCTTCCAGCGTGCCACCCTCGAAGGCGTGCGTAACGAACTGCAGCGCCAGTACGTGGCCCAGGGCCGCTACTCGGCCGAAGTCGACGCCGAGGTGGTGCCGCAGCCGCGCAACCGTGTGGCGCTGAAGATCAAGATCAACGAAGGCACCGTCGCTGCCATCCAGCACATCAACGTCGTTGGCAACAACGTGTTCGACGACGAGACCCTGGCGCAGCTGTTCGAGCTGAAGACCACCAACTGGCTGTCGTTCTTCAAGAACGACGACAAGTACGCCCGCGAAAAGCTCTCCGGTGACCTGGAGCGCCTGCGTTCCTACTACCTGGACCGCGGCTACATCAACATGGACATCGCCTCTACCCAGGTGTCCATCACGCCAGACAAGAAGCACGTCTACATCACCGTCAACATCAACGAAGGCGAGAAGTACACCGTTCGCGACGTGAAGCTGTCCGGTGACCTGAAAGTGCCGGAAGACCAGGTCAAGTCGCTGCTGCTGGTGCAGCCGGGCCAGGTGTTCTCGCGCAAGGTGATGACCACCACGTCCGAACTGATCACCCGCCGTCTGGGTAACGAAGGCTATACCTTCGCCAACGTCAACGGCGTGCCGCAGCCGAACGATGAAGACCACACCGTCGACATCATGTTCGTGGTCGACCCGGGCAAGCGTGCCTACGTCAACCGCATCAACTATCGCGGCAACACCAAGACCGAAGACGAAGTGCTGCGTCGCGAGATGCGCCAGATGGAAGGCGGCTGGGCCTCGACCTACCTGATCGACCAGTCCAAGACCCGTCTGGAGCGCCTGGGCTTCTTCAAGGAAGTCAACGTCGAGACCCCGCCGGTGCCGGGCACCGACGACCAGGTCGACGTCAACTACAGCGTCGAAGAGCAGGCTTCCGGCTCGATCACCGCCAGCGTCGGTTTCGCCCAGAGCGCCGGCCTGATCCTGGGTGGTTCGATCAGCCAGAGCAACTTCCTCGGTACCGGTAACAAGGTGTCGATCGGCCTGACCCGTTCGGAATACCAGACCCGCTACAACTTCGGCTTCGTCGATCCCTACTTCACTGCCGACGGCGTGAGCCTGGGCTATAACGCCTTCTACCGCAGCACCGACTACGACGACCTCGACGTCGATGTGGCCAGCTACGCGGTGGACAGCTACGGTGCAGGTGTCAGCCTGGGCTACCCGATCAGCGAAACCTCGCGCCTGACCTATGGCCTGAGCGTGCAGCAGGACAAGATCAAGACCGGCAAGTACACCGTTGACGAGATCTTCGACTTCCTCGAAGAGGAGGGCGACAGCTTCCTCAACTTCAAGGCCTCGATCGGCTGGTCCGAATCGACCCTGAACAAAGGCGTGCTGGCGACCCGTGGTCACTCGCAAAGCCTGACCTTGGAATCTACCGTTCCTGGCAGCGACCTGTCGTTCTTCAAGCTCGACTACCGTGGCCAGCTGTTCAAGCCGATCAGCAACGACTACACCCTGCGCCTGCATACCGAGCTGGGCTATGGCGACGGTTACGGCAGCACCTCGGGTCTGCCGTTCTACGAGAACTACTTCGCGGGTGGCTTCAACTCGGTGCGTGGCTTCAAGGACAGCAGCCTGGGCCCACGCAGTACCCCAAGCCGCGGCGAGGCCAACGGTGGCAAGCCAGGCACCATAGCCGACCCGGACCAGGATCCGTTGCCGTTTGGTGGCAACGTGCTGGTACAAGGCGGTGTCGAGCTGCTGTTCCCGCTGCCGTTCGTCAAGGACCAGCGTTCGCTGCGCACCTCCGTGTTCTGGGATGTGGGCAACGTGTTCGACACCAACTGCGGCAACAAGCCGGATTGCGAGAAGGTCGGGTTCTCGGGCATGGCCAGTTCGGTCGGCCTGGGCGTGACCTGGATCACCGCGCTGGGCCCGCTGAGCTTCAGCCTGGCAATGCCGGTCAAGAAGCCGGACGATGCCGACACCCAGGTGTTCCAATTCTCTCTGGGCCAGACCTTCTGAGGTCGGCCCTCGCTTAACGACAACGGTTTATCCAGGAGTGCATCGTGCGTAAGTTGACCCAACTGGCCGTAATGGCCGCGGCGCTGGTCGCCACCCCGGCTTTCGCCGAAATGAAGGTTGCCGTCCTGAACTATCAGATGGCCCTGCTGGAATCTGACGCGGCCAAGAAATACGCCGTGGATGCCGAGAAGAAGTTCGGCCCGCAACTGACCAAGCTGAAAAGCCTGGAAAGCAGCGCCAAGGGCATCCAGGACCGTCTGATCAAGGGCGGCGACAAGATGCAGCAGCAGGAGCGTGAGCGCCTGGAGCTCGAGTTCAAGCAAAAAGCCCGTGACTTCCAGTTCCAGTCCAAGGAACTGAACGAAGCCAAGGCCGTTGCTGACCGTGACATGCTCAAGCAGCTGAAGCCGAAGCTGGATGGCGCTGTCGAGGAAGTGATCAAGAAAGGCGGTTACGACCTGGTCCTCGAGCGTGGCGCGGTCATCGATGTCAAACCGCAGTACGACATCACCCGCCAAGTCATCGAGCGCATGAACCAAGCCCGTTGATATGACCGTGACCATGACGCTAGGCCAGCTGGCCGAGGCCCTCGGCGCCACCCTCAAGGGGCCCGAGGCGCTGCAGATTACCGGGCTGGCCACGTTGCAGGAGGCTGGCCCCGGCCAGTTGAGCTTCCTCGCCAACCCGCAGTACCGCAAATTCCTGGATAACAGCCAGGCGGCTGCGGTGCTGCTGAAGGCGGCGGACGCCGAAGGCTTTGCCGGCAATGCACTGATCGTCGCCGATCCGTACCTGGCCTATGCACGCATTTCCCACCTGTTCGACCCCAAACCCAAGGCTGTGGCGGGTATACATCCCAGCGCCGTGGTGGCTGAGGACGCTCAGGTGGATGCCAGTGCGAGCATCGGGCCGTTCGCGGTCATCGAAAGCGGTGCGCGCATCGCGGCCAATGTCAGCGTGGGGGCACACTGCGTGGTCGGTGCCCGTTGCGTGATCGGTGAGGGTGGTTGGCTGGCCCCACGGGTCACTCTGTACCATGATGTGACCATCGGCAAGCGCGTGGTCATCCAGTCGGGTGCCGTGATCGGCGGTGAAGGCTTCGGCTTTGCCAACGAGAAGGGCGTGTGGCGCAAGATCGCCCAGATCGGTGGCGTGACCATCGGCGACGATGTGGAGATCGGCGTCAACACGGCGGTTGACCGTGGTGCGCTGTCGGACACGCGGATCGCTGACGGGGTCAAGCTCGACAACCAGATCCAGATTGCCCACAACGTGCAGATCGGTGAGCACACGGCCATGGCCGCCTGCGTCGGCATCTCCGGCAGCACGCGCATCGGCAAGCATTGCGCCATCGCCGGCGGTGTCGGCATGGTCGGTCATATCGATGTCTGTGATAACGTTTTCGTGTCCGGCATGACCATGGTGACCCGTTCGATCACCGAACCGGGTGCCTATTCTTCCGGCACTGCCATGCAGCCACTGGCTGAATGGCGCAAGAGCGCCGCGCGTATCCGCCACCTGGACGACATGGCCAAGCGTCTCCAGCAGCTGGAAAAACGCGTCGATACCGTGACCTCAGGTGGCCAGCCGACATCAGAAGGCTGATACCATTCCCTGAGCAAGAGTGAACAGTCGCTAGCTGGCTCCTCTTTGGACTGCAAAAGGAGCGTGTGGTCAGCACCTGCGCTCCCTATTCTTATTACAGGCTTCCCCCCCGAAATGATGGACATCAACGAGATTCGCGAATACCTGCCTCACCGTTACCCGTTCCTGCTGGTGGACCGGGTGACGGATCTGGACTACGAGGCCCAGAGCATTCGTGCCTACAAGAATGTCAGCATCAACGAGCCGTTCTTCAATGGCCACTTCCCGGCGCACCCGATCATGCCGGGCGTTCTGATCATCGAAGCCATGGCCCAGGCGGCCGGCATCCTTGGCTTCAAGATGCTCGATGCCAAGCCTGCCGATGGCACCCTGTACTACTTCGTCGGCTCCGACAAACTGCGCTTCCGTCAGCCGGTGTTGCCAGGTGACCAACTGGTGCTGGAAGCCAGGTTCCTCAGCCGCAAGAGCATGATCTGGAAGTTCGAATGCCGCGCCCTGGTCGACGGCAAGCCGGTTTGCTCGGCAGAAATCACCTGCGCGGAACGCTCCCTATGAATTCGATTGATCCTCGGGCCATTATCGATCCATCGGCCAAACTGGCCGATGGTGTCGAGGTCGGCCCTTGGTCGATCGTTGGCCCTGATGTAGAAATCGGGGAGGGCACCGTTATCGGCCCGCATGTTGTGCTCAAAGGGCCGACCCGTATCGGCAAGCACAACCGTATCTTTCAGTTTTCCTCGATCGGCGAAGACACCCCGGACCTCAAGTACAAGGGTGAACCGACGCGGCTGGTCATCGGTGACCACAATGTGTTTCGCGAAGGGGTGACCATTCACCGCGGGACCATTCAGGACCGCGCCGAAACCACCGTGGGCGACCACAACCTGATCATGGCCTATGCCCACATCGGCCACGACAGCGTTATCGGCAACCACTGCATTCTGGTCAACAATACGGCCCTGGCCGGCCACGTGCACGTGGGTGACTGGGCGATCCTGTCCGGTTACACCCTGGTGCATCAGTACTGCCATATCGGTGCTCACGCGTTTTCCGGCATGGGTACGGCGATCGGCAAGGACGTCCCGGCCTTCGTCACCGTGTTCGGCAGCCCGGCCGAGGCCCGCAGCATGAACTTCGAAGGCATGCGCCGCCGGGGTTTCAGTGACGAGGTGATTCACGTGCTGCGCCGTTGCTACAAGATCGTCTATCGCCAGGGCCTGACCGTCGAAGACGCGCTCAAGGAACTGGCCGAGCTGGCTGCGCAACACCCAGAGGTCGAGCTGTTCCGTCAGTCGATCGTGAATTCCGCCCGCGGCATCACCCGCTGACATGGCCCGGCTTTGCGTAGCCTTGGTCGCAGGTGAGGCCAGCGGCGACATTCTTGGTTCAGGCCTGATGCGCGCCATCAAGGCCCGCCACCCCGACGTTCGTTTCATCGGCGTTGGTGGCCCGTTGATGGAGGCCGAAGGCCTGCGCTCCCACTTCCCCATGGAACGCCTGGCTGTCATGGGCCTGGTCGAAGTGCTGGGGCGCCTGCGTGAGCTGCTCAAGCGCCGCAAGCTGCTGATCGAGACCCTGATCGGCGAAAAGCCCGATGTCTTCATCGGCATCGATGCCCCCGACTTCACCCTCAATATCGAACTGAAACTGCGCCAGGCCGGGATCAAGACCGTGCACTACGTCAGCCCGTCGGTCTGGGCCTGGCGGCAGAAGCGCGTGCTGAAGATTCGCGAAGGCTGCGACCTGATGCTGACGTTGCTGCCGTTCGAGGCGCGCTTCTATGAAGAGCAGGGCGTCCCGGTGCGCTTTGTCGGCCACCCGTTGGCCGACACCATCCCGCTGCAAGCCGACCGCCCGGCAGCGCGTGCTGCGCTGGGCCTGGGTGAGGGGCCGGTGGTGGCGTTGATGCCGGGTAGCCGTGGCGGCGAGGTCGGGCGCCTGGGGGCGCTGTTCCTGGATGCTGCCGAACGGCTGCGCCAGCAGGTGCCGGGCGTGCGTTTCGTGCTGCCTTGTGCCAACGCCGCGCGGCGTGCCCAGGTCGAGCAGATGCTCGAAGGCCGCCAGCTGCCGCTGACCCTGCTCGATGGCCAGTCACACCAGGCGCTGGCGGCCTGCGACGCGGTGCTGATCGCCTCGGGTACCGCCACCCTCGAAGCGCTGCTGTACAAGCGGCCGATGGTGGTGGCCTATCGCCTGGCGCCGTTGACCTACTGGATCCTCAAGCGCCTGGTGAAGAGCCCCTACGTGTCGTTGCCGAACCTGCTGGCCCAGCGTGCGCTGGTGCCGGAGCTGCTGCAGGACGACGCCACCAGCGAAGCGCTGGCCGCCACCCTGGCGCCGCTGGTAGCCGATGGCAGCCGGCAGACCGAACGTTTCGACGAAATACACCGCACCCTGCGCCGTGACGCCTCCAACCAGGCGGCCGAGGCGGTACTGGCGCTGCTCAAGGACCGCTGACATGCAAATTGGACTGGACTTCAACCTGGTCGAGGACCTGGTCGCCGGCGTGGACGAAGTCGGCCGCGGCCCGCTGTGCGGTGCGGTAGTGACGGCGGCGGTGATTCTTGATCCGGCGCGGCCGATCCTCGGCCTGAACGATTCGAAGAAACTCACCGAAGCCAGGCGCGAGGCGCTGTTCGATGAAATTTGCGAAAAGGCCCTGAGCTTCTGCATCGCCCGCGCCGAAGTCGAGGAGATCGACCGCCTGAACATCCTGCATGCCACCATGCTGGCCATGCAGCGTGCGGTCGAAGGTTTGCACGTTACGCCAAAGCTGGCCTTGATCGACGGCAATCGCTGCCCGCAGCTGGCGGTGCCGTCGGCGCCGGTGGTCAAGGGGGATAGCCAGGTGCCGGCGATTGCCGCGGCGTCGATCCTGGCCAAGGTGAGCCGCGACCGCGAGATGAGCGCGTTCGAGCTGATCTACCCGGGGTATGGCATTGGTGGGCACAAGGGCTACCCGACGCCGGTCCACCTCGAGGCACTGGCACGGCTTGGGCCTACGCCCATTCATCGGCGTTCCTTTGCTCCGGTGCGCGCGGCGTGGGACGCGCGTGAAGGCGTCACGAGCTCCCTGATCTGAGTTATCAGTTCGCTACTGCGGGCGTCACGCTATTTTTGTGGGAGCGGCTTTAGCCGCGAACACCGGCGCAGCCGGTGCCATACAGCGCGTCGGATTCTTCGCGGGTAAACCCGCTCCCACAGGGTCGGCGGCGCGCACATGTTCTTTGTTCTCTGCGCGACACAGCAGCCCAAATTCTGTCCTCAATTAAGCTACAATCCCGCCCTTGTCGTTCAGCACTGCTACAGGATCTTCCATGTCGGTTCCCTTCGTTCACCTGCGCGTCCACTCCGAATTCTCGCTGGTAGACGGCCTGGTACGGATCAAGCCGCTGGCCAAGGCGCTGGCTGGAATGAACATGCCGGCGGTGGCCATCACCGACCAGAGCAACATGTGCTCGCTGGTGAAGTTCTACAAGACCGCCATGGGCGCCGGCATCAAACCGATCTGCGGCGCCGACATGTGGCTGGCCGCTGCCGACCCGGAAGCACCGCTGTCGCGCATCTGCTTCCTGGCCATGAACCCTCAGGGCTACCGCAACCTCACCGAGCTGATTTCGCGCGGCTGGACCGACGGCCAGCGCAACGGCCTGGTGATTCTCCAGCGTGAATGGATCGCCCCTGCCAGCGAGGGCCTGATCGCCCTGTCGGCCGGCAAGGAAGGTGACATCGGCATGGCCCTGCTGGCTGGCCGGGACGCAGAAGCCGAGGCGTTGCTGCAAGACTGGATGGGCATGTTCCCGGAGCGCTTCTATGTTGAAGTGCAGCGCACCAACCGTGCCCGCGACGAAGAATACGTTCACGCCGCAGTGGCCCTGGCCGACAGGTTCGGCGCCCCGCTGGTGGCGACCAACGATGTGCGCTTCATCAAGCAGGCGGACTTCGATGCCCACGAAACCCGAGTGTGCATCGGCGAAGGCTGGACCCTCGACGACCCCCGTCGGCCAAGAATGTACAGCGACCAGCAGTACCTGAAATCGGCCGAGGAAATGGCCGAGCTGTTCAGCGACCTGCCTGACGCCATTGCCAACACCGTCGAAATCGCCAAACGCTGCAATATCCAGGTGCAGCTGGGCAAATACTTCCTGCCCGACTTCCCCACGCCCAACGGCATGGGCATCGATGACTACCTGCGGCACGTCTCCCATGAAGGCCTGGAAGAGCGCCTGGCGGTGCTGTGGCCGAAAGAGACCACGCCCGATTACGAAGAGAAGCGCCAGGTCTACCTGGACCGCCTGAAGTTCGAACTGGACATCATCATCCAGATGGGCTTCCCCGGCTACTTCCTGATCGTCATGGACTTCATCAAGTGGGCCAAGAACAACGACGTACCGGTTGGCCCGGGGCGTGGCTCGGGTGCCGGCTCGCTGGTGGCCTACGTGCTGAAGATCACCGACCTCGACCCGCTGGCCTACGACCTGCTGTTCGAACGCTTCCTCAACCCTGAACGTATTTCCATGCCCGACTTCGACGTCGACTTCTGCATGGATGGCCGTGACCGGGTGATCGACTACGTGGCCGAAGCCTATGGCCGCAACGCGGTCAGCCAGATCATCACCTTCGGTACCATGGCGGCGAAGGCGGTGGTGCGCGATGTGGCGCGGGTGCAGGGCAAGTCCTACGGCCTGGCCGACCGCCTGTCGAAGATGATTCCGTTCGAAGTCGGCATGACCCTGGAGAAAGCCTACGAGCAGGAAGAACTGCTGCGCGACTTCCTCAAGGGCGACGAAGATGCCCGCGAGATCTGGGACATGGCCCTGAAGCTCGAAGGCGTGACGCGAGGCACCGGCAAGCACGCGGGCGGTGTGGTCATCGCCCCGACCAAGCTCACCGACTTCTCGCCGATTGCCTGTGACGAAGAGGGCGGCGGCCTGGTGACCCAGTTCGACAAGGACGACGTCGAGGCGGCCGGCCTGGTCAAGTTCGACTTCCTCGGCCTGCGGACCCTGACCATCATCAAGTGGGCGATGGAGATCATCAACCGCGAGCAGGCCAAGAAGAACCTGCCCGACGTCAACATCGACTTCATCCCGCTGGACGACCGCAAGACCTACGAGCTGCTGCAGAAAGCCGAAACCACGGCGGTGTTCCAGCTTGAATCGCGTGGCATGAAGGAGCTGATCAAGAAGCTCAAGCCCGACTGCCTGGAAGACCTGATCGCACTGGTGGCGCTGTTCCGCCCCGGTCCGCTGCAATCGGGCATGGTCGACGACTTCATCAACCGCAAGCACGGCCGCGCCGAGCTGGCCTACCCGCATTCCGACTACCAGTACGAGGGCCTCAAACCGGTACTGGCACCGACCTACGGCATCATCCTGTACCAGGAACAGGTGATGCAGATCGCCCAGGTGATGGCCGGTTACACCCTCGGCGGCGCCGACATGCTGCGCCGGGCGATGGGCAAGAAAAAGCCCGAGGAAATGGCCAAGCAGCGCGGTGGTTTCATCGAAGGCTGCGTGGCCAACAATATCGATGCGGACCTGGCCGGTAACATTTTCGACCTGGTAGAGAAGTTCGCCGGCTACGGTTTCAACAAATCCCACTCCGCCGCTTATGGCCTGGTGTCGTACCAGACGGCCTGGCTGAAAACCCACCACCCGGCGCCGTTCATGGCTGCGGTACTGTCGGCGGACATGCACAACACCGACAAGGTGGTGGTGCTGGTCGAGGAAGTGCGCAGCATGAAGCTGCGCCTCGATGCGCCGGATGTGAACTTCTCCGACTTCAAGTTCACCGTCAACAACGACGGGCGCATCGTCTACGGCCTGGGCGCCATCAAGGGCGTCGGCGAAGGCCCGGTCGAGGCCATCGTCGAGGCCCGCGCCCAGGGCGGCCCGTTCAAGGACCTGTTCGATTTCTGTGAGCGCATCGACCTCAAGCGGGTCAACAAGCGCACCCTCGATGCATTGATCCGCAGTGGCGCGCTGGACCGCCTGGGGCCGCACTTCCATGACGAGATCAAGGCCTACCACGCCAACATCGACATCAACCGCGCCACCTTGCTGTCGGCACTGGGCGAGGCGATCAAGGCCGCCGAGCAGGCTGCGCATACCGCCGACAGCGGCCACGTCGACCTGTTCGGCAGCATGTTCGATGAAGTGGATGCCGACGTCTACGCCAACCACCGCAAGGTGCGCGAACTGACCCTGAAGGAACGCCTGAAGGGCGAGAAGGACACCCTCGGCCTGTACCTGACCGGCCACCCGATCGACGAGTACGAGGCCGAGATCCGCCGCTTCGCCCGCCAGCGCATCATCGACCTCAAGCCGTCACGCGAGACCCAGACCATCGCCGGCATGATCATTGCCCTGCGGGTGATGAAGAACAAGAAGGGCGACAAGATGGGCTTCGTGACCCTGGATGACCGCTCCGGGCGCATCGAGGCGTCGCTGTTTGCCGATGCCTTCATGGCGGCACAGTCCTTGCTGCAGAACGATGCCATGGTGGTGGTCGAAGGCGAGGTCAGCAACGACGACTTCTCCGGTGGCCTGCGCCTGCGGGTGAAGCAGGTGATGACCCTGGAGGACGCGCGCACCAAGCTGGCCGAGAGCCTGCGCCTGAAGGTGGCACATGAAGCGCTCAAGGGCGACCGGCTGAAGTGGCTGGGCGAGCTGATCACCCGCCATCGCGGTGCCTGCCCGATCACCCTCGAATACACCGGCAGCGACGCCAAGGCCATGCTGCAGTTCGGCGACCAGTGGGCGATCGACCCCGCCGACGGGCTGATTCAGGCGCTGCGTGACCAGTTCGGGCGTGAGAACGTCTTCCTGCAATATCGTTGAACCGACAAAAAATTTAATCTCGACCTGAATGCGCCTGATCCCTTAAGGTATGGCGCCAAACGGATCAACCGGCCGGCCGCCTGGCCGTAGACCCAAGACGGATGACTATGAACCCGAATTTTCTCGATTTCGAACAGCCGATTGCCGACCTGCAAGCCAAGATCGAAGGCCTGCGCCTGGTAGGCAACGACAACTCGCTGAACATCAGCGATGAAATTGCCCGTCTGCAAGACAAAAGCAACACCCTGACCGAAAGCATCTTCGGCAACCTGACCAGCTGGCAGATCGCCCGCCTGGCCCGTCACCCGCGTCGTCCCTACACCCTGGACTACCTCGAGCACATCTTCACCGAGTTCGAAGAGCTGCACGGTGACCGCCACTTCTCCGACGACGCCGCCATTGTCGGTGGTACCGCCCGCCTGGACGGCAAGCCGGTCATGGTCATCGGCCACCAGAAGGGCCGTGAAGTGCGCGAGAAGGTGCGCCGCAACTTCGGCATGCC
This sequence comes from Pseudomonas sp. AFG_SD02_1510_Pfu_092, assembly GCF_003331055.1. GTDB lineage: Bacteria > Pseudomonadota > Gammaproteobacteria > Pseudomonadales > Pseudomonadaceae > Aquipseudomonas. Next base: position 44,941 of record NZ_PUQD01000011.1, on the reverse strand, counting down.
GCGCCCTGAGGGCTACCGCAAGGCTTGCCGCCTGATGGAAATGGCCGAACGTTTCAAGATGCCGATCCTGACCTTCATCGATACCCCGGGCGCCTACCCGGGCATCGACGCCGAAGAGCGCAACCAGAGCGAGGCCATCGCCTGGAACCTGCGCGTGATGGCGCGCCTGAAAACCCCGATCATCGCCACCGTGATCGGTGAGGGTGGTTCCGGCGGTGCACTGGCCATCGGCGTGTGCGACCAGTTGAATATGCTGCAGTACTCGACCTACTCGGTGATCTCGCCGGAAGGCTGCGCCTCGATCCTGTGGAAGACCGCCGACAAGGCAGCCGACGCCGCCGAGGCCATGGGCATCACTGCCGAGCGCCTGAAGAGCCTGAATATCGTCGACAAGGTTATCCCTGAGCCGCTGGGCGGCGCGCACCGTGACCCGGCGAAGATGTCGGAAAGCATCCGTGCCGACCTGGTGCAGCAGCTGGACATGCTCGGCAAGCTCGACCACGACGCGCTGCTGGCCCGTCGTTACGAGCGCCTGATGAGCTACGGTATCTGATAGCGAGATCAATAGCACCGGCTTTGCCGGTGTTCGCGGGTGAACCCGCTCCCACAGGTACTGCGCAGCCCTCTGGAACGGCGCGATCCCTGTGGGAGCGGGTTCACCCGCGAATGCTTTCTCGAATGGAGTGCGGGTTCGATGATCAACCTCACCCCCTGGCTGAACGCCCCCGCCTGGTACATCGCCTTCTCCGGCGGCCTCGATTCCACTGTCCTCCTGCACCTGCTGGCCGACTACGCCCGCCACCACCCAGCACCCCCGCTGCGCGCCATCCACATTCACCATGGCCTGCAATCCGCCGCCGACGCCTGGCCTGCGCACTGCCAAACCGTCTGCGAGCGACTGCGTATCGACCTGCAAGTCGTGCACGTCCAGGTCAGGCCCTGCGCCAGCCTCGAACAGGCTGCCCGCGACGTCCGTTATGCCGCCTTCAGCCAAGTGCTTGGCCCAGGCGACATCCTGTTCACTGGCCAGCACCGCGACGACCAGGCCGAAACCTTGCTGTTGCGCCTGCTTCGCGGTGCCGGCCTGCGTGGCCTGGCAGCGATGCCGGCGCAGCGGGCGCTGGGGCAGGGCAGCCTGGTGCGGCCATTGCTGGGTTGTTCCCGGCAACAACTGCAAGACTATGCCCAGGCTCAACGGCTGAGCTGGATCGAAGACCCGTCGAACGCCGACACGCAATTCGCCCGCAACTACCTGCGCGGCGAAGTGTTCCCGCAGCTGCAGCTGCGCTGGCCCCAGGCCGGGCAAAACCTGGCCCGTGCCGCGGAGCATCTTGGCGAGGCGCTGGGCCTGCTCGACGAGCTGGCCCGGGGCGACCTGGCGCAGGCGCAGGAGGGCGCGCCCGTAGCGTGGCCGGGCCTGGATTCGCTTGACCTGGCAACCCTCACGGCGCTGTTGCCGGCCCGTCAGCGCAATGCCTTGCAGTACTGGCTGAGCCGGCGCACCCGCTTGCCCGACACCCGGCACTGGGCTGGCTGGGCCGACCTGTGCAATGCCGCCGCCGATGCCCGGCCTGTCTGGCGGCATGCCGACGGTCAGCTGCTGCGTAGCCAGGGGCGCATCTGGTGGTTGAGCGGCGACTGGTTGCAGCAGCCGCGCGGCGAACAGGCCTGGGTGAACCCCGCACTACCCTTGCTGCTGCCGGGCAATGGCAGTGTGTGTGTTACCGGCGCAGCGGCGGCGGGGGGCTTGCGCATTGCCTATCGCCAGGGCGGTGAAGTGCTGGACGTCCCCGGCCGCGGTCGGCGTGATCTCAAGCGCCTGCTCAACGAACAGCAGGTACCGCATTTCCTGCGACCGCGCCTGCCATTACTGTTTCATGGCGAACGCCTGCTGGCCGTGGCCAACCTGCCCGGGCTGGTGCAGGCCGATTGCCAGCTGCACTGGCAGTTGCCGACGAACGCGCAAGGTTTGAGCTGAAGGGTACATTCGGGTAGACTACCCTCCCTTCTTGATACAGCTTCTGTGGGTTCCGCGAAAACACAGGGGTTGCCGATTACCAAGCAGTTTTTTGCTGGGCTGATTCTGAAAATGACGAGCGAGCTCCATGCCGGGGATACCCCTGGTCTGTACAGACGCGGCAGTTTTTCGAGATGCACTGTGATTGACGCAGGTGATCGGGGGCTTCGGCCTTCCTTCGCTTTCTCCGGCGGCGCTGGCCGCCTTAACGCAGACTTCTAGGGTTTTTCATGACGCGCTACATATTCGTCACGGGCGGTGTTGTTTCTTCATTGGGGAAAGGCATTGCCTCGGCTTCCCTGGCGGCCATCCTGGAAGCGCGGGGCCTGAAGGTCACCATGCTCAAGCTGGATCCGTACATCAACGTCGATCCGGGCACCATGAGCCCGTTCCAGCACGGTGAAGTGTTCGTCACCCACGATGGCGCCGAGACCGACCTCGACCTGGGCCACTACGAGCGGTTCATCCGCACCACCATGACCCAGAACAACAACTTCACCACCGGCCGCATCTACGAGCACGTACTGCGCAAGGAGCGTCGTGGTGATTACCTGGGCGCGACCATTCAGGTCATCCCGCACATCACCGACGAAATCAAGCGTCGCATCATCAAGGGTGCCGGCGATGCCGATGTGGCCCTGGTGGAAATCGGCGGTACCGTGGGCGACATCGAGTCGCAGCCGTTCCTCGAGGCCATTCGCCAGCTGCGCGTCGAAGTGGGCTCCAAGCGCGCCATGCTGATGCACCTGACCCTGGTCCCGTACATCGCCACCGCTGGCGAGACCAAGACCAAGCCGACCCAGCACTCGGTCAAGGAACTGCGCTCCATCGGCCTGCAGCCTGATGTGCTGATCTGCCGCTCCGACCACCCGGTCGATGCCTCGTCGCGTCGCAAGATCGCGCTGTTCACCAACGTTGAAGAGCGTGCGGTGATCTCGCTGGAAGACGTCGACACCATCTACAAGATTCCTGGCGTGCTGCACGCTCAGGGCCTGGACGATTTCGTCGTCGAGCGCTTCGGCCTGCAGTGCAATGGCGCCGACCTGTCCGAGTGGGACAAGGTGGTCGATGCCAAGCTCAACCCGGAGCACGAAGTGACCATCGCCATGGTCGGCAAGTACATGGAGCTGCTGGATGCGTACAAGTCGCTGATCGAAGCGATGAGCCACGCCGGCATCACCAACCGCACCAAGGTCAACCTGCGCTACATCGACTCGGAAGACATCGAGAACCAGGGCACCAGCCTGCTCGAAGGCGCCGACGCCATCCTCGTTCCGGGCGGTTTCGGCCTGCGTGGCGTGGAAGGCAAGATCACTGCGGTGCAATACGCCCGTGAGAACAAGGTGCCATACCTGGGTATCTGCCTGGGCATGCAGGTGGCGGTAATCGAGTTCGCCCGTAACGTGATGGGCTGGAAAGACGCCAACTCCACCGAATTCGACCGCAACAGCGGCCACCCGGTGGTCGGCCTGATCACCGAATGGGCCGATGCCACCGGTGCCGTCGAGACCCGCAGCGAAGCCTCCGACCTGGGCGGCACCATGCGCCTGGGCGCACAGGACTGCCAGCTGGCGGCCGGTTCCAAGGTGCACGACTGCTACGGCAAGGATGTGATCACCGAGCGTCACCGCCACCGCTACGAAGTGAACAACAACCTGCTGCCGCAACTGGTCGACGCCGGCCTGGTGGTTTCCGGCCGTTCCGAAGACGGCGCGCTGGTGGAAGTGGTCGAGTCCAAGGACCACCCATGGTTCGTCGCCTGCCAGTTCCACCCGGAATTCACCTCGACCCCGCGTGACGGCCACCCGCTGTTCAGCGGTTTCGTCAAGGCAGCCCTGGCTCAGAAGAACAAGGCCTGATCAATGACCCAGAAGATCATTCGCGTCGGTAACATCGAGATCGCCAACGATAAGCCGTTCGTCCTGTTCGGCGGCATGAACGTTCTGGAATCCCGTGACCTGGCAATGAAGGTCTGCGAAGAATACGTGCGGGTGACCGAGAAGCTCGGTATCCCGTATGTGTTCAAGGCCAGCTTCGACAAGGCCAACCGTTCGTCGGTAACCTCGTACCGCGGCCCGGGCATGGAAGAAGGGCTGAAGATCTTCGAGGAGATCAAGCGCACCTTCAACGTGCCGGTCATCACCGATGTGCACGAGCCTTACCAGGCCGAGCCGGTTGCCAAAGTGTGCGACATCATCCAGCTGCCGGCCTTCCTGTCGCGGCAGACCGACCTGGTGGTGGCCATGGCCCGCACCGGCGCGGTGATCAACATCAAGAAGGCGCAGTTCCTCGCACCCCAGGAAATGAAACACATCCTGAGCAAGTGCGAAGAGGCGGGTAACGACCAGTTGATCCTCTGCGAGCGTGGTTCGAGCTTCGGCTACAACAACCTGGTGGTGGACATGCTCGGCTTCGGCATCATGAAGCAGTTCGAGTACCCGGTGTTCTTCGACGTCACCCACGCCCTGCAGATGCCGGGTGGTCGCGCCGATTCCGCCGGTGGCCGCCGCGCCCAGGTCACCGACCTGGCCAAGGCCGGCATGAGCCAGGGCCTGGCCGGGCTGTTCCTCGAAGCCCACCCCGACCCGGACAACGCCAAGTGCGATGGCCCATGCGCCCTGCGCCTGGACAAACTGGAGCCATTCCTGGCCCAGCTCAAGCAACTGGACGACCTGGTGAAAAGTTTTCCGACGGTAGAAACCGCGTAAAGCTCGATTCTCGGGTAAAGTACCGTCCGATCCACCCCTGACCAGTCGGTCAGGGGTTCCCTTCACCCGGCCTGCCCACTGCATGTCCGCCCGGTGAACGGCAAGAATTTCCTAAGCTAAGTTGTTTTCGTCAATTCTGGAGTGCTTACAACAATGGCAAAAATCGTCGACATCAAAGGTCGTGAAGTTCTCGATTCGCGTGGCAACCCCACCGTGGAAGCCGATGTACTGCTCGACAACGGCATCATCGGCAGCGCCTGCGCGCCGTCCGGTGCTTCCACTGGCTCGCGCGAAGCGCTGGAGCTGCGTGATGGCGACAAGAGCCGTTACCTGGGCAAGGGCGTGCTGAAGGCCGTCGCCAACATCAACGGCCCGATCCGTGACCTGCTGCTGGGCAAGGACCCTGCCGACCAGAAGGCCCTGGACCGCGCCATGATCGAGCTGGACGGTACCGAGAACAAGGCCAAGCTGGGCGCCAACGCCATCCTCGCCGTGTCCCTGGCTGCCGCCAAGGCCGCTGCCCAGGACCAGGACCTGCCGCTGTACGCGCACATCGCCAACCTGAACGGCACCCCGGGCCAGTACTCGATGCCGGTGCCGATGATGAACATCATCAACGGTGGCGAGCATGCCGACAACAACGTCGACATTCAGGAGTTCATGGTTCAGCCGGTTGGCGCCAAGACCTTCTCCGACGGCCTGCGCATGGGCACCGAAATCTTCCACCACCTCAAAGCCGTGCTCAAGGCCCGTGGCCTGAACACCGCCGTGGGTGACGAAGGTGGCTTCGCGCCTAACCTGGCGTCCAACGAAGACGCCCTCGGCGCCATCGCCGAAGCCGTGGAAAAAGCCGGCTACAAGCTGGGTACCGATGTGACCCTGGCCCTGGACTGCGCGGCTTCCGAATTCTACGAAGACGGCAAGTACAACCTGTCCGGCGAAGGCAAGTCGTTCGACGCCGAAGGCTTTGCCGAGTACCTGAAGGGCCTGACCGAGCGCTTCCCGATCATCTCGATCGAAGACGGCCTGGACGAGTCCGACTGGGCTGGCTGGAAAATCCTCACCGACAAGATCGGCGAGAAAGTCCAGCTGGTGGGTGACGACCTGTTCGTGACCAACACCAAGATCCTCAAGGAAGGCATCGAGAAGGGCATCGGTAACTCGATCCTGATCAAGTTCAACCAGATCGGCTCGCTGACCGAAACCCTGGAAGCCATCCAGATGGCCAAGGCTGCCGGCTACACCGCGGTGATCTCGCACCGTTCCGGTGAAACCGAAGACTCGACCATTGCCGACCTGGCCGTGGGTACCGCTGCCGGCCAGATCAAGACTGGCTCGCTGTGCCGTTCCGACCGCGTTTCCAAGTACAACCAGCTGCTGCGCATCGAAGAGCAACTGGGTGCCAAAGCGGTTTACCGCGGTCGTGCCGAGTTTCGCGGCTAAGCAAGAGATGGTAAAAAGACAGCAGCCGGATTTGTAGGAACGTTCGTACTGATCTTTCCTACGTTACAACGGGTTTCTGTCGACGAAGCCTGGCCTCGGCCAGGCTTCGTGCTATTCAGGCCCCGAAGTAAACAGTACCCGGCAGCCTTTTTAACCTGGATAACGTGATGCGCAGTCCCTATTGGTTGTTCCTCGTCCTGCTCCTGTTGCTGGGAGGCTTGCAGTACCGCCTGTGGGTGGGTAACGGCAGCCTGGCGCACGTGACCGAGCTGAAGCAGCAGATTGCCGAGCAGCATGCCGAGAACGAGCGCCTGCTCGAGCGCAACCGCGTGCTCGATGCCGAAGTGCTGGAACTGAAAAAAGGCATGGAGACCGTTGAAGAGCGGGCTCGCCATGAATTGGGAATGGTCAAAGAGGGCGAAACCCTCTTCCAGTTGCCACAGAAATGATCGAAACCTTACCGGCTTTCTGGGCCGTGATTCCTGCTGCGGGCGTCGGTGCCCGCATGGCTGCCGACCGCCCCAAGCAATACCTGGAGCTGGCCGGGCAGACCCTTCTCGAGCACAGCCTCGACTGTTTTCTTGGCCACCCCGCGCTCAACGGCGTGGTGGTCAGCGTTGCCGATGATGACCCGTACTGGCCTGGCCTGCGCTGCGCCAGCGACCCGCGCATCCAGCGCGCGGCGGGTGGGCGCGAGCGTGCCGACTCGGTGCTCAACGCCTTGTTGCTGCTGCATGCCCGCGGGGCGGCGGACAGCGACTGGGTGCTGGTGCACGATGCGGCCCGGCCGAACCTGGCGCGCAGCGACCTGGACAAGCTGTTGTCGGCGCTGGCCGACGACCCGGTGGGCGGCCTGCTGGCGGTGCCGGCACGCGACACGCTCAAGCGGGCCGATGGCAATGGCCGGGTGAGCGCGACCGTGGACCGCAGCACCATCTGGCAGGCGTATACCCCGCAGATGTTCCGCCTCGGGGCGTTGCACCGGGCGCTGGCCGAATGCCTGGTGGCGGATGTGCTGGTGACCGATGAAGCTTCGGCCATCGAATGGTCCGGCCAGGCGCCGCGGCTGGTCGAAGGTCGCAGTGACAACATCAAGGTGACCCGGCCGGAAGACCTGGAATGGTTGCGCCAGCGTTGGGCCGGGCGGCGCTGAACCTCATACTCCTGTCCCGGCCCTTTCGCGGGTGAACCCGCTCCCACAGGGATTCCACAGATTTAATACCTGGTGGAGATCCTGTGGGAGCGGGTTCACCCGCGAAGAGGCCGGGACAGGCAGCACATCCTTTCAGCCGAACCGATACTCCGGCAACCCCGCCAACCCTTCCTTCAGGTAATCCACCAGCCGCCGAACCTTCGGCGACAGGTGCCGCTGCTGGGGATACAGCGCCCACACCGCAGTATTCGGCGGCTGGTGCGCTTCCAGCAATGACACCAGCGCGCCGCTGTGCAAATGCTCCAGCACGTAGTAATCCGGCAACTGGCACAAGCCCATGCCCAGCAACGCCGCATCCAGCACCGCCTGCCCGCTGTTGCAACGCCAGTTGCCCTGCACCCGCTGGCTGATTTCGCGACCATCCTGCTGCAGTGCCCACACATCCGAACTGCCCACCAGGCAATTGTGCCGCGCCAGCTCTGACAGGCTGTGTGGTCGACCATAACGCTCCAGGTAGGCCGGCGAGGCACACAGGTACATGCGCCGCGGCGCCAGCCGGGTAGCCACCAGCCGCGAGTCGGCCAGGCGACCCAGGCGAATGGCCAGGTCCATGCCTTCATGCACCAGGTCGAGGGTGTGGTTGCTCAACTCCACATCCACCCGCAACTGCGGGTACAGCGCCATGAACCGCGTTACCAGCGGCACGATGAAGCGCTCGCCGTAGGCCACCGCGCAGGTCATGCGCAGCAAACCTTTGGGCTCGCTGGCCAGGTCGCCCATGGCGCGCAGGGCTTCCTCGCGGCCATCCTGCAGGCGCTGGCAGTGCTGCAGGAAGGTCTGCCCCGCCTCGCTCAGGGTGACCCGCCGGGTACTGCGGTACAGCAAGCGTGTCTGCAACCGTTCCTCGAGGCGGGCGATCTGCCGGCTGATGTGCGACGAGGAAACCCCCAGGCGCTCGGCGGCCGCGGTGAACTGGCCCGACTCGGCCACGGCGACGAACTCGTCGATGCCTTCCCAGCGGCTGCTCATGGATTATCCCTGTGTGGCAATAATGTTTTGTCTTCGGCCGGATTATTCATCAAAAGACACTGAATTACACTGCCAGACTGAATCGACCCTCTGTCTGGAGACCTTTGATGATCAAGTCCCGTGCTGCCGTAGCCTTCGAAGCCAAGAAACCCCTGGAAATCGTCGAAGTCGACGTGGCCATGCCCAAGGCCGGGGAAGTGCTGCTGCGCGTGGTCGCCAGCGGTGTCTGCCACACCGACGCCTACACCTTGTCCGGTGCCGACCCGGAGGGCATCTTCCCGTCGATCCTCGGCCACGAAGGCGGCGCGATCGTCGAGGCGGTAGGCGAGGGCGTGACCTCGGTCGCCGTCGGTGACCATGTGATCCCGCTGTACACCCCGGAATGCGGCAAGTGCAAGTTCTGCCTCTCGGGCAAGACCAACCTGTGCCAGGCCATCCGAGCCACCCAGGGCAAGGGCCTGATGCCGGACGGCACCACGCGCTTCTCCTACAAGGGCCAGCAGCTGTTCCACTACATGGGGACCTCGACCTTCTCTGAGTACACCGTGCTGCCGGAAATTTCCGTGGCCAAGATCCAGAAAGAAGCACCGCTGGAAAAGGTCTGCCTGCTCGGCTGCGGCGTCACCACGGGTATCGGCGCGGTGCTCAACACTGCCAAGGTCAAGCCGGGTGACACCGTGGCCATCTTCGGCCTCGGCGGCATCGGCCTGTCGGCGGTGATCGGTGCGGTCAAGGCCAAGGCCGCGCGCATCATCGCCATCGACATCAACCCGGCCAAGTTCGAAATCGCCCGCCAGCTGGGTGCCACCGATTGCATCAACCCGAAAGACTACGACCGCCCGATCCAGGAAGTGATCGTCGACCTCACTGACGGCGGCGTGGACTTCTCCTTCGAGTGCATCGGCAACGTGCAACTGATGCGGGCGGCGCTGGAATGCTGCCACAAGGGCTGGGGTGAGTCGGTGATCATCGGCGTCGCCGGTGCCGGCCAGGAAATCGCCACACGTCCGTTCCAGCTGGTCACCGGCCGGGTATGGCGTGGTTCGGCGTTCGGCGGCGTACGTGGCCGCAGCGAGCTGCCAAGCTACGTGGAAATGTCCGAGAAGGGCGAGATTCCGCTGGATACCTTCATCACCCACACCATGGGCCTGGAAGACATCAACAAAGCCTTCGACCTGATGCATGAAGGCAAGAGCATTCGCAGCGTCATCCACTTCTGAGGTCTGCCATGAGCCTGGATAACATCTCCTGCCAGAAAAGCTTCGGCGGCTGGCACAAGCGTTACCGGCATCACTCCAAGGTGCTCGGCTGCGACATGGTGTTCGCCGTCTACCTGCCACCGCAGGCCGAGCAAGGCGAGAAGCTGCCGGTGCTGTACTGGCTCAGCGGCCTTACCTGCACCGACGAGAACTTCATGCAGAAGGCCGGCGCCCAGCGCCTGGCCGCGGAGCTCGGGCTGATCATCGTCGCCCCCGACACCAGCCCGCGCGGCGAGCAGGTGCCGGGCGACCCTGACGGTGCCTGGGACTTCGGCCTGGGGGCCGGCTTCTATCTCAATGCCACCCAGCAGCCGTGGGCCACCCACTACCGCATGCACGACTATGTGGTAGAGGAGTTGCCCGCACTGATCGAGGCGCACTTTCCGGCCTCGGGCGCGCGCAGCATCAGTGGCCACTCCATGGGCGGGCATGGTGCGCTGGTATGCGCGTTGCGCAACCCGGGGCGCTACCGTTCGGTATCGGCGTTCTCGCCGATCAGCAACCCGATGGACTGCCCATGGGGCGAAAAGGCCTTCAGCCGCTACCTGGGTGAAGACCGTGCGCGCTGGCGCGAATGGGATGCCAGCGTGCTGCTGGCGGACACGCCTGCCGGCGAGTGCCCGCCGTTGCTGGTAGACCAGGGCGACCGCGATGACTTCCTCGAGAAGCAGCTCAAGCCGGAAGCGCTGGAGCAGGCGGCACGCAAAGGCGGGCATGAACTGACCCTGCGCCTGCAGCCAGGTTATGACCACAGCTACTACTTCATCGCCAGCTTCATCGAGGAGCACCTGCGTCATCATGCGGTGGCGCTGGGGCGGGTGTAACGCGTAGCTGCTGGGTTTGCTTCATCGCCGGCAAGCCAGCTCCCACTCGACCGCATAGACCTCTAGCCCTGTGCAGTTCCTGTGGGAGCTGGCTTGCCGGCGATGGGCTGCGAAGCAGCCCCAATCTCTCAAAAGCAGGTAGAATCACGCCCTGACTCATTCAGGGCGTTTTTCTATGCGTATTGGCCACGGCTACGATGTGCACCGTTTCTGCGACGGTGATTTCATTACCCTGGGCGGGGTGCGTATCCCCCACAAATACGGCCTCCTGGCCCACTCCGATGGCGACGTGCTGCTGCACGCCCTGAGCGATGCCTTGCTTGGCGCTGCCGCGCTGGGTGACATCGGCAAGCACTTCCCCGACACCGACCCGCAGTTCAAGGGCGCTGACAGCCGCGTGCTGTTGCGTCATGTGCTCGGCATCGTCCAGGGCAAAGGCTGGAAGGTCGGCAACGTCGACGCCACCATCGTCGCCCAGGCCCCGAAGATGGCCCCACACATCGAGACCATGCGCCAGCTGATCGCCGAAGACCTGCAGGTCGAACTGGACCAGGTCAACGTCAAGGCCACCACCACCGAGAAGCTCGGCTTCACCGGCCGCGAGGAGGGCATCGCCGTGCATTCGGTCGCCCTGCTGTTGCCAGCATGACCGAACTGGAACTGCTGGGCCCGCGCGCATCGGGCGAGTCACTGGGCACTGCCGTCCTCAAGGCGGTGGCGGAAGATTTCCAGGTCGACGAAGTGCTGGACATCCCGTTGGCGGGCCAGGGTGAACACCTGTGGCTGTGGGTCGAAAAACGTGACCTGAATACCGAAGAGGCTGCCCGCCGGCTGGCCCGTGCTGCCGGCGTGCCCGTACGCAGCATCAGCTACGCCGGGCTCAAGGACCGCCAGGCGCTGACCCGCCAGTGGTTCAGCCTGCACCTGCCGGGCAAGGCCGACCCGGACCTGTCGCGTGCCGAGGATGCCAGCCTGCGTGTGCTCAAGCAGGTGCGCCACCAGCGCAAGCTGCAGCGCGGTGCGCACTCGGCCAACGGCTTCACCCTGCGCCTGACGGCGCTGGCAGCCGACCACCAGGCGCTGGATACGCGCCTGGAACAGCTCAAGCAGCACGGTGTGCCGAACTATTTCGGTACCCAGCGCTTCGGCCACGCCGGTGGCAACGTTCATGACGCCCTCGACTGGGCCGCACGCCAGGCCCTGCCCGAACAGCGCAACGTGCGCTCGCGGCTGCTGTCGGCCGGGCGCAGCTACCTGTTCAACCAGCTGTTGGCGGCGCGTGTCGCCGATGGCAGCTGGGCGCGGGCCCAGGTCGGCGATCTGCTGGCGTTCACCGACAGCCGCAGTTTCTTCCCGGCGGGGGAGGCGGAATGCAGCGACCCACGCCTGGCGATTCTCGACCTGCACCCGACCGGCCCGCTGTGGGGTAACGGCGATTCACCGGCCAGCGGCGCCACCGCGCAGCTGGAAAACGCCGTCGGCGCGCGTCTGCCGGCACTTTGCCAGTGGCTGGCGCGCGCGGGCATGGATCACGAACGGCGCATTCTGCGGCTCCCTATTGGCGGCCTTACGTGGCATTATCCCGAGCCTGATATCCTGCAACTGGAATTCGTCCTTCCGGCCGGATGCTTCGCCACCGTGGTGGTGCGCGAAGTCGTGGATCTGGTGTCGGCAGGGCAGACGGACAGCCCATGCGTATTCTGATTTCGAACGACGACGGTGTTACCGCACCCGGCCTCGCCGCGCTGCACGCTGCGCTGGCGGATTACGCCGAGTGCGTGGTGATTGCCCCGGATCAAGACAAGAGCGGCGCCAGCAGTTCGCTGACGCTGGACCGGCCACTGCACCCGCAGACCCTGGCCAATGGCTTCATCAGCCTCAACGGCACGCCGACCGACTGCGTGCACCTGGGGCTCAATGGGCTGTTGCCGCAGACGCCGGACATGGTCGTGTCGGGGATCAACCTCGGTGCCAACCTGGGCGACGATGTGCTCTATTCGGGTACCGTCGCCGCTGCGCTGGAAGGGCGTTTCCTCGGTGGTACCTCGCTGGCGTTCTCGCTGTTGTCGCGCCAGCCGGACAACCTGCCGACCGCGGCGCATATCGCCCGTCGCCTGGTCGAGGCGCAGTCGCGCCTGGCCTTGCCGCCGCGCACCGTGCTCAACGTCAACATTCCCAACCTGCCGCTGGAGCACATTCGTGGCATCCAGCTCACCCGCCTCGGTCATCGTGCGCGGGCGGCGGCGCCGACCAAGGTGGTCAACCCGCGCGGCAAGGAAGGTTACTGGATCGCCGTGGCCGGTGACGCCGAAGACGGCGGCCCGGGCACCGACTTCCATGCGGTGATGCAAGGCTACGTATCGATCACTCCGCTGCAGCTCGACCGCACCTTCAGTGATGCCTTCGAACAGCTCGACGGTTGGCTGGAGGGCCTGCTCTGATGCGCGAGGACGACATGCTGCGGCGTGGTATCGGCATGACCTCCCAGCGTACGCGGGAGCGGCTGATCCAGCGCCTGAGCGAAGAAGGTGTCGCCAACACCAAGGTGCTCGACGTGATCCGGCGTACACCGCGCCACCTGTTCGTCGACGAGGCGCTGGCACATCGCGCCTACGAAGACACCGCGCTGCCGATCGGCCACAACCAGACCATCTCGCAACCGTTCATGGTGGCCCACATGAGCGAGCTGCTGCTCGAAGCCGGGCCGCTGGACAAGGTGCTGGAGATCGGCACCGGTTCGGGCTACCAGACGGCGATCCTCGCCCAGCTGGTCGAACGGGTGTTCTCGGTGGAGCGGATCAAGGTGCTGCAGGACCGGGCCAAGGAGCGCCTGGTCGAGCTGAACCTGCGCAACGTGGTGTTCCGTTGGGGCGACGGTTGCGAGGGCTGGCCGGCGCTGGCGCCATACAACGGCATCATCGTCACCGCAGTGGCAGCAGAAGTGCCGCAGGCACTGCTCGACCAGCTGGCGCCAGGCGGGCGCATGGTCATCCCGGTGGGGCCAGCCGGCGAAACCCAGCAACTGATGCTGATCGTGCGTGAGGAGCATGGCTTTTCGCGCCGCGTACTTGGGGCCGTGCGCTTCGTACCGCTGCTCAACGGTCCGCTGGCCTGAGCATTGCCGGCCTGCGCACTGCGGGCAGGCGCCACGCGGTATTTTTGTGCCAACGGCGAATTCCTGCCGCGCCGCCCTGTCTATCTGGCGGGGTGTGGCGCCAGGGCTTGGCCACAGCCTTCTGCACCTGCCTGCCAATAGCGGCCGGCTTGGTTATAATTGCAACAATATTGCATTTCTTGTCTTCATATCGATTTTCGGCACCATGAGGGGAGCGCGGGTGGGTCACACAGTCATTCGGCAGCGCAAGGACGGCTCGGGTTTCAAGCTTCTGGTGATTGCACTGGCCATGGGCACGCTACTGGTGGGTTGCTCGAGCACCAGCAGCAACAGCGCGCGGGTGGTCGACCGCAATAACACCGTGCCCAAGCGCCCGGCGGTGACCAGTGGCCAATACATCGTCAAACCTGGCGATACGCTGTTCTCGATTGCCTTCCGTTATGGCTGGGATTACAAGGAACTGGCCGCGCGCAACGGTATCGCTGCGCCTTATACCATTCGCCCCGGGCAAGCGATTCGTTTCAGCAGTGGCTCTGGCGGCACTACCACGGTGGTGTCCAGCCCCTCGTCTTCGAGCAAGACCACGGTCACCCGGCGACCGGTGGGCAGCACCGCCCCGGTGCCAGCGGGCAGCAGCAAACCGGCCACGCCGGCAGCCTCCGGCAGCGCGCCGGTAGTGGCTAGCGTGCCGGCTGCCGAGCGCGCGGTCGGTGGCTGGACCTGGCCTGCCAACGGCGTGCTGATTGGAAAATTCGCTTCAAACGGTAGTTTGAATAAAGGCATTGATATCGCCGGTGATTTGGGACAGCCTGTTTTTGCTGCGTCTGATGGGGCAGTGGTCTACGCCGGGAGTGGCTTGCGGGGCTACGGCGAGCTGGTCATCATCAAACACAGCGATACCTACGTCAGTGCCTACGGTCACAACCGCAGGCTGTTGGTTCGGGAGGGGCAGCAGGTCAAGGCAGGGCAGTCGATTGCTGAAATGGGGTCTACAGGCACAGATCGGGTGAAGCTGCATTTCGAAATTCGCCGCCAGGGCAAACCCGTCGATCCGCTCCAGTTCCTGCCACGTCGTTGACCGTTGTACCCGGCCTGTTCCTGCGATGTAGAGGGGACAGGCTCTAGCGCTGCCAGGGAACCAGGTGCCGCTCGAGTCTGAGTTCGAACTCAGCAAAGGACTATAACAATGGCTCTCAGTAAAGAAGTGCCGGAGTTTGACATCGACGATGACCTCCTCCTGATGGAGACGGGCATTGTTTTGGAAACGGATGTGGTGTCAGACGAACCTGCTGTATCTTCGGTTCGGACGAGGGCCAAGTCGGGCTCTTCGCTCAAGCAACACAAGTATATCGATTACAGCCGGGCGCTCGATGCCACCCAGCTGTATCTCAACGAGATTGGATTCTCGCCACTGCTGTCGCCGGAAGAAGAAGTGCACTTTGCGCGGCTGTCGCAAAAGGGCGACCCTGCCGGCCGCAAGCGCATGATCGAAAGCAACCTGCGCCTGGTCGTGAAAATCGCCCGTCGTTACGTGAATCGCGGCCTGTCGCTGCTCGACCTGATCGAGGAGGGCAACCTGGGGCTGATCCGTGCGGTCGAGAAGTTCGACCCGGAGCGTGGTTTCCGCTTCTCGACCTACGCCACCTGGTGGATTCGTCAGACCATCGAGCGGGCGATCATGAACCAGACCCGCACCATCCGCCTGCCGATCCACGTGGTCAAGGAACTGAACGTCTACCTGCGCGCAGCGCGCGAGCTGACCCAGAAGCTGGACCACGAACCCTCGCCAGAAGAAATCGCCACGCTGCTGGAAAAGCCGGTCGCCGAGGTCAAGCGCATGCTGGGCCTGAACGAACGGGTCTCTTCGGTGGATGTGTCGCTCGGCCCGGACTCGGACAAGACCCTGCTCGATACCCTGACCGACGACCGCCCGACCGACCCGTGCGAGCTGTTGCAGGATGACGACCTGTCGCAGAGCATCGACCAGTGGCTGGGCGAACTGACCGACAAGCAGCGTGAAGTGGTGGTGCGTCGCTTTGGCTTGCGCGGGCATGAAAGCAGCACCCTGGAAGATGTCGGCCTGGAAATCGGCCTGACCCGTGAGCGGGTACGGCAGATCCAGGTTGAGGGGCTCAAGCGTTTGCGCGAGATCCTCGAGAAGAACGGCCTCTCCAGTGAGTCGTTGTTCCAGTAGCGAAAGCCTGGAATAGCAAACGCCCCGATGACCCTCGGGGCGTTTTTGTTTGTCTGACCTGTCAGGCGATATAAAAGCGGGACCGAAAATATTATGTACCGCGCTACCCCCGTAACATCGTGTGTAAGCCTTTTCTTACTTGTCGTGTAAGCCTTTTATGTACGGTTCAGTAAATCATTGTCGTATCCAGCCCCGGGGTTTTCCCAAGCTCTTGAAAACCCTGACTTATTTACCCGTGAGGAAATGTGTCACCAGCAACACCTTGTGAGGTTTCGCAGTTGCCCGCCTGGCTCAAGTCGCTAGTATTCGAACTGTGCACAGGGACATGCACAGGCCTTCAGGACGAAAGCCAAGGACATCGCAAGAAGCGATTTCATCAGGATGATGTTTGGGACAAGCAGGGACTACGGAAAAAAATGTGGGCGGGTCAAACCGCCCCTTTTTTTTGCCTGCAAAAAACAAAAAAGGCCGCAAGGGCCTTTTCCGTATCTGGCGTTATCAGCGCTCCAGGTGTTCGATCTTGCCGGTCTTGCCGTCCCACTCCTCAGCGTCCGGCAGGGCGTCCTTACGCTCGGTGATGTTCGGCCAGACTTCCGCCAGTTCGGCGTTCAGCTCGATGAAGTTTTCCATGCCCGCAGGCACTTCGTCTTCCGAGAAGATGGCTTGCGCTGGGCACTCCGGCTCGCACAGTGCACAGTCGATGCACTCGTCCGGGTGGATGACCAGGAAGTTCGGGCCTTCGTAGAAGCAGTCCACCGGACAGACTTCCACGCAGTCGGTGTATTTGCATTTGATGCAGTTGTCGGTGACGACGAAGGTCATTTCTAGTTTTCTCCTCAGGCGACGGCGGCGGCCCTTCCTCTCAGGGCCGCGCGGTTTACGGGTACGTGGCTGCAGGCCAGGCTAATAACCTGCAGCACCAGCAAACCGCGGCGGATTCTACCAGCTTGTAGTGGGCGCCGTTATAACAGGTTCTTTAGTTGATATAGCATTTCGATAGCTTGACGCGGGGTCATGTCGTCCACTTGCAGCTTGCCCAGCTTCTCGATGGCCGGGTGTGGCAGGCTGGCGAACAGATCGCTCTGGTGCGGGACCTGCGGCGCATCCTTGGCTTTTTGGGCTGGAGGCTGCTCATGCGGCAGGCTGGTGGTTTCCAGCCGGCCCAGGTGTTCGCGGGCACGCTGGATGACCGCCGTCGGCACGCCCGCCAGTTGCGCCACGGCCAGGCCGTAGCTCTGGCTGGCAGGGCCAGGCAGCACATGGTGCAGGAAGACGATGCGCTCGTTGTGCTCGGTGGCATTCAGGTGCACGTTGGCGACCAGCGGCTCGCTTTCGGGTAATACGGTGAGTTCGAAGTAGTGCGTCGCGAACAGCGTGTAGGCGCGCAGTTGGGCCAGGCGCTCGGCGGCGGCCCAGGCCAGCGACAGGCCGTCGAAGGTGCTGGTGCCGCGGCCGACTTCATCCATGAGCACCAGGCTGCGCTCGGTGGCATTGTGCAGGATGTTGGCGGTCTCGCTCATTTCCACCATGAAGGTCGAGCGGCCGCCGGCCAGGTCGTCACTGGAGCCGATGCGGGTGAAAATGCGATCGACCAGCGACAGCTCGCAGCTGGCCGCCGGCACGAAGCTGCCAATATGCGCCAGCAGCACGATCAGCGCGGTCTGACGCATGTAGGTGGACTTACCGCCCATGTTCGGGCCGGTGATGATCAGCATGCGCGTGTCGTTGTCCAGGCCCAGGTCGTTGGCCACGAAAGGTGTGGTCAATACCTGTTCCACCACCGGGTGGCGGCCTTGCTCGATACGCAGGCACGGCTCGTCGACGAAGTGCGGGCAATTCAGGTCGAGGGTCAGCGCTCGTTCGGCCAGGTTGCTGAGAACGTCCAGTTCGGCCAGCGCAGCGGCACTGTCCTGCAGCGGCGCGAGGTGGCTGATCAGGGTTTCCAGCAAGGCGTCGTAGAGCATCTTTTCGCGCGCCAGGGCGCGGCTCTTGGCCGACAGCGCCTTGTCCTCGAAGGCTTTGAGCTCCGGAGTGATGAAGCGCTCGGCGCCTTTGAGCGTCTGACGGCGGATGTAGTCGCCTGGCGCCTGCTCGGCCTGCTTGGTCGGCAGCTCGATGAAGTAGCCATGCACGCGGTTGTAGCCGACCTTGAGGTTGGCCAGACCGGTGCGGGCCTTTTCCCGGGCTTCCAGGTCGATCAGGAACTGGCCGGCGTTCTCGCTGATCGCCAGCAGTTCGTCCAGTTCGTTGTCGTAGCCGGCCTTGAGCACGCCGCCGTCGCGGATCACTGCCGGCGGGTTGTCGATGATTGCCCGCTCCAGCAGGCTGGCCAGTTCGGGGTAGGTACCGGTAATGGCCGCCAGGCGCGCCAGGTGCGGCGCCTCCAGCTCGGCCATGGCGTTCTGCAGCTCGGGCAGCGCGCCCAGCGCATCGCGCAGGCGCGCCAGGTCGCGTGGGCGGGCGTTGCGCAGGCCGATACGGGCGAGGATCCGCTCGATATCGCCGATTTCCTTGAGCTGCGGCTGCAGCTTCTCGAAGCGGTAGCCGTCGAGCAGGCAGCGGATCGAATCCTGGCGTGCCTGCAACACCTTGAGGTCACGCAGCGGGCGGTTCAGCCAGCGGCTCAGCAAACGGCTGGCCATGGCGGTCTGGCAGCGGTCGATCACCGACTGCAGGGTGTTGTCACGGCCGCCTGCCAGGTTGATGTCCAGCTCCAGGTTGCGGCGGCTGGCGCCGTCGAGGATGACCGTGTCGTCCAGGCGTTCGTGGCGCAGGCTGCGCAGGTGCGGCAGGGCCGTGCGCTGGGTTTCCTTGGCGTAGCTCAGCAGGCAGCCGGCAGCGCCGATGGCCAGGGTCAGCTTGTCGCAGCCAAAGCCCTTGAGGTCCTTGGTCGCGAACTGCTGGCACAACGCTTTGCGTGCCGAATCACGGTCGAAGTCCCATGGCGCACGGCGCCGGGCACCCGGGCGTTTTTCCGCCGGCAGGTCGCGCGGCCAATCGTCGGGGATCAACAATTCGACCGGGTTCAGGCGCTCGAGCTCGGCCAGCAGGTTTTCCCAGCCCTTGATCTCCTGCACGCTGAAGTTGCCGCTGGTTATGTCCAGCACGGCCAGGCCGAACAGGCGCTCATCACCGAGCAGCGCGGCAATCAGGTTGTCGCGACGCTCGTCGAGCAGCGCCTCGTCGCTGACCGTACCGGGGGTGATGATGCGCACCACCTGGCGTTCCACCGGGCCCTTGCTGGTGGCAGGGTCACCGATCTGCTCGCAGATCACCACCGATTCGCCGAGCTTGACCAGCTTGGCCAGGTAGCCTTCCAGCGAATGGAACGGAATCCCGCACATGGGAATGGACTGGCCGGCTGACTGACCGCGTGCGGTCAAGGTGATGTCCAGCAGCTTCGCGGCTTTTTTCGCATCTTCATAGAAGATCTCGTAGAAGTCGCCCATGCGGTAGAACATCAGCTGGTCCGGGTGCTGGTTCTTCAGCTTCCAGTATTGCTGCATCATCGGGGTGTGTGCGGAAAGATCAGACATTCAGGGCCTTACAGCGGGTGATCTGGTTGGCGTTTGTGAAACCGGCAATGGTACAGGCTTTTTCGCGCTGATGCAGGCGTGGCGCTGCATGCATCCTCGCGCCACGCAGTGCATTGCATTTCATGCCTTCTGCCTGCATTATGCATGCTATGCAAAAACGCAACGTAGCCACCGTACTCAGAGAACTGCTCGATCGCCACGGCCTGTCCCCGACGGAGCTGTACCGGCGCACGGGTGTGCCTCAATCCACCTTGTCGCGAATTCTCGGCGGCAAGATCGTCGACCCTTCTGACAAACACGTGTCGAAGATCGCCGAGTACTTCGGCGTCAGCACCGAGCAATTGCGTGGCCGCGCAGAGCTTGGCGAGCCTCGCGAAGCCGCGCTGCCGGCGCACGGTCATGCCGACCTCAGCGACATAAGCCTGTGGGACGATGAGACCCCCGTCGAGGATGACGAGGTGTCGGTACCTTTCCTTCGTGAGGTTGAATTGGCAGCGGGATCAGGAAGATTCGTCATCGAAGAAAGCGAGCACGCGCGCCTGCGCTTCGGCAAGCGCAGCCTGCGCCACAATGGCGTACAGTTCGACCAGGCCAAGTGCGTGACCGTGCGTGGCAACAGCATGCTGCCGGTGCTGCGCGACGGCGCGACGGTGGGGGTGAACACCGGCAAGTGTGCGATCGGCGACATCATCGATGGCGACCTCTACGCCATCAACCACAACGGCCAGCTGCGCGTGAAGCAGGTGTATCGGCTGCCTACCGGCATTCGCCTGCGCAGCTTCAACCGCGACGAACATCCCGACGAGGATTACAGTTTCCAGCAGATGCAGGATGAGCAGATCAGCCTGCTCGGGCATGTGTTCTGGTGGGGTATGTACGCGCGCTGACGCTCCCGCACCCAGGAAACCCGCTACGGCGGGTTTTTTTTCGCCTGCAGAAAACCCCTACAAGGCAGGCTGCGCATGGCTTACATGCACATCAGCAAAAATCAGCGCATAGAAATTTGAAGAAATGCATTGACTGCATATGCATTAGTGCATAGCCTGTGTCTCAAGCCGGACGGAAACCGGTTGTTACACAGGCAGCGATGGACCGCCTCAAAGGTCCAGAGGGTTGGCAACTGGCCCGGGTGTGCAGCGTAAAGCACCACGATCAGTTATCCGGCGGGCAGGCAGCCGCGGTCGGAATCATCAATTTGTAGCGGAACCGCACGGCGTCACCAGTCGTGGCCGGCGGTTTGCCAACGCATTACTGAAAAGCCTGGCGAGCCGGGCTTTTTGGAATGTCGAGGTTTCAGGACAAAGCACTCATAACCGACCTGTTGGCCCGCGCCAGCAGGCATTTACACAGGAGACAGGACAGTGACGAACGAGCAACAGGCGTTACTCGAGATGCCGCTCTGGCTGGTGATCGTCCTGGCGTTGCTGGGCGGTCTGAGCGGCGAAATGTGGCGGGCCGACAAGGCCGGTGCCACCGGTTGGTCGCTGCTGCGCCGGCTGGCGCTGCGCTCCGGGGCCTGCATGGTCTGCGGGGTATCGACGGTGATGCTGCTGTATGCCGGCGGCCTGTCGATCTGGGCGGCCAGTGCATTCGGCTGCATGACTGCGGTCGGCGGCGCCGATGTCGCCATGCGGCTGTATGAGCGCTGGGCGATGCGGCGTCTGGGCCTGCGCGACAGCTCACAGCCCGACGAGCGATAAGGAGAATATGCATGAGCGAACTGGCCACTTTGCATGGCGCAGTGACGGCAACCATTCGTGAGGCAATGCCGGAGCTGGCATCGGTAGATGCCTATACCGCCGTAGGAAATGTCCCAGAACGGCCTTCGCTGCGCCACGGCATCGTCCGCATGACGGCCGATGCGGCTCCGCGGGATGGCCGTTCGGTGTTGATCGCCACCTTCGAGGCGGATATCACCGCCGACAGTGCCAATCCAGAGGCGCGGCTTCAAGGCAGCCTGCTGGCCGCGCAACTGATGGACCTGCTGCGCCAGCAACATTGGGCACTGGACTTCGTCGAAGCCAGCCGCAACGTACAAGCACAGTTCCAGGGCAGTGCCTGGACCGTGCGTTGGGACCAGCCGGTACTGCTTGGCGAGCCGCGCTGGAACTGGCCGGATCAGCCGCCCGGTAGCCTGGTATGGGGCTTCGCACCCGATACTGGCCTGGGTAATGAAGCGCACTATGTCGCGCCGGAGGACCTGACATGAGCTACGTCAGTGCCATGCATGACCGCATGCTGGCGTGCATGGTCATTCCCTGCCGGGTGGTCGCTGTGGACCTTGCCGCCGCCCGGGTCCGGGTGTCCGACGGCAGCGGCTGGACCAGCGCCTGGTTGCGCTGGCACGCCCAGGCAGCCGGCCAGGCCAGGCACTGGCGGGCGCCCAGCCTGGGTGAGCAGGGGGTGTTGCTCAGCCCCAGCGGCGAGCCGGCCCAGGGCACCTTCCTGGCGGGCCTGTATGGCAATGCCGGCAGCGCAGCGGACAACCGTGGGCACACCGAGGTCTGGCGCTTCGCCGATGGCGGTTCGATCAGCTACGACTGGCAGGCCAGCCACTATGACATCCAGCTGCCGGCTGGCAGCGCGACCATCAAGGTCGGCGCCAGCACGGTGCAGGTCAGTGACGGTGTGGTCAGCCTGCAGGCCGCAAGCATCAGCCTCTCCGGCAACGTCACGGTCGATGGCCCGCTGCAGGTCAGCGGCGATATCAGCGGCGGTGGCCGGATCATCGACACTGCCGGCAACACGGCCAACCACAAACACTGAATCAAGCCCGCTCATGCGGGCTTTTTCATACCAGGAGAATGCCATGCATACCCATGAACCGGGCGGTGCGCCATGATCGGCATGGACCGCCGCACCGGCCAGCCACTGACCGGCATCGATCATCTGCGCCAGTCCATCGAAGACATCCTCACTACACCGCTGGGCAGCCGGCGCATGCGCCCGGAGTACGGCAGCCAGCTGCGGCGCTTCGTCGACTTGCCGGTCAATGAAGGCTGGAAAAGCGCCGTGCAGGCTGAAGTGGCCCGCGCACTGGGCCGCTGGGAGCCGCGTCTGCAACTGCAGCGGGTCAAGGTAGTCGCGGTGCTTGGTGGCCAGGTCAGCCTGGCGCTCGTTGGCCGCTACCTGGGCGATGATGCGCTGGTGGAGGTGAACGTATGAGCCAGGTCGACCTGTCGAAACTGCCAGCACCACAGCTATTGGAGGACCTGGACTACGAAGCGCTCTACCAGGCCGATCTGGACACCTTCCGCAGTTATCTCGGTGACGGCTGGACCGCCAGTCTGGAAAGCGACCCGGTGACCAAGCTGCTCGAGGTCGGCGCCTATCGCAAACTGCTCAACCGGGCCCGCATCAACGATGCCGCCAAGGCGCTGCTGCTGGCGTACGCCCAGGGCAGCGACCTTGACCAGCTGGCGGCCAATGTCGGCCTGCAGCGCCTGGTGATCCAGGCCGAAGACCTGGCCAGCGTCCCGCCAGTCGAGGCGTTGCTGGAAGCGGATGATGCCCTGCGCGAGCGGGTGCAACTGGTCTATGAAGGCCTGACCACGGCTGGCCCGCGCAACAGTTACATCCTGCATGCCCGCAACGCTTCGGGGCAGGTGGCTGACGCCACCGCCGAAAGCCCGTCGCCGGCCGTGGTGGATGTCACCGTGCTGAGCCTGCAAGGCAACGGCGTTGCCAGTGCCGAGTTGCTGGCGCAGGTTGCGGCCTACCTCAATGACGACGATATCCGCCCTGTTGCCGACCGGGTCAACGTGCGCAGCGCCGAGGTGCTGCCCTACCGCATCGATGCCGTGCTGCACCTGGCCGACAGCGGCCCTGAGTACGAAGCGATTCTCGCCGAGTGCCAGCGCCGCCTGCAGGCCTGGGTCAACCCGCGCAGGCGCCTGGGCGTGGAAGTGGCGCGCTCGGGCATCGATGCGCAACTGCACATCGATGGTGTCAGCCGGGTCGAGTTGAATGGCTGGGCCGATATTCGCCCGAGCAAGGCGCAGGCGGCCTGGTGCAGCGGCTTCACCTTGAAGCGGGGGAGCTGATATGCAGAGCCTGTTGCCGCTCAACCGCACCGCGCTGGAGCGGGCCATCGAGGTGGCTGCCGACGAGGACCTGAAGGTCAGCCTGCGCCAACTCTACAACCCGGATACCTGCCCGGCGCATCTTCTTTATCAGCTGGCCTGGGCCTGGTCGGTGGACCGTTGGGAGGACAGCTGGAGCGATGAGATCAAACGCTCGGTGATCCGCTCGGCGTTCTTCGTCCATGCCCACAAAGGCACCTTGGGTGCGCTGCGGCGGGTGGTCGAGCCCTTCGGTTACCTGATCGAGGTGCAGGAGTGGTGGCAGACCGCGCCGCCCGCCCAGGCGGGCACATTTGCCCTGAAGATCGGCGTTTCCGATACGGGCATCAGCGAAAGCACCTACCAGGAACTGTCTGCGCTGATCGACGACGCCAGGCCAGTCAGCCGCCACCTGACCGGCCTGGTAATCAGCCTCGAAAGCCGTGGCGCCCTTCATTTCGGCTGCGTGATCCAGGACGGCGACGAACTGGACATCTACCCCCCGGCACCCCGTGACATCGAGGTTATCGGCGTGGTGGGACGTGGCGGCCGCGAACACACAATCGATACCTTGGACATTGCACATGGTTGACCAGACTTCTCAGTTCTACGCCATCCTCACCAACGTGGGCGCGGCGAAGCAGGCCAATGCCGATGCCTTGGGCATTGCCTGGAAAATCACCCAGATGGGTGTCGGCGATGCCAAAGGCACCGACCCGACCCCCAACGCCACCCAGACCAGCCTGATCAACGAATGGCGCCGCGCGCCGTTGAACCAGCTGAAGGTGGATGACAGGAACAGCGCGATCATCATTGCCGAGCAGGTCATCCCTGCCGACGTCGGCGGCAAGTGGATCCGCGAGATCGCGCTTTACGATGCCGATGGCGACATGGTTGCCGTGGCCAATTGCGCGCCGACCTACAAACCCTTGCTGAGCCAGGGCTCGGGACGTACCCAGGTGGTGCGGATGAACCTGGTGGTCAGCAGCGCCAGCAATGTGCAGCTGAAGATCGATCCGGCTGTGGTGCTGGCGACCCGGGAGTGGGTTACCGAGGAACTGGCCAGACAGGACTTCAAGCATTCGGTGGTGGCGGCAACCACGGCGAACATTGCCTTGACCGGGTTGCAGACGGTTGATGGGGTGGCGCTTGCTGCCGGGGCGCGGGTGTTGGTGAAGAACCAGACAGCGGCCAAGGATAATGGTATTTACGAAGCATCGGCAGGCACATGGAGCCGGAGCAGTGATGCTGATACCAGCGCCAAGATCACTTCCGGTTTACTGGTGCTGGTGGAGCAGGGGGCAGCCAATGGTGATAGCGCCTGGCAGCTCACGACTGATGGTCCGGTTTCGCTGGGCGTCACTGGTCAGGTCTATGAGATGGCTTTCGGCCGCAGCGGCGTAACGGCTGGCACTTTTCGGAGTGTCACAGTAGATAAGTACGGTCGGGTCATCGCAGCCAGCAATCCAACCACCGTTGCCGGATATGCTCTGACGGATGTTTACACAAAAACCCAGGTGGATACCGCGTTGGGATCGAAGGCGCCTCTGGCCAGCCCGGTCTTCACTGGATTGGCCAAAGCTTCCACCCCAACGCTGACCAGCGATGATACGACATTGGCTACCACCAACTTCGTACAGCGGGTGATCGGTCAGCTGGGTTGGGGCAGCTATGGTGTTTCTACCAGCAATATGCCAGCTGGTACAGACCTCAACGACATGGTCACGCCTGGGTCCTATGGGCAGGCAGCTAATGCCAACGCCACGCTTGCATTAAACTATCCCGCTCCCATGGCTGGAACATTACTGGTCCAGGCAGCGACCTCGGCGATCGTTACTCAGGTGTATTGTCTCTACAATACCGGACAAGTCTTCAGTCGTTCATGTTATTCAAATGTTTGGTCTAAGTGGACGGAGCTTGCCGTCACAGATTCGCCCGCGTTGAGAGGACTGCCTACGGCACCTACTGCGGTTAAGGGCAGCAATTCAAAACAAGTTGCAACGACGGAATTCGTTCAGGACGCAGTTGCTGGTCTCGTGGACTCCGCGCCTGCCGCGCTTGACACCTTGAAGGAATTAGCGCTGGCACTGGGTAACGACCCGAACTTTGCTACGACGGTTACCAATACATTGGCGACCAAGGCGGCTAAAGCGACTACCTTGGCGGGTTACGGTATCAGCGACGGATACACAAAAGCCCAAGTGGATTCTGCCCTCACGCTGAAGGCGTCTACGGCAAGCCCGGTTTTTAGCGGAAACCCGACAGCGCCTACGGCTGCCCGAGGAAATGTTTCAAAGCAGTTGGCGACTACCGAGTTTGTCAAGGAGGCGGGATTGACCCTGCCGTCGCAAATACAGGGCGTGTCGTCCGGCTCTACCCTTGGTCCGGATCAAGTTGGCCGCCTCCTTAGCATGGGCGGTCCAGCCATCTGGAGTGGTACATTGACCTTACCTTCGTCGGGAATCGCTGTAGGCTCGGTATTCATGGTTTACGTGAGTTCGGGTGAAGGGACAATCACGATCCTGAAAGCTGCCGCTCAAGGTAGTTACATCAACATAGGTTCAAGGCAATACGACGCTGTCAGTATTGGTAGGGATGAGCCGCCTATTGTGCTCATGTGCGCCGCGGATGGCATTTATACAGTCATTGCAGGTGGGTTATCCAATACGCCGGATTATTCATCGTTCAAGGCCGGCGCGGGTTGGGCGCGAAATCCCAATGGGCTGATCGAGCAGTGGGGGAAAATATTGCTTCCTTCCAGCATTGCCTCTGCAAACATCGATACCGTATTTCCGTTGCAGTTTCCCAATGCTTGTCTGTCAGTAGTTGCAAGCATCGGTATTAATACTGATAACTACGACAAGATCTCCTATTATCGGCAAAATCGCCAATCGGTAAGTATTGGCGCTTCAAGTGTCTCTGGATTCGATGGCCAGGCGTTTTGTGATAATAACCTTGCGGACTCCCGTATTGTTCAATGGCGGGCCATTGGGTATTGAGTTGCTAGTTTTTTGGAGAGTAAAAGAATGCGGTAGATTCATCTGATTTGGGTGGCCAGGGCATGGATGCGTAAGGCAGAAACGTTATGGTTTTGCTTATAGAAGCCGCCCCGTTAAACCTGATGCTCCTTTATTCGCCATCTTCTTCCAGGCCCTGCACCCGCAGGGCCTTTTCATTCCTGAACCCGGAGTAAACCTACATGAGTGGATTCTTCCACGGCGTCACCGTCACAAACGTCGACACCGGCGCCCGCAGCATCGCGTTGCCTTCCTCTTCGATCATCGGCGTGGTCGATACCTTCACCGAGGGCGCTGGCGCCACGGCCAAGGCAAACGACCTGGTACTGATCACCAGCGAGCGTGAAGCCGTTGCGGCCTTTGGCGAAAGCGCCGCCATCACCAAGGCCTGCCGCGCCATCTACAGCCGCGCCAAGGCGGTCATCGTCGCCTGCGGCGTGGCCAGGCTGGACGATGCAGCAGAGCAGACCGCCGCGATCATCGGCACGGTGCAAGCCGACGGCAAACGCACCGGCCTGCAGGCGCTGCTCGATGGCAAGAGCCGGTTCAACGCCCAGCCACGCCTGCTGGCAGCCCCGCGCCACAGCGCTACCCAGGCGGTGGGCACGGCACTCGTGGCTCTGGCCGACAAGCTGCGCGGCATCGCCATCATCGATGGCCCCAACACCACCGACCAGGCGGCCATCGACTACGCGAAGAACTTCGGTGCCAAGCGCGCCTTCCTGGTCGACCCGGGCGTGCAGTACTGGGACAACGGCGAGCAAGCCAGCGTCGATGCACCCGGCTCGGCCTGGGTCGCCGGCCTGTTCGCCTGGACCGACAGCGAATACGGTTTCTGGGCCTCGCCCTCGAACAAGGAGTTCGTCGGCATCACGGGTACCACCCGCCCGGTGGAGTTCCTCGATGGCGATGACAGCTGCCGCGCCAACCTGCTGAACAACGCCAACATCGCCACCATCATCCGCGATGACGGCTTCCGTCTGTGGGGCAACCGTACCCTGTCGAGCGACCCGAAATGGGCGTTCGTCACCCGCGTACGGACCTTGGACATTGTCATGGACGCGATCCTCTACGGCCACAAGTGGGCTGTGGACCGTGCCATCACCGCCACCTACGTCAAGGACGTCACCGAGGGCCTGCAGGCCTTCATGCGTGATCTGAAGAACCAGGGCGCGATCATCAATTTCGAGGTCTTCGCCGACCCGGAACTGAACACCGCCAGCCAGCTCGAGCAGGGCAAGGTGTACTGGAACATTCGCTTCACCGACGTGCCACCTGCCGAAAACCCCAATTTCCGCGTCGAAGTCACCAACCAGTGGCTGACCGAAGTCCTCGATTCCGCCGCTTAAGGAGCGCATTTACATGGCAATGATTCCCGAAACCCTGGCCAACCTGAACCTGTTCGTCGATGGCGTCAGCTTCCAGGGCGATGTACCCAGCCTGACCCTGCCCAAGCTCACCCTGAAGATGGAGGAGCACCGCCCCGGCGGCATGGACATGCCGGTCGAAATGGACCTGGGCATGGAGAAGCAGGAGGCGGCCTTCACCACCACCGGCGTGCGCCGCGAAGCGCTGAAGTTCTTCGGCCTGGCCGACGGCAGCGGCTTCAATGGCACGTTCCGAGGCGCCTTCAAAGGCCTCAAGGGCAAGATCAACCCGGTCGTGGTAACCCTGCGTGGCACGCTCAAGGAAATCGACATGGGCGACTGGAAGTCCGGTGACAAGGCCGAGATCAAGCACAGCGTCGGCTTGACCTACTACAAGCTCGAAGTCGATGGCCGCCTGATCTACGAGATCGACGCGCTGGGCATGAAGCGCGTGATCGACGGTGTCGACCAGCTGGCCGCCCAGCGTGCCGCGCTCGGCTTGTAAGGAGACGACCATGGCTCAAGTGAAAAAGCAGCCTCAATGGCTGACCCTGGGCGCCGAGCGCGTCACCGTGCGCCTGTCGCGCCCCAGCGAAGCCAACGGCGTTCAGGTCGACAGCCTGTCGCTGCGGGCACCGACCGTGCGGGATATCCGCAACGCCCAGGCCGGGGGTGTGGACGATGACGAGCAGCGCGAACTGAACCTGTTCGCGTCGCTGGCCGAGGTGGGCATCAAGGACCTCGAAGGCCTGGCCCTGAAGGACTATAGCCGCCTGCAAAGCGGCTATTTTCGCCTGGTGCAGGACGACGAACTTTGACCCGGCGCGGCAGAAGGCCGCCGCGCGGCGGCTGGCCAAGGAGCTGAATTTTTCGGCGAGCGAGATCATGACCATGTCGTACAGCGACATGGTCTGGTGGCTCGCCCCGTGACAAGGAGGAACCTATGGCGAACACAGAGGTGTTCTCGCTCGGGCTCGGCGTCACCGTCATCAACCCCCTGGGCCAGGCCATCGAGTGGCTGCGCCGGGACGTCGACCGCCTGCGCCGGCAGGCCGACGGCACCCGGCTTGGCCGGCTCATCGGCGAAGTGATCCGGCTGGGGTTGGCGCTCGGGAAGGTACGCGAGGTCGAACGCCAGCTGGCGCTGGACCAGGTACAGCAAGACGAAGAGCCGATCGCCAGGCTAGGTGCGGAGGCCGCTGCCGTTGAGCGCTTACGCCAGCATTACCTGATGCTGGACCGGGTGCTTGCCGGGCTGGCGCAGCTCAAGCCGCTGCAGGGCCAGATGACGGTCAATGTCTTTCAACAGTGGCATTCGGTCGTGCAAGGGCCAGGGGGCGCTACACCAGGCAAGCTGCAAGCGCCTGCGCAGGCCCCCGCACAGGCTTCCAGGCCGGCTCCCGGCGCGCAGGCCGGTGATGACCTGGGCAACCTCGGCAAGGGCCTGGCGGTGGCCGCCGGGGCTGGCGGGGTTGCTATCGCTGGCGCGTATCGCACGCTGCCGCCGGAACGACAGCGTGCGATACGCGAGCGTATTTCGAAGGAGTGGCGGGACAACCGTGTCGAAACCTTCGGCAAGGTCGCCAAGGCGGTAATCACTGCCGAGGACGGGGAAGAAAGGGCGCGTGGCGTCGGCGCAGCGGTCGGCGAAATCGGCGGCCGCGTGCTGGGCGCAATGGCACCTCTGCTGTTCAAAGGCAAAGGTAAAACGCCAGGTAAAAGCTCGAACACAGCTACAAGCAGAGGAAAGCGTCAGCGCAGAGGTGAAAGCCAGCGCAAGGCTCGAATCAAGGCGCAAAGAGCAGCCGCGCGCAAGCAGACTGCAGAACGGCAGGCAGAGCAAAAGCAGGAGGAAACCGCGCAAGAACAGTGGGCCAGGTTTGGCGGCCAACTGGGCGAGGCTGCGGGTGATCTGGTCGGCGGTGCGCTGTTCAACTGGATCACGGCGGAGGCTGAGCCGACGCCACAAGGCAACGGCACGTTTTTGCAGGGCGAGGCGCAAGCCGCTTCCCGGATGGCGTCCTCGCTACCTTTGATCGGCACAGGCAAACAGCTGCCCTTGGCCGGAAAACTGTTCAGGCGCGCCCCACTTACGGCAGTGCTGGATACCTCGCGGCAGGTGGCCGAGATCTACCAGGGAGAAGCCGCGCCCGCAGAGAAGCTGGAAGGCTATGGCGAGGCTGTCGGCGGGCTGGGTGGCAGTTTGGCCGGCTCATCGGCCGGGTGGCTCGGTGGCGCGGCGGCCGGTGCCCTGATCGGCTCGGTGGTGCCGGGTATAGGCACAGTGATCGGCGGTGCCATCGGCGGCCTGCTGGGGAGCCTGGGTGGTGGTTATCTGGGCGGCATGGGCGGTGAATGGGTCGGCGGCGCGTTAGGCAAGGCCGTGGCATCCGTCGCCGGTTCCGATGCGCCAGGGGCGAGCAAAGACGCTGGCGGTATCCCCGGCCAGGCAGAGCGATTGCAAAAAAGCGTCCCATCTGCACCGGCACCAGCCGTTTCGACACCGGCGCCACCGGCTATGGCGACGCCTGCCATCAACCAGCAATTCACCTTCACCGCCAACATGCCGGTGACTTTCAACAACAGTTTCGATGACCCGACCACCCTGCAACAACTGGAAGCCATCGCCCGCCGCGTGCTTGACGACCTGATGCGTCAGGCGCGCGCGGTGCAGATGGTCGATCAACCACAGCCATGAGGAGAACCCATGACCTACCTGGAACAGTTGCAAGGTGGCTTGCATGCACTGGTCAAGGCGGGCGAAGCAGGGCGTCGGCGTGCCGACGCCATGCTCGAACCGATGAACCAGGCGGTCGACCATGCCAGGGAGGCGGCCGTTGCGCTCGAAGCCCTGCCATGGATCGGCCCGGCGATCGGCAAGCGCCTGCAACGCACCCTGCGCGCCATGGATTCGGCCAGGCAGCGCGTCGACAAGGTCATCGCCAAGTACGACCAGACCCTCGCTGTGGTGCGCAAGGTGCGCGACCGCGTCGAGGCCTTCAGCGAACAGCTGGGCAAGGCCGGAGCGGCGGTACGGCGTGTGCTGGGCGATGTGCGTTCGGCCGCCGGCAGTGTGTTGTCGACCCTTGGCCTTGCGCCTGACGCCACGCCTGCGGCGCAAGCGATCACGCCGTTCCCGCACCTGCTGGTACTGCAACCGCTGAAGGCCGACACAGCGCCGTATTACTTCAACCTCGACACTGCTGCCTTCGATCAACTGCGTCGGCAAACGCGTTTTCGCTGGGCCGGGCAGGAGCGTTTGAGCCGCGAGAATGCCCAGCAGGCGGTGGGGCTGGGGGAGGAGACCATCACTATCCGTGGCGCAATTTTCCCGGGTTTCAAGGGCGGATTGGGCCAGTTGCAGGCCCTGCGTGGCATCGGCCGCCAGCTACTGCCACTGTCGCTGACCACCGGTTATGGCGAAGTGCTTGGCACCTGGTGCCTGACCCGCATCGAAGAAGAGCAGGGCGCCTTGCTGGCCGGCGGCATTGCGCGCAAACAAGGTTTCTCACTGGAGTTCGTCAGTTATGGACAAGACCTGCAAAACGTCTGAGGGCGACCTGCTCGACACCCTCTGCCAGCATTATTACGGGCACCTCGATGGCAGCGTGGAAGCGGTGTTGCAAGCCAACCAGGGGTTGGCCGATGAGCCTCAGCCATTGCGCAGCGGCGTAACGCTCCGTTTGCCGGTGCTGGCGCTGGCATCGGCCGACGCCGTGCACCTGTGGGGCTGATGCCATGCAGCCACAATTTCGCATCCAGGCAGATGGCAAGGACATCACGGCACTGATCAATGATCGCCTGTTGTTGTTGCGTACCACCGATAAACCGGGCATGGAATCGGATGACTTCGAGCTGCGCATCGATGCTCGCGACGGCACCGTGGCCGTGCCGGCGCGTGGCGCCCAGGTCGAGGTGCATCTGGGTTACGCCGGCCAGCCGCTGACCCGGCTGGGGCGTTACACCGTCGATGAAGTCGAGTTGCTCGGCCCACCCGACACCTTGGTGATCCGCGGGAAGGCCAGCGATCTACGCGGCAGTGGCCGGACCATCCGCAGCGGCAGCTGGGAGGCCGTGCCTTTGCAGCGCATTGTCGCCGAAATCGGTGCACGCAATGGCTGGCAGGCCATCTGCCCGGTATTGACGCAGGTGCCGCGGGTGGACCAGGTCAACGAATCGGACCTCAACTTCCTCACCCGCCTGGCGCGCCAGTTCGACAGCACTGCCAAGCTCGCCAATGGCCAGTTGCTGGTACTGC
Organism: Pseudomonas sp. AFG_SD02_1510_Pfu_092; assembly: GCF_003331055.1. Lineage (GTDB taxonomy): Bacteria > Pseudomonadota > Gammaproteobacteria > Pseudomonadales > Pseudomonadaceae > Aquipseudomonas. The sequence goes on along the minus strand of NZ_PUQD01000011.1, from coordinate 12,960 downwards.
CGCGCCAGAGCGGGCAGAGCGCCAGCGGCAAAGCGCTGGGCGTGGTCGGCATTGCCCGCGGCGATGTCAGCCAATGGCACTTTCGCCTCGATGACAAGGCCGCGCGCAAGGCTGTGCGCACCCGTCATCTCGACGTAGCCAGTGGCGAGGCGAACACCATCGAACTGGTCAACGACGAGGTGGCCGAGGGGCAACGGCCGGTGCATACCGACCGTCATCTCTACCCCAACCGTGCTGCTGCCGAACAGGCCGCCAGGGCCCGCCTGGCCAGCTTCAACCGTGATACCGCGCATGTGCGCCTGGACTTGCCTGGGCGTACCGACCTGTTCGCCGAGCGCAGCATCGACTTGCAGGGTTTTGTCGATGGCCTCGACGGCCAGTACTTGATCGACGCGGTCGAGCAGGTGTTCACCAGTTCGGGCTGGCGCACCACCGTGCAAGGTAATGGCGGCAGGTCAGGCAAGAAGCTGAAGGCCAAGGGCGCCGCGCCCCGCCGCCAGGCCGCAATAAAGGCTTGAGGGCGATACAAAGGAGTGCCAGACATGCTCACTGAAACCCAACTGCTATACATTTTGCCGAACGCCCGCCCTGTAGCGGGCGTTTTTCTTTCTGCACTGAACGCCAGCCTGCCACGTTGGGAAATTGACAACGCCAAGCGCGTGGCGGCGTTCATCGCCCAGGTCGGTCATGAATCAGGCCAGTTCCGTTATCTGAAGGAGCTGGGCAACGACCACTATCTGGCCCGCTACGACACCGGCAGGCTGGCCCTGCGCCTGGGTAATACCCCCCAGGCCGATGGCGATGGCCAGCGCTATTGCGGGCGCGGCCTGATCCAGGTTACCGGGCGCAACAATTACCTGGCCTGCAGCCGCGCGTTGTTCGGTGATCAGCGCTTGCTGGCGCAACCGCAACTGCTCGAACAACCACGCTGGGCCTGTGAATCGGCCGCGTGGTTCTGGCATTCGCGTGGGCTCAATGCCCTGGCGGACCGAGGCGAGTTCAACCGCATCACGCGCCATGTCAATGGTGGGCTCAATGGGCTGGATGAGCGTCTCGAGCTTTGGGCGCGGGCACGCGAGGTGTTGTGTTGAACCGATGGCGACTGGGGCTGGGCGGGTGCTTGCTTGTCCTTTTGGTGGCGCTGGCCTGGCAGGTACAGGGTTGGCGCTATGGCCGGCAGCTGGCGCAACAGGCGCAAGCCCAGGCGGACGCCGAGGCTTCCCGGCTGCGCGCCGAACGTGAGCGGCGTCAGACTCTGGAACGACGCCTGGAAGAAAGTGAAACTCGTCATTTCAAGGAACTCGCCGATGTTCAGCAGGCTCAGGCTCGGCTGCGTGATCGCCTTGCTACTGCCGATCTGCGGCTGTCAGTCCTGGTCGAGCGCGACAACCTCCCCGGCTCAGTGTCTGCCGCCTCCAGCGCCGGCGGCGTGGGTCATGCAACCGTACGCGCCGGACTTGAGCCGGCGCATGCTCGACGAATTATCGCCATCACCGATGAAGGGGACCGGGGGTTGATTGCGTTGCGGGCTTGTCAGGCTTATGTGCGGGAGGTGCGTGGTGGGCTTTGATGCCTGTCTCGAGGCGCCTGGCGCGTGTGCGGCTTGCCCTCGAAAGCGGCAGAAATGCTACGGTGTTTGCACTCCTATCCAGGAACCCCATCAAGGAACATTGACATGGACCCAATCACCGTCCTTTCCACCCGCCTCGGCGAACACCTGCGCCGCTTCAACGCGCAGGTCACCACCGCCGAATCCTGCACCGGCGGTGGCATCGCCGAAGCCATCACCCGCGTGCCCGGCAGCTCGGCCTGGTTCGAGGCTGGCTACGTAACCTACTCCAATGCCCAGAAAACCCGCCAGTTGAATGTGCCTGCGGCACTGTTCGCCGAGGTTGGCGCAGTCAGCCAGGAAGTGGTCGAAGCCATGGCACGCGGTGCCCAGGCAGCCAGCGGTGCGCGCTTTGCCGTAGCCGTCAGTGGTGTGGCCGGGCCGGACGGCGGTTCGCCGGCCAAACCGGTGGGTACCGTGTGGCTGGCCTGGGCTGACGGCAGCCACGTATCCAGCGAGCGCCGCCAGTTCGACGGCGACCGCGAGGCGGTGCGGCGACAGACGGTGATCGCCGCGTTAGACGGCTTGTTACAGCTTGGTGCCGAGTAAATCGACGACAGGGGTTTGCGTGAGCGTTCGCCTGTGGAATAATACTGGCTACTTATACAGGTATTCCGGCCGTCAGGGCCAAGTCGAACACGTGAGGATTTCAATGGACGACAACAAGAAGCGCGCCTTGGCTGCGGCCCTGGGTCAGATCGAACGCCAATTCGGCAAAGGCGCGGTCATGCGCATGGGCGACCACGAGCGCCAGGCTATCCCTGCCATCTCCACCGGCTCGCTGGGCCTGGACATCGCGCTGGGCATCGGCGGCCTGCCTAAAGGCCGTATCGTCGAGATCTACGGCCCGGAATCGTCGGGCAAGACCACGCTGACCCTGTCGGTCATCGCTGAAGCCCAGAAAAACGGTGCCACCTGCGCCTTCGTCGACGCCGAACACGCACTCGATCCTGAATACGCCGGCAAACTGGGCGTCAACGTCGACGACCTGCTGGTTTCCCAGCCGGACACCGGCGAACAGGCGCTGGAAATCACCGACATGCTGGTGCGCTCCAACGCTGTTGACGTGATCATCGTCGACTCCGTGGCCGCCCTGGTACCGAAGGCCGAGATCGAAGGCGAGATGGGTGACATGCACGTGGGTCTGCAGGCTCGCCTGATGTCCCAGGCGCTGCGCAAGATCACCGGTAACATCAAGAACGCCAACTGCCTGGTCATCTTCATCAACCAGATCCGGATGAAGATCGGCGTGATGTTCGGCAGCCCGGAAACCACCACCGGTGGTAACGCCCTGAAGTTCTACGCCTCGGTGCGTCTGGACATCCGCCGTACCGGCGCGGTCAAGGAAGGCGACGAGGTGGTCGGTAGCGAAACCCGCGTCAAGATCGTCAAGAACAAGGTCTCGCCGCCGTTCCGCCAGGCCGAGTTCCAGATCCTCTACGGCAAGGGCATCTACCGTAACGGCGAGATCATTGACCTGGGTGTTTCCCAGGGTCTGGTCGAGAAGTCTGGCGCCTGGTATGCCTACCAGGGCAACAAGATCGGCCAAGGTAAAGCCAACGCTGCCAAGTACCTGGCGGAAAACCCGGCCATCGGCGCCGAGATCGAGAAGCAGATCCGCGAGAAGCTGCTGACCTCTGGTGCTGTTGCCGCTGCTGCCAAGGCTGCTGCTGCCGAAGCTGATGCCGATGACATGGCCGACGCTGACGCCGGTTATTGAGTGCGATAGATAGCCGAACATGTCCGCCGTACTCGACACCCCCGTCGCCATTCGGCGGACAGCCATGGACCTGCTTGCGCGACGTGAGCACGGTCGTGTCGAGCTGACGCGAAAGTTGCGTCAGCGCGGCGCTTCGGACGAGTTGATCGAGCCCGAGCTCGACCGGCTCGCCGAAGAAGGGCTGCTTAGCGAGGCCCGCTACCTCGAAAGCTTCATCCGTTACCGTTCCAGTTCTGGTTATGGCCCTGCGCGTATTCGTGAAGAATTGGGCCAGCGTGGCTTGGCGCGTGCTGATATCGAGCAGGCGTTGCGCGAAAGCGAGGTGGACTGGGGCGAGCGCATGCGGGATGTATGGCAGCGTAAATTTGCTGGTCAACGCCCGCATGACCCCCGCAGCCGTGCCCAGCAGACCCGCTTTCTCGCTTACCGGGGTTTCCCGATGGACATGATCGGCCGCCTGCTAAGCGGGCGTGATATCGACGATTACTGACAAACTGTGCTGCCTGGCCCGGCTTTATCGCCAGGCCAGGTAACCACTCAGTTGGCTTTCAACGCTTCCCTGGCCCGCTGCGTGGTATGCATGGGCTGTGGCTTTGCCCAGTTTTCCGGGAGGTTGATGAAATCCACCAGCTCGCGCAGCCGGCCCTGGTCCCGGCCATTGAAGGCAAACGACAAACGGGTCAGGTGGCTGAAATTGCCTACTTCGTGCTCGGCACTGCTGTCAGGCTGCTGGTGATACTTGCCACTCAGGCGCAAGTCGGCGAAGCCTTCCTGGATGTCATACAGCGCCGCCTCGCTCAGCGGATGGTGCATGCGGATCACGAACTGGCTCTTCAGCCAGCGGCTGGAGTGGTAGTTGCTGTAGAACTGGTTGATCTCCTCGACTGCCTCGTCGGCGCTGTACACCAGGCGCAGCAGCTTCAGATCGCTGGGCAGGATATAGCGGTTTTCCTCCAGCTGGCGGCTGATGAAGTCCAGGCAGTCGCGCCAGAAGCTGCCGCCTGGCGAGTCCAGTAATACCACCGGCACCAGCGGGCTCTTGCCGGTCTGGATCAACGTCAGCACCTCGAGCGCTTCATCCAGGGTGCCGAAGCCACCCGGGCACAGCACCAGTGCATCCGCTTCCTTGACGAAGAACAGCTTGCGAATGAAGAAGAAGTGGAAGGGCAGCAGCTTGTCGGTGCCGTCCACCGTGGGGTTGGCGTGCTGTTCGAAGGGCAGGGTGATATTGAAACCCAGGCTGTGGTCGCTGCCGGCGCCTTCGTGGGCTGCGGCCATGATGCCACCGCCGGCACCGGTGATGACCATCAGGTCGGAGCGCGCCAGGGTTGCGCCAAGCTCGCGCGCCAGTGCGTACATCGGGTGTTCCAGCGGGGTGCGCGCCGAGCCGAACACGGTCACCTTGCGCCGCCCGCGGTAACGCTCCAGGGTGCGGAACGAATGGTCCAGTTCACGCAGGGCCTGCAGGGTGATCTTCGCGTTCCAGCGGTCGCTGTCGTCATGGGCCATGCGCAGAACGGTCAGCATCATGTCGCGGTACAGCGGCAGGTTGGGGCTGTGCGGTGCTACCAGTTGCAGTTGTGCGTCAATGTTGCTCAGGTCGATGTTGTTGTCGCGGAAGTGGCTGAACAGCAGTTCACTCGATTGGTAAGGCATGCAACGTCTCCTTCTGCACCAATACCTCTGACCTCAATCTAGACCCTCGCGCCCGATCGTGCCGGGGTGTTCGGCACCGCCATCCGTCGGCGTGCCGCCACGGGTGACGCGGGTTTGGTTAACTGGGTAAAGCGAAACGTGTCGATGCAGGAGGTGGCGGTATGCATCGCTTGGTCATCGAAGTGGACCGGCAGCTTTACCAGCAACTGGAAAATGCGGCCCAGGCGCATCACCTGAGCCTGGAGGCCGAGTGCCGGCGCAGGCTGTCGGGGCTGGAGTGCCAGTCGCGCTACTTGCAGGCGCTGCTGGCAGAGATGCGTGCCGATGCCGCTGAAGGGCGCTGGCACGCCCGCGAAGACGAAAAGGCCTAGCGGTTGAATTTTCCCGCTATTTCTTCTTGTTGCCGGCCACGCAGCTGGCATTGTCGAAAGCCTGGTCCATGATCGGCTCGTTGCTCTTGTACACCGTGAAGCGGTAGACCATGACCGCGCCTTTGGACATCAGGTTGCGGAAGCCGCTGTTGCGGCAAACGCTGTCACCCAGCTGGCTGCGCACCTGGGCCGGGTTGGCCTGCATGCGCTCGGCGTGCTCCTGGCGCACGCTCAGGTGGTTGACCAGTGCCTTGCCTTCTACCGTGTAACCTTGGTCGAGGATGTCCTCGTTGATGGCGCGCGGGGTGCCGACACTGCTTTCCTTGGCAACCTTTTGCAGCATGTTGTTCAGGTCGTATTCCTGCTTGGATGCCGCCTGGGCTGCCAGGGGCAGGGCGAGCAGCAGGCTCAGGGCGGGGACGATACGGCGCAGCATGAATCTCTCCTGGTTCGATGACTGGCGCTTTGACATGCGCGGGTCGACGGCGTTCCGTGAACATCGCGAGGCTGCGAGGTTCAGGTACGGTAAAGCGTCGATTATAAGGAGCGCCTTGCCGGCTGCACAGCAATTGTCCCCTGTTCTGGTAGACTGGCGCCCTTGTCTACTCCGAGTCATCCCTGTGCCGATTCCCAACCTGTCCAGAGCCCTGCCGGCATGAGCCATGCGGTAGCGCGCCTGCGCGCCGAACGCCTGGCCCGTAGCAACAAGCCTTTCATCGCCCGTGGCTCGCGTGCCGAACGCTGCCCCGACTGCCGGGTTATCGCCACGCATTGCCTGTGCGCCTGGAAACCCCGGGTGCAGGCGGAGTCCGGCGTGTGCCTGCTGATGCATGACACCGAGCCGTTGAAGCCGACCAACACCGGCTGGTTGATCGCCGACCTGATCGAGGACACCTCGGCCTTCGGCTGGCTGCGCACCTCGGTCGATGAACGCTTGCTGGCCTTGCTGGGCGATCCGCGCTGGCAACCCTACATCGTCTTCCCCGGCGAATTCGTCGCCCAGCAGCGGGTGGTCAGCGAGGTGGTGCGCGAGCCCGGCAAGCGCCCGTTGTTCATCCTGCTGGATGCCACCTGGACCGAAGCGCGCAAGATGTTTCGCAAGAGCCCATACCTGGACCGCTTCCCGGTGCTGAGCCTGCAGGCCGAGCAGATGTCACGCTACCGTCTGCGCCGTTCCAAGCGCGACGATCATTTCTGCACCGCCGAGGTTGCCGCCATGTGCCTGGACCTGGCCGGCGACACCCAGGCCTCGCAGGCGCTGGACGCCTACCTGGATGTGTTCAGCCTGCATTACCTGAGCGGCAAGCGGCGCCTGCCGCTGGATGAGCAGGACGACACCCACCAGCGTTTGCATACCTTCCTATAGTCCAAGGGGCACAACCCCTGCTTTGGTTCATAATGACCCTTACCCGAGTGCCCGACACAGAACAGGATCCCCAGATCGATGGCCACTTACGAAATCCTGATTGCCGATGACCACCCGCTGTTTCGTGGCGCCTTGCGCCAGGCCGTTACCCTCGGCCTGGGCCCGGATGTAAGCCTGGTCGAAGTCGCCAGCATTGCCGAACTGGAAACCCGCCTGAGCGAAAAAGCCGACTGGGACCTGGTGTTGCTGGATTTGAACATGCCGGGTGCCTACGGTTTTTCCGGGCTGGTGCTGCTGCGCGGGCAATATCCGCAAATTCCGGTGGTGATGGTTTCGGCGCAGGAAGAAGCCGCCGTGGTGGTCAAGTCCCGCGAATTCGGTGCCAGCGGCTTCATTCCCAAGTCCAGCACCCTCGAAGTGATCCAGGATGCGGTGCGCAAAGTGCTCGATGGCGAGGTCTGGTGGCCGCCGCAGGCGTTCGAGAAGGTCGATGTCTCGGCCGAGGCCAAGGCCGCCAGCGAAGGCCTGGCCAGCCTCACGCCGCAGCAGTTCCGCGTACTGACCATGGTTTGCGAGGGCCTGCTGAACAAGCAGATCGCCTACGAGCTGAACGTGTCGGAGGCGACCATCAAGGCGCACGTGACCGCGATCTTCCGCAAGCTGGGCGTGCGTACCCGCACCCAGGCGGCGTTACTGCTGCAACAACTTGAATCGGTTGCCAGTAGCTGAATGCGCCTGGCTTCACGCTTTTTTTACCCGTGCCGGTCTAGTCTGCCGGCCTTTCCGTTGTGAAGTGACTCGCATGACATCGCCATTCAAAGGCCAGACCGGCCTCAAACGTATCCTCAACGCCGCCGGCTATTCGCTGGACGGCCTGCGTGCCGCCTTTGTTGGCGAGGCCGCGTTCCGCCAGCTGGTGCTGCTCAACGTGCTGCTGGTTCCGATCGCCTTCTGGCTGCCGGTCAGCCGGGCGGAGCGGGCAATCATGATCGCCGTGTGCCTGTTGGGCCTGATCGTCGAGCTGTTCAACTCGGCGGTGGAGGCGGCCATCGACCGCATTTCGCTGGAGCGCCACCCACTGTCGAAAAACGCCAAAGACATGGGCAGCGCCGCGCAACTGGTGGCACTGACCATGGTCGCGCTGGTGTGGGGCGTGATCCTGCTCTAAGCGATTGGCGGCAACACGATTTCGTCACTGCGGGTAAAGCCCGCGGTGAAGTTGCGGCACAGTTCGAGAAATTCGCGCATGGCCGAGGTCTGGTATTTCTGTTTGTGCCAGATGAAGTAGAACTGCCGCATCAGGTCCAGCTCCGGGGTTTCCACCGCTACCAGGCTGCCGCGGCGGAAGGCGTCACGCAGCGCCAGGCGCGAGATGCAGCCGATGCCCAGGCCGGATTCCACTGCACGCTTGATGGCTTCGGTGTGTTCCAGTTCCAGGCGGATATTGAGGTTGGTGCGGTGGTGGCGCATGGCCTGGTCGAAAGTCAGGCGCGTGCCGGAGCCCTGTTCGCGCAAGATCCACGCTTCCTGCGACAGCGTCTGCACATCGGCGCGGCCCAGTTTCGCCAATGGGTGTTGCGGCGCGCAGAACACCACCAGTTCGTCCTCGACCCAGGGCTGCACTTCCAGGTCGGGGTGGTTGCAATCGCCTTCGATCAGACCCAGATCAATTTCGTAATGCGCCACCTGATGCACGATGTGCGCAGTGTTCTGCACGTGCAGTTTCACCTGGCTTTCCGGGTGCACCTGCATGAAGCTGCCGATCAGCAGGGTGGCCAGGTAATTGCCGATGGTCAGCGTGGCGCCGACCGCCAGCGAACCGAAACCGGACTTGCCGTTGAGCAGGTCTTCGATCTCCTTGGCCTGGTCGAGCAGGGCCACGGCCTGGGGCAGCAACTGTTGGCCCAGGGCGTTGAGGCTCAGGCGTTTGCCGGCGCGGTCGAACAGCTGACAGCTGGATTGGCGCTCTAGCTCGGTGATCGAGGTGCTGGCGGCCGACTGCGACAGGGCCAGCATGCTGGCAGCGCGCGAAACGCTCTGATGCTGGGCCACGGCAACGAAGACTTGCAGCTGACGAAGTGTAAATCGCATATCGATATAACCGATAACACATATCTTGATAATCCAGTTAACAGATATTGTCGCTGCCTCTAAACTATCGCGCAACTGCGCGTTTGCGTGCTGCGTTTTTCTTCAGGAGCCCCATCGATGAGCAACATGAACCACGAACGTGTCCTCAGTGTGCACCACTGGAACGACACCCTGTTCAGCTTCAAGTGCACCCGCGACCCGGGCCTGCGCTTCGAGAACGGTCAGTTCGTGATGATCGGCCTGCAACAGGACAATGGCCGTCCGCTCATGCGCGCCTATTCCATCGCTTCGCCGAACTGGGAAGAGCATCTGGAGTTCTTCAGCATCAAGGTGCCGGATGGCCCGCTGACCTCGCAGCTGCAGCACTTGAAGGAAGGCGACGAGATCATCATCAGCAAGAAGCCCACCGGTACCCTGGTGCTCGACGACCTGAACCCGGGCAAGCACTTGTACCTGCTGAGCACCGGCACTGGCCTGGCGCCGTTCATGAGCGTCATCCAGGACCCGGAAACCTACGAGCGTTTCGAGAAAGTGATTCTGGTGCACGGCGTGCGCTACGTGAACGAAGTGGCCTACCGCGAGTTCATCACCGAGCACCTGCCGCAGAACGAGTTCTTCGGTGAATCGGTGCGCGACAAGCTGATCTACTACCCGACCGTGACTCGTGAGCCGTTCGAGAACCAGGGCCGGCTGACCGACCTGATGCGCAGCGGCAAGCTGTTCAGCGACATCGGCCTGCCACCGATCAACCCGCAGGACGACCGCGCGATGATCTGCGGCAGCCCGAGCATGCTCGACGAGACCAGTGAAGTGCTGGACAGCTTCGGCCTGAAGATCTCCCCGCGCATGCGTGAGCCGGGCGACTACCTGATCGAGCGTGCTTTCGTCGAGAAGTAAGGTCAGGTAGATATAAAGGAGGCGACCCTAGGTTCGCCTTTCTTATGCGTGTTATTCATCTGTTGCCAGCACCCGCGAAGGGGCCAGTGCAGGCAAGCCACTATTCAACGCGCGTCTCGCCGCTATACACCAATATCGCCCGACACCGCTTGCACAGATAGCGCCGCCCCTGACGCACCAGCTTGTGCCGCTGCGCGGTAAACGGAAAGTCGCTCTGCGGGCACGGGCAGCGGTAGATGTAGCGGGTCACCACGCGCCGCTGCACTTCGTAATTGTGGCAACGGTTGGGCGGCAGTTCATACACGCCGCGCATGATCAGCTGCCACTCTTCGCCGTGGGCCTGGATACCGTCGCCGAACAGTTGGTGGGCCACCAGGTGCGCCACTTCATGGGCCACGGTCTGGCGCAGGAAGTCTTCCTGGTTCTCGCGGTAAAGCTGCAGGTTGAAGCGCAGCAGGTTCTGGTGCAGGTGGGCAACGCCGGCTTTTTGCCCGCGCAGCTTGAAGCTGACTTCCGGGCGCGGGAAGGTGCGTTTGAAGAAGGTTTCGGCTTGCTGATAACAGGTTTCGACGCGTTGTCTGAGCAGCTCGGGCATGGCGGGGTGGTTCTCCTGACCGGGTATTATGCCGCAACCCCGGGCAGCCTGCCGAGCCACCGGTCAGCGTAGGGCCAGAGGCCGCCTTGCGGCGGCCCCTGGTCAATGCCCCAGTGTTGGTCGAGTCTGTTCTGATCCGCCCTAATTGGTGTAAACCGGCCCCACGCCCAGGCCCCATATGATCACCGTGGCGGCCATGATCGCCACCAGCACCACAAGGCCCACCGCCAGCACCGAGCTGGAGAACAGGAAGCCTTCGTCGGACGGTATGTTCATGAAGGTCGGCAGGCCGACATACAGCAGGTACACCGTGTAGCAGATGGCCGCAGTGCCGACCAGCATGCCCAGCCACAGGTGCGGATACAGCGCCGCCAGGCCGCCGATGAACAACGGGGTGGCGGTGTAGGTGGCGAAGGCGATGCACTGTGCCATGGACGGGTTGGCGTCGTAGGTGCGGGCCATCCAGTGGATGAACGCGCCCATCACCGCCACCCCGGCAAGCATCGCCAGGTACGACATGATGCTCATCCAGATGGCGCTTTCCATGGTCAGCATCACCGCTGGCCGACCGCCGATCACCCAGCCGACCTGGGTGGTACCGATGAAAGCCGAAATGGCGGGGATTGCAGCCAGGATCAGGGTGTGCGTCAGGTACATGTGGCTGATGGTTTCTTCTTCGCCACGAATCTCCCGCCATTCCTGGTCGGGATGGGTAAACAGCCCCACAACGTGATGAATCATGCCGATCACTCCTCTGAATGTTGCCAGACGCCCCCCAGATGGAGCGCAGCGGCCCGAGGCCCGAACACCGAAGCAAGCGGTAATGTGGCCTTATGTCGCAGTATAGGAAGCCGTTACCCACACAAACCGCGCTTTTTAGAGCAAATCGCGCTGTAGCGCCGGCTGTTGATTACCTTGAAGTCTTTATCGGAATGCCTACAGCAGCGCCGCGTTTGTGCGTAAAATAGCCGGCTTTTGTCACACCTCGCGGATCCAAGCGCTATGGGCACCCTCTCGGTCAACCAGAACAAACTGCAAAAACGCCTGCGTCGTCTCGCCGGCGAAGCCATCACCGACTACAACATGATCGAGGATGGCGACAAGGTCATGGTCTGCCTGTCCGGCGGCAAGGACAGCTACACCATGCTCGATGTTCTGTTGCACCTGCAGAAGGTGGCACCGATCAAGTTCGAGATCGTCGCGGTGAACATGGACCAGAAGCAGCCGGGCTTCCCCGAGCATGTGCTGCCGGCCTACCTCAAGGAACTCGGTGTCGAGTACCACATCGTCGAGAAGGACACTTACTCGGTGGTCAAGGAGCTGGTACCGGAGGGCAAGACCACCTGCTCGCTATGCTCGCGCCTGCGCCGTGGCACCCTGTACACCTTCGCCGACGAAATCGGCGCGACCAAGATGGCGCTGGGGCACCACCGCGACGACATCGTCGAAACCTTCTTCCTCAACATGTTCTTCAACGGCGCGCTCAAGGGCATGCCGCCGAAGCTGCGGGCCGACGACGGTCGCAACGTGGTGATCCGCCCGTTGGCCTACTGCAGCGAGAAGGACATCCAGGCCTACTCGGACATGAAGGAATTCCCGATCATTCCGTGCAACCTGTGCGGCTCGCAGGAAAACCTGCAGCGCCAGGTGGTCAAGGACATGCTGGTGGAGTGGGAGCGCAAGCACCCGGGGCGTACCGAGAGCATCTTCCGCGCCTTGCAGAACGTGGCGCCGTCGCAGCTGGCCGACCGCAACCTGTTCGACTTCACCAGCCTGAAGATCGACGAAAACGCCACCCCGCGCTTCCTTGACGTGTTGAACATCTGAGCCCATGCGCGATTACCAGTGGCTGCATGAGTACTGCCTGAACCGCTTCGGCTCGGCCCAGGCCCTGGAGGCCTTTCTGCCGCAGCCGCGCACGCCGGCACAACTGCGCGACATCAGCGACGACCGCTACCTGTCGACGCTGGCCCTGCGCGTGTTCCGTGCCGGGCTCAAGCACAGCCTGGTGGATGCCAAGTGGCCGGCGTTCGAACAGGTGTTCTTCGGCTTCGACCCGGAAAAAGTGGTGCTGATGGGCGCCGAGCACCTGGAGCGGCTGATGCACGACGAGCGCATCATCCGCCACCTGGGCAAGCTCAAGAGCGTGCCGCGCAATGCGCAGATGGTGCTGGATATCGCCAAGGCCCATGGCAGCTTTGGCGCGTTCATTGCCGACTGGCCGGCGACCGATATCGTCGGGTTATGGAAGTACCTGGCCAAGCATGGCAACCAGCTGGGCGGGTTGTCGGCGCCGCGCTTCCTGCGCATGGTCGGCAAGGACACGTTCATCCCGACCGACGACATGGCGGCGGCGTTGATCGCGCAGCAAGTGATCGACAAACAGCCGACCAGCCAGCGGGACCTGGCCTTGGTGCAGCAGGCGTTCAACCAGTGGCATGCCGAGAGCGGGCGACCGCTGTGCCAGTTGTCGGTGATGCTGGCGCATACCGTCAACCATTGAGATCGCTGGGGCTGCTTTGCAGCCCATCGCCGGGCAGCCCCGCGCCCCCCCCCCACCCCCCCCCCCCAACCCGGGGGGGGGGGGGGGGGGAGAGGGAGGGGGGGGGGGGGGGGCCGCCCCCGCCCCCCCCCGGCCGCGGGGGGAGAACCCCC
>NZ_PUQD01000010.1 GCF_003331055.1 Pseudomonas sp. AFG_SD02_1510_Pfu_092 | reverse complement strand
CCCCCCCCGCCCCCCCGCCCCCCCCCCCCCCCCCCACCCCCGCGCCCCCGCCCCCCCCCGGGCCCCCCCCGGCCCCCCCGGCGATGGGCCGCAAAGCGGCCCCAAATCGCTTAACTGACTGGTATCAGGGCATGCTCGCTCGCACAGATAATGCGGCTCTTGTCAGGGCCGGGTTACCGCCCCTGCAACAGCTCCAGCGCCTGGTCGAACACCGCCAATGGCTGCGCCGCCTTGTGAATATCCGCCGACAGCAGCTGGCGGAAGCGCCGGGCCCCCTTGAACCCTTGGGCCAGCCCCAGAATATGCCGGGTCACGTGGTGCATCGCGCCACCACTTTCCATGTGCGCGACGATATAAGGCCGCAACTGCGCCAGCGCTTCGCTGCGGCTGACCACCGGCGCATCGCTGCCGAACAACTGCTGATCCACTTCCGCCAGCAGATAAGGGTTGTGGTACGCCTCACGCCCCAGCATCACCCCGTCGAAGGTTGCAAGGTGCGCCTGGCATTCATCCAGCGTCTTGATCCCGCCGTTGAGCACGATCTCCAGGTCCGGGAAGTCCGCCTTCAACTGCGCCGCCACGTCATAGCGCAGCGGCGGGATCTCGCGGTTTTCCTTCGGCGACAACCCTTCAAGGATGGCAATGCGCGCATGCACGGTGAAATTCCGGCAGCCGGCCTCGCGCACCTGGCCGACGAAGTCGCACAGCTCGGCATAGCTGTCGCGGCCGTTGATACCGATGCGATGCTTGACCGTGACCGGCGTCGACACCGCATCGCGCATGGCCTTCACACAGTCGGCCACCAGCGCCGGGTGGGCCATCAGGCAGGCGCCGATCATGTTGTTCTGCACCCGGTCACTCGGGCAGCCGACATTCAGGTTGACCTCGTCGTAGCCCGCGTCCTCGGCCAGACGGGCACAGGCGGCCAGATCGGCCGGCACACTGCCGCCCAGTTGCAGGGCCAGCGGGTGCTCGGAGGCGTCGTGGCGCAGGAAACGCTGGGCGTCGTTGTGCAGCAGGGCGCCGGTGGTGACCATTTCGGTGTAGAGCAGGGTGTGCCTGGACAGCAGGCGCAGGAAGAACCGGCAGTGGCGGTCGGTCCAGTCCATCATGGGGGCAACGCTGAAGCGACGGGAAGGCTCAGGGCGCGTGGTTGCTGGGTTAGAGCCTGGGGTTGTGGTCATATCGTTCAACGGGTCTGGTACCAGATTCAGCGGTTTCGGGGTGTTTGTAGCAAACCCGAGGAACGCCGTAGCAAAAGTCGGCGGCAAACGTCGGGGTTTGCCAGGGCAGGCCGCCAGTTTACCAAGAGAGCTGGGTATTCGTCTGGAAAGAGGTTAGATGGTCCTGCCCCTGAAACCTCCAAACGGGCCAGTTCACGAATCTTCAACAAAGGCTTCCGCAGCGGACATACCGACGCCCTTGAGGGTAATCACCGGACGTCGTCCATCGCCTCGAACATGCCAGCGCAACGCAAGCTCGGTACCCCAGAGGCTTGCACTATCCCCTGTGGGAGCGGGTTTACCCGCGAACACCGGCGCAGCCGGTGCCATCCATTACGTACCATCATGAGGTGCCCGCGATTTCTCGCATGGTGCAGTAAGAGCCCAACCTGACCGAGCGCATGCTCAACGAGTTATCGCCATCACCGACGAAGGTGAGTGAAGAAGGCTTGCTAGGCCTACACCCGTGAAGGCATCAAGTGAAAAGAGGCTCACCGGATAGGTACATCCGGTGAGCCTTTGATGGATTCCACTTCAGACGTATGGATATTTACTATACCAACATACACCAGCGACACGGCACGGCTGAGTTGCTGAAGAGTTAAGGATCATGATTCGCAGTGTTCAGTGTTGTAGCAATTTTTCTAATTGGAGTAAGTGAAACCATCGGACAACCTCAATACAAAGAATAAGGAACAAATTGAAGGTTGACATACTTTCTCCAAGATGAGCTCAAGCGCTCAGCGGTTGTGTGAGATGGTTTCGATTCCACGTTTGTAGCAAATTTAATCTAATTTTTTTGAATCTTGTCAACAGTTCTTTTCGTTGGGTCGTGAGGTATTACCATGAGCCCAGGGCTCGTGAGCAGCGGATTACGTGCGCTTTTGCGTTTTTGCGCAAAAGCGTTTTTGTTCTTTTGAGCACTGGATGGAATGGAGATTTCTACATTTGTAGATTTAACGTTTTCGTTATTTAACGAATTCTTTAGCTAAACTTTTGACTAGCGGTTGTGGAGGTTTCGTAGTTTTAGCCGCTAAAATTGCCGCCCCGGGGGTGGCTGAGGTTTTTTCAATTCGCAGGTAATATCAATTCATGCCCTTGATTGCGGACGTTACCCACCTCCCTGCGTACAGCATGCCATTTGAAATCGCCTGCGGTTCGGCAGCCCGTTCGCACTATCTCTTCAGCGCGCTCGGTCGAGGTAGAGCGCGAGATCCACTCACGTGCAACCTCTGTGTGAGCACAAGAGGTTTCCGGTCGTGTATATCGAGTAGGCCCTGATCGGCAGCCGCTGTAATGATCACAAACCCGTCTCGCTCATCCGGCTCCACGTCGTGGTGCACCTCAGCAAGCGCCGCAAAAAAGAGCGGCTCCCCCTCGGCGCTGGTGATGTAGTAGTGCTGTTTACGTTTCGGGTTTGTTGGATCGGATATCCATTCAAACCATCCATTCGCCGGAGCCAAAGCCCGGCAGCCTGGCCACAAGCTTTTGAAAAAACTCCCTGTCACCACCGTCTCGGCCCGAGCATTGATCGGAGCTGGACGCTTCCCCTTCGCCCAAAATGGTGCCCATCCCCACTTCACGCGATCAACGTACAACCCATCCCCAGCCTGGCGAACGATCTCGACTCGCGTCGACGGCGCTACGTTGTAGCGACCGATCGGCTCATGGTCATAGCCGTTGATTACCACCAGGTCAGCGATAGCTGCCGCAGGTAGTGATCCATCGACTCGTAGATCGAGTACCGTCCACACATAACCACCTCTCGTCTGTCAGAAATTTCGCTGCCCAGGATTGACCGGGCGAACGATGCCGGATTTACTGTATATGCATACAGTTTGCATCGGACCTTCCACCATGACCATCACTTTTCTGGGTACGCCAACCGGCGGTACCGAACCGCTACCGCTGTACTCATTCCACGTGCCGGCAGGCTTTCCGTCGCCAGCAGCAGACCATCTGGAAGGTCATATCTCCCTTGATGAGTTGTTCGACCTTCGCGCGCCCCATGTGTACCTGGTGAAAGTCGAGGGCGACAGCATGCAAGGGGCGGGCATCTACTCTGGTGACCTCGTCATCGTAGACAGGGGGCGGGAGGCAGAGCACGGCGATATCGTCATTGCAGCTGTCAACAGTGAGCCCATCTGCAAGCGGCTTCATCGCCGCGACGGAGTAGTGATCCTCAAGTCCGAAAACCCGGCATATCCACCTCGGTACATCATGGAGGGCGATGAGTTGGTCGTCTGGGGTGTGGTGCGGTATAGCGTGCGCGACCATGCGCAGTGATCAGGTGTTCGCGCTTATCGACTGCAACTCGTTCTATGCGAGCTGTGAGCGTGTGTTCCGTCCGGATCTGGCCAAGACGCCCATCGTAGTGCTCAGCAACAATGACGGCTGCGTGATCGCACGCATCATACGATGCCAAGCCGTACGTGAAGATGGGCGAGCCTTACTTCCAGGCGAAGGAGAAACTTCGCCGGCATGGCATCGTGGCGTTCTCGTCGAACTATGCGCTGTATGGCGACATGAGCGAGCGGGTCATGTCGCTGATCGAGTCCATGGTGCCTGCGGCAGAGGTCTATTCGATCGATAAGAGTAAGTTGTATAGTGCGGGCACCCAAACCTATAAATGCCAACCATGGACATCATCGGTCTATCCAGGGGCGTTGAATGGCGACGCTAGAGCACGTTCATTTCGTTCCCCACTACCTCGTTCGCGGAGAGAACGCCGTCGCATACTCCCCCAGTAGCAGCCGGCCATCCATTGAAGGCTTGCCCCAAATCTTTTGGGCGGATTATGCCCCCTGGAGGGAGGCAAACCTGTGGGCAGTGGAACGAGCAACGACTGGTGACGCTTCTCTGAAGACCGTCGCCAGTAACTTGAATGGCCTTCTGCATTACGCGAAATTCCTGGAGTCTCGTGATCTGCAGTGGTTCGAGTTTCCGGCTCGAAAAGCTGACCGCTGTCTGGTGTTGTACCGAGGAGCGTTGATTAAGATGCGCGATGCCGGCCAGATCAGCCCCTCCACGGCGTCTGAGTACATGCGCAATTGCATCATGTTCTATCGGTGGGTAAGGCATAGGGAGCTTCTTGCTCCACACGTCCAGCTGTGGCGGGATAAGCCCTATGTCCTTAAATACTTCGACCAGGTGGGGTTCGAGCGATCGATCAGCGGAACCACCACCGACCTCAGTATCCCGAACCGTAAGCGACCAGGCCAAACGCTTGAAGATGGGCTGTTGCCGGTCTCGGAGACTGATCGCGATTCAATTCTGGATTTCGCTGCAGAGAACGCCACGCCCGAGCTGTACCTCATGTTGGCTCTTGGCTTTTTTACCGGGATGCGGCTCGGCAGCATCTGTGATCTCAAAATTCAAGCTCTTGAGCACGCTGTCCCTGACCCGTCCGCTGATGGACTGCTACGTCTAGCGGTTGGTCCAGGCGCGAATCCGCCAGTGCACACAAAATTCGGTGTGACGGGCCAGGTCTGGATACCCGAAGCCTTGCGTGAAGAGTTACTGGAATATGCCAAAGGCTGGCGGAGGATGGAGCGAGAGGCGAAAGCGTCTCCTGAGAATCGGGACTTGCTATTCTTGACCCGCTTTGGAAATGCCTATGGCAGACGCGGCACCGATCAGTCATCCGCTGTGAATGTCGAGATGTCCGAATTTCGAAAACGAGGTGTCAAAGCAGGGCTACAGGCGCTACGAAAATTTCGTTTCCATCAGTCGCGCTGCACTTTCGGTACCGAGTTGGCACGTCTGGCGCTCTCAGCTTGTGCCGATGTTTCTATCGTCATTGCGACTGTCAGCGATGCGCTGCTTCATGGGCCTAACTCTGAAGCTACCACATTTAAATATATCCGTTTCGTACAGGCATTGCCGATTAAGCAGGCCCTCTCAAATAGCTTCATGGTGGCGTTTAGCGGGATCGGCCTTGGGGCGCGACACGATGGATAGCTCCGAAATCGATCTCACTTTTCCAATGCTTGAGTATGGGGCCACTGAAACACCTTGGGACCTACGGCCGTTGCTGTTTCGCGGAGGCGCGGCAGCAAAGGTGAAGCGAGTGGCCTGTCAGATCGTCCAAGGCGAACTCGGCAGTCCCTTGCCGGAACGTATCGAATTGGTCTCGCGGCTGCACGAACACATGGCTGACGATCTTGCAGGTGGCGGAAGCCGTTTTTCGGCACAGAACAAGATCAGTGCATTGCGTCGTTTCTTTGCTTGGGCAGATTCAGAAAACGTGAATCTCAGTGTTGAGACAGCGGCCAGCACCTTCATTCATTGGAGCGAGCATTTGCTCCAGCGTCATCGAATCGAGCGCAATTTCAGCGATGGCTCTCTATACGATCTCACCAGGCTCACGGCGACGATGCTGGACCGAGCATTAGACCGCCAGGCGAGCCTGAGCAAAAGCACGCGTATCCGCAAGCCGCGCGGCAAAGGCAAAGTACACACGAGCACGGCGGACAAGCAGAACCTGCAAAGCACTTTCGCATTCGGATACCTTCTAGCTGACGTATGCGAGGCATTAACCTGGAAGGGGACAACGGCCTCTCTCCCAGTTTGTATTTCGTTGCGCACCGGCCGAGTGCTGGAACTATGGTCGGGATTGCAGAGCCCCGAGAAACTGGCGGCGCGCCGTACCAGACCGCGAAGCCAAGCGCAAATTAAAGCCTCCCTGGCAGCGCGTGCCGCCTACGATGAAGATCGGACTCTGCGTACTCGTTTTCCCCTCGTTAATTTACGGATCGAGAGTGAAATGCTGATGTTCATTGCTCAGACCGGCCTGAACCTCCAGCAAGCACATACCCTTAGGGTCGAGCAGTTTCATTACGCCAGCCACTTGGACGGCTACCAAGTCCGTGCCTACAAAAAACGACGCGAAGGAGAGGTGCTGTTCGAGATCTTCGCCAGTTACCGGGAGTGGTTTGAACGCTATCTCGAATGGCGTGCCGAATGGTTTCCTCAGGAGCCGGATGGTTTGCTCTTTCCGCTTGTACGCAGCGGCGGACGAATCTTAGAAGAGGCGACACAGTTCACGAACATAACACGCATCTGCCGTGAGCTTGGCATGCCAGTGGTGAGGCCACGCAAACTACGCGCGACTCGCATCAACTGGTTGCTTCGGGAATCTCAGAACCCGCAGCAGGTTGCCGAGTTAGCCCAACATACGGTGGAAACACTGATACGCGTATATGCCGATCCCCACCCACAGATCGCGATGGTGGAGATTTCGCGCTTCCATCAACAAACCGATCCCTCCCTTGCACCACCCGCTCCTGGCAGGTGCGTATCAGCTACACCGGAGCCAGTCGGCACTATGCCGCAGAATGCTCCGCAACCCGACTGCGTCAATGCTGCTGGCTGCCTGTTTTGTACCCAGCACCGGGATATCGAAAGTGAAGATCATGTGTGGTCTCTGAGTAGCTTGCGCTACCTCAAATCGCTTGAGCTGGCACGCTACCGCCCGCCCAGTTCCGGAAAGCAGTCGACTCCAGAGCATCCGGCATTGCTTGTGATCCAGCGACTGACTGCCAAGCTGCACTTTTTCGAAGAAAGTAGTGAGATTCGCAGGCTGTGGGTTGAAGAAGCGCGGGCGCGTATTCGCGAGGGGGATTACCACCCGGCTTGGGATGGTTTCATTCGATTGGCGGAAGTGGGGCAAAGATCAGCATGACGAAAAGTATTCTCTCCGAACTTGGCCTCGGCATCGACTCGCCCTTGGCGGTTCCTGACGCACCGAACTATCGGCCGCCAGTCTGGCCGCCCCAGCGTGATTGGCCGGTCATTCTCGACGCCGCAAGTAAGGTGGTGAGTCGTTGGGGGGATGCCATCTGGCGGCTCGACCCGTGGTCGAGAAAACGGGTCACTCTTAATTTCGGCGATGGCCCAGCTAAGAAATATGTCGCCTCGATCGATCCTACGAACGCCAATTTATTGCGGACCGTAACCGGCTGGTGGCTATACGGTCCCAATGGAGCCCGTGGATACCGAGGTCTGAAAACGCGCTTCGACCAGATGCGTCGGTTGTTCGTTTTGTGCACTCAAGAAGGCATTCTGGCATCCGAGCTGAGTCAGTTTCCGCGTGTCGCGGACCGTCTCCCGGAGATCCTCCAAGCTTCCCGGTCAGGTGAGTTTTTGGCATTGCTGCATGAGCTGTACGAGCGGCGGGATGCGCTGGGTTTCACCCTGTTGGATCGCGCAGGGTTGGCACGCCTCGCAGCGGCCATGCCCGACCACCAGAAGCTCCAGACTCCCTATATCCCGCCGCGCATTTGGCACTATCAAATCAAACGCTTGCGCGAATGCCTGGACGATTTTTTGGCGCATCGTCACCAGTTGGAGGAGTGCTTCCGCTTCTGTCTGGCGGCCTATAGGCACAACTCCATTGGTCTCCAAGGACGCCACAGACCACTGTCGTTCTACCCATTTCAGTGGCCTTCGGATGGAACAAACGGCAAGCATAGCGGGCGGCACTATTACGGCCCATTCATCGACACCGCGCACCGGTTGGGGCTGGTAGAATTGTTTCGTCGCTGGATGGGAGTAAGCGACCGTGAAATTCGCGTTCAAACACTGAGTCGCTACCTCAACCTCGTGAGTCGAGCTGGGCTTAGCTATCTGCTGAATTTCAGCCTGATGCGAGTCGAAGAGGCCTGGAATCTGCGCGTCGATTGCTTGGATATAGAGCGTGATCCGCAGTTTGGCGAAATCCACGTACTGCGCGGACGAACGACCAAGACGATGTCGGACTCTGAGGCAGTTTGGGTCACATCACCGTCGGCTCAGATGGCCGTTGAAGCCATGCGCGTGGTCGCAAACCTCCGTGCAGAGTGCGCTTCTACGCCTGGCGAGGACTCAGCGTCTGGCGATCCGGCAAAGCGCTACTTGCTGGATTATTGGCTCGAACCGTGGGGAACGAAGCACACCAAGATCAACCGCACGATTCGGCCATCGATTCCGAGCTATTCCAATGTGCTTCAGTCGTTCGACACGCTGTTCGACCCGGAGCAGTTGCGCATTACGCAGGAAGATCTTGAATTGGCTCGCTTGGTGACGCCGGCGCTGACCGACGAGTTCACGGTCGGCAAAATCTGGCCGTTGGCATGGCATCAACTCCGGCGAACCGGCGCAGTGAACATGCAGGCGTCCGGCCTGGTCAGCGACGCTTCACTGCAGTTTCAGTTAAAGCATGTCGCCAGAGCCATGAGTCTCTACTACGGGCAAAACCATTCCAGGGTACGGCTGGAAGAGAAGGCCCATACCTACTATGTCCGCACTATGTACGAGACGTTGGGCAGGCAACTGCAACAGCTGACGAGCAACCGGTTTGTCAGCCCACACGGTGAGAGACGGAAATCAGAGATAGTCCGTCTGATCTCAGCTCTGGATGCCAAGAAAGCGATCAGTCTGGCTAAGAAGGGAGCACTCACTCATCGGCCGATTTTGTTGGGCATCTGCACGAGCCGAGTCCCTTGTCCCTATGGTGGCATCGACAATATCGCTCGCTGCGGAGGGGGCGACTCCCCCGGAGAAACCAAACCCTGTGCAGACGTGCTGTATGACCCCGAGCAACTCGACGAAGTCGAAGTGTTAGAGGCGGTATTGGATGAGCGCCTAGCCGCTGCCGAGGTAGGCAGTCCGCTAAGGACTTCGTTGGAAGCCCAGAAACGTAGTGTGGAGAACTATCGCCATGTCATCCGGCAAGCATGAACCCGCTGATCCGGCCAAGAGAATGAGTGCCGGCGAGCAGTATCGCGCAGCGTTCGAACGGCTGAAGAGCAACAACCCCGAACGACTGCCAAAGGGAACGCCTGTGAGCCAGAACAACGTTGCGAAGGAGGCCGGCAGCGATTCATCTGCATTGAAAAAAGCTCGCTTCCCCTTACTGATCGCTGAAATCCAAAAATACGTAGAAGGACACGCGGAGCAGCGACCGCCGTCAGTACGTCAGGTCAGCTTATTAGCCCGCAGAAGAAATCGTGGGCTTCGAGATCGGATCGAGGAAATCACGCAGCAGCGTGACCACCTAGCCAGCCTACTTAGTGAGGCCGACGCCACCATTCTCGAGCTATATGATCGTATTGCGGAATTGGAGCGCCAACTGCCAACCTCAAATGTCCTACTCATTGATCCACGAGGACGCAAAAAACTCGAATCTGGGAGCTAGCAACAGAGAGGTCGCACTCTGCTAGCTGACTTTCGACCGCTCGGGAGCCGACAGGCAGCTGGTGTAGGTTTTCGAAATAGATGCGAAAAAATCGAAATATATGCGACTGGAAAAGCTTGGTGCCGAGGGCTGACTGGCAGGTGCAGTCTCAGAATTCACCGGCTGCGAGGGCCGATCGGCATCTTCATCTGCAGCAAAACACCTGCAGAAATCGCGGTAAGATGGCTGAGGTTCTTGCCGCCAAGAACGGCATCAGCTTGCAGGGCGGTCTGAGCGTCACCGGTGCCAGGCTCTCATTGGAATCACAGGTCTCTGCGGGCAGCCCATAAGCCTGAGCTCCCCCCCGTTACCCCTTTGATCTGCTCAACCTGATTAAAAATAAAAACAGGGATAGCGGATACTAGAATTTGCATCCACTATCCCCGTAACAAAAAGCGCTGCCGTGAGCTTCGACTTGCCGCCTAATCTTTAGATTCTAGCGGCTGATAAAACTCCCCACCTTCCAAGACCGGCTTGAAGAACGCATTATAAACAGCCAAGTTGTTATATTCGTCTGGCTCGTAGCCAAACAAACGCGCAGATGAGATATATGGCTGTACCAGAGCCTCATCTTTAGCATATTTAGAAGTAAAAAATATAGCCTCCCTGACCAACTGCTTATTTTTTACCGAGCTGATCAGTGCAGAAGCGGGCATTATACTTCGGCCAGATTTAAACGAATGATAGAACATCAGGTCTTCACGCAATGTTATCTGGTAAATTCCAGTCACGCCCACAGATTCGGCTATATCAACAGCGACGGTATCGGTGCTCTTCCTGGTGGGGATTTTTTTCCTGATTTTTACACGTAACAAGGAGTCTTCTGGAGTTTGCGCCTCCCCTCCGTTGACAGAAATCCCATAACTGCTCCTCATGACAAGACTTTGGAACTCGACGTCATCCTCCCCCGAAGGTTCTTCACCGAGAAGATCAGAGAAATCGATGTCCCCAGAGCCAAGCGTTGCATCCACGGCAATCGGTAAAGTACTATCGCCAAAGCAAAGCTCACCCAGCACTCCATACCAAGGCTGGTCATAGGGTAACAGCAGCGAATCATTGACGACGATTATGTAATGGGCAGCTTCTGGTACGTGCCCGGCCGCTTTGTGATCTTCAAACTTCTTCAACTTGTCCTTGATAGCCGACGTAACCGACAGCAATCGCTCACGGAAAACCGTATCTCGGTCTTCAGGCTCTAACTTTCTCTGTTTAATGAGATTTCTGATATGATCCTGCGGGGTTGGTGTGACCACTTCGAAGCAGAATGTCTCGCCATTTTTCCTGGCGACAAAGTCCGGCCCAGCATCCTTGCTTTTGATGTCTTCAAAGCCCATCCCTAAAAGCCGGTAATAAAACAGCATTTCTGCCATCCGCTGGGAGTATATGCCGACATCATCAAGCATGACTTGCTTATTGAACTGGGTGTCCTTCAAGTCTGAAAAATTCAAGAAAAGGGATTTCAGACCTTGAATCATGCAGTTCATGATCAGTTCCATGCGCTGACCACTTTCTGGTGACTTTTGGAAGAAATAGTCAAACCTTGTGGTTAGGATCTCTCGCCACTTATCTTGGAGATAGGCTATACATATATCGTTTGTTCTGTTCTTTTTTATCGTTCCTGGCTTTACAGAAAATTGCGCTTCATTACTTGGCATGGCGATCAGGCTCACGAAGTCGGATTGTTTTTATAGCATACGGGCCTGCCAGAAAAGGTTACTGATCTGTGGCAGCATCACACTGAGCTCATCTCTACAAACAGGGGCAAGCGTCGCGACGCGGGAGGGCTCTTCACCTAGAATTTTCTCATGGCAGAGAATGCCCTTGGGGCCGGTGAACCTTTGCGGTTTTCGTAGCGATGGAAGCGGTCTGTGTCGGCCGAAGAACAGCATGCTCAGCGGGGCGTGTAGTAGATGGCGTCCAGTAGCGCTGCGCGTCCCAACCAGATTTCGGCGTCAGCCGCATTGCTCGGCTGAGGATGTCTCCACCACGCATCTCCATGCATAGGCTCGATGATACGCTGCCAGTAACTCTCCAGGTTCGTTGTGCTCGGGCTGACACCGAAGTTCTCGCACAAATCCTTTCGATTGGCCGAATCGATGCACACAAATGCGTCAGGCCTCTTCATCGCCAAGAGCCTGGTCGCGGTCGGCAGTCCGCCGACTCGCCCGTTCTGGTCGAAGGCTGCTATGAATGCTTTGCAGTAGCGGTCGTAGTCGTCCTGTGTGACCGCGCCCATCAAAGGGATGAAATCGAGGGCGTCAGAGAGACCTGCGGGAGCCTCGATGACCAGGTTCGCGAACGTCCCACTTGCACCCATGCTCCCGAAAAGCCCGTAGTCCACGCCTGGCTGCTGGGACTTCTTGCGCCCGAGAGTGCCGGCGACCAGCTTGCGGTCGTCCTCGCTCCACTTCGCGTAGGGTATGCGGGTCGCGAAAAGAGCGCGTGCTTTTGTCAAGACTCCCAAGCGCTCCTTGAACAGGTGCGCAGACGGGTGTGATGAGCTTCGGACTTGCACGAGGTAGTCCGCCCAACTCATATCATGTGGCGCGCGCTTGGTATTCGGCCTAGAAGGTGGCCGAACATCAGCGAACTTGGTCAGTTCCTCTCGTGCTGCCGCCTTGGCTGCGTACTGGTGGCGGTACCGATAGAGAAACTCGTGCGAGATGTCTTCCGCGCCCCTCCATGCCTCTGCGACGAAGCGACTGAGTTCTGCCAGCGCTGCATCGTCTGAAGAACCATCCAGCAGAACACTTGCCTCGACGTTACGGCTCATCGCGGCGTTCGTGAGATTTGGGCTACCGACTACACAGCGGATGCGTCTCCCGTTGCGAAATAGGTAGACCTTCGGATGGAACAGGTCGCCAGTGGGGGGAACGACGGCTGCGCCCGCTAGCCTTGCAGCTCGATCAAGAACCTCGGGCTGCGTCTGGAACATGTGGGTGCCGACGACGAAGTGCTCGAACTTCGAGCTGTTTTTCATCGCTGCGTCGAAGACTGCGTTCTCGGTGCCCCAGGCTACTGCCCATTGCATCGACTCGCAGCTCTCGACCAGCGCTATGAGAGTTGCCTGCGTCTGCGAAGCCGACAGGAATTCCACATCCATCCTTACTTCTCCTCGTGTTTCTGTTGAGCTGGGGGTGTCAGGACAGACGAACTGCTCGCGCAGCGACCGGCAGGTACAGCCATCGCTGGCTTACGGGCTTGCCGGTCGCGCTGAGAAGAGCATGACTATAGGACTCGATCTGTGGCCCATGCTCAGCCACCAAGTCTTCGTCTCTGGCGGCACCGCCGGGGTTCGACTTGTGGTCCAGCAGAATCCAGCCGTTGGGCTCTTCCACTAGCAGGTCGATGCGGCCACGGATTCGAGTACCGTTCGGGCCATCCGCTTCGATGGGCACCTCGACGTGAACGGGATAGCCTGGCCAGCGCTTGGCTATCCAAGCCAGGAACGCTTCGACCTGGGCGCAAACAGCATCCTTGTCCACAGAGTCAGCCACAGCCCAAGCCTTCAGGATGTGTTCTACGTCTGGGCCCGGGACGCCACCAAGGACTGCGGCGCGCGCAATGCACAGATGGAGCGCCGTGCCCAACGACGCCATGTCGGGCTTGCCTGCCAAGCTCAGCCTGACGCCTACGGCGTCGGTCTCGGCGACCTTGAACATGCCGCCTGAGGCAGAGCTCGGTCGATGCCACAACGGCTCTGCCTGCACGCGTGGGCGAGGTGTGAACCAGTAGCAGTCCTCAGATGTCTTGGCAGGCGGCTCCACTGCGCAGTCGTCCTTGCTCCAGGACTTTGACTGCCTGGAGAGCTGCCGGCCGTCCGGAAGCGCCACGGTTCCTGAGTCGCCAAACAAGAGCGCGACTGCGCCTTGAATCTCGTCAACCCAAGCTCGCCCCGGTCCGCGAGAGCGACTGAAAGATACTGCGACATTCATATCGCGAGCGCGGGTCAGGCCGACATAGAGCAGGCGCTTGTTCTCCGCCAGTGCTTCGGCCTGCATGGCTTGACCAGTGGCGCTGGCCTCGGCGTTGAGGGCGGCCTGGGGCTGGGACCGTTTGCCCCAAGTCTTCAGCCAGCAGTGGATGAAGCGGTTGGCAAGTGGCTGCTGCGGCTCAAAGCCTCCAACAGTCCTGGCGCGGACGCCCCAGAGTGAACTGCGTGCCGTCGCATCTAGGCTTGTCAGCACGGCGACTGGCCACTCCAGGCCCTTGGCACCGTGATATGTGAGGACCGAGACTGAGTTATCTGATGACGTGGCCCGATTGTCGTCCTCTTCGCTGGCGAGTTCATCTAGCCAACGAAGCATGCCGCTGACGGTCGCCGGCCGCTTCGCGGCAACAGACTCGTCCTCAAATGTCTTGCCGAACTCGACCAGCGCCTCGACATTGGCCAGTCGGTTGCGGCCTTCGTGAGGGGAGGCAGACCATTGGCCTACCAGCCTCGCGACCTGAGACTCAGCAGCGGCAAGTCGCAGTGCTTCCTGTGGTGTCAATGCATTGAGCGTTGGACGCAGCTCTTCCAATCGGGCCAGTAGCGGATGGGCACTATCGCCCTTTATCTTCCACTCGTAGGACTTCGCACCGTTGGTGGCGAGGTGCTGAAATCTATCTTGGAGCCATGTCTCGACCGGAGTGCCCTCGGCAAGGGTGAGAACCAGTGCCGTCGCGACCGTATCGGTCGGGTCGTTCATGCGCCTGAGGCAGGCCATTACATAGATGGCTTCTGCGGTCCCCAGCAGGCCAGAACGCGGGCTGGCTGACGGGATGCCCCATCGCGTGAGCGACGTGACTGCAGACTCGACCTGCTCGTTGTAGCGACACAGCACTCCGACATCGCCGGCCTGAATCGGACGGAGTTCCTTGGTTTCTTTATCTTCGACCTTGACTCCGGATTCCAGCAACTCATGGACGGCCTGCCCAAGGCCCAGATAGTCTGTGTCGTTTCGACTGCTCTCAAAGTTCCAGTTCAGCAGCGCGGCCTGGTTTGGGATGTCCTTTCGCAACGGCTGCAACTGAACCTGCGCAGGCGTTAGGTCGGGCTCGAATGCGGAGCGAAACACGTCGTTGGTGAGCGAGACGAGGCTCTCGATGGAGCGCCTGGAGGTGTCCAAGGCTTTCCCTATGGTTCCGCCCCAGTCCTTGATTGCGCCGAGGACGCCGGTGATGAGGCTCGCGTCCGTTCCGCGGAACCCGTAGATTGCCTGCTTGGGGTCTCCGACCCAGACTGACCGCTTGGCGAGCTTGGCCAACTCTACGAAGAGCGCCAGCTGAAGAGGGCTGGTGTCCTGGAACTCATCAACCATGATGAGATCCAGCTCTGCCGCCAAGACTTCGCGGACGGTTGATTTTGTCCTCAGTGCACGCAGTAGCAGTACCTCTTGGTCGCTGAAGTCAACGGCACCCAGAGCCTTCTTGGCCTGCTCGTAGGCATCTAGAACGTCGGCTGCCAGGTTGAACAACAGGTCAAGGTAACGACGGACTTCTGCATGAAAGGCTGGGTGAGCCTCGTGTGCCTGGGCAGCGGCCTTTACTGGTTCCAGGGTGTCCCTGACCTTGGCGCCAGCGTCAATCCCTGCCGCGCCAATCCAGTCGGGCCAGCACCAGCGGCCTTCACGGAAGAGGCGGTCCAGTTTCTGCAGCCCTTCGAGTCCCTTACGGAGGTTTTCTGCAACCTTGGCGCCGGCAGCCTGCTGCTGTTCGACATAAGTGACTACCTTCTGATGCGCCTCGTCCAGCGCGGCTGCCAGTGCCTCGGTTGGATCTGGACCTGTACTTGGGGCCGGCCAGTTCGCGAGCATCGAGTCCGCGTTTTGAGCACCCATTGTGCGAAGCGCTACTGGCGCTATGTCGTTGTCGAGCGCGGCCTTGACGACGCTCTCGACAGTCTTAGACCAGTCTGCCTGCTCGATGCCAAATCGCTCGGTGAGTCGAACCAATTCTGCTTGTGCGGCTGCGTCCATTGACTCGGCCAAGGTGGCTTTGAGCAGCCGCTTGGATTGACCTTCGCTCAGGACAGTCTGGTCTGGAGACAGACCCAGCTCGAAGCAAAAACGCTTGAGCATCTGGCCGCAGACGCTGTTGACCGTACCCAAACGGGCCTGGCCAATGGCTGTGGCCAGGTCGATGCGTCCCTTCTCGAGAAGCCAGGAGCGGGCTCGTTCGCGCAGCTCCGTGGCGGCCTTCACTGTGAAGGTTGTGGCCAGGATGGCATGAGGCCGAGCTGCGCCGGACTCGAGCGCTTGGGCGAGTGTTTCGGTCAGCTTGTAGGTCTTGCCGCTGCCAGCGCCTGCGCTGATGAACTCGATGTTGCGCATTATTGCCAGCCTCCCAGCAAAACGAGGTGGTCACGATCCCACTTGCTTGGGCCATTAACCTGAAGGGTTCCGTCAGGGCCTTGGAACTCGTCGGTCGGACCTTCCGGAACGACGTCGATGGCCCCTGCGTCCAGTTGCTGCTTGCGCCAATTCCAAGTGGTGCGTGCGCGGTCCAATAGTGTGGCGATGGTAACGCCGTCTGGAGGCCTTCTGACCTGCGCTTTCGGGAAGGTGTCGGCAGCGGTGACGTACAATGCGCCGCTTTCCAGGATGAAGTAGCCAAGCGCGGCGGGTGCGACACCCTTCATTTGTTCGATGAGGCTTGAGTAGAGTGCCAGCTGCAGGTGCTCGCCTGAGCGAAGCAAGCCGGCGTAGTAGTTGTCGCTTCGCCACTTCATATCCAAGGCGGCAGTTCGCTCGTCGCCAAGCGTGACAAGGAGGTCAATCTTGCCGATCAGCGGGATTGCGCCCAGGGTTCCGGTGAACTCGACTTCGGTCTGCACCTGTATTGCGCCAGCGGACCTCAGGTGATCGAGGAGACCGCAGATGGCTCCTTCGCAGACCTTGCGGAAGTGTTGTTGGCTTACACCTGCGCCTTGCATGAGCAGTACGGCACCCTCGGTCTGCAGGAGCATGTCGGCTTCAGTGTGGAACCAGTCGATTGCAGCGTGGTTCGACCAAGTCAAGGCATCGTCGTGAGCGAAGAGCTTCTCGAACACGCGGTGCGCAAGGATGCCCAGCAGGCGGTTGTCTTCCTCCACTGCTAGGGCGTAGCTGGGCTCCAAGTCAGCCACACGCTTCAGGACGAAGAGGGCGGGGTTGTTGAAGAGTTCGTTGAGCGTGGTGAACGATTGCGCATAATCCCTGAGCTGTATGGGGTTCGGGAGTTGGATTTGCCTTGAGGGCGTGGGAAGCGGTTGAGCTGGAATCACTTCGGCTGTTGTCCCGAGAAGTGTGGAGCCCAGGGCGATGTCCAGATCGAGCATGCCAGATTCGATGTCCGGTATGAGCTTCTTCAGAAGCTGGCGAACCGGATGCACTTCTGCATGAGGAGGAGGGCAGACGAGGACAAATTTCTTCCGCGCGGCAAGTAGTGGCCGTAGCCACTGCTGTGCCAGGGACACTAGCTCACGTGCCGGGTCTCGCAGTTGGACACCCTGCTGAGTAAGCGCTTCCACCTCCGAGGGGGACCAGGGCAGTGGGGAGGGCAGAACAGGCGTGGACGGCATCCACCAGACAACCTCGTCGGCTGCCTCGACGCACGCGCCAGCCGTGCTTGCTGAACGCATGCAACCGACATGGGGCACCGCAGCGGGGTTGGTTGTCCCTGCAGGCGTGGCGTGGGCGACCAACTGCTCAATTTGCCGCGGCAGCACGCTCTCCAGGCCTTGCCGGGCCAGCTCGGTCAGCGCGTCATGGACTGCCGTACATTGGCGATGTGCCGCCGAGAAGCTCGCCACATCGGCGGACTCACCAGTGAGGCGACGACGCATCGCTTCCTTCAGCCGGCCGATTCGAACGATGAGTGCATCGATAGGCACTCCGACGGTGCGAGACCAACGCTCGGACTCCAGCCAGAACGTGATATCAGCTGCGATTTCCTGGGCGTCGTCACCTTCGGCGAGCTTAGCCTTGGCCGCAGTCCAGGCCTCGCCGCCAATCCCCGGCTGCTTGGAAAGCGCGCGGGCGAGCGTATTTCGCGCGTGACGGGTAAACGGGCCGACCGGGTGGGTCAAGAAATCCAGCAGTCGATTGATGTCGAGAGGTTCCCAGCACATCTCCATGGCAAGGGGTAATGCCTGAAGCGCTGGGCGAAGCTGACTCGGGCGTTCGAACCCACATTTGACCCCGCCTGTTGCGGCTAGAGAGACGTCCAGAGAATCGCCGGCGTCTTCGGCCAGGACCAGTCGGTCGCCAGGCAGGTGCGAGTGCTGTGCTCTCAACCAATTTTCGGCGGTCGTGGCGGTGAGGGCGTGCACCAGCAAGACGCTCCCATCAGTCGGCGCGGCCAAACTGCCTGCAGCGCCGCCGGCCAGCACGGTCAGAGCTCTATCTTGCAATGCACGGAGTTGACCTTCGCCCTGTGGTTCAGGAAGGCGGACGTCCACTGCAGGTAGGCAGTCGAGCACTTGTCGCCAGAGGAGCGGGAAGTCTTCGGGCATGTCAACCAGCGCAACTGACTTGATGGGGCCGGGGCCGGACTCGCGTAGAGCTTGCACCACCAAGTGCAAGCGCTCTGCCTCTCCGTGCGGCAGCACTTCGAGCGCAGCATTCTCGATGGCGGCAAGTTCCCGGAGCCGCGAAGGGTGCGTTGGCTGTGCGCTGCCGTCCCAGCCGCCGAGTCGCCACTCGTCTCGCCAAGCCAGCAGGCGCGCGGCCGTACCGATGCTGTCGGCCTTCAGGGACTCACTGTAGAAGCGTGAGTTGTTGTCATGGTCCCGAAGCAGGCCGGAGTAGACCGCAACACGTTTGGCCGTGGACGCTTCCGGCGCGCTCAGACCGAGGTAGGTTTCCAGTAGGGACAGAAATCCGAGGCGGCCGACTACTGGAGTGTTGAAGAAGTTTTTCGGGGACGGCCCTTGGCGGGCGTCCAGGAACAGGCCAAAAGTGACGTGCATGCTGAAGTTGACTCCCCTGAAGACAATCGAATGCAAGCGTTCTATTGCTTCTTGTTCACCTGCTCCGAGTCGACAAGGGTAATCGACAGTAGCCATTTTCGTACAGCGGCATATTGCCACCATCTGCGCTCCGACTATTGACCTGCTTCGTTTTATCCAAGGATGAGCCAAGCGTCACCTTTGCTAGCGACTGGGTGGTGGGGTGGTCAACCCATCCCAAACGTAGCGCAATGCTAATCTGACGGTGTGGTCTGGGCAGACGGCTCGGAGATCGCAGTCGATGCGGTGATCTGGTGCACTGGGTTCAAACCAGCCTTGGGACACCTCGCCAGCCTGGGGGTTGTTACTGAGCAAGGACGTGTAGAAGTCGAAGGGACCCGATTTGTGAGTGAGCCCAGACTGTGGGTGGTGGGCTATTGGCTCGGTCACACGGAACGCGTGGTGCTAAATGAGCTTACACAGGTCGCCAGGCCGAGACTCGCCCAGCAGTCCTTGAAGTCGCTGCGCAGGCCAGGAGGGTAATCTCTTGTGGATCTGAGAAGACTCCCGCTTGATCGGCCGCAGGAGCGGAACTGGCCAAAATGGAGAGTGACTTTTCGGTTACGTGCTGCTGGCTCTTTGATACTTCGAAGGCTAGCATGACTCCGCGAACTACATGTCCCAGATTGTGGCTGTCCAAATAACCGGATTTCATCGCCGACAGCCCATAACAAAGGTAGCAGGACGCTTTCCGGCACTTATGAAAATCGATTACGTTGAACTGAAGCGGTACCGAAACTTTGCTGACGCTCGCATCAATCTGGCCAAAAACAGCTTGGTGATTGGGAGCAACGACGTCGGCAAAACGAACATGATCCATGCGTTGCGGCTTCTGCTGGACAAGAGTTTGTCAGACGCCGATATCGAACCGTCGACGCATGACTTCCATTGCGCTCAAGACGGCACGCAGGCTGACTCGTTTTCAATCCGAATTGCCTTCTCCGAGGTGACTCAGGATGCCGTGCTCTCTCAGCTTAAGGGGCATGTCGGTGCTAATGGGTGTTTTTTCCTTGAGTTTCGAGGCTACAGCCCGGATTACCGCTATGAGATCGCTGCCGGCCATGATGTCGATGCGCTGGAGGTTATTTCCAGCCGCTTCTATCTGAAATACCTGCATCTGAAGTACATCCATTCTCAACGTGACCTTGTGCGATACATCCGCTCGGAGAAACGGCATTTGCTGCGCCTCGCTCAGGCCGCCCGCAACCAGCCAGAGACAGAGGCCGACACTCAACAATTACAGGCACTCAATGAGCTACTGAAGTCTGTAAACGATGGGGTCAGGAGCCTGTACTACGTAGCTGAGGCGACGAAAGACCTCAACGATGAATTGAGGGCGCTCTCCCACCATCATGCTGGGTATAACGTGTCTCTAGATACCGGGGCGATCGGCATCGAACAATTCATCGAGCAGTTGGAGTTGGGGGCAAGCACCAACGGTTCGAGGGTGATGCTCGGTGGCGACGGTCGTAATAACCAGATTTTGCTCGCCTTGTGGAAAGCCAAAAGCGTGCTTGAGCACGATCAGAATAGCGAGGTAGTAATCTATTGCGTTGAAGAGCCTGAAGCGCATCTGCATCCTCATCAGCAGCGTAAACTGGCGAGCTATCTCATCAGTTCCCTGCCCGGTCAGACCATAGTCACCTCGCACTCTCCACAGATCGCGGCAAGCTATCGGCCCGACTCTATTGTCCGGCTGCTACGAGACAACGGCGCATCCCGAGCTGCCAGTAAGGGCTGCTCCGCCTGCGTTGACGATGCCTGGACGGGGCTCGGCTACCGAATCAGTATCCTTCCGGCGGAGGCATTTTTTGCCTCGGCGGTCATGCTGGTCGAGGGGCCCTCCGAAATGCTGTTTTATTCCGCGCTGGCACGAGCTCATCAGATCGATCTCGATCACCGCAACATATCGCTTTTGTCCGTGGATGGCGTGGCATTTCAAGTTTACAAACATGTGTTGGATGCCCTGGAAATCCCATGGGCCATGCGAACCGACAATGACATCTCCAATATCTCGCTAGGTCCTCAGGGAGCGCAGGTGGTACATCGCCATGTGGCGGGTATCAACCGTGCTCTTTCGTTAGCGGGGATGCCTTCTCAGGCTCACCGGCCAGTGCCATATGACCATGCGGCCTGCTTAGCCGATGGCAACTGGCAAGCGGTGAGTGCTACTGTCGCTCCTTTTGGTATCTATCTCTCGAAAATCGATCTAGAGAATGACATCGCCATTGAGCTACCTGCGCTACTGGCAGGTTTTAAAGGCAATACTCTGGCTCAAGCTATTGATTACCTGCAGGGCAAAAAGGCTATCCGCATGCAGGAATTCCTTGAACACTGCGGGGATCAGCTCATCGCACCAGTGCAAGGGGATTTGTTGAAGCCGCTGATGTACTGCCTCAACGCTGCAGGGCAGGCTTGGTGATGACCATCTTCAAGCCCAGCCCGGAACAAGAGCAGGCCATTGAGTATGTGGGCGACATGGTTGTCGTGGCACGTCCTGGCAGTGGTAAAACCAGTGTCCTTTCCCGCAAGGTTCGCTGCCTCGTATCCGAGCTGCGCCCCTATCAAGGCATCATCGCCATCTCGTTCACGAATAAAGCAAGCGATGAGCTGGAGCGCCGTTGCAAAGCCGACGCTTTTGATGTGAAAAGCTCGTTTTTTGGCACGATCGATGACTTCTGTCTGCGCGAGATCGTCTTTCCGTTCGCGCGGCAGTTGATGCCTGTCGCCACTAACGTGAAGACGGCAAAGCTCCGGGAGCTGCCTGAAGCGGTGACGCGAATGCTGCCGGCAATTCCGGTCCTTGACGCGACCGTTGCCAACACAGCCGATTTTCTGCCTTTCCTACATGAGGCATTGGTGCAGGGGTTCGTCCCGCTTGAAGCTGTGGGCATGCTGGCCCGTTACATAATCGAACAGTCTCCGGCTTGTCAAAAATATATAACCGCGCGGTATCGCGCGGTGTACATCGACGAATATCAGGACAGCGGACATTTCCAGCATCAGTTGTTTTTGAGGCTCAAGGCTCTGGGGTTAATGGCTGTTGCGGTGGGCGATAGTGATCAGTCGATCTATGGGTTCGCGCACAAGGACCCTCGTTACCTGCTTGAGCTAACGGCACACGGCAGTGGCTTTGCCCCTTTTGCCATTACCACGAATTTTCGCAGCCACCCATCGATCAACGATTTCGCACTTCGATTGCTTGATGAACACCATCCTATCGCTCTGACAGACGATAAGCGGGTGTTCATCAAGACAGTTATAGGTGATCAAAGAGCGGTTGGGAATTGGTTGAGAACCGCTATTCCCCATCTCATGCAGCATTACCAAGTTGCTTCGGCGGACAAGGTCGCAATTTTGTGTCGGCATCAGCAGTCAGCGCGCTTGATTGCTGACAATCTGGAGCTCACGCACCGCCTCATAGAGGATAGCCCTTTCACGGCTACGCCGGCTGCTGAGGCAAGCCTTTTCTCGGACTTATTGCGGCTGCGTTACGACCTTCAGAAGACTGCCGAGGCGTTGATTGATCGAGCGAATTTGCCCAGGCTCGCCACCCGCGAACGGCGTGCAGTTCGTAGAGCAATACTGAGTTGTAGGTCTTGTCTTGAATGCCACCTGGTTCAGACCGTACTGGATGCTGCCACATGCCTGCTGGGGCATCAGCCATCTGCGGATGGTGGAATGGAGCTTGCTGTCATTTGTGGGGATGCCAACAAACTCCGATGGTTTCAACGAGCCGATGATGCCGCCATTCAGATCATGACGCTGCATAAAGCCAAAGGATTGGAATTCGACTTGGTATTTCATGCTGATCTTTACGATCATGTGATCCCTACACGTCTGTATCCGCCGGGTACATATGGTCAAGTTATTTTCCAGGATGAAATTCAATGCCTAAATCTGCACTACGTAGGGATCACTCGTGCGATCAAAGCTTGCGTGTTGATGACATCGAATCTTCGCTTTAACACGCGGGGAGAGGTCAAGAATGGCGCACCATCTCAGTTCATTGGCAGAAATGGAGCGAACGCGATACCACTCACTTGGTAAGTCTATACCTGCCTGCTAGGTCATCGGCTTGAAGTTGCCGTTGGCAGCTTCTCGGCCTGTCGAAGCGATTGAGGAATGGTTATGGCCTGACATTCGATCTTCATTCAGGGCATCAGCGACAGCTTGCAGAAAAAAATTCATGCGTGATTCGAATTGGTAGCTGTTGGTCACAATCAGCAGCTACCAACTGGAAGCATGGTTTATTGCAGGTTAAATGTACATCAGGTGGCTTTTTCCTTGGCTCCAAGCATCCAAGTGACTGCGTAGAGTCTTTAGCGATAACTCATGCTCAGGGAAATGGTCTGGATCAATGGCATCGCATCTGGCAATCACTACGTCCAGGCCTATGAAGTCCTCTAGAGCCTCCTTGCTGAACATGTTGTGCACTTTAGAGACACGATCGCCCGACGTGTGGCTTCTACCAGTGCTCATCATGCTTCGAACCATGCTCAAAAAGCCTTCATCGGTTTTGATTGCGTCCGACATCCACGTGCGGGGCTCGGCAAGAGATCCAGTGAAATGCTTCCATCGATAGAGCAGAGATACCAGATCAGGATCGGCAAGCAAACCTTGAGAGCTAGCCGCACGACTTCTTATCAAATGCAGCCAGATGGCTTTCATTGCAGCGAGGGTTTCTAAGTCGAGTGCCGGGGTGAAGTCGGCTACATCCTTATGATCGTTGGGGTCATTCAGGTGAATAATTATGCCTGCAACAGAAAGCGCTTTAGTCTCTCGCAACGCTTCTGTCGCCAGGCGGCCTCGCTCCTCTTTCGGAATAGCCTTCAAATACCACGAGGTTGCTCGCCATGCTGACACCCAAGGGGAACTGAAAGGGTCACCATCGAAGCGAACGAGCTTCTGGGCAATTGTGAACAATCCAGGCAGTAGAACCGCAGCGTTTTGAACCGGAACTCGCCCGACCGATTCGTCCAAGCGCGTGACTAGCGACTGCAACAAACCATCGGTCTCAATTTCAGCGATCGAGGCTGCAAGACTTTCGTCCGACGAAGCTGCTTCCAGAAACCCGATGAAACGACGTTCAGAAATCTCACCAGTCGCAGTTTGCAGCTCAAAATAACGCGGGAAGAAGCGAGCAGTGCAAACCTGCTTGGCTGCCAGCCACTCCTGACGAAATCCATCACCGTATTGAGTGCCGCCCAGCGCCCACTCAAGAGGCGGGAACAGCGCTTTGATGGCATCTCGGGCAAGTTGGCGCCGCTCTTCCGGAACAATGTTTAGCAGGGTATTGGTCGCTTCCTGCACGGAGGCTCTCTGCCCGTCCATCCCGAACCGACGTTCTTGCAAGAGCAATGACTTTTCTTCAAATAGAGCTTCGTGTAGGTCTGCTTCGAAAACGCGTAACGTTTCCAGAATGAGGAAATCCACTAGGTTCACTTCGAAAAATTCGCCGGATGCATGCAGAGGGAGATGCACCGCAATAGACGAAAGAAGCCGGTGGGCATCTCTCATGTTCCGCAACCGAGGTTGTATGCAGCCGATTAAGCCATTGCCCCACCGGACGTCTGAGAAACCGTTATCCTCGGTCGCATAGCGACCGGCCAGAATGGACAGCTGCTCCCCGAAAATTTGATGCACCATGTGGGTTGGAACCGCAGGGAGGTCGAAACTAGCTTGCACGATTTTTTCAAGAAAGGCGCGGCCGTTTCCGTTTGCCACTGGATTGAGGGCGCTCTCCACAATACTGGGCTGGAAAAGCAGAACGAAAACGATATTTGGCAAGTTCGCGTTAGCTTTAACCTGCCGCAGAAGAACCCGAATCTGTTCGGGTTCGAGTCTGTCAATGTCGTCGACGAAGACGATTAGCGGGCGTTCTAGCTCACGCAACTTTTCCTCTAGCGCTTTGCGAATTACGTCTAGCGATTCACCGCTTCGGTCGCGTCCAAGATGCTTAAAATAGCGCCCGAGCAACGAAGCTCCAAGGGACAAGCCCGCGAAAACGGCAGCTACCGTAGCAGCTTTAGGAAGGTCAAAACCTATGGCTGACGCAACGAAGAGTACCGAAGCATTGGTCAAAATGGACGATATCTTTTGACTCGCTCCGCTGACGGATTTTAGCGGTGCGCTAGCACCAGAGAGAATCGCACCATAGCGCCGCAAAGCTTCAGCGCGTTCGATTGCTTCTTGTGAATGGTCGCCCCCTAATTGGTCGGCAATCTGACCGAACAGTGCGCGGGTGATGGCGGTGCCGTCGCCCCATTGCCAAGGGTTGAAATCGAGCCAGTGAACCTGATTGCCATTGGTCCTGGCGCTGAGCTGTTCAATCACAAGGTACTTGAGTGATGACTTCCCAAATCCCCAGCCTCCGCGAATCGCGAATACGCGGCCTTCACGAGGACTGAGTTCTGATAGCACACCGGCTATGCGTACTGCATATCCTGCTCTGCGAAGCCGGTCATCCGCTTTAGTGCGAATTGGAGTCTCAGAACCGAGCTCAGCTTGCTGGCCTGCCTGGGCAGGCGCATCTGGCTCAGCTCGGCGATTGCGAAACCATTGACCAATCAGATCCCACTTTCCAGTCATCGCACTGGCCCTCCTTCGGAATAGTTGAAACCAGCGACTCGGTGAGGTGACTGGGTACCTGTGC
The DNA here is from genome assembly GCF_003331055.1 of Pseudomonas sp. AFG_SD02_1510_Pfu_092. Taxonomy (GTDB): domain Bacteria; phylum Pseudomonadota; class Gammaproteobacteria; order Pseudomonadales; family Pseudomonadaceae; genus Aquipseudomonas. Next base: position 76,134 of record NZ_PUQD01000010.1, on the reverse strand, counting down.
TTGAAGGATCGGGTAACGGGTCTCGGGCAAAGATTTTTTGGCGATTTCTTGCAGGTTGTACTTCTACCATTTTTCGACACTCAGCCCTCGATGCAGCTTCCAGAATTATCCCGGCATCCTAGCTGATCCTCTGCCATCTGGCAGGGACCGGGCAGAAGACTGCGCACATTCGCAACCCCGCATAGGTTGGCTACTGCTTGATAGAGATCTGATAGCTATGGACATAGATCGAAAAAATGAGTGGAATTGATGCTTTTCTATGGACATCCTCTCTGCAGGCTCACACCACAGGCGACAAGGTGCGGAAGTGTGTCTATAGCTGATAATCTTTCCTTTACATCGATGAGTGCTTCGCCGATCTCACAGGCGTGGCGGGCAGCCTCACCCAGTTCGGCCGGGATGTGCGCGCCAAGGTGCTGCGCTGTACGGGCATCCCTGTTGGTATCGGGATCGCTCGCACGAAGACTTTGGCGAAGCTAGCCAACCACACCGCGAAGCGCTTGCAGGCGCAGACAGGCGGTGTGGTCGACATCACCGACGACTTTAAACGCGACTGGGTGCTGCGCAACACCGAGGTGCAAGAGGTGTGGGGCATCGGCCGGCGGATGACTGCGCACCTGGAGGCCATGGGTATCCGCACGGCGATGGAGCTGGCCCAGGCGGATCCGAGAATGCTGTGCGACAGGTTCAGTGTGGTGGTGGAGAAGACCGCGCGCGAGCTCACCGGCACACCATGCCTTGAACTGGATGAGGCAGATCCACCAAAGCAGGAGATCTGCTGCAGCCGGATGTTCGGTAAGCGCCTGACGGAGCTGACGCCGATCAAGCAGGCAGTGGCCACCTATACGGGCAGGGCAGCCGAGAAGCTGCGAGCCCAGGGCTCGGTATGCAAGCGCATGCGGGTATCGATCCGCACCGGTATGTTCAACCCCAACGAGCTGCACTTCGCCAAGGGTGCCCTAGTCGACCTGCCGTATCCCACCAATGACACCTTGCTGCTGACCAGGGCCGCAACAGACGCCGTGGAGCGGGTCTACCAGGCCGGCTACCGGTACAGCAAGGCCGAGGTATTGCTGCTCGATCTGCGGCAGCCTGGCGAGTTCACCGATGATCTGTTTGCGGTGACGCAGCCTGTGGCCAGCGGCCGACTGATGTCAGCGCTCGATGAGATCAACGACCGGTATGGTAAGGGAACGGTGCGGGCCGGGAGCGTCCCCCGCACTCCCGATTGGGGGATGCGCCGAGAAATGATGAGTCAGTCTTACACGACGCGAGTTGATCAGGTCTGGACTGTTTATGCCCGATAGTAAGAGCTAGTTCGGGTTCAACAACCTGTTCAGTGCGTGGGTTAACTCTGCCTCATCTTTCAAAGATTGCGCTAACCTGTCAGCTAGCTCTCCAAGAACAATCCTGATGGACGAGGCTTGCCCTAGGCAGTGCTCGTCGGAGTGATTGTGTATTCCATCGCTAAGCGCTCGATAAACTAGCTTTAGTGGATTGTGGCCGTTTATGAATAATGCTTCGGGAATGGTCGGCTCAGCTATATCCATGGATTTTGAAAATTGAGTTTCATTAATTGCGTTGTTGATTGCTTCGATGGCGGTATCTGGAGCTTTCAGTGTTTCTAATACTTTCTTGATTTCACTGAGAATCCTGTTTTTTTGATTCTCAATCACGCGCCTATAGTAAACGAAAGCTCCAACGCCAAGGCCTTGGTTTTCGCACCGCCTGCCCTTGAGGAAGAGTTCCCGGTCGGGGCCAATGAGCTTCATCAGCTTCGGGGAAGTTGGCGGGCCGTACGGTGGGTATTCACCATATTTTTGAAGTGCGCCAGAGTGATTTTTTTCGTCGGCAATTGCTTTGAGAGCAAAGCTTTTAGTGGTTGTTAGACAGTTTGCACAACGATAATTTAGAAATATATCTTTCGACTCCCCAGAGTCTAGTGCAGTGGCTCCGCTGATGCATCTAAAGAATCTGGTTCCATTACATTGCTCATGAGTGCAATGCAACTGCAAAGGAGGGGTGTTGACTGCTTGAAAGGAACGCGTGCTGAGTGATAGCCATTGAGTCAAGTCGCTTATGAGGAAAGCCTGGCTCGGAGGGCAGGTCTCTAAGAATTCAGTGATCGAAATTGTCTCTTTTTCGTCCGGCATCTGGTATCTCGTGAGACTTTGGTTATTGGAGGGTTATCCCGATGATATACATCAAGAGAAACAGAAGCGCCATCCTCGCAACACTAGCAGGTAGCTGTGGTGGTGCGGATGTAGTTCCGGAGAAGGATGGGCCTGTTATGCGAATCCTATCCTTTTCCTTTTCTTGCAGCAGCATAATTGGTGTGTGCTACAGGAGAGCTTTACGGCTTCCTGTATTTTGTACCACCTCGCTGAGTGCCCTCCACCGGTTCTAGCAGATTCTGCTCCACCATTTTCTGGATGATGGCGCGCATTCTGTGCTGCGTCGGTACTGGATAAAGCTTTCTTGCTTGCTTGTTAGTGATAGTGTCATTTGCTGTAAGGTATTCCAGAATCATTTCCTGAGCAGTAGCGAGGGATTCATGAGGAATAGTTACAAGAAACGAATTTTCCATCTCTTTGAAGAATGGGTCCTTTAAGCGTACTCCACGCATTGCCTCAACCGCCGTGTTGAGGCCTTCCCCCATATCCTTGTTGGGCGGATCAGGGAACTTGTTGATAAGGCGATTAATTTGCCCGTTGCGGATTGCGCGAGTGTCTAAAATATTCTCCACTGTAACTTGTCCGGCTAGTCGTCCTGGGCTCTCTACTTCAATTCGATTGTCGAAAACTCTGATGTGCACATGGTCAGGGAGACTGTAATCTCTGTGGATTATTGAATTGGTGATGATTTCGTGCAATGTTTCGTGAGGATATTTGGCAAGTTCTAAGCCAACTTCCCCTTGCACCTGATGTGCCTCAACCAGCTTCTTGGTTTTGTCAACAGCAGAATGGATTAAGTCGTAGAGTGGCCCCTCGATCGTTTCAGCCGCTCCGACAAGTGCATCCCGGTGTGCCGCGCCAGACGTTCTGTAACGAGCTAGTTTTACACTGCTCCGGTCCGGTAGTGCTGCTTGAGGCAGGTCGGTAAAAAGTAGCACAGTTGCTACCTTGGGAAGGCCTCTCCGTACGAGAAGTTCCATGCGCAAAAAATCATCAGCACTGCGGTTGGGAATGTTTGCTGACAAAAAGCCCCGCATGACTGCGGATTCTGTGGCTAGCTCTAAATCAATGTCGACCGTTTCGCCTTCAAAGGAGTAAATTCCTTTATCTAATTCAAGGCGGCGCTTCAGTTCATCGGTGTCAATTTTTATTTTTTGAGCATTTCGCCGAAGATAGGGGAAACCATCGCTGGCTAGAATGATTCGGACAGATTTTTTCGCAGCAACGTGAAGAACCAAGCCCTGCATTTCAGGGCAGGAAAGGAATTCGTAAAGAAATTCATCTCCTACTGGGAATAGTTTTTCAAACGTGTGAATGAAAGGGTTGGCATCTTCTGCATCATTAAACCCATTCCAAGCGAAAGATCCATTATTTTCGGATATGCCGATGTAAATATCACCGCCTTCAGCATTAGCGAATGCGGATATTGACCTTGTGAGTTTGGCAGGTGCAATTTCCTTGGCCTTAAAATCTAAGAAATGCCCCTCATGTTGGCCCAACAACTGGCGCGCTTGGGCGCCAGTGATTGCAATCGTTTGCATAGAAGAAGTACCAGCTCCACCAAAACTGGCAGCGAGCATAGCCTAGACAGCAAACGGGGCTCAACGTGAACGGTATGTTCGCAACGCAGTTTTTTTTTCTTTGATGGTACAGAATTGGTACGAGGTCAGCGGATCTTTCCTGCAGGCCTTGAAAATAGGGGGTCTAGACAAGAGTGGCCAATCCATCATGGGGGCAACGCTGAAGCGACGGGAAGGCTCAGGGCGCGTGGTTTGTGGCTTTGAGGTTGATTCTAGGGGCATTCTGGTCTACGCATTTTTGTGCCGTTTTGTGGTTTTGGGAGTGACACCGGTACGATGTACCACCGCCAATCACGCTTGAACCACTGAAAGTCATGGCAACGATCAGAGCAAAGAAAAGGCCGATGGGACGGTCAGCTACTCCGTCCAGATCCGCCTCAGGAAAAAGGGTGTCATAGTTTACCAAGAAGCCCAGACATTCGCCCGCAAGCAGGCTGCTCAAGCCTGGGCGAAGCGACGAGAGACCAAATCTCGGTCTGATGGTATTCAAAAAACAACCTACATGGTCCTGCTCAAAGCCCCCCTATGCGGTCCAGTTCCCTCGTGAGTTCATCGCGCCCCAGCGCCCCGAACGACAGCGCAAAGAAAGCTTCGAAGCGCTTCTCGATATGCCCGAGCGTGGCATGAAAAGCAGCCTCGATCACCGTTTCGTCACCCTGCACCTCGGACGGGTCCGCCAACCCCCAATGTGCCTTCAGCGCCGGGCCGAAGTACACCGGGCAGGCTTCGCCGGCGGCCTTGTCGCAGACAGTGATGACGATATCCGGCGGGTTGGCCTCGAAGGCCTCGTTACCTTTGCTGCTGAGGCCTTCGATACGGATGCCGGCCTGTTGCAACGTGGTCAGGCTGCGTGGCAGTACCTGCCCTTTGGGGAAGCTGCCTGAACTGACCGCTGCGAACCCTGGCGGCGCCATGTGGTTGAACAGGGCTTCGGACAGGATGCTGCGGCAGCTGTTGGCGGTGCACATGAACAGAACGCGCATGGAAGGTTCCTCGATTGGGGTGGTCACAGGCTCAGGCGCAGTGCCAGGGCCGAAAGGGTGATCAGCAGCACGGGCAGGGTCAGCAGCAGGCCTACCTTGAAGTAATACCCCCAGGTGATGCGTACGCCCTTGCGTTCCAGTACGTGCAACCACAGGAGCGTGGCGAGGCTGCCGATGGGGGTGATCTTCGGCCCCAGGTCGCAGCCGATGACGTTGGCGTAGATCATGGCTTCGCGCACCAGGCCCTCGGCGCCACTGGCCTGGATTGACAGCGCACCGACCAGCACGCTGGGCATGTTGTTCATCACCGACGACAACAGCGCCGAAAGCAGGCCGGTACCGATGGCGGCGCCCCATACACCGTGCTCGGCGAACTGGTCGAGCAAGCGCGTGAGCATGGCGGTCAGGCCGGCGTTTTTCAGGCCGTAGACCACCAGGTACATGCCCAGGGAAAAGATCACCACTTGCCACGGCGCTTCGCGAAGCACGCGGCGGGTGGAGATGCGGTGGCCGCGGGCGGCTACCGCGAACAGTAGCGCGGCGCACACCGCCGCGACCGCGCTGATCGGGATGCCCATCGGTTCCAGGGCAAACAGGCCGACCAGCAACAGCAGCAGCGTCCACCCGCCTACCACGAACGTGGCGTGGTCACGGATGGCCGCCCTGGGCGCCTGCAGCGCCTCGACGGCGTACTGGCGTGGCAGGTCGCGACGGAAGTACAGGAACAGCACCAGCAAGGTCGCGGCCACGCTCGCCAGGTTGACCGGCACCATCACGGCTGCATATTCGGCGAACCCCAGCCCGAAGTAGTCGGCGGAGACGATGTTCACCAGGTTGGACACCACCAGCGGCAGACTGGCGGTGTCAGCAATGAAGCCTGCCGCCATGACGAACGCCAGGGTGGCCGCCGGCGAGAAGCGCAGGGCGATCAGCATCGACATGACGATAGGCGTGAGGATCAGTGCCGCACCGTCGTTGGCGAACAGTGCCGACACGGCGGCGCCCAGCAGTATGCAGAAGGCGAACAGCCGATAGCTGCTGCCCTTGGCCCAGCGCGCCACGTGCAGGGCCGCCCACTCGAAGAAGCCGGCTTCATCCAGCAGCAGGCTGATGATGATGATCGCGATGAAGGTAGCGGTGGCATTCCAGACGATGGCCCACACGGCCGGGATGTCACTCAAGGACACCGCGCCGGTGGCCAGGGCGATGAGCGCGCCCAGTGCGGCGCTCCAGCCGACGCCAAGGCCCTTGGGCTGCCAGATGACCAGGGTCAGGGTGAATACGAAAACGGTAAGTGCGACTAGCATGGCGGGCTCTAAGTGGTGGGTTCAGCAGCAGGCGGCGCTGCGCACGGGGCGATCGTGCATGTTCTGCAGGCGTTCGCTGTTGGCTTGCAGCCATTGGGCATTGGCCTTCAGGGTCACCTGCAACAGGTCCAGGGCCCAGGCGGGCAGGGCCGGGTTGAGGCGGTAATACACCCACTGGCCCTGACGGCGGTCGAGCAGCAAGCCACTGCTGCGCAGTTGCGCCAGGTGACGGCTGATTTTCGGCTGGCTGTCGTTCAGGGCGCACATCAGCTCGCAGACGCACAGCTCGCCAAGGCTGGCGATCAACAATGTGGCACGCGCGCGGGTCTCGTCCGACAGGCTTTTGAACAGTTCGGGAGGGGTGATCATGGCGGCGCTCGGTACATATGGAGAGCTGAATATACGGATATCCATATGTATCGAGCAAGCGCAATATCCGCAGGCTGGCTTCTAACGCGTTGTGACTGCACAAACCGGGCTTGCCGATGACCGACGGTGGTCGAATGCCTGCTGCTGCCACCTCTGCGGCGTCATGCCTTCGGCTCTGGAAAAGGTCCGGCAGAAATGCGACTGGTCGAAAAAACCGCAGACCAGTGCGATGTCCACCAACTGCATCGTCGAAGCCTTCAACAACGCTTTGCTCTTCCTTACCCGCTGCTCGCGCAGCCATTGCTGCGGGGGCATACGGGTACTTTGCTTGAACAGGCGCGAGAAATGGCTGCGCGACAATGCGCACGCTTCGGCGAGTTCGGTTACCGTGATGCCGGTATCCAGCCGCTGCAGCATGAGTTGTTTGGCGGTTTCTATCTGCCAGGCGCCGGGCGCTGCTGTCGAGGCCGCTCGCACAGCCGCCGGCACGGTGAATTTATCCATGTTCTCACCCCTGTTCACAGGTTCTGGTAACCGGGTGCGAGCGCTTCACGCTGATGAAATTGACGGCTGCGCACCCTTTGCATGTAGGAACAGCCCCGGTGGAAGGGGCTATTAGCGCCGGCTTAGACCGTTGCCGCGACCGGTGCCAGGGTCGGGCCGTGCTGCACGCGCTCAGGCGCCTTGTGCACCATGGTGTAGGCGTAGTCGACGCCCATGCCATAGGCGCCGGAATGTTCCTTGACCAGTTGCATGACGGCGTCGTAGGTGCCTCGGTTGCTCCAGTCCCGTTGCCATTCCAGCAGCACCTGCTGCCAGGTCACCGGTATCACGCCGGCCTGGATCATGCGCTGCATGGCGTAATCGTGGGCTTCCTTGCTGGTGCCCCCGGATGCGTCGGCCACCATGTAGATTTCGTAGCCGGCATCGTTGATGGCCGAAAGGGCGAAGGTTGTATTGCAGACCTCGGTCCACAGGCCGGACACGATCACCTTGTTGCGGCCGTTGTTCTTCAGCGCGTCACGCACCTTCTGGTCATCCCACGAGTTCATCGAGGTGCGCTCGAGCAGCGGGGCGTCCGGGAACACCGCCAGCAGCTCGGGGTAGGTGTGGCCCGAAAAGCTCTCGGTCTCGACGGTGGTAAACGTGGTGGGTACATCGAAAATCCGCGCTGCCTTGGCCAGGGCAACGGTGTTGTTCTTCAACGTCTGCCGGTCGATGCTCTGCACGCCGAAGGCCATTTGTGGCTGTTGATCGATGAAGATCAGCTGGCTGTTCAGTGGGGTCAGAACTTCGGTGTTGGGGTTGCGCATGATTGCTTCCTCTCCGCTGGATAATGGTCGAACGCACCTGTCAGAAGTGCACGCCTCAGTTGGCTCGCCGCCTGAGGTGGAGCAAAAGATAGCGAAACCAGGCACGCTTCGGTGGCGCACTTTTGCGCCACTGGAGGCCTATTAATACGCCACTGCGTAAGCGGCCGCGTTGCTAGCATTCGCCTCGCCAGCGGGCCAATCCGGTTCGCTCATCTGCAGGGGAATGCACATGGCAGCTTCACAACCACACAATAAAGACACCGCTTACTGGGGCGTTGGCTGGGAAGAGGCCTACGGTTATCCGCAGGCGCGGCGGGTGGGTAACGAGATCTTTATCTCGGGCCAGTTCAACCATGATGAAGAGGGCAACCTCATCGCCCCGGCGCCGCTCGGCGCGGATGGCAGGCCCAGTGATTTCGCGTCGATGGGCGAACAGATGCGGGCGGCCTACGACAACATCGCCAAGCTGCTCGCCGTGTATGGGGCGGGCATGCAGGACGTGGTCGAAGAGACGCTGTACGTGCTGGACATGGACGCTGCCTTCGCCGTGGTCGGCAAGGTGCGCAAGGCGGCATACGGTAGCGAGCGCCCGCAGTGCGCCAGCAACATCATTGGCGTTTCCAGGCTTGCCCAGCGCCCTCAGCTGATCGAGATCGTGTGCAGGGCGGTGATAGGCGCGCGGGGCGTTTGAGCGAGCGTTCGCCGGTCAGCTGGCCGGGCGAACCAGCTGCCCTTCGACCAGGGCCTTCTGCTCGGCCACGGCGGCGGCGCAGAAGGTCATGAAGGCTTTGACTCGCCACGACTTGCGAATGTCCTGGTGAGTCAGCAGCCACAACTCATCCTGCAGCTCCGGTACCACCGGGCCTGCACGCACCAACCCCGGCGTGATGTCGCCCAGCATGCAGGGCAGAAAGCCAAAGCCGAGCCCGGCCGCGATGGCGACGCTGGCTGCAGCGACAGAGTCGGTGCGGTAGACGATGCGCTCGGGGGCCACCCGGTTCTCGACGTAGTGGGTCGCGCGCAAACCGCACAAGGCGGCGGAGTACGAGACCCAGGGCTGTTCCTCGTGGAACAGTGCGGCTGCCGTGGCCTGGCTGGCGCAGCAGTAGGGCGCCCAGGCGATGTTGGCCAGTTTGCGTCCCACCAGGCTGTCTGCGGGTTTGCGGGTTGCCCGAATGGCGATATCGGACTCGTCCCGGGCCAGGCTCAAGGTTTGGTTGCCCACCAGCACTTCCAGGGTGATGCCCTCGTTCAGCGCTTTGAACTCGGCGATGATCGGGGTGAGGAAGTACAGCAGCAGCGAGTCGCTGGTGGTGATCCGCAGCTTGCCGAGCGGGCCTTGGCCAGCGCGTGAAACCCGCCGCGTGACGCTGACGATGTCCAGTTCCACGCGCTCGGCCAGCGCCCGCAGCTCGGCACCTTCGGCGGTAAGCAGGTAACCCGACTTGCGGTGGTCGAACAGCGCAATGCCGAGCGTTCGCTCGACCTGGGCGATGCGCCGCGAAACAGTGGACACATTGACCCCGAGCTTCTTGGCCGTGGCGGCACGATTGCCGCAATCACTGAGGGTCTTGATGATGCGCAGGTCGTCCCACGACAGCTGGTTGACGGCCTCGCCTGCGTCCCACTTGGCGCTACCAGGGGTTGCCGAGCCAGAGGGTGAATTTCCAGTGAGCGATTGCACAGATTTCGATCCAGATGCGAATGCGGGTGATGATACGAGAAGCGCATGGGTGAACAAAGCGGTGAAACCCCGCAGAGGAACCCCACGCCCGGCTCGACAGCAACGACGCCATCGCAGACCATCGAGGCTCCAAGGATGCCCAGGAACCCATGCCATGGATCGCCTCCCGACATTGTTCACCGATCGCCTGCTGCTTACGCCACTGCAGTTGCAGGATGCGCCCGCCATCCAGGCGCTATTTGCGCAATGGGAGGTGGTTCGCTACCTGGATCGTCGTGTGCCATGGCCGTATCCGGACGACGGGGCGCTGGTCTATGTGCGGGATGTCGCCTTGCCGGCGATGGCTGCCGGACATGAATGGCACTGGATGATCCGCCTGCGCGACGATGCCGAGAGCGTCCTTGGCAGCATCAGTCTGTTTGACCAGCCTGGCAACAACCGGGGCTTCTGGTTGGCGCCGCAGTGGTGGGGGCGAGGCTATATGCGTGAAGCGTGTCGGGCCATCAACGGGTACTGGTTTGAAGTGTTGTCGCGCCCGCTGATGCAGGTGCCCAAAGCAGCTGCCAACCAGGCGTCCCGCAAGGTCTCGGAACATGAGGGGATGCGTAGGATGGGCGTGCGAGAGGGTGATTTTGTCTGTGGGCCGATGCCTGTCGAGATCTGGGAGATGACCCGGGCTGAATGGCTTGGCAGGTTGGCGGGCAGGCCAAAGAGGAGTGAATTCGCAAGCGCTTCGCGGACCCTGTGGGAGCGGGTTCACCCGCGAAGAATCCAACGCGGTGGATGGCACCGGCTACGCCGGTGTTCGCGGCCACGGCCGCTCCCACAGAGGTCGCGCCAGCTTTTAGAAAATTGAATGCGTGTTCCGGATCACCACCCGGACCTGGCCTGGTTACCACTGGTCGCCCAGGCTCGGCAGGCGGTAGATTTGATCCGGGTTTTGTACGATGATTTTCGTATCGACAGGGATGAGCTATGAAATTCGGCTTCAGGGAGGCCCAGCGAGCAGTGATAGCGGCGCTTGAGGCAGGGGAGTACCAACACGTTTCACGCAGGGATATCGATGTAAAGAACCTGCTGGCTACAGGGGAGGTGTCAGCCGGCGAAGTGGCCGAAGTCGTTCGCTCATGCCGAGGTATCCACCATGCCAGCAGCCCGCACCATGCCGTCGCAGCCATCGAGGTGCATGTGCTCCGGCGCGATGGTTGGTACATCAAGTTCTTTTTCATCGAGCCAGACACCTGGTTCATCAGCGTTCACCAGTGAGTAGCAGATCATGAAGATCTTTTTCGAAGGCGACCGGGGCAAGGCCCTTTGCGAGCATTGCCAGGCCGTGGTGCCCACGCATTATGCGCGCCGTGATGTGCCGTTCAGCGATGGCCAGGGGGCGGCCAAGGACATTCTTGTGGGGGTGTGCTCGCGGTGTGAGGGTGTGGTCGCCATTCCACCGCAATCCACGCCGGCCATTCGCGAGGCGCGCAAGCAGCAGCTCAAGTCGATCGAGGCGCGGTTGCCGGCGGTCTATCTGGATGTGCTCGATGCGGCCATGCACGCGGTCAGCAACGAGGCCGGGGCCCATTTGCGCAAGTTGTTCCTTGCCCACTATTTTCAGCAGCTGGTGCAGGCGCAGCAGTGCGGGCAGTTGCAAACCGCGCATCGGGCGTTCGTCCAGGCGCTGGATGAGCAGCGAGAACAGCGCGGGCTGGCGCGCTCCGATGCAACCCGGCGGTTGTCGATGAAGGTCAACCCGTACATGGCAGAAGACATGCTTGCGCTTCAGCAACATACCGAGATGAACCAGACCGAGTTGCTCAAGGCGGTGATCGCGCGTATTCAGGCGGATGTGCTGGAGAATCGGGACCAAGAGGTGATTCGCGCGTTGCAGCGGCTGGCACGCCTGGCGTTGTAGTGGATGTTTGAAAGGCGTGCAGCGTAGCGCCAAGCGTTGTGCTGCTCGCCGGCACTTGGACAAGGCTCATGCGCGTTGCTGCAAAACCCGGTTCCTACAAGAATTGATCAGATTTTTCCCCTTCCGCGTAGTCCATTTCTGAATCATCCTTTTCAAGCCGTTTCACCATTGCGATGGAAACCTGAGCCCCCTAGTCTCGCCTTGTCGTTGCAAATTCAACGACCGGGTCTGCAAGCCCGTTGCTTGGTTTGGTTTCAGTTGCTGTTGGCTTCGTTCAATGGTGGCTGCATGCGGGTGGTCTTCGGGCCAGCCGGGAATCGACCTCCAAGCCCGGTCTTGCAGGCCCGCATGTAGCCGCCACCCTATCATCTGCAAGTGATCTGGCGACGGTCCGACTTGTTATTGTCTGGAGGCTGTCATGCGTAAACTTGTTCCCGATCCACCGTTCTCAAACGATGCCCCCCATCACCTTGAAGACACCCTGACCCAGGCCACGGAATACGTGCTCTGCGCCTTGTCCGTAGGCCATCAGGCCATCTCCACGCTGCCCAGGTCTCCCGCCACGCTCATGACCCTGGCAGTCATGCACGAAATGGAGGCTGTGCGCACATTGCTGGAGACAGCGATAGCGCAGGTGCAGCTCAGTGGCAGGCCGCAGATGCACACACTGCACTGACTGGCTGATTTCCAATGCTGACAGGCTGGGCCGGGGGCGCATAGCGCACAGTCCAGCCGCTACAGAAGAGGGTTGCAGATGGACAAGACACTGGATGAAGACACCGGCACGCTAGGCCTTACCGTAGGTTCGGCGACATTCCTCGACGGTGTGCTGGACAACAAGAAACTGTTCCGCGTGGAACCGGGCAACTGCTGTGACCATGCCATCGAACAAGCATCGGTATTGATGGATTGCTCGCGGCGAGCATCGTTTATCGGCGTCATGGACAACGAACCGGTGCTGGTCTGGGCGTCGCACTTTCTTTGCGACATGGCCAAGGCACTGATGGACGACGCCCACATGGGCATGCGCAAGAACCGCTGACCGGCCCAGGCGCCGCGGTAAGCAACCCGCGTCGGTTTCAGGATGCGCCTGGTCGCTCGCACGCAACCCCCCGGCGCCACAAATGCCATGCTTGCAGGATGCCTCGGATCAGTGCGCGCAGACGTGCGGCCGCAGGCAAGGAGGCCGCTGGCACCACGCAACCGTGACGTGGCCGGCGTGCCGCAGCAGAACACGCCGGACACCTGCCCTCACAACAATTCAGGCAGGGTCCGTGATGCCGAGGTCCGCTGTATGCCTGATGAATTGCTCCACCTGCCTGTGATCCACCGCATCCTGGCCCGCGACAAGGATACCCCCGGCGCGCTGTTGCCGATCCTGCATGCCATCCAGCACGACATCGGCTACATCCCCGATGCCGCTGTCGACGAAATTGCCCATGCCCTGAACCTCAGCCTGGCCGAGGTGCGCGGGGTCATCAGCTTCTACCACGATTTCCGCACCACGCCGCCGGCGCGCCACACCCTGCGCCTGTGTCGCGCCGAGTCGTGCCAGAGCCGTGGCGCCGAGGCGCTGGCCGCGCAACTGCGCGAACAGCTGGCGCTGGACGACCATGGCACCAGCGCCGACGGCGCCATCAGCCTGCGCCCGGTGTACTGCCTGGGCGCCTGCGCCTGCTCGCCGGCACTGGAGCTGGACGGCCAGGTGCACGCCCGCCTTACCCCTGAGCGCCTGCGCGCCTTGGTCAACGCCTGCCAGGAGGACGCAGCATGCTGAAGCTGTACATACCCTGCGATTCGGTGGCCCGTGCCGTTGGTGCCGACCAGGTCGCTGACGCCTTGCAGCGTGAGGCCGAGCGCCGCCAGTTGACGCTGGACATCCAGCGCACCAGCTCGCGCGGGCTGTACTGGCTGGAGCCGCTGCTGGAGTGCGACAGCGCGCAAGGGCGCCTGGGCTTCGGCCCGGTCACCCCCGAAGACGTACCGGCATTGCTCGACGCCCTGGCCGGCGAACCCGGCAGCCACGCGCTGGCGCTGGGCCCGGTCGAACAGATCCCTTACCTCAACACCCAGCAGCGCCTGCTGTTCGCCCGCGCCGGCATTACCCGGCCCCTGTCGCTGGACGACTACCGTGCCCATGGCGGCTTCGCCGGCCTGCAAGCGGCCGTGGCGCTGGACGGTGCCGAAGTGGTCGCCGCCGTGCTCGATTCCGGCCTGCGCGGCCGTGGCGGTGCGGCGTTCCCGGCTGGCATCAAGTGGCGCACCGTGCGTGACGCCGGGGCCGGGCAGAAGTACGTGGTGTGCAACGCCGACGAAGGCGACTCCGGCACCTTCGCCGACCGCATGCTGATGGAAGGCGACCCCTTCCTGCTGATCGAAGGCATGATCATCGCCGGCCTCGCCGTCGGTGCCGACAAGGGCTATATCTACGTGCGCTCGGAATACCCCGACGCCATCCGCATGCTCGACCAGGCCTTCGCCATCGCCCGTGACGCCGGCTACCTCGGCAACGACGTGGCCGGCAGCGGCCAGGCCTTCGACCTGGAAGTGCGGGTCGGTGCCGGTGCCTATATCTGTGGCGAAGAAACCGCACTGCTCGAATCCCTCGAAGGCAAGCGTGGCATCGTCCGCGCCAAGCCGCCGCTACCGGCGCTGCAAGGCCTGTTCGGCCTGCCGACGCTGGTGCACAACGTGCTTACCCTGGCCTCGGTGCCGATCATCCTGGCCAAGGGCGCGGCGTTCTACCGCGACTTCGGCATGGGCCGCTCGCTGGGCACCATGCCGTTCCAGCTGGCCGGCAACATCCGCCACGGCGGCCTGGTGGAACGCGCCTTCGGCCTGACCCTGCGCGAACTGGTCGAAGGCTATGGTGGCGGCACCGCCAGCGGTCGGCCGCTGAAGGCCGCCCAGGTCGGCGGCCCGCTCGGGGCCTGGGTACCGCCCAGCCACTTCGACACGCCGCTGGACTATGAAGCCTTCGCCGCCATGGGCGCGATGCTCGGCCACGGCGGGGTGGTGGTGGCCGACGACACCCTGAACATGGCCAGCATGGCGCGCTTCGCCCTGCAGTTCTGTGCCGAGGAATCCTGTGGCAAGTGCACCCCGTGCCGCATCGGCTCTACCCGCGGCATGGAAGTGGTCGACCGCCTGATCGCGACCAGCGACATGACCGAGCGCCACGACCACGCGCTGTTGCTGCGTGACCTGTGCGACACCATGCAGTACGGCTCGCTGTGCGCCATGGGCGGCATGACCGCCTACCCGGTAGCCAGTGCGCTGAAGTACTTCCCCGCCGATTTCGGGCTGACCCACACGGAGGCCGCGCAGTGATCAATTTCTTCGACCCCGCTTCTGATAAAAGCAGCGACCTCGGCACCCCGGCCCGTGACAGCGAGGTGCAAGTCAGCCTGAGCATCGATGGCCGCGCCATCACGGTGCCCGCCGGCACCTCGGTGATGCGCGCTGCAGCCATGCTCGGTACCAGCATCCCCAAACTGTGTGCCACCGACAGCCTCGAAGCCTTCGGCTCGTGCCGCATGTGCATGGTGGAAATCGAAGGCATGCGCGGTTACCCGGCTTCCTGCACCACGCCGGTCAGCGAAGGCATGGTGGTGCACACCGAAACCCCGCGCCTGGCCGGTTTGCGCCGCAACGTGATGGAGCTGTACATCTCCGACCACCCGCTGGACTGCCTGACCTGTTCGGCCAACGGCAACTGCGAGCTGCAGACCGTGGCTGGCCAGGTGGGCCTGCGCGAGGTGCGCTATGGCTACGACGGCGCCAACCACCTGGCCGAGAAAAAAGACGTATCCAACCCGTATTTCGACTACGAGCCGAGCAAGTGCATCGTCTGCAGCCGCTGCGTACGCGCCTGTGAGGACATCCAGGGCACCTTCGCCCTGACCATCACCGGGCGCGGTTTCGAGTCGCGGGTGGCGGCGGCAGGCGGTGAAAACTTCCTCACCTCCGAATGCGTGTCGTGCGGCGCCTGCGTGCAGGCCTGCCCGACCGCCACCCTGACCGAAAAGAGCCTGGTGCAGCTGGGCCAGCCCGAGCGTGCGGTCATCACCACCTGCGCCTACTGCGGCGTCGGCTGCTCGTTCCGCGCCGAGATGAAAGGCGACCAGCTGGTGCGTATGGTCCCGGACAAGAACGGCGGTGCCAACCACGGCCACGCCTGCGTCAAAGGCCGCTTCGCCTGGGGCTACGCCACCCACCCGGACCGCATCACCAAACCGATGATCCGCAAGCGCCTGGAAGACCCATGGCAGGAAGTGAGCTGGGACGAGGCGGTGGCTTACGCCGCCAGCGAGTTCCGCCGCATCCAGCTCAAGTACGGGCGTGACTCGATCGGCGGCATCACCTCCAGCCGCTGCACCAACGAAGAAGCCTACCTGGTGCAGAAACTGGTGCGCGCGGCGTTTGGCAACAACAACGTCGACACCTGCGCGCGGGTGTGCCATTCGCCTACCGGCTATGGCCTGAAGCAGACGCTGGGTGAGTCGGCCGGGACGCAAAGCTTCGATTCGGTGATGCAGGCCGATGTGGTGCTGGTGATCGGTGCCAACCCCACCGACGCCCACCCGGTGTTCGGCTCGCAGCTCAAGCGCCGCCTGCGCCAGGGCGCGCGGCTGATCGTGATCGACCCCCGCCGGATCGACCTGGTCGACTCGCCGCACGCCCGCGCCGAGCTGCACCTGCAACTGCGCCCGGGCACCAACGTGGCCATGCTCAACGCCCTGGCCCATGTGATCGTGACCGAGGGCCTGCTGGCCCAGCGCTTCATCGATGATCGCTGCGAAACCGAAGACTTCGCCCGCTGGCGCGATTTCGTCAGCCTGGCGGAAAACGCCCCCGAGGTGCTCGGCCCGGTCTGCGGCGTACCCGCCGAGCAGATCCGCGCCGCCGCCCGCCTGTACGCCACCGGTGGCAACGCGGCCATCTACTACGGCCTGGGCGTGACCGAACACAGCCAGGGCAGCACGGCGGTAATGGGCATCGCCAACCTGGCCATGGCCACCGGCAACATCGGCCGTGAAGGGGTAGGGGTGAACCCGTTGCGCGGGCAGAACAACGTGCAAGGCTCGTGCGACATGGGCTCGTTCCCGCACGAACTGCCCGGCTACCGGCATATTTCCAACGAGGGTGTGCGCGCCGAGTTCGAGCAGGCCTGGGGCGTGAGCTTGCAGCCCGACCCGGGCCTGCGCATCCCCAACATGTTCGAGGCGGCGCTGGATGGCAGCTTCAAGGCCCTGTACTGCCAGGGCGAGGACATTGCCCAGAGCGACCCCAACACCCAGCACGTCACTGCGGCCCTGCTGGCCATGGAGTGCGTAGTGGTGCAGGACATCTTCCTCAACGAAACGGCCAAGTTCGCCCATGTGTTCCTGCCGGGCAGCTCGTTCCTCGAGAAGGACGGGACTTTCACCAATGCCGAGCGACGCATCTCGCGGGTGCGCAAGGTCATGGAGCCGCTGGCCGGCAAGGCCGACTGGGAAGCGACCGTGGCCCTGGCCAATGCCCTGGGCTACCCGATGAACTACCGCCACCCGTCCGAGATAATGGACGAGATCGCCCGCCTGACGCCGACCTTCCACCGCGTCAGCTACGCCGAGATCGACCGCCACGGCAGCCTGCAGTGGCCGTGCAACGACGCCGCGCCAGATGGCACGCCGACCATGCACATCGAGCAGTTCGTACGTGGCAAGGGGCGCTTCATGCTCACCGGCTATGTGCCCACCGAAGAAAAGGTCAACAGCCGCTACCCGCTGCTGCTGACCACCGGGCGCATCCTCAGCCAGTACAACGTCGGCGCCCAGACCCGCCGCACCGGCAACGTTGCCTGGCACGATGCCGACCGCCTGGAAATTCACCCGACCGACGCCGAAAGCCGTGGCATCGCGGACGGCGACTGGGTCGGTATCGGCAGCCGTGCCGGGCAGACCGTGCTGCGCGCCAGGGTCAGTGCGCGGGTGGCGCCGGGGGTGGTGTACACCACGTTCCACTTCCCTGAATCGGGGGCCAACGTGATAACCACCGACAACTCCGACTGGGCCACCAACTGCCCGGAGTACAAGGTCACGGCGGTGGAAGTGGTGAAGGTGTTCCAGCCTTCGCAGTGGCAGAAGCGCTATCAGGACTTCAGTGATGAACAGCAGCGCTTGCTGAAGGAACGCCGCACAGCAGAAAAAGCCGAGGTGCGCCGATGAGCAGCGACAGCCTGGTCAAGATGGCCAACCAGATTGCCCATTACTTCGACAGCGAGCCGAACCGGGCGCTGGCGGTGCAAGGGGTACGGCAGCATCTGCAAAGCTTCTGGACGCCGGCGATGCGCCGGCAGCTGGCGGAGTGGATCGAGGCCAATGCAGGGGAGGGGCTGGACCCGAAGGTGCGTGAGGCGTTGGGCTAGCTATTACTTGCAAGAAATCGCTGTGGGAGCGGGTTTACCCGCGAATGCGTCGTTGGACTCACCGCCGCTTTCGCGGGTAAACCCGCTCCCACAGGGGCCCTGCAATTTCAAGGAATCCTATGTCCTCCTGAGGAAGGAAAACTCAGCCGCGGGCCAGCTCGGCCAGGTGCGCGATGGCTTCTTCGCTCTTGAGCACCAGCACATCCCCCTCCAGCGCATCCAGCACCACCTCCGAAGTGTTGCCGATCAGCGCCCCGGAAATCCCCGTGCGGCACACCGTGCCGATCACCGTCACCACCGCATCGAGCTGCTTCTCGGTATGCGGGATCAGCACATCCGCCGGCCCTTCGGCCACATGCAGGCGCTCTTCGCCGATGTCGTATTCCGCCTGGAAGGCCTTGCACGCGTCGCGGTAACGCTGCTCGATGGTCTCGCTCAGCTGGTACACCGGGTCCGACGCCGACAGCATCGGTGAGGGATGAGCGCTGATCACATGCAGCTCGCCCTTGGCCAGTTTGGCGATCTCGAACCCATGGTCGATGATGCTGGCGTGCAGGCGGCGGTGGTCTTCGTCCTGGTTACCCACATCCACGGCCGCCAGGACCTTGCCGCCGGTCCACGGTCGCTCGCTTTTCACCATCAGTACGGCACACGGGCAGTGGCGCAGCAGCTTCCAGTCGGTGGGGGTGAGCAGGGCCTTTTTCAGCGGGTTGTCCGGGCGGTGTTCCTTGATCACCAGTTCGCAGCCTTCGGCCTGCTGCACGTAGATGATGGTGTCGTGCAGGTTGCCGCGCCAGGCCTCTTCGTGGGTGACGTTGTCGTAGCCGTCATCATGCAGCTGGCTGCTCAGCAGGCTCAGCAGTGCGCTGTGGTCATGTTTCCTGTCGCACATCAGCAGGTGCAGGCGCGCGCCGGTGACCCCGGCGATCAGCTTGGCCCGGGTCAGCGCCCGGCTGTGGGCGTGCTCGGGGTCGAGGACGACGAGGATGCTGCGGACCGCTTGCATGGGGTCAACTCCGTTCAGAGAAAGTGGCAAGCCGATGGGCTTGGCAAACTATAGTCGGCACTCGCCGCGCGGGCGCTTGATGCACATCAAGCATAGTCACTGGCGCCGCCCGCCGCCGCCGGTATAATCGCCGGCCCTGCCTGTTCTGTGTGGTTGCACGCTTATGTCCCTGATTCCCGAAATCGACGCTTTCCTGGGTTGCCCGACGCCAGACGCCTGGATCGAAGCGGCGCTCGCCGACCAGGAAACCCTGCTGATCGACCACAAGAACTGCGAATTCAAGGCCGCCAGCACCGCCCTGAGCCTGATCGCCAAGTACAACACCCACCTCGACCTGATCAACATGATGTCGCGCCTGGCCCGCGAGGAGCTGGTGCACCACGAACAGGTGCTGCGCCTGATGAAGCGGCGTGGCGTGCCGCTGCGCCCGGTGTCGGCGGGGCGTTATGCCTCGGGCTTGCGGCGCCTGGTGCGCGCCCACGAACCGGTCAAGCTGGTGGATACCCTGGTGGTGGGCGCGTTCATCGAGGCGCGCAGCTGCGAGCGCTTTGCCGCGCTGGTGCCGCACCTGGATGAGGAACTGGGGCGCTTCTACCACGGCTTGCTGAAAAGTGAGGCGCGCCACTACCAGGGTTACCTGAAGCTGGCGCACAACTATGGTGATGAGGCAGACATTGCCCGCCGGGTGGCGCTGGTGCGCGCGGCCGAGGTCGAGCTGATCCAGTCACCCGACCAGGAGCTGCGCTTTCACAGTGGTATCCCGCTGGCGCAGGCCGCCTGATTCGCACCAGGCGGCGCCCGGCGTCAGTGACGGCGGCCCAGCAGCAGGCCGGCGACCAGGCCGAGGCCTGCGGAAATGGCCACGGTCTGCCACGGGTGGCCGCCGATGTAATCCTGGGTGGCCTCGACCACCGGTTGCGCGCGGCTGCGCACCTTGTTGGCGGCATGGCGCGCCTGGCGCAGCTTCAGGCTGACCTGCGCGCGCAGGGTTTCCGCCTCTTCACCGACCAGTGCGGCGCTGTCGTTGAGCAGTTTTTCCGATTCTTCGATCAGCGCCTGCAACTCGCTGAACACCTGGTCCTTGATTTGATCGCTGTCGGCCAGCGCGGCGTTTTTCCGGGCCATGAACTCGTCCTCGTCGATGGTGTGGTTTGAACAATGGATACTTGCGCGCCAGAAAAGTTGCTTCGGCGTGCGGCTGGGCTGTTGGTGTAAGATAGCCGCCATTTACCGTCAGGCAGGTGAGTCATGAGTTTCAATCTGGCCAACATGAGCTTCGAGGAACGGGCGCAGATCGAGGCAGAGAAGGCCCGGCTGTTCGAGCTGTGGCAGAACAACCTGGGCAAGGCCAAGGGCGAAGCGGCCCGGCTGATCGCCGAAAAGCCACGGCGCAAGGGCAAATGGGCCGAGTGGGTGCGCGCCGAGCTGGACGGCATGGCGCCGCCCGAATACGCCAGCATGGTGCGCAGCGAAGTCAACAAGCTGATGGCCGCCGCCAGCGCCAGCCGCTGACGGCACCGCGCCCGGCGCTTACCAGGCGGCGCCCTTGGGCAGGTCCAGCTTGCCCTCATCGGTAAAGCGCACGGTGCCCAGCAGGCCGCCGGCGAGCTTGCCGCGCAGCACGTAGGGCAAGCCCTGCAGCGAATCTACCCGGCCCAGCCCGTAGGCCTGGCGCAGGAAGGAAAACGCCGTGATGCTCACCGGCACCACGATCACTGCCTCGCCATAGCGGCCAATGTGCCCTTGCTGGTCACTGACCCCGGCCGCCAGCGGCTGGCCGTTCACGTCCAGTTTCACGGCAATGCCGTTGTAGTCGATCGGCGTCTCGTTGGGGTTCTGCACCCGCATCTTCACCGCCATGCGCAGTTCCAGCTCCTGCCCGGGCAGCGGCTCGATACCGATCACGCTGATGTTCACCGGGTCGCGCGCCTGCAACAGCGTGCAGGCGCCCAGGCCGCAGGCCAATAGCAGGATCAGCGACAGCCGGGCGTAGCGGTTCAGACGGGCAACCATGGGTACGACCTTGCCAGAGTGGGTGAGCGGGCAGTGTGGCAAATGCGCGTCGGCGTTGAAAGTCTGCCTGCAGATGAAAGATACTGTTTCTCATTAACGCCCGATAATTTCTCCTGATGGCGGTTCCCAAACCCATGCTGACCTCACCCGTGTCGGGCCTGCTGGCGAGTTTCCAGGAGCACTACGACGACCTGCTGCATTTCCTCACCCGGCGCATGAACGACCGTCAGCGCGCCGCCGATGTGGCGCAGGAAACCTACCTGAAGCTGGTCACCCTCGACCAGCAGGCGCTGCCGGTGCGGCATGCGCGCAGCTTCATCTTCCGCGTGGCCGGCAACCTGGCGATCGATGCCTTGCGTCGCGAGCGGCGCATTGCTGCCAACCATGGCGACAGCGACCAGGCGGGCGAGGTGGCCTGCCCGGCGCCGGCCCCCGAGGCAGCGCTGTTGGCCCGGGAGCGCCTGCGGATTCTCGACCAGGCGCTGCTGCAGCTGCCCGACAATGCCCGCCAGGCACTGCTGCTCAACCGCGTCGAAGGCCTGACCCAGAAGCAGGTCGCGCAACAGCTGGGGGTTTCCGAAAGCATGGTGGCCAAGTACATCGGCCAGGCCTTGCGCCATTGTCGCGACTGGCTGAAACAGGCCGGTGTGGCGGCTTCGGTAGTGGTGCTGATTGCCGCTGCAGCCGGTTGGCAGCAGGCGCCGCTGTGGCTGGCCGATTACCACACCGCGGTGGGTGAGCGGCAAGTGATCACCCTGGCGGATGGCTCGCGGATAACCCTGAACAGTGCCAGTGCCGTGAGCGTGGTGTTCGACGAGCACGAGCGGCGGGTAGTGCTGGATGCCGGCGAGGCGCTGTTCGAGGCCGCTGACGAGGCACGGCCGTTCGTGGTCGAAAGCGGCGCTGAGCGGGTGCAGGGCAACGCTGCCACCTTCAGCGTGCGCCGCGATGGCCGTGTGCTATTGGCACGTGGCCAGGCCCGGGTCGGCGAGCATGAGCTTGCGTTGGCGCCCGATGCCGAGGCGCAGACCGCCTGGCGGCGGGGCAAACTGATTTTCAACGGCAAGCCGCTGGGGCAGGTGCTGGCGGAGCTGGAGCGTTACCGGCATGGGCGGATCGTGTTGTCGGACAGCAGGCTGGCGGCAATGGAGGTCAGCGGGGTGTTCGACCTGAATGAGCCGGAGGCCCTGTTGCGGAGCCTTGAACAGCGTTATGGGCTGAAGGTGACCTACCTGCCGTGGTTGGCTGTGGTTCATTGATCAGTCTGTGCCGGCCTCTTCGCGGGTGAACCCGCTCCCACACGGGACGGCGTATGTCTCGGGAGCACACGGTACCTGTGGGAGCGGCTTTAGCCGCGAAGGGTCCGGCACAGGAATAAAAATATTTTCCATTCAGCACTGCAAGTTCCCGTCAGTCAGATCGTCGTAGTGGGACTGTCAGCAACCCATTCTCATTTACGACTTGTCTGGAAGCTCATTCGTGCCTCTGATGCTCAAGCCCCTACACCGCCGTCGCGGTACGTTTCACCACGCACTGATGTCCTGCAGCGCCCTGGCCATGCTGGTCGGCCCGCTGCACGTATCGGCCACCAGCGCTGCCGAACCGGCCCAGAGCCAGGCCCGCCAGGTCCAGCTCGACCTGCCCGCGCAGCCGCTGGACCAGGCCCTGACCTCGTTCGCCGACCAGGCCGGCCTGCACTTGCTGTACACCACCGGCGATGTCGCCGGCCAGGCCAGCCCGGCGCTGCGCGGCAGCTACAGCGTCGAGCAGGCATTGCAGCAGTTGCTGGCCGGCAGCGGCATGAGCTGGCAATTCAGCGATGCCCGCACGGTGACCCTGCGCAAGGCCGACGCCACGCCGCAGGCGGTCAACCTCAAGCCGATCGAGGTCAGCGTGGCCTCGCGCACCAGTACCGCGATCAGCGAAATCCCCGGCACCGTCTGGGTAGTTGACCAACAGCAGCTGCGTGAGCAGATCGACAGCGGCGTCAGCCTGAAGGAAGCCATTGGCAAGCTGGTACCCGGCCTCGACCTGGCGCCGGAAGGGCGCACCAACTACGGGCAGAACATGCGCGGGCGCAACGTGCTGGTGATGATCGACGGGGTCAGCCAGAACAGCTCGCGCGGCCTGTCGCGCCAGTTCGACAGTATTTCGCCGTTCAACGTCGAGCGCGTCGAAGTGTTGTCTGGCGCCAGCGCCATCTACGGCGGCGGCGCCACCGGCGGCATCATCAACATCGTGACCAAGAAGGGCGAACCCGGCCCGGCGCGCTTCGAGACCCAGCTTGGCGCCAGCAGCGGTTTCAACAACAGCGACGACCTGGCCACCCGCTTCGCCCAGTCGGTCAGTGGCGGCAACGAGCGGTTCAACGCCCGGCTGGGCGTTTCCGGCGAGCAGAACGAGGCCTTCTACGACGGCGCCGGCGAGCAGATCTTCATCGACAACACCCAGACCGACCTGCAGTACAACCGCACCCTCGACGTACTCGGCACCTTGGGGATGCAACTGAACGACCAGCAGAGCCTGGACCTGCTTGCCCAGTACTACGATTCGGGCAACCACGGCAGCACCGGTATCTACTTCCCCAACCTCAACCACAACGCCCCGTCCGACCTGGAAGACGCCGAATTGCGCAGCGGCTATTCCTCGGGCCTGGAGCCGCGCACCCGGCGCCTGCTGCTGAACGCCAATTACCACCACACCGACGTGCTGGGCCAGGATTTCTACTTGCAGGCCTCGTACCGCAAGGAAGACGACAATTTCTACCCGTTCCCGTACTACAACCGCGCCACGCCCACCGGTTCGCGCGGGGTGTACTTCGCCGCCTCGCAACAGAACTTCGAGGTCAGCAGCCTCAAGGGCCTGTTCGCCAAGCAGTGGGACACATTGAAGCTGACCTACGGCGTCGACCTGGACCGCGAGCGCTTCAACGCCGAGCAGACCACCTTCAACGCGCAGACCTCTTCCGAGTCCGGTGGCCTGCAGCTGGACAAGGACAGCAAGGCCGCACGCTACCCCAGCTACCGGGTCGATGGCGTGTCGCTGTACGGCCAGCTGGACTGGCATGCCAGCGATAACCTGACCCTGTCCGGCGGCGCCCGGCACCAGCAGATGGATGTGGATGTCAGCGACTTCAAAGGCGTGCCGGGCGGCAGCAACGACTACCAGGTCAACCTGTTCAACCTCGGCGCCATCTACGACTTCAACAATGGCCACCAGGTGTGGACCAACTACGGCGAAGGCTTCGACCTGCCGGACCCTGCCAAGTACTACGGCAAGCCCGGCCTGAGCGTGGCGGACAACCCGCTGGCCGGCATCAAGAGCCGCCAGGTGGAGCTGGGCTGGCGCTATGCCGACCTGGACTGGGATGCCCAGGCGGCGCTGTACTACATCTGGTCGGACAAGATCATCAACGTCGACTCGCAGAGCTTGACCATCGATGTGGAAGACCAGAAAAGCCGCGACTTCGGCTTTGAAGGTGCGCTGACCCGGCACTTCCAGAGCGGCTGGGAAACCGGTGGCACGCTGCACCTGACCCGTTCCGAGGAAGAGGACGTCGATGGCGGCTGGCGCAAGCGCGATGCCCGCTATGCCTCGCTGTCGAAGGCCACCGCGTTCGTCGGCTGGAAGGGCGATGGCCGCAGTGCGCGGTTGCAGGCCAACCATGCCTTCAGCCTGAAGGACGATGCCGACCACGAAATCGACGGTTACACCACCTTCGACCTGCTGGCCAGCCAGGACACCGGCTTCGGCACCTTCAGCGCCGGGATCCAGAACCTGCTGGACAAGCAGTACAGCACGGTCTGGGGGCAGCGTGCGACGCTGTTCTACTCGCCGACCTACGGGCCGGCGTACCTGTATGACTACCAGGGGCGCGGGCGCACCTACACACTGACCTGGAGCATGGCTTACTGACACTGCGCGGTTCTGTGGGAGCGGCCTTGTGTCGCGAAAGGGCCGCAAAGCGGCCCCGGCACTATGTGCTGCGGAGTTGAAGCCTGGGGGCGCTTCGCACCCCTTTCGCGACACAAGGCCGCTCCCACAGAGACCGCACATGCCTGAGGAAGTCGCGGTCCCTGTGGGAGCGGGTTTACCCGCGAAGAGGCCGGCTCAGGCGAATGCTGCCAGCAAATCCTGCGCAAACGCCTGCTGCGCCTCGCCAACCACCTGCGCCCGGTGCCTGGCCAAGGTAAACGGCACGACGAAATCCAGCCCCGGGTCCAGCGCCCACAGCAACCCCTCGGCCTGCCATTGCTGCGCGCAATGACACGGCAGATAGCCGATGTGCCGCCCTGACAGAATCAACGTCAGCACGCTCTCGATCTGCTCTGCCACCGCCATGCTGCGCCGGCTCTGGAACGGCTCGCCGCCCTTGAGCAAGCGGTACGGGTGGCGTACCTGGTCGATGTCCAGCAAGCGCTCGCGCCCGACATCCGCCGCGCCGAACAGCACATGGCCCTTGCCGCAATACAGCCGTTGCCGTTCTTCGAACAGCGGCTGGTAGTCGAAGGCGGCCTGGTTACCGGAAAAGTAGCTGATCGCGTAATCCAGCCGCTGCTCCAGCAGCAGCCGTTCCAGCTCTGCCGGCGGCGCGCTGATCAGCTCCAGCTGCACCGCCTCCTCGCGCCTGCGAAACGCTGCGATGGCCGCCGCCAGCTTCAGGCTCACCGTCTTGTCCTGGTTCTCCGCCATGCCGATGCGCACGGTGCCCAGCAGCCGCCCGGCAACGCCATTGGCCTGCTGGCGAAACTGCTCGATGTTCAGCAACAACCCACGGGCGGCGTCCAGCAGCAGCGCACCTTTTGCCGTCAGCTGAAAACCACCCTTGCCGCGGCTGCACAGGCGGTAGCCCAGGCGCGCTTCCAGCTGGGCCATGCGCTGGCTGATGGTGGGCTGGCTCAAACCCAGCACGCCCTGCGCGGCGCTGAAGCCACCGGCCTCGACTACAGTGACGAACAGCCGCAGCAGGTGCAGGTCCGGGTCGTGCACTTGTCCGAGCATTGCATTGCTCCTGATGAATGTCAGCTTTGCAAACTTGCCATTTCTGCAATGTAACCCGGCTGGCATGCTCGCGGCATCCACCCATTTGCCGAGGTGCCCGCCATGCGTCGATCGTTGTGTCTGCTGTCCCTGGTCCTGGCCTTGCCGTTGCAGGCCGAAGAACGGGTCGTCAACCTGTACAGCTGGGCCGATTACGTCGCCCCGCAAACCCTGCAGCGCTTCGAGCAGGAAACCGGCTACAAGGTGCGCTACGACACCTTCGACACCACCGAGGTGCTGGAAACCAAGCTGCTGACCGGTGGCAGTGGCTACGATGTGGTGGTGCCGTCCTCGGCCGTGCTGGCCCGGGCGCTCAAGGCCAATGCCTTGCAGCCGTTCGACCTGCAGGCCATGCCCGGCTACGCCAACCTCGACCAGGACCTGCTGGCCAAGCTGGCCGAGGCCGACCCCGGCAACCGCCATGCGCTGCCCTACACCTGGGGCACCCTGGGCCTGGGGGTGAATGTGCAGGCCGTACGCCAGCGCCTGGGCGAGGTGCCCCTGGACAGCCTCGACCTGCTGTTCAAGCCCGAGTACGCCAGCCGCCTGAAAGACTGCGGCATCGCCATGCCCGACTCGCCACAGGAGGTGATCGGCGTGGCCCTGAATTACCTGGGCAAGGACCCTTACAGCCAGGACAAGGCCGACCTGGCTGCCGCGCAACAGCTGCTGGGCCAGTTGCAGCCGTCGATCAGCTATGTCGCCAATGGCCGGCAGATCAGCGACCTGGCCAACGGCAGCGTGTGCCTGGCGCTGACTTACAACGGCGACGCGGCGATGGCCGCCGAACAGGCGCGCCGTGCCGGCAAGCCGTTCGAGCTGATCTACCGCATCCCCCGCGAAGGTACGCTGGTGTGGCAGGACAACCTGGTCATCCCCAGGGACGCACCGCACCCCGAAGCGGCGCGGGCCTTCATCGCCTTCATGCTCAAGCCCGAATCCGTGGCTGCGCTGACCAATACGCTGTTCTTCGCCAACGCCAACCAGGCCGCCACGCCGCTGGTCGACGAAGCGGTGCGCAACGACCCGGACATCTACCCGCCGGCCGAGGTGCGCCAGCGCCTGTATGCCGACCGCAGCATGGCGTTGGCCGACCTGCGCCAGCGCAACCGCTTGTGGACCGCCTTCCGCAGCCGCCAGTAACCCCCAACCACACAGGAGCCCGACCGTGGAGCAAGCAGCAGAAAACGACCAGGCCATGACCCGCGACAGCCTGTACGGCACCGCCGCGGAAAGTACCTACGCCGGCATTACCAGTTTCTCCCGCCGCCGCTACAGCCGCGACTTGCGCGGCGTCGATGTGGTGGTCAGCGGCGTGCCATTCGACACCGCCACCAGCAACCGGCCAGGTGCGCGCTTCGGCCCGCGGGCGATCCGCGCCGCCTCGGTGCAACAGGCCTGGGCCCGGCACTGGCCGTGGGCGTTCGACCCGTTCGAGCAGCTGGCCGTGATCGACTATGGCGATTGTGCGTTCGACAGCGGCACGCCGCAGGCGGTGCCAGACACCATCGAGGCGCATGCCGAGCATATTCTGCAGGCCGGTTGCGCCATGCTCACCCTGGGCGGCGACCACTTCATCAGCTACCCGCTGCTCAAGGCTCATGCCCGCCGGCATGGCCCGCTGGCGCTGATCCACTTCGATGCGCACAGCGACACCTGGCCGGACGAGGAGGGCCGGCGTATCGACCACGGCACCATGTTCTGGCATGCCGCCCGCGAAGGCCTGGTCGACCCGGCCAGCTCGGTGCAGATCGGCCTGCGCACCACCAATGAAGACAGCCAGGGCTTTGCCATCCTCGACGCCCGCCAGGTGCACCGCCAGGGCACCGAGGCGGTGGTTGCAGCGATTCGCCAGCGGGTGGGCGAGCGTCCGGTGTACCTGACCTTCGACATCGACTGCCTCGATCCGGCCTATGCGCCGGGTACCGGTACGCCGGTGTGTGGTGGCCTGAGCACGGTGCAGGCGCTGGAGATTCTCGGCGGCTTGCGTGGTATCAACCTGGTGGGCATGGACCTGGTGGAAGTGGCACCGGCCTATGACCATGCCGATATCACCGCGCTGGCGGGGGCCACCCTGGCGATGGAAATGCTGTGCCTGTATGCGGCGCGGCACAAGGTGGACAAGGGCCAGTGACCTGGGGCCGCTTTGCGGCCCATCGCGACACAAGGCCGCTCCCACAGGGATCGCGTACCCCTGTAGGAGCGGCCTTGTGTCGCGATGGGCTGCAAAGCAGCCCCCAGACCCCATACTGAAACATCAGGAATCATCTCCACCCGCATTCACACTTTTGCCGCGAACCCTTCGCGCCTTAGGCTATCAAACCCACCAGGCGCGGCATTTCGTGCAGGAGGTTAAGCATGACCCCGACATTGCCCATTCTGGCCCTCGGCCTGGTGCTTTGCCTGCCCGCGCAAGCGGCCGGCGAGTCACCCTTGCAACTCGCCGCCGGCAACAACAACCCCTACAACAGCCCGATCCAGCGCGCCAACCCCAATAGCCGCCAGGGCAGCGTGCCAGCCACGCCGCCCGTGCGCGGCCCGTCCACCGACCCGTACCAACGCACGCCCAGCCTGGACAACCGTGGCATCGGCAACGGCGACAACCTGCGCCGTCAACAGCAAACCCCCAACCTGGAACCCACCCGGCCACCGCGCGACAACCCGCGCGCGCCGTGACCTGCCGACGAAAGGAATCCTGCATGCTTCGAGCACCCTGGCTTGCCACCCTGACCGCCGCCGCCCTGCTGCCCCTGCTGGCGCAGGCCGCCAGCGAACAGCAGTTTCGCAGTGAACAAGGCACCTTGACCGTCAGCACCGTCGCCGACGGCCTGCGCAACCCGTGGGCGCTGGCTTTTTTGCCGGGTGGCAAGGACATGTTGATCACCGAGCGCGCCGGCAACCTGCGGGTGGTGAACGCCGAAGGCAAGGTCGGCGCGCCGATCAGCGGTGTGCCCAAGGTCTGGGCCGAAGGGCAGGGCGGCCTGCTGGATGTGGTGCTGTCGCCGGAATTTGACAAGGATCGCACCGTGTACCTGTCCTTCGCCGAAGCGGGCAGTGATGGCAAGGCGGGGACTGCGGTCGGCCGTGGCCAGCTGTCCGAGGACCGTGCCCGGCTGGAGAACTTCAACGTGATCTTCCGCCAGCAGCCCAAGCTGTCGGACGGCAACCACTTCGGCTCGCGGCTGGTGTTCGACCGTAATGGCTACCTGTTCATTGCCCTGGGCGAGAACAACCAACGCCCCACCGCGCAGGACCTGGACAAGCTGCAAGGCAAGGTCGTGCGCATTCTGCCGGACGGCGAAGTGCCCCGGGACAACCCCTTCGTCGGCCGCGACAACGTGCGCCCGGAGATCTGGTCGTTCGGCCACCGCAACCCGCAAGGCGCCGCACTCAACCCCTGGACGGGCCAGCTGTGGACCCACGAACACGGCCCGCGTGGCGGCGACGAGATCAACATCCCCAAACCGGGCAAGAACTATGGCTGGCCGATCGCGACCCACGGCATCAACTACTCGCTGCTGCCGATCCCGGAGGCCAAGGGCAAGCATGTGGAGGGCATGGTCGACCCGCACCATGTCTGGGAACAGTCGCCGGGTATCAGCGGCATGGCGTTCTACGACAGCCCGACGTTCAAGGCCTGGGAGCACAATCTGTTCATTGGCGCGCTGGCGACCCAGGAGCTGATCCGCCTGCAGCTGAAGGGCGACAAGGTGGTGCATGAGGAGCGTCTGCTGGGTGAGCTGAAGGCACGTATCCGCGATGTGCGGGTGGGGCCGGACGGCTATGTGTATGTGCTGACCGATGACAAGGACGGCGCGCTGTTGAAGGTCGGGCTGGGCGACACCTGATTTCTGACTGTGGTACTCGCCCTCTGTGGGAGCCTTTAATACTGTCGTTTTACCTGCGTAGAATGCCGCGCATGGCTATCGACCCCCACTCCCTCTACCAGCAAGCCCTGACCACCCAGGGCTACGTCGCCGACCCCGCCCAGGCCCGCGCCGTCGCGGCCTTGCAAGCCTGTTTCCAGGCCGTCGAACAGGGCCGGCCGACCCATGGCATCTACCTCTGGGGCCCGGTCGGCCGCGGCAAGACCTGGCTGATGGACCAGTTCCAGCGCTGCCTGCGGGTAACCAGCCGGCGCCAGCACTTCCACCATTTCATGGCCTGGGTCCACCAGCGGCTGTTCCAGCTCAACGGCACCGCCGACCCGCTGCTGGCGCTGGCCGGGGAGCTGGCCGGGCAGATTCGCGTACTGTGCTTCGATGAGCTGTTCGTCAACGACATCGGCGATGCCATCATCCTCGGCCGCCTGTTCCAGGCCCTGTTCGACCAAGGCGTGGTGATCGTCGCCACCTCCAACCAGCCACCCGAGCAGCTGTACCGCGACGGCTTCAACCGCGAGCGTTTTCTCCCGGCCATCGCCGCCATCCAGCGGCACATGCAGGTGCTGCCGGTCGCCGGGGAACAGGACCATCGCCTGCACCCCGGCGCCGAGCGCCAGCGCTACTGGGTCGCGCAAGCAGGGCAGGCCAGCCAGCTGGAGGCGGTGTTCCACCAGCTTAGCCCGGACGATGCGGGCTGCGCCCTGCCGCTGGCCATCGGCTCGCGGCAGGTGCAGGTGGTGCGGCGCAGTGCCCAGGCGATTTGGTGCCGTTTCAGCGACCTGTGCGAACAGCCGCTGGCGGCCATGGAGTTCATGGCCCTGTGCGACCGTTTTCCGGCCATTCTGGTGTCGGGTATTCCGGCTTTGGGCGGTGAGCAGCGGGCCGGGCGCATTGCCCGAGGCACCGAGGATGCGGCGGCGCGGGTGGTGGCGGGCGACCGCGAACTGCCGGCGCTGTCACCCAAGGACGATGCGGTGCGCCGCTTCATCGCCCTGGTCGACGAATGCTATGACCGCCGGGTGGCGCTGTACCTGGAAGCCCAGGTAGCGCTCGAGGCGCTCTACACTCAAGGGTATCTGGCGTTCCCGTACCAGCGCACCCTGAGCCGGCTACGGGAGATGCAGCTGCAACGCTTCGCCTGAAAAGGAGCCGAACCATGGAGCCGTTGTCGCATCACCTGCTGACCCAGGCCTACAACAATGGCTGGGCCAACCACCGCCTGTACAAGGCCTGCCTGCAACTGACCCAGGACGAGTTCGTCGCCCCGCGCTGCAGTTTTTTCCCGTCGATCAAGGCCACCCTCAACCACCTGCTGACGGTGGACTGGTTCTACCTGCACATGCTCGAGTGCGAGCAGCGTGGCGAATTGCCCGGCGCCGAGGGTGAGCGTTTCTTCGACCCCGAACAGCCGTTCGCCACCTGCACCGACCTGCATGCCGAGCAGGCCCAGGCCGACCACCGGCTGATTGCCTATTGCCGGACGCTGAGCGATAGCGAACTGCGCCGCTATGTGAGTATCGTGCGGCCCGAGCGGGTACAGCGCGAGCAACGGTTGCGGTTGTTGGCGCACCTGTTCGAGCACCAGGTGCACCACCGTGGGCAGGTGCATGCGATGCTCAGCGACACGGCGGTCAGGCCGCCGCAGCTGGATGAGTTTTTCTGCGAAGAAGAGGCGGGGTTGCGGGCGGTGGATTTTGCCGAGTTGGGCTGGACCGAGCAGCAGGTCTGGAAGGTTTGATGGCCGAACACCGGCGCAGCCGGTGCCATCTTCCGCGTCGTCTGCTTCGCGGGTGAACCCGCTCCCACAGGGAACGGTGCAGCCCCGGGCTTACGCGGTACCTGTGGGAGCGGCCATGGCCGCGAACACCGGCGCAGCCGGTGCCATGCACCGCGTGGTCTGCTTCGCGGGCTTGCCCGCTCCCACAGAGAACGGTGCAGCCCCGGGCTTACGCGGTCCCTGTGGGAGCGGCCATGGCCGCGAACACCGGCGCAGCCGGTGCCATGCACCGCGTCATCTGCTTCGCGGGCTTGCCCGCTCCCACAGGGAACGGTGCAGCCCCGGGCTTACGCGGTACCTGTGGGAGCGGCTTTAGCCGCGAACACCGGCGCAGCCGGTGCCATGCACCGCGTGGTCTGCTTCGCGGGCTTGCCCGCACACAGGGGACGGTGCCGCGCCGGATTTATGCGGCGCCTGTGGGAGCTGGCTTGCCGGCGATGGGCCGCACGGCGGCCCTCAGTTGACGGTCTGGCGCCCCAGCCACTCCACCAGTGTGCGGTTGAAGCGCAGCGGTTCTTCGATCTGCGGCGCGTGCCCCATGCCTTCGAAGATGATCAGCTCACCCTTGGGTATCAGCCTGGCCACCTGCGGCCCGAGTACCTTGTAGTTGCCCAGCTTCTCCTTCACCTGCGGCGGCGCGATATCACTGCCGATCGCCGTGCTGTCCTGATCGCCGATCAGCAGCAGGGTCGGCATCTGCAGGTCCTTGAACTCGTGGTACACCGGCTGGGTGAAAATCATGTCGTAGATCAGCGCCGAATTCCACGCCACCCGTTCATGCCCCGGCCCCTTGTTCAGGCCCACCAGCATCTGCACCCAGCGCTCGTACTCCGGCTTCCAGCGCCCGGCGTAGTAGGTCTTGCGTTCATACTCGCGCACGCCTTCGGCATCCAGCTTGAGCTCGCGGGCATACCACTGGTCCACCGTACGATAGGGCACGCCCAGGGCCTTCCAGTCTTCCAGGCCAATCGGGTTGACCATTGCCAGGCGCTGCACCTGTTGCGGATACATAAGCGCGTAGCGGGTGGCGAGCATGCCGCCGGTGGAGTGGCCAAGCACGATGGTCTGTTTCACCCCCAGGCGTTCGAGCAAGGCATGGGTGTTGCTCGCCAGTTGCTGGAAGCTGTACTGGTAATGCGCCGGTTTGCTGGAACTGCAGAAGCCGACCTGGTCGGCGGCGATGACCCGGTAGCCGGCCTTGCTCAGGGCCTCGATGGTGCTTTCCCAGGTGGCGGCGCAGAAGTTCTTGCCGTGCATCAGCATCACGCTGCGGCCGTTGGCCTGGCCTTGGGCGGGCACATCCATGTAGCCCATCTGCAGGGCCTGGCCCTGGGAGGTGAAATCGAAATGCTTGAGTGGGTGCGGGTAGCTGAAGCCTTCGAGCTGGGGGCCGTAGGTGGGCGATTCGGTGGCGACTGCCGAATTGCCGACGAGGCAGGCCAGGGCCAGGGCGGTTGCGCGCAGCATGGGGGCACTCCGTGTAAGGCCATGTAGGAAGGGGCGACTCTAGCAGTCAGTGGACCGCGCCGAGCGCAAAAGGTGTTACCAGGCGTGAAACCAGCCCAGGGTAACCAGCGCCAGCACGGCATAGCGGCCGGCCTTGGCCACGCTCACCAGCAGCAGGAAGCGCCAGAATGGTTCGCGCATGATGCCGGCAATCAGCGTCAGCGGGTCGCCGATCACCGGCATCCAGCTAAGCAGCAACGACCATTGTCCCCAACGCTGGTAGCGCCGTTGCGCGCGCTCCAGCTGGGCAGGGCTGAACGGGAACCAGCGCTTGCCCCGCAGCTGTTCGATGGCCCGGCCCAGCAGCCAGTTGACCACCGAGCCCAGCACATTGCCCACTGTCGCCACCAGCAGCAAGCTGGCCCAGGCTTCGGGCTGGCGCAGCAACAGGCCGACCAGCACGGCCTCCGATTGCAGCGGCAGCAGGGTGGCGGCGCCGAAGGCGCTGAAGAACAGCGCCCACAGGCTGAGCATCAGTAGTTGGCGACCACGCTGTCCTTGCCGTCCCGGGTCACGCCGATGACCTGGTAGGCGTCCTTGTGGTCACCCATTTCCATGCCCGGCGAGCCCATCGGCATGCCCGGCACGGCCAGGCCTTTGAGGTCGTTGCGCCCGGCCAGCAGGCGCACCTGCTCGGCCGGCACGTGGCCTTCGACGAACTTGCCGTCGATCACCCCGGTGTGGCACGACGCCAGGCGTGGCGCCACGCCCAGGCGCTGCTTGACCGCGCTCATGTTCGGCTCGACATGGTCGTTGACGGTGAAGCCGTTGTCGCGCAGGTGGCTGATCCAGGCCTTGCAGCAGCCGCAGTTGGGGTCGCGGTAGACGTCGATGGTCTCGGCCGCCTGGGCCAGGCCGCTGAGGGCCAGCAGACCCAGGGTCAACAGATGTTTGCGCAGCATGGTCAAGCACTCCTTCCGGCGGTAGATCGGCAGCATAGCCTAAGCGACTGGCGCGATGTTCGCCGCTGGCCGCTGACAGCCAGCTGAGGCGCACATTACAGGATTGTCAGCTGGCCGCCTCGTCGGCGCCGAGGTCGCGCATCAGCAGGGCGTAGTCGAGCGCGACCTGCTCCGGGATCGGCAGGTACACCACGTGGCCGTCACCCGGTGCCACCTCAATCGCCTGCTGCTGGCGGTCGCACAGGCGGTGCAGGTCGAAATGGTAGTTGCCGCGCGGCGTCATCAGCTCCAGGTGGTCGCCGATGGCGAAGCGGTTCTTCACCTTGACCTCGGCCAGGCCCTCGACGCGCACGCCAGTCAGCTCGCCAACGAACTGCTGGCGTTCGGAAACCGAATTGCCGCGCTGGTAGTTCTGGTATTCGTCATGCACATGGCGGCGCAGGAAACCTTCGGTGTAGCCGCGTTGTGCCAGCGATTCGAGGTTGTCCATCAGTGCGCGGTCGAAAGGCCGCCCGGCCACGGCATCGTCGATCGCCTGGCGGTACGACTGCACCGCGCGGGCGCAGTAGAAGTGCGACTTGGTGCGGCCCTCGATCTTCAGCGAGTGCACCCCCATGCCGGCCAGGCGCCCGACGTGCTGAATGGCGCGCAGGTCCTTGGCGTTCATGATGTAGGTGCCGTGTTCATCCTCGAACGCCGGCATGTCCTCGCCGGGACGGTTGCTCTCCTGCAGCAGGAACACCTGCTCGGTCGGTGCACCCAGGCCCAGGGTCGGCTGCACTTCGCGCACGATGTCGCCGCTGGCGTTTTCAGTGGCGGGCGTGGCGTCATACTTCCAGCGGCAGGCGTTGGTGCAGGTGCCCTGGTTGGCGTCGCGCTTGTTGAGGTAGCCCGACAGCAGGCAGCGGCCGGAATAGGCCATGCACAGGGCGCCGTGGACGAACACCTCCAGTTCCATGTCCGGCACTTGCTGGCGGATCTCCTCGATCTCTTCGAGCGACAGCTCGCGCGACAGAATCACCCGGCTGATGCCTAGCTGCTGCCAGAACTGCACACTGGCCCAGTTGACCGTGTTGGCCTGCACCGACAGGTGCACCGGCATCTGCGGAAAATGCTGGCGAACCAGCATGATCAGGCCGGGGTCGGACATGATCAGCGCATCCGGTGCCATGGCTATCACCGGCGCCAGGTCCTTGAGAAAGGTTTTCAGCTTGGCATTGTGCGGGGCGATGTTGACCACCACGTAGAAGCGCTTGCCCAGCGCATGTGCCTCCTGGATACCAGCGGCCAGGTTGCCGTGATCGAACTCGTTGTTGCGCACCCGCAAGCTGTAGCGTGGCTGGCCGGCGTAGACCGCGTCGGCGCCATAGGCGAAGGCATAGCGCATGGTCTTGAGGGTGCCGGCAGGGGCCAGCAGTTCGGGCTTGGCGGTAGGGATCATGTGCGCACCGGGGCAAAAGGTGCGGATGCTAGTGCCGGTGGACACGGTGAGTATTGATTTGCATCAAGCCAGGCGTGGCACTTTTACCCAGGCGGCGCGCACTAATATCGCAGAAGCCACTCGAGGACATGCGATGAACGAAG
Organism: Pseudomonas sp. AFG_SD02_1510_Pfu_092; assembly: GCF_003331055.1. Classification (GTDB taxonomy): domain Bacteria; phylum Pseudomonadota; class Gammaproteobacteria; order Pseudomonadales; family Pseudomonadaceae; genus Aquipseudomonas. Next base: position 40,694 of record NZ_PUQD01000010.1, on the reverse strand, counting down.
CCGCTTTACAGAACAAGGCCCTGGCAGTGCTGCTGGCGCTGGTGACCATTGCCTTCGTGTGGATCCTGTTGCCTTACTACGGGGCGATCTTCTGGGCGGTGATACTCGGCATCCTGTTCGCGCCGTTGCAGCGCCACCTGCTGATCCGCTTCGGACGGCGGCGCAACCTGGCGGCCGCCACCACCTTGCTGGTATGCCTGCTGGTGGCGGTGTTGCCGGTGATCATCACCAGTGCGCTGCTGGTGCAGGAAGGCGCCATGCTGTACCAGCGCATCGAGAGCGGGCAGCTGGACATCGCCGGTTATGTCGAACGCGGCATGGACATGCTCCCGGCCTTTGTCCGCCACGGCCTGGACAGCATGGGCATGGGCAACCTCGACGGGCTGCGCGACAAGATCAGCAAGTGGGCGACCCAGGGCAGCCAGGTGCTGGCCAGCCAGGCGTTCAGCTTTGGCCAGGGCACCTTCGAGCTGGTGATCAGCTTCGGCATCATGCTGTACCTGCTGTTCTTCTTCCTGCGCGAGGGCGCGGAAGTGGCCCGCCGTGTGCGCCTGGCGGTGCCGCTGCCCGAGCAGCAGAAGCGCCGTTTGCAATTGAAGTTCAACCGCGTGGTGCGAGCGACGGTGAAAGGCAACGTGCTGGTGGCCATTACCCAAGGGGCGCTGGGCGGCTTCATCTTCTGGGTACTGGATATCCCCAGCGCGCTGGTGTGGGCGGTGCTGATGGCGTTTCTGTCGCTGTTGCCGGCGGTGGGGGCGGGCATCGTGTGGGCGCCGGTGGCGGCGTATTTCCTGCTGTCCGGGGCGATCTTGCCGGGGGTGATCCTGACCGCGTTCGGGGTGCTGGTGATCGGCCTGGTGGACAACCTGCTGCGGCCGATCCTGGTGGGCAAGGACACGCGCATGCCGGATTACCTGATTCTGGTGTCGACGCTTGGTGGGCTGGCGGTGTTCGGGCTCAACGGCTTCGTCATCGGGCCGCTGATCGCGGCGTTGTTCCTGTCGAGCTGGGCGATCTTTGCCGCGACCAAGCCGCAGGTGCAGCTGCCGGAGTAACGCCCGCGGCAGCAGCTGCCTCGCTCGAATGTTAAAAGCTGGCGCGATCGGTGTGGGAGCCGGCTTGCCGGCGATGGGCCGCAGCGCGGCCCCGCCGGCGGGTCAGGCTGTTTGCGGCATCTCGCCCTTGGCCAGGCGCCGGTTGATATCAGCGATCACTTCAGGCAATTCGTTGATGGTGTCGATCAGGTAGTGCGGGCGGGAGCCGGCGAACAGTGCGTGGATACGCTGGCGCTCGCTTTCCAGCTTCTCGGCGCTCAACGCGCGGTAGCCTTCCCAGGTCAGCCCCAAGGCATTGCCCGAACACACCAGGGCGACGGTCCACATGCCGGCACGGCGGCCTTCGAGGATGCCCGGCACGGTATCGTCGACCTTCACGCAGGCCGCCACATCGTCAATGCCCAGGGCAATCACGTTGGCCAGGGCCTGGGCCGGCCAGGGGCGGCCATTCGGCGTCTCGTCGGTCGCCACCACGTGGTCGGCCACGTAGCCGTTCTGCGCGGCCAGCTCCACCACCTTGTCCATCACCACTTTCGGGTAACCCGAGCACGAGCCGATCTTCAGGCCGTCCTGGCGCAGCCCGGTGAGGGTGTCCAGCGCGCCGGGGATCAGCGCCGAGTGCACGGCGATCTTGTCGATCTGCAAGGGCATGAAACGGTTGTAGATGGCCGTGACATCCTCGTCGGTCGGGGTACGGCCGAACACCTTGCGGTAGCGCTCGGCAATTTCCGGCACGTCGCACAGGGTGCGGATGTGGTCCCACTTGCCCATGCCCATCGGGCCACGGGCCTCTTCGATGGACACCTGTACATCGAATTCGGCGAAGGCTTCGACAAAGATCTGGGTCGGCGCGAAGGAGCCGAAGTCGACCACGGTGCCGGCCCAGTCGAGGATCGCGGCTTGCAGCTGGGTGGGGTTGCTGTAGTTCATGTGCGCTAATTCCTGAAGTCGGGTGGGCAAAAGGTCAGATGTCCAGCACTTCCATTTCCCGCAGCACCTCGGCCACGGCATTCACGGCGGCCTGCATGCCGTCCGCACCGACCACGCCGATGCAGCCGACACGGAAGGTTTCCACCTGGGTCAGCTTGCCCGGGTAGAGGATGAAACCCTTGGCCTTGACCCGCTCGTAGAAGTCCTTGAACTGGTAGCGTGGATCGTTCGGTGCGTGGAAGGTGACGATGATCGGCGCCTGGATCGCGGCGGGCAGGAAGCTGCGCAGGCCGAGGGCGGCCATGCCGTCGAGCAGGGTCTTGCAGTTGTCGGCGTAGCGTTGGTGGCGGGCGGGCAAGCCACCTTCCTCGTTATATTGCTGCAGCGCTTCGTGCAGGGCGGCGACCACGTGGGTCGGTGGGGTGAAGCGCCACTGGCCGGTCTTGGCCATGTAGCTGTGCTGGTCGTGCAGGTCCATGGCCAGCGAGTGCGCATTGCCTTCGGCGGCGGCCAGGGCAGTTTTTTCGGCGAACACGAAGCCCATGCCTGGCACGCCTTCCAGGCATTTGCCGGAGGCGGCGATCAGTGCTTCGAACGGAATCTCGCGAGCGTCTATCGGCAGGGCGCCAAACGAACTCATGGCGTCAATGATCAGCCGCTTGCCGTGACGCTGGACCACCTGGGCGATCTCCGGCAGCGGGTTGAGGATGCCGGTGCTGGTTTCGCAGTGGATCAGCGCGACATGGCTGATGGCCAGGTCGGCGGCCAGCAGGCGGTCGACGTCGGCAGCCGTGGTCGGCTGGTCTTCGGCGGTTTCGAAGGTGCTGTAGGCGCGGCCCAGCACCTTGCAGATCTTTGCCAGGCGTTGGCCATACGCGCCGTTGATCAGCACCAGCACCTTGCCATTGCGCGGCACCAGGGTGCCGATGGCCGCTTCGACGGCGAAGGTGCCGCTGCCCTGCAAGGGGACGCAGTGGTGGCTGGTGCTGCCGTCGATGATGGCCAGCAGTTGCTCGCAGACACTGGCGGTCAGCTGGTTGAAATCGCGGTCCCAGGAGCCCCAGTCCACCAGCATGGCTTGGCGGGTGCGGATTGATGTGGTCAGGGGGCCGGGGGTCAGCAGAATCGGGGCGTGGCTCATTCCGTTATTCCTCACAAGCGGTGGGCTGAAACTACGGGGCCTAGGTTGCAATCGGCGCTGTCATCAATCAAATTGTTTGTTGTTATCCAAACTATAAGTCAGGCCGATGCCAATGAACCTGTTCCAGTTGCGTGCCTTCGACGCCGTGGCCCGTGAGGGCAGCTTTACCCGTGCTGCCGCCCGCCTGTTCATCAGCCAGCCGGCAGTGACCGGGCACATCAAGGCGCTGGAGGAGCACTACCAGATCACCCTGCTGCGGCGCACCGCGCGGCGCGTCGAGCTGACCGAAGAGGGCACCCGCCTGGCGGCCATCACCCGTGCCATGTTCGGCCTGGCCGAGGAGGCGCAGGCCATGCTTGAAGCCAACCGGCAGTTGCTGACCGGGCGCCTGGAGGTGGCCGCCGACGGCCCGCACCGGGTCATGCCGATGCTGGCGCTGCTGCGTGAACGCTACCCGGGCATTACCGTCAACCTGCGCCTGGGCAACGCCCAGGAAACCTTGGCGGCGCTGCTCGGCGAGCATGCCGACGTGGCCGTGCTGACCGAGATCGAGCCGCGCAAAGGCCTGCATCTGCAGAGCCTTTGCCAGTCGCGGCTGTGCGCCTTGCTGCCGGCGGGGCACGCCTGGGCCAACGCCAAGGAGGACTTGCCATTGGCCGAGCTGCACCAGCAGATCATGGTGCTGCGCGAACCCAGCTCGACCACCCGGCGCACCTTCGACAAGGCCTGCAGCACGGCCGCCGTGCAACCTCGCGTGCTGCTGGAGCTGGACAGCCGCGAAGCGGTGACCGAAGCGGTGGCGTCGGAGCTGGGCATTGGCGTGGTGTCGTCCACCGAAGTGGCCAATGACCCCCGGGTGGTGGCGCGCCCGCTGGCCGGCGAGGGCCTGGTCAACCAACACTTGATCGGCTGCCTCGAGCGCCGCCGCGAACTGCGCCTGATCCAGGCCTTTCTTGGCCTGGCGGCCGGGCTGTGATGGCTGTTTTCGACGAGGCGGCCTAAGATGGCCGGCATTCAGCCGACAGGACCGTCGATGAGCGAAAAAGACACCATTTCCATGCAGCTGGTGCGCGAGGCGCTGTTGCAGACCTGCCCTGCCGGGCAGCCCGATACCGGCCTGTTGGCCCGGGCCGGCATCGCTGTCGAGCAATTGCACCTGCCGGCGGCCAGGGTCAGCGCCGAATCCTATGCCCGGCTCTGGCGCTTGCTGGCGCGGCGCTGCAACGACGAGTTCTTCGCCATGGACCCGCGCGGCCTGCGCAGCGGCAGCCTGGCCTTCATGTGCCGCGCCAGCATGGGCCAGCCGACCCTCGGCGCGGGCCTGGAGACCGCGCTGGCGTTCCTCTCGCTGATGCTCGAAGACCTGCAACCGAGCCTGGTGCGTCAGCAGGGCCTGGCCGAGATCGTCATCAACGAACCGCGTGACGCGCCGCGCCGGGCGTTCACCTATTTCACCTTCTGGATGATCGTGCACGGCGTGGCTTGCTGGCTGGCCGGGCGGCGTATCCCGATCCTGGCCATCGACCTGCGCTGCGCCGAGCCACCGTTCTGCGACGACTACCGGGTAATGTTCTCGGAAAGCCTGCACTTCGAGCGCCCGCGCACGCGCATGATCATCGCCGCCGACTGCCTCGAGCTGCCGCTGCGGCGCACGGCGGATGACCTGCAGCGTTTTCTCGCCGAGGCGCCCGGCAACATCCTGGTCAAATACCGCGACCCGGCCAGCCTGGGCCGGCGCATCCGCGCCGACCTGCTGCAACTGGCCCCGGCCCGCTGGCCCGATGCCGACGCGCTGGCGCGCCAGCTGAGCCTGTCGCCCTCGACGCTGCGCCGGCGCCTGTCCGAAGAAGGGCAGACCTACCAAGGGTTGAAAGACAGCGTGCGGCGCGAACTGGCCATCGCCTGGCTCAGCCGGGCGGAGCAGCCCATGGCCGAGATTGCCGAGCGGTTGGGGTTTGCCGACAGCAGCTCGTTCTACAAGGCATTTCGCAAGTGGTTCGGTTGCAACCCAGGCCATTACCGGGCGTTGGCCCAGACGCGCGACACGCACGGTTGAGAGGCGGGTACTTCCTGCTGTCGGGCAGCGCCGCACAGGCGCAGGGTGGCGGCCGTACTTTCAACGGAATACGACCATGCCCGAATCCACGCTGCATCCCAAGCTGCAATCCCCGGCCAACGATTTCATTGTCGAACACCTGCCTGCCTGGCTGAAAGATGCCGGCCCTGCTCAACTCGCAACCTTGCGCACCCGCGTGGCGGCGCACCTGCAAAGCCAGAAGCGCATGGCGGCGACGTTGCAGAAACTGCTGCCACTGCAGCAGTTCGCCACTCGGCACTTCGAAACGGCGCTGAAAGCGCGGTTGCAACTGGATATCGAGCTGTCCAAAGCGCGCTGGCGAGAGGAGCGGCGGCGATTGACAGTGGTACAGGGCTCGCTGACAGAATTCGAGGCCTACTTCGTCACGGTGCCGCTGCTGCAGAAGCTCTTGCAGAACTTCAAAGCCGGCGAGTCGTTCTTTCCCGCCACCGCTGTCACTTGCGAACCCGCGGTGCTCGGTGGGCCCGAGCAGATTCTTACGCAGCGCATCGATGATGTCGTCAGCATGTGCCGCAGTGCCGACGTCGGGCTGGCTTATCAGCAGCACCTGGACCAGATACTCACCGCCCGCTTCAGCCACGAGCTGGCCGAGGACAGACGGCTGGAACTGGCCCTGGCCGTCGAGATCGCGGCCATGAAGGGGCAGTTGGCGGGCAGCGACCTGCGTATGCTGCGCCAGCTCGGCCAGGGCCAGACCCCGGAACTGCCTTCGACGTTGCGCCTGGCTGCCGGCCCTTTGCAGTTGCTGGGGCAACAGCTGGACGGGCCTCTGGCTTTCGAACTGATCGGTACCGTGAGCGGGATCGGCGGTCTGGTATTCAACCCGGAGCGTTTGCAGGCGGTGTTGCTCTACCTGCCGGATGATCGCGAGCAAGCGTTTCGCCGTTTTGACGATTGGTCATCGGCGAATCGTGCGCTGGTTACGGCTATGCAAGGTGCCGGCTTTCGCCAGGCGATCACCGGGCGTATCGCCCTCGAACACCGCTCGGCTTATCAACTGCTGTTGGGCAAACGCCTGCTGGATGACGCGCCGGATCTTGAGCCCGGCCGGGTTGCCGGAACGAGTGAAGTGTTCACCCGACTGGCTGCTGGGCATGTGCAACGGATCAAGGCCGATGCGGCGTTTCTGGCTGTGCCGACGGCTCAGGCGGACGCCGGGGCGGCCGCCGAGCGGTTACGCAGCCTGGAGGCCGCAGGGCTGGTGTTGCTGAACCTGGTGGGCACATTCGTGCCGGCCATTGGCGTATTGCTGTTGGCCGATCTGACCCGGCAGGTGCTTGATGATGTATTCGAAGGGGTTGGCGATTGGGCTCAGGGGCACCAGCATGAAGCCCTGGAGCACCTGTTGCAGGTCGCCTCGACAGTGGCCGCTGGCGCCGTGATCGGGGCAGGTGTGCATACCTTGCGTAGTGCTTTTGTCGAACAGCTGCAGCCGGTAACGACCGAGGCGGGCGGGGAACGGTTGTGGCAATACGACCTGCAGCCGTATGCGCTTACCACGCGCGCGCCCGTACTGACCGAACTCGATAATGGGCTACTCAGTGATGGCCAGACCTGTTACTGGCGCCGCGAGGGGGTGCTTTACCGGGTAAGACGGGCGCCGACGGGCACTTGGCGATTGCTGCATCGTGACGGCCCAACGGTGTTCGGCCCGGTACTGGAAAATAACGGCGAGCGGGCCTGGCGGTTGAGTTACGAGCGGCCGCTGGAATGGCACGGTGCGGACATGCTGCTGAAATGTCTGTGGCCTGGCGCGGCCGAGCTTGCCCCGGAACGGATCGAGCAAATACTGAACGTAGCGGACGTCGACGAGGCCCATTTGCGTGGCTTGTTGGTAGAAGGGCGGCCCATGCCGGTCAGGCTGCGCGACACACTGGAGCGTTTTGCCGTCGATGCGAGAATCGACCTGTTCTTCGCGCAGCTGGGGGGGCAGGCTGTCGATACCGAAGCCATGCAGTGGTGTGTCGACAGGCTCGGCCTGCAAGGGCAGAACCTGGAAGAACAGTTCGCCTCGATCCAGGCGTGGGCCGATGAGCTGCGCACCCCGATGCTGGAGCATTTTGCCAGTGCTTACCTGCCCGAAGACCCGCTGCTGGCCGTTCTGCAGCGCAGTTTTGCCGGGCTGCCGGACGCTTACGCGCTGGCGTTGCTGAAGGATGCCAGCGCTGCCGTGCGCCAACGTATGCTGAGCGAAGCCCGCGTGCCACTGGCGCTGGCTGAACAGGCACGGGCAATGCTGCAACAAGCCCGTTTGACCCGTGCGCGCGAAGCGTTCTATCTGCGTAGCAGCTACCATGCCGATGCCGTCACCCTGGCGTTTTCCCTGCTGCGTCGTCGCGGCCTGGCGCCTGGCGGGGTAAACCTGGTATTGCGCGAGCGCTCCAGTACCGGCCCAGTGTTGGAGCGGCTGTTTCCCGAGCAAGGCGGCGCGGGGCAGGTCACGGTGCTGGTCTGGCGCAACGGAGGGTTCGAGCTCTTCGACGACCGGGGCCGCGGCAGTGACATCGAGGTGGCACAACCACAGGGTTTGTTCGAGGTGCTGAGTGCCTGTCTGCCCCCTGCATTCATGCAACGTCAAGGATGGGCCGGCGAAGACGTCGCGGGCCACATTCGCTTGTCCATGCAGGGTTGGCTGCCGCTAGATCGTCTGCAACTGATACGGCTGCTTGGCTGGCGCGAGGCGAGGCCCGTGCCTGCGCCCCTGCATCGCTTGCCTGACGGGCGGGTGGGTTATCTGCTCAGTGGCCGCGGCGCTTCGGCAGGTCGGCATGGGCAGACGTTGCGTAACCGCATTCGCGGCCTGTACCCGTCGTTCGATGACGCAGGTGTCGAACGCTACCTGCAACTGTTGCTGAGCCATTCGGAACCGGCATTTTCCATTTTGTTGCGCCAGGAACAGGAGTATCGCCGGCTTGATGAAAGCCTGGGGCGCTGGACAGACGCCGTGGCCGGACCTGACCGTGGGCACCGGCGAGCAGTGGCAGACGCGTTTCGCCGGGCGTGGCGCCTGGAAGGTGAGCAACTGATCTACAGCAATGGCGACCCGGGCGGCATGCGCCTCAGTATCGTCGGCATACCTGCAGGTGGGCTGCCCGACCTGCCGGTCGGTACGGATTTTCGCCACATTACCGACATGGTACTCACCGGGTTGCGCCTGGAGGCGCTTCCGGCCGGGTTCCTGACGGGCTTTCCCGAACTGCGTCGCCTGGACCTGAGCAACAATGCCTTGAGCGCAATTCCGGATCACCTGGCCTGGTTGGCCAGGCTGCGTCATCTGCGTCTGGCCCGCAACCGCATTCGCATGACAGGGTCACAGGTGGAGGCGCTGACCAATCAGGTCCACCTGCGTACCCTGGACCTGAGCGACAACGCCTTGGGTTCGATCAGGTTGCGTTTCACTCAGCTGTCGCGTTTGCGTGAGCTCCATCTGCGCCGAACGGGCCTGCGAGCGGTGCCGGAGGGCCTTGAATGGTGTGGTTTGCTCGAACACGCAGACCTGCGCGACAACCAGATTTCCAGTTTGCCCGAGGCACTGCTCGACGCACCGAGGGCCCTGCGGCAGGTGGTGCAACTGCACAATAACCCGTTGTCGGTGAGCGACCTCGAGCGCCTGTACGCACCGGCAGCGGTTCGGCTCGATGGCCCGGCGAGCGATCCCCTCCAGGTCGAGGCGCAAGCGATCCTGCATGCCAGGGCCGCCTGGCTCGGAGCAGTGGACGATCCGGGCCAGGCGCTGAGGGCTGAACAATGGGACACGTTGGCGCTGGAACCTGGCCACCGGCAGTTTTTTCTGCTGCTGGCGGAGCTGACCGCTAGCTCGGACTTTCGCCTGGCGCGTACGGACCTGTCGCGCAGGGTGTGGGCGATGATCGAAGCGGCCAGCGACAGTGTCCAGGTACGTACAGAACTGTTCGAACGGGCAGCCGACCCGCGTACCTGTGTCGACAGCGTAGCGCACTGTTTCAGCCAACTGGAGGTGTATATGCGGGTGCAGCAGGTGACGCTTGGCGGGGACCCGCTTGCCACGCGCAATGCCCGATTGCTGCTGGCCCAGCGCTTGTTCCGCCTCGACCAGGTGGAGCGCCTGGCGCGCGCCGACTATCTGGGCCGGGCTGCCGAGGGCCGTGGGGTGGATGAGGTCGAAGTCAGCCTGGCCTACCGCACCGGCCTGGCGGGTAGCCTGGATTTGCTTGGTCAACCGCGCACCATGCAATTCCGCCCGGTTGCTGGTGTCGGCCAAGCACAACTCGACCAGGTATACGCCGCGGTGCTGATGGCCGAAGCGAGTCACGAGCGAATCCGTTATATCAGCCAGCGGGATTTCTGGTTGTCTTACCTGCGCGCCAGGTACCCCGAGGCGTTCGGGCGGATTTCCGACGATTTCGACAAACAGCTGGACGCGCTGGACGAACAGAAGGAAGCCCTCGGCAGCGGTGCTTACGTGCACCGCTGCGAGCAGCTCAGGGATGCGACCGGGCAAGCCTTCGAGGCGCTTGCCCTGCAGCTCACCGAAGATGAATTGAACAGGCCGTTGTAAGCAGTGCGCTGGCTCGGCGGCCGGGGCGGGACGCTTCCCTCTGCGTCGTGACCGGGCATTTGCACACCATGGTCGGCTCCTACCACGACCCAGGAGCCGACCATGTCTGATTATCTGACTGGCCCCGATCATTTCATCGCAGCCAGGCTACCGGCCTGGCTCAAGCGCGCTTCCAGGGCGCAGATCAGCACCCTGCGCATCAGCCTCAACGCTCACCACGCCAGCCAGGCCCGATTGCGCGGGCTCACCCAGGCGCTGTTGCCGCTGCCGCAGTTCGCCGAGAAGCACCTGACAACCCTGCTGGATAAGCCGTTACCTGACGGGCAGGCATTCGCCCAGCTCGAATGGCTGCAGGTACAACCGCGCTTCGGCAGGCAGCCAGGCACCTTGCAACTCACTTACGAATACAGCCAGTCGCGTGAAAACGGCTTGCTGCGGCTAATGCGCAACTTCCCTGGCAACACCACGTACTACGACGGCACAGGGCTGGTCCAGCCAGGCCGGGATCGCCCCTTGAATGCCTCGCTGGATACCCTGATCGCTGCTTGCCGCGCACTGGATGTCGGCCGGCGTTATCAGGATGAACTGGAACGCATCTTTCACCCGGCCGCCCAGGCGATTCTGGCCGAGGACAAGCGTTCCGGATTGCGGCTTGCAACCGAAGTGGCAGCGTTGCAGGGGCACATCCGCAGCGATGTGCAGATAGCCTTGCGCGAGCTGGCGGGGGACGGCCAGGTGCATCGACAGGGTGGGCTGAAAGGCCACCCCGGGTTGCTGGAAGCCTTGGGCCAGGCAGTGGCCGATGGCTTGCTCATAACGCTGCGCGATGAACAGGGCAATGCCCGTGGCGTCGTGCTGTTTCTGCCTAGCGACCCCGAGCAAGCGCTGCGCTATTTCGACGATGACATGTTGATGAACGAGGCCATGGCCCAGCTGCTGCAAAAGGCTGCCTACCGGCAGTATTTCATCCAACTGATCAGCCTTGAGCACCGTGCAGTATTTGCCGACACCCTTGCCAAGCGCGTGCAGGACGCTCAACCCGACCTGCAACTTGAAGGTGTCGCAGGCACAGGGGCGGTTTTCACGCAACTGGCCAGCCTTCAGGTGCAAAGGATCAAGCAAGATGCCCGGTTGTTGCTGGTGAGCACCGCCGATGCCGACAGCGCTGCCGCACGCGCCAGGCGCGAGGCCTGGCAGGCCGCCGGGCTGGACCTGGTGAACCTGGCCGGCTTTTTCATACCAACCATCGGTGCCTTGCTGCTAGGGCAGTGGGTGGTTCAGACCTGCTCGGAGGTGTTCGAAGGGGTAGCGGCCTGGAGCAGAGGCCACCAGCACGAAGCACTGGAACACATGCTGGGGGTTGCCGAGACCTTGGCGGCGACGGCGACAACCGTGGCAGCTGTGAGTTTCGTTCGCAGTGCATTCGTCGAAAGCATGGAGCCCGTCAGCCTGGGCGGCGGGCGCAGTCGCCTGTGGCATTTCGAGCCTGCCGATTATGAGTCCACGCCGGGCACCATTGCCTTGCGCAGCGACGGGCTCTTCGGGGTTGGCGGCCGCCGCTGGGCGCGTATCGACGGGCATTACCTGGAGGTGCATCGGCCGCTCGCCGATGGCCCTTACCGCTTGCGCGGAGCAGCGGGAAGCGGCGGTTATGGCCCGGTCGTGCTGCACAACGGTGAGCGTGGCTGGCGCCTGATGCGCGAGCAGCCGCTGACCTGGCAGGCGCCGGCACGCATGCTCGATGCGTTGTGGCCGCAACACCCGCCCCTGAACCCACAACGGGCCTGGCAAGTACTGCAGGTGGCGGGGGTCGACCTGGACGAACTGCGTGGCGTTCTGGTCGAGAACCGGACGGCGCCGGTGAACCTTCGGCAAACGCTGCAAGCGTTCGAAGCGCAGGCGCGTATCGACACGTTCTTCGAGCGCCTTGATCTGCAGGCCCTGATGCCGGCAGACAGTGAACTGCTGGCCTGGTGCGAGCTGCAGCCAGAGGTGGGCAAGGGGCTGGAGCGGGTGCAGGGGCAGGCAACCGCGTTGCGGCCGCGCTTGTTCGCCCACCTGACACAGCAACCGGTCAGCACCGGGCCACTGGCCGGTCTGGTCCGGCAGGCGTTTCCTGGCCTGCCTTGGGCTTACGTGGACGAGGTGGTCAGCCAGGCGGACGAGCACGCGCACGAAGCGGCAAGGGTCGAGCAACGCCTGCTGTTGTCGTGCGCGGAACAGGCCCGCTCGGCGTTGCGCCTGGCACGTTTGAACCGGGCGCTGGCCGGGCTCTACCTGAGTGCAGCCTACAACGATGAAACCGGCGCTTTGGTGCTGGCGCTGCTGGACAGCCTGGAGCTTGAAGGGCTCAGCATTGCCCTGCACGAGGGCGCGGTGGATGGGCGCCTGATTCACCAGGCCGGTGCCGGCGGGCAAGGCGCGCAGGCGCGGATACTGGTCCGCGACGATGGCCGCTTCCGGATCTACAACGGCCTGGGAGAGGAACAAGTGGTTGCGCTGGGCGACCCGGGCTGCATCTTCGAGGCTATCGTCGCAGCGCTTACCCCAGCGCAAAAGGCCGCGCTTCAGCTGGTAGATGGTGCCGCGATGGAGCAGTTGCGTGAACAGCTGTTGATGCATCTACCGGCTTCGCATCGGGGTGTTGCCCGCCTGCTGCGCTGGCCGGAGTCGGGCGCCTGGCTCAACCTCGGGCATTGTCTGGATGACGGACGGGTGGGGTACCTGTTGAGTGGCCGCCCGTCCACGGCGGCCAGCAGCCTGCAGGTAACCGTACGTGAGCGCCTGCGTGCGCTGTATCCAGGCCTGGATGATCAAGCGCTGGCAGAGGAAGAACGGCGTTTGCAGCGAGGTACGCGACCGCTGCTCGAGCGCCTGGTCGAGCTGGAAGATGACCATGAGCAACTGACGCAGCATCTGAATCGCTGGGTCGGTAGCGAGTTGCAGGAAAGCCGGCAAAGCGCGCGCAGGGCAACGGCAGACAGCATCCTGCGCGCCTGGCGGCTGCAAGGCGAAAGTGTCCAGGCGGGCGAAGGGCGAGCGCCGGGGCAGCGCTTGTCGCTGCGTGGCAGCCAGCTGCGCACGCTGCCGGCATTGCCGCCGCAGATCGATTTTCACCGGGTGACCGTGTTGAGCGTGAACGACTCGCTGATCAGTGACATGCCGGTCGATTTTCTGCGCCCGTTCAGCGGCCTGACCGAGCTGAACCTGGGCAACAACCAGTTGCTGCGCTTGCCATCGGGTATTGCCTATCTGCCGACGCTTCGCGTGCTGCGCCTGGGGCATAACCAGATCCGTCTCGATGCCCAGGCGGTAGGGATACTGCAAGCGCTACCCGACCTCACCCATCTGGACCTCAGCTATAACCGGGTGGAGTCGCTCGATCTGAGGTTTCACCACCTGTCCCGACTGGTCAGCCTGAACCTGCGCCATTGCCGGCTCGGTGCCTGGCCCCAGCGCCTGGAGTTGTGTGGCCTGCTGGAGCGCGCCGATCTGCGCGACAACCAGCTGCGCACGGTGCCGTACGACATCCTGCAGATGCCCTACGCGTTTCGCCGCGCCATCCTGGTCGAGCGCAATCCGCTTTCGGCCCTGCAGGTACAGGGTTTGTACGCCCTCGATGTGATCGACGAACATGGCCACTTGCCGGAAGCATCGACGCCGGTCGATTTGCCTGCTGCGCAGGCGCTCTGGGTCGGGCATGTGGAAGCTGCGCAGCGGCCAGCGCGCGAGGCGTTGTGGCAGCGCTTGCTGGTGCTGCCGGACAGTGGCGGGCTGTTCCGCCTGCTGGCGCGGCTGGCACAGACGGCCGACTACCAACAGGCGGGCGAGGGGCGCACGGCGCTGGCGGAGGGCGTGTGGAGCCTGCTGGTGGCGCTGGACGAAGACCCGGTGCTATGCCGACGATTGTTCGAACGTGCTGGCCTGCCATTGCCATGTTCGGATGCGGTAGCCAGCCGCTTCAGTGCGCTGCAAGTGCTGCTGCTGCAGGCTCAGGCCGAGGCCGGGCAGGCCGGCCTGGATAACCGCAGCGCGTTGCTGCAACTGGGCCGGCAGTTGTTTCGCCTGGAGCAGCTGGAGCGAGTCGCCTACCAGGACTGCCGCCAGCGCCAGATCGCCGGAGAACATTTCGACCAGTTGGCGCTGATCCTGGGCTATCGAGTACGTCTGCGCGAGCGCTTGCAGTTGCCAGCCCAGCCGTATGCCATGCGCTACCCTGACGCCGCCGAGCTGACGCAGGCGCAGCTTGACGACGCATTTCAGCGGGTGACCCAGGCGCAGACGCTGGAGGCTTTGACCGATAGCCTGAGCCAGCGGGAATTCTGGCGTCGCTACCTGCGTCGCGAGCATGGGCGAATGTTCGATGCGCTCAGCGCCGACTATGTCCAGCGCACGCTCCGCGTGCAGGCTCAGCAGCCTGCGCTGACGCCGCTGGAGCGCCAGGCGTTGCTCGACCGCTTGCAGGAACAGGAGCTCATCGCTGTTGAACGCCTGGTCAGCGGGCTCACCCAGTCCTATCTGCAGGCTACCGGCCGGGGAGGTGCCTGAGCCGGGCGGCCAAACCGGTCATCGAGATTGACAGCTTTGGCCATTGCCGCAGGGTGTGTGCGGCGCGAACATCGTCGGACCGATGGTTCACTCCAAAAACAAGAAACCAGGAGTCCGACGATGCGTGATTACGCCGAGGCCGTGCGTGCGTTCGACCATGCCCAGGCCGCTGCCGCAGCGCTGCATGGCAACCTCGATACCCTCAATGCCTGTGTCGAATGCTGCGACCGCCATGCCGGCGCAGGCAAGCTGGCGCTGGTCCATGAAGACCGCGATGGCAACACCACGCGCTACACCTTCGACCAGCTCAAGGCGCAGGCTGCACGCTTTGCCAATGTGCTCAAGGCACAAGGGGTAGGCCCAGGTGACCGGGTTGCCGGGCTGATGCCGCGTACCCCGCAATTGCTGGTGACCATTCTCGCGACCTGGCGCCTCGGCGCGGTGTATCAACCCCTGTTCACCGCCTTCGGCCCCAAGGCCATCGAACATCGCCTGGAGCAGTCGCAGGCCCGCGTGGTCATCACCGACATCCACAACCGCGCCAAGCTCGACGATGTGCATGGCTGCCCAACCATCATCACGGTCAACGCCCGCAGTGGCGAGCTGGACTTCCAGCAGTGCCTGGACCAGGCGGCGGCAACCTGCGAGCCGGCCATGCGCGCGGGCGACGACCCGTTTCTGTTGATGTTCACCTCCGGTACCACCGGCCCGGCGAAACCGCTGGAAGTGCCGCTGCGCGCCATCGTCGCCTTCCAGGGCTACATGCGCGACGCCATCGACCTGCGCCCCGAGGACAATTTCTGGAACCTGGCCGACCCGGGCTGGGCCTATGGCCTGTACTACGCAGTCACCGGCCCGCTGTCGCTGGGCCATGCCACCACCTTCTACGATGGCCCGTTCAGCGTCGACAGCTGCGCGCGGGTGATCGACAAGCTGGGCATCACCAACCTGGCCGGCTCACCCACGGCCTACCGCCTGTTGATTGCCGCCGGCGCTGACTTCGCCAGGCCGATCAAGGGCCGCCTGCGGGTGGTCAGCAGCGCCGGCGAGCCGCTCAACCCGGAAGTGATCCGCTGGTTCGCCGACGAGCTGGGCGTGACTATCCACGACCACTACGGGCAGACCGAACTGGGCATGGTGCTGTGCAACCACCATGGCCTGCAGCACCCGGTGCACCTGGGCTCGGCCGGCTTCGCCATCCCTGGCCACCGCATCGTCGTGCTGGACGAGCAGGGCAACGAACTGCCCGCTGGCCAGCCGGGCATCCTTGCCGTCGACCGCGAACAGTCGCCGCTGTGCTGGTTTGCCGGTTACCACGGCCTGCCGACCAAAGCCTTCGTCGGCAAGTACTACCTCAGCGGCGACACCGTCGAGCTGAACCCGGACGGCAGCATCAGCTTCGTCGGGCGTAGCGATGATGTGATCACCACCTCCGGCTACCGGGTCGGCCCGTTCGATGTCGAGAGCGCATTGATCGAACACCCGGCGGTGGTCGAGGCGGCGGTGGTCGGCAAGCCGGACCCTGAGCGCACCGAACTGATCAAGGCCTTCGTGGTACTGGCCAGCGGTTACCTGGGCAGTGCCGAGCTGGAAGAAACATTGCGTCAGCACGTGCGCCAGCGCCTGTACGCGCATGCCTACCCCCGAGAAATCGAATTCGTCAGCGAGCTGCCCAAAACCCCGAGCGGCAAGCTGCAACGCTTCATCCTGCGTAACCAGGAAGTTGCCAAACAACAAGCGCAACAGGCCACCCCTGCCAGCGCCTGAAAGGAACCCGATCATGCAAATAGCCAACAAACACTTCATCGTCAGCGGCGCCGCCTCCGGGCTGGGCGCAGCTACCGCGCAGATGCTGGTCGAAGCCGGCGCCAAGGTCATGCTGGTCGACCTCAATGCCCAGGCCGTCGAGGCCAAGGCCCGCGAACTGGGGGACAACGCACGCTTCGCAGTGGCCGACATCAGCGACGAGCAGGCTGCCCAGGCGGCGGTCGATGCCGCTGTCAGCACCTTTGGCAGCCTGCACGGGCTGGTCAACTGCGCCGGCATCGTCGGTGCCGAAAAGGTATTGGGCAAACAAGGCCCGCACGGCCTGGCCAGCTTCGCCAAGGTCATCAATGTCAACCTGATCGGCAGTTTCAACCTGCTGCGCCTGGCCGCCGCGGCCATGGCTGAAGGGCCGGCCGATGAGGGCGGCGAACGCGGGGTGATCATCAACACGGCTTCCATCGCCGCCTATGACGGCCAGATCGGCCAGGCCGCCTATGCAGCCTCCAAGGGCGCGATTGCCAGCCTGACCCTGCCGGCCGCCCGCGAGCTGGCGCGCTTCGGCATCCGCGTGATGACGATTGCCCCGGGCATCTTCGAAACGCCGATGATGGCCGGCATGACCGAGGAGGTGCGCGCCTCGCTGGCCGCCGGTGTGCCGTTCCCTCCGCGCCTGGGCCGCCCGCAGGAATACGCCGCGCTGGCCCGTCACATCATCGAGAACAGCATGCTCAACGGCGAGGTGATCCGCCTCGACGGTGCACTGCGCATGGCTGCCAAGTAAGGAGAACGAACATGACCCTCGCCAACGACCCGATCGTTATCGTCAGCGCCGTGCGCACGCCCATGGGTGGCCTGCAGGGCGACCTCAAGAGCCTCACCGCGCCGCAACTGGGCAGTGCGGCCATTCGTGGCGCTGTCGAACGCGCTGGTATCGATGCCGCCAGTGTCGAACAGGTGCTGTTCGGCTGCGTGCTGCCGGCCGGCCAGGGCCAGGCACCGGCGCGCCAGGCTGCGCTGGGTGCCGGGCTGGACAAGCACACCACCTGCACCACCCTGAACAAGATGTGCGGCTCGGGCATGCAGGCGGCGATCATGGCCCATGACCTGCTGCTGGCCGGCACCGCCGATGTGGTGGTGGCCGGTGGCATGGAAAGCATGACCCATGCGCCCTACCTGCTGGACAAGGCCCGTGGCGGTTACCGCATGGGCCACGGCAAGATCATCGACCACATGTTCATGGACGGCCTGGAAGACGCCTACGACAAAGGCCGCCTGATGGGCACCTTCGCTGAGGACTGCGCCCAGGCCAACGCCTTCAGCCGCGAGGCCCAGGACCAGTTCGCCATCGCCTCGCTGACCCGTGCCCAGGAGGCGATCAGCAGTGGCCGCTTCGCTGCCGAAATCGTGCCGGTGGAAGTCACCGAAGGGAAGGAAAAGCGCCTCATCAAGGACGACGAGCAGCCGCCCAAGGCACGCCTGGACAAGATCCCGCAGCTCAAGCCGGCGTTCCGCGAAGGCGGCACGGTGACTGCGGCCAACTCCAGTTCGATTTCCGATGGTGCCGCGGCGCTGCTGTTGATGCGCCGCTCCGAAGCCGACAAGCGCGGCCTCAAGCCGCTGGCGGTGATTCACGGCCACGCGGCCTTTGCCGACACACCGGCGTTGTTCCCGACCGCACCGATCGGTGCCATCCACAAGCTGATGAAGCGCACCGGCTGGAACCTGGCCGAGGTCGACCTGTTCGAGATCAACGAAGCCTTCGCCGTGGTCACCCTGGCGGCCATGAAGCACCTCGACCTGCCGCACGACAAGGTCAACATCCATGGCGGCGCCTGCGCCCTGGGCCACCCGATTGGCGCGTCCGGCGCGCGCATCCTGGTGACCTTGTTGTCGGCGCTGCGCCAGAACAACCTGCGCCGTGGCGTGGCGGCCATCTGCATCGGCGGTGGCGAGGCCACGGCCATGGCTGTCGAATGCCTGTATTGAGGTGAACCATGCTGGTAACTGATGAGCAACAACAGATCGCCGACGCCGTCCGCGGCTTTGCCCAGGAGCGCCTGAAGCCGTTTGCCGAGCAATGGGACAAGGAACACCGTTTCCCCAAGGAAGCCATCGGCGAGATGGCCGAGCTGGGCCTGTTCGGCATGTTGGTGCCAGAGCAGTGGGGCGGTAGCGACACCGGTTATGTGGCTTACGCCATGGCCCTGGAAGAGATTGCCGCCGGCGATGGCGCCTGCTCGACCATCATGAGCGTGCACAACTCGGTGGGTTGTGTGCCGATCCTGCGTTTTGGCAGCGAGCAGCAGAAGGAGCGCTTCCTCACCCCGCTGGCCAGCGGCGCGATGCTTGGCGCCTTTGCCCTGACCGAACCGCAGGCCGGCTCCGACGCCAGCAGCCTGAAGACCCGTGCGCGTCTGGACGGCGACCACTACGTGCTCTCTGGCAGCAAGCAGTTCATCACCTCCGGGCAGAACGCCGGGGTGGTGATCGTGTTCGCGGTGACCGACCCGGACGCTGGCAAGCGCGGCATCAGCGCGTTCATCGTGCCCACCGATTCGCCGGGTTACCAGGTGGCGCGGGTCGAGGACAAGCTCGGCCAGCACGCTTCGGATACCTGCCAGATCGTTTTCGACAACGTGCGCGTGCCGGTGGAAAATCGCCTGGGCGCCGAGGGTGAGGGCTACAAGATTGCCCTGGCCAACCTTGAAGGCGGCCGCATCGGCATCGCTTCGCAAGCGGTGGGCATGGCCCGTGCGGCGTTCGAAGTGGCGCGCGACTATGCCAACGAGCGGCAGAGTTTCGGCAAGGCCCTGATCGAGCACCAGGCGGTGGCGTTCCGCCTGGCCGACATGGCGACAAAAATTGCCGTGGCCCGGCAGATGGTGCTGCACGCCGCCGCGCTGCGCGATGCCGGGCGCCCGGCGCTGGTGGAAGCGTCGATGGCCAAGCTGTTTGCCTCGGAAATGGCCGAAAAGGTCTGTTCGGACGCCTTGCAGACCCTGGGCGGTTATGGCTATCTGAGTGACTTCCCGCTGGAGCGGATCTACCGCGACGTTCGGGTCTGCCAGATTTACGAAGGCACCAGCGACATTCAGCGCATGGTCATTGCGCGCAATCTTTGAAGGAGCAGACTGCATGGCATTTGAAACCATCCTGTTGGACATCCACGGCAAGGTCGGCCTGATCACCCTCAATCGCCCGCAGGCGTTGAACGCGCTGAATGCGCAGATCGTAGGCGAGATCAACCAGGCGCTGGACCAGCTCGAGCGTGACCCGAACATCGGCTGCGTGGTGCTGACCGGTTCTGCCAAGGCATTTGCCGCTGGCGCCGACATCAAGGAAATGGCCGAGCTGCAATACCCGCAGATCTACGTTGATGATCTGTTCAGCGATGCCGACCGGATTGCCAACCGGCGCAAGCCGATCATTGCTGCGGTGTCTGGCTTTGCGCTGGGCGGTGGCTGCGAGTTGGCGATGATGTGCGACTTCATCCTGGCGGCGGATAACGCCAGGTTCGGTCAGCCGGAGATCAACCTGGGCGTGCTGCCGGGCATGGGCGGTACTCAGCGGCTGACGCGTGCGGTGGGCAAGGCCAAGGCCATGGAACTGTGCCTGACGGGGCGTCTGATGGGCGCTGAAGAGGCCGAGCGCGCGGGCCTGGTGGCGCGGATCGTGCCGCAGGCGGAGCTTGTGGAAGAGGCGCTGAAAGTGGCGGCGACCATTGCCAGCAAGTCGATTCCGGTGAGCATGATGGTGAAAGAGAGCGTCAACCGAGCGTTCGAAGTCACCCTTAGCGAGGGTGTGCGCTTTGAGCGGCGGGTGTTCCATGCGGCGTTTGCCACCGAGGACCAGAAAGAAGGCATGGCGGCCTTCATCGCCAAGCGTGAGGCGCAGTTCAAGGATCGTTGATCAGACTCGATTCGTGCCGGTGCCGGTGCTTTTGCTTCTAAGCGCGCGGTAGTTCAGGCGCCGCAGATTGCGACTTCAGGAGGCCGAGCGAAGGGACTGCGGAGGGAGGTGACGGGCATGGATGCCCGTCAAGCGCTGAGGCCCCATGGATGGGGCCTGCAGCGCGTACTCCCGGGAGCAGGCCCGTAGCGAGGGAACCCCGGAGCGCAGCGCAGGGGCCGTATGATGGAGCGCAGCGTTTTTTGGTTACTTTTTGTCGCGTTTGACAAAAAGTGACCCGCCGTAAGGGCGGAAAGGTGACTCAGCGCCACCTGCGCGAATGAATGTCTACCCGATGTGAAAGCCCACATTTTCGGAAAAGCAAGAGCGAGAGCAAGAGCTTATGTGGCGGTTTTCAAACGGAGAAAAGTCCGTTTACGATGGCGACGCTTACTCACCTTTTCGCCCTTACGGCGAGTCACTTTTTGTCAGACGCGACAAAAAGTAACCAAAAAACGCTGCGCTCCCGTCATCCGGCCCCTACGCTGCGCTCCGGGGTTCCCTCACTCCGGCCTTGCTCCCGGGAGGACCGCGCCGAAGGCCCCATCCTGGGGCCTCAGCGCTTGACGGGCATCCATGCCCGTCACCTCCCTCCGCAAGGCCTGCGTTCGGCCTCCTGAAGTCGCGAAGATCAAGATCAAGATCAAGATCAAGATCAAGATCAAGATCAAGATCAAGATCAAGATCAAGATCAAGATCAAGATCAGCTAGCGAAGCAGCACAGTACAGTTTTCGCTGGTTATTTCGGTTGACTGTATTGCTCGGTCACTCCGCATAATGGCACCTCAAATTGACCCGGAGGTGGCATGCGCAAGACAGTCCTGGTACTGGTGGAAACCGTCGACGATTACCTGCCCATGCTGGAACAGGCCGGCTATCGCCTGATTCGCGCCCCCTCACCGCAACTGCGCGCCCAGGCCATCCAGCGCCATGCCGACGACATCGACGCCGTGCTCACCCGCGGCCCGCTCGGCCTGACCGCCAGCGAAATCGACGCCCTGCCCAAACTGCAGATCATCTGCGTGATCGGTGCCGGCTACGAACAGGTCGACCTCGCTGCCGCCGCCGCGCGCGGCATCACCGTCACCAATGGCGCCGGCGCCAATGCCGACGCCGTAGCCGACCACACCCTGGCCCTGCTGCTGGCGCTGCTGCGCGACATCCCCCGCGCCGACGCCAGTACCCGCCGCGGCGAGTGGAACCGCGTTATCAGCCCCTCGGTCAGCGGCAAACGCCTGGGCATTCTCGGCCTCGGCGCCGTCGGCCTGGCAATCGCCAAACGCGCCCACCTCGGCTTCGACATGCCCGTCAGCTACCACAGCCGCACACCACGCCAGGGTACCCCCTACACCTGGTACGACAGCCCCCTGCGCCTGGCCGAAGCCGTCGACATCCTGGTCGTGGCCACCCCCGGCGGCGCCAGCACCCGCCACCTGGTCGATGCCCAGGTGCTCGCCGCCCTGGGCGCCGAGGGCTACCTGGTGAATATCGCCCGCGCCAGTGTGGTCGATACCCAGGCCCTGGTCGCCGCGCTGGGTGACGGCCAGCTGGCGGGCGCGGCACTCGACGTGTTCGACGACGAACCGGCCGTACCCGATGCCCTCAAGGCCCTCGGCAACACCGTGCTCACCCCCCACGTGGCCGGCCAGTCGCCAGCGGCCGCACGCGATACGGTGGCCCTGGTGCTGCGCAACCTGCAGGCGTTCTTTGCCGGCGAGGCCGTGTTGACCCCGGTACGCCAGTAACCCTTTTCATACAATCTGCCTGGCATCGGCCTGGCAACAAGGAGTGTGTGCATGCAGCTAGAAATCTTTCAGGTCGATGCGTTTACCGCCGAGCCGTTCGGAGGCAACCCGGCTGCGGTGATCCCGCTGCAAAGCTGGCTGCCGGACGATGTGCTGCAGCGCATTGCCGAAGAAAACAACCTGTCGGAAACCGCCTATTTCGTGCGCAACGGCGAAGCCTTCGACCTGCGCTGGTTCACCCCGACCGTGGAAGTCGATCTGTGCGGCCATGCCACCCTGGCCTCGGCCTATGTGCTGTTCGAACAACTGGGCGAGCAGGCCCAGGTGCTGCGCTTCAACACCCGCAGCGGCGAGTTGCGCGTCAGCCGCAATGCCGACGGGCTGCTCGCCATGGACTTCCCGGGCAAGCAGCCGCTCGCCGTGGAAGCGCCCGCCGGGCTGCTGCAGGCGTTGGGCCTGAGCCAGGCGCAGGCGATCTATCGCAGTGACGACTATGTGGTGGTGATCGATGACGCCCTGCTGCTCGACACCCTGAAGCCAGACTTCGTCGCGCTGTCGGCCTTCGATGTACGTGGCATCGCCGTGACCGCGGCAGGCCGTGGCTTTGATTTCGTCACCCGCTGGTTCGGCCCGCGAGTGGGGGTGAACGAAGACCCGGTGACCGGTTCGGCGCATACCTCGCTGGCGCCGGTGTGGGCGCAGCGGCTGGGCAAGCATGTGCTGAGCTGCGAGCAGGGCGGCGCGCGCAAGGGGCAATTGCACTGCGAAGTACCGGGCAATGGCCGCGTGATCATCAGTGGGCGGGCGGCGTTGTACCTGCGCGGTACGCTGTACATCTGACCCCGGAAACCCCTGGGCTGCCTGTGCCGGCGCTAAGGCCGCCACAGGCGTCTATACTGGCTGGCCCATCTTCTGCTGAGGGAACCAGCCATGCCCCTGACCAAACACGGCAGCTGCCTGTGCGGCGCCACCCGCCTCACGGTCACCGTCGACAATACCCAGATCAGCGCCTGCCACTGCAGCATGTGCCGCAAGTGGACCGGCGGCCCCCTGCTGGTGGTGCATTGCAGTCAGCCACCGCTGATCGAAGGGCGCGCCGCCAGCGTCTATGAATCTTCCGAATGGGCCCAGCGCGGTTTCTGCGGCCAGTGCGGCACGCACCTGTATTACCGGCTCAAGGCCAATGATTTTCACGCCGTGCCGGTCGGCCTGCTCGACGGCGACCAGGCATGGGAATTCGACCTGCAGATTTTCGTCGAAGAAAAACCCGCCTGGTATTGCTTCGCCAACCAGACCAAGGAACTGACCGGCCAGCAAGCTTTCGAGCAGCTCGGCTGAACAGCGCCTGGCTTGCCAAAGCGGCGCATTCCTGAGAAAACGGCGGCTTTGTTTTCAGCGTTGGAGTTTGCCCGTGAGCCAAGAACTGCAGATCATCGACCTGGTCGAGGGGGATGGCAAAGCCGCCGTCAAAGGTGCCCTGATCACCACCCAGTACACCGGCTGGCTGGCCGACGGCAGCGAGTTCGATTCGTCCTGGTCGCGCGGCAAGCCGTTCCAGTGCGTGATCGGTACCGGCCGGGTGATCAAGGGCTGGGACCAGGGCCTGATCGGCATGCGCGTTGGCGGCAAGCGCAAGTTGCTGGTACCGGCGCAGCTGGGCTATGGCGAGCGCAGCATGGGCAAGATCCCGCCGAATTCGGACCTGACCTTCGAGATCGAACTGCTGGAAGTGCTGACGCGGGATGATTGATCAGCACGCTACCCGCTGCTTTCACAATCCGGCAACACCCGCCCCTTAAGGTAAGCCTTGCCAAGGGAACGGCATTCACTTCCAGGGAGGAACCAAACGGGTTCCGGGCACTCTCACCCACACTCGTTGCCAAGGACGGCATTCACTACAAGGATGCCCCGCGGCGCTGCTGGCGGGGCGATGTGGCGGGTCAACCCGATTCTTTCTGCCACACGAGCCTGCCTTGATGAAGTTGCCCACATTCTTCCGCCGTCGTCGTCACTCGCTGCTGAGCCTGGCCCTGGCAGCGGTCGCCGTACCGTTGGCGCTGGAGGCTGTCGACAGCCGGGCGCAACCGGCCGATGGTACCCAGACCCTGGTGTTCCTGCGCCACGCCGAGAAGCCGGGCGAGGGGCTGGGCCAGTTGAACTGCCAGGGCCTGAACCGCGCGCTGGACCTCGCGACCGTGCTGCCCGAGCGCTTTGGCAAGGCCGACTACGTGTTCGCTGCCAACCCTTCGCGGCATGTCGAAGAAGGCAGCAAGGACGAAAGCTACAGCTACATTCGCCCGCTGATGACCATCAGCCCCAGCGCGATCCGCCTGGGCCTGCCGGTGAACATCGATTACGGCGCCAACGACACCGAAGCGCTGGCCGACGAACTGCTGCGTGACAAGTACCGCAACGCCACGGTGTATACCGCCTGGTCGCATGGCTACCTGCCCGAGCTGATCAATACCGTGGCAGGCAAGGCGCTGGGAGAGGAACGGGTGATTACCGAGGACTGGAGCGGCGACGACTTCGATACCCTCTACGTGCTGACCCTGACCTGGCACGATGGCAAGGCCAGCCTGCTCAGCCGCAATGTGCGCCAGGGCCTGAACGATGGGGCGCGTAGCTGCCCGACCTGATCCGCTGGTACTGCACGCAGTGGTTGGCCAGAATGATGCTTCGACAGGACCGGCCTCTTCGCGGGTAAACCCGCTCCCACAGGTACTGCACAGCCCCCGCGAGCAATGCGGTCCCTGTGGGAGCGGGTTTACCCGCGAAGAGGCCGGGTCAGCGAAAGATACCTAACGGCCGAAACGCATCGGCCAACCCAGCACTTTCTTCGGCCTGGGCGTGGCATAGGTGCGCACCTTGGAGGTGCTCAAGCCCATGCGCACCAGCGCCTCGGCAATGGTCACCGCCGCGCTCACACCGTCCACCACCGGCACCCCGGTGCGTTGACGGATCTGCTCGTCCAGCCCGGCCATGCCGCCGCAACCCAGGCAGATCACCTCGGCCTTGTCGTCACGCACGGCGCGTTCGGCCTGCTCGACGATCGCCTCGACGGCGCGCTGCGGGTCGGCTTCCAGCTCCAGCACCGCCAGGCCACTGGCGCGCACCGAGGCGCAGCGCTCATACAGGCCGGACAGCTTCAGGCGGTCTTCGATCAGCGGCACGGTGCGGTCCAGGGTGGTCACCACCGAGTAGGCGTGGCCCAGGTACAGGGCGGTGCTGGCGGCGGCATCGGTGATATCCACCACCGGCACGTCGAGCAGTTCCTGCAGGCCTTCGCGGCCGTGTTCGCCGTAACCCGCCTGGATCACGGCATCGTACGGGCCCTCGTAGGCCAGCACCCGGTCCATCACCGCGATGGCGGCCAGGTAGCTTTCGAAATTGCCTTCCACCGATTCAGCGCCGAACCACGGGGTGAGGCCGATGATTTCGGTGCCGGGCGCGGCTACCGCACGGGCCTGCTCGGCAATGGCCTGGGTGATGGCTTCGGTGGTGTTGACGTTGGCGATCAGGATACGCATGGGTTGTCCCCCGGGTCAGTGGCTGCTGTGGTCGACGGCAATGCATTCGCCGCTGACGTCGTGGTACTGGCGGTTGCGTGGCGCGATCAGCAGGTAGACCGCCGCGGCGATGCCGGCGCCGATCAGCCAGGAGAACGGCGCAATGCCATGGAAGTTCGGCACCAGGGCCAGGACGATGGCCAACAGCGCGGCCGGCACGAAGGCGGCCACGGCGCGCAGGTTGATGCCTTTGCTGTAGTGGTAGGCGCCGGCCGGGTGCTCGGTGTACAGCTCCGGCACGTTGATACAGCCTTTGCGCAGCAACCAGTAGTCGGCCATGATCACCCCGTACAGCGGGCCAAGCAGGGCGCCCAGGCCGGACAGGAAGTACACGATCACCAGCGGGCTGTTGTACAGGTTCCACGGCAGGATCAGCACGGCCAGGGTGGCGCTGATGAGCCCGGCCCGGCGGAAGTTCAGATGACGTGGGGCCAGGTTGCTGAGGACGAAGGCCGGGGCGACGAAGTTGGCCATGATGTTCACCGCCACGGTGACGATCAGGAAGGCCAGGCAGCCGAGTACCAGGAACGGTGTGCTGGGAATGGCGGCGACGATCTGCGTCGGGCTGTCGATGATCTGGCCGTTGATCTGGAACTGCGCACCGCACAGCACCACGGTGATCATGGCGAACACCAGGATGTTCACCGGCAGGCCCCAGAAGTTGCCGACGCGGATGGTCTTGCGGCACGGCGAGGAGCGGGCGAAGTCGCAGAAGTTGAGCACCAGGGTGCCGTAGATCGCCAGCCACAGCGCGCCGCCAGCGAAAATGTTGCGCCACATCTCGTAGCCGCTCAGCGGCGCCGCCACCGACCAGGCGATGCGGGCGTCGGCCTTGAGGTACATGAACACCGCCAGGGCGGCGACGGTCAGCAGGATCACCGGGCCGGCGAAGGCCTCGTAGCGGCGCACCATCTCCATGCCGTAGGCGAGGATCACCAGCTGCGCCAGCCAGATCGACACGAAGCACACCCAGCCCAGGCTCGACAGGCCGAGGATGCTGTCGTGGTCGTAGGCTGCCATCTGCGGCCATACGGCGGTGAGCAGCACGCGCAGCACCACCGAGGCCAGATAGGTCTGGATACCGAACCAGGCGATGGCGATGACCGCGCGGATCAGCGCCGGGATCTGCGCGCCATGGATGCCGAAGGCGATACGGCTGATGACCGGGAACGGCACGCCGGTCTTCTGCCCCATGTAGCCGGACAGGTTCATGAAGAAGTACACCAGCGCTGCGCCAATCGCCAGCGACAGCAATATTTGCCAACCACCCAGGCCGAGGGCGAACAAGCCCATGGCGAACGAGTAGTTGGCGATGTTGTGCACATCGTTGGTCCACAGCGCAAAGATGCTGTAACCGCCCCAGCGGCGGCCTTCGCTGCGCGTGGGGGCGAGGTCGCGGTTATGCAGGCGCGGGCTCAGGGCAAGTTCCGGCTGGCTGCCGGCGAGCGGCGAAGCGGGGTGGGTGCTGGCGACGGATAGTTCAGGGGCAAGGTCGAGGCTGGTACTCATTCCGGCGGGCTCCTGATGCACGTGGACTGCGATGAGCGGGCATGCGCACGGGCTCGCCATCTCGTCGGTGCAGCGTTGGCATCACAGGGTTCTGGGCGCGACGGCCGAAGTCTGTTCGGCGCCGCGGGTTCTTGTGTATTTATGTTTTGCTCGGTTTGTATACAAAACACGAACACACAAAAGCCAGTTCCATGCCAAGGGAACAGCAACTTTCAACTTGCCATCATTTTGAATCTATCTCTTTGAAAGATAAGTTTATGAAACGCGGGCGATATAAGTTGACCGAATGAACAGTTTTAATTTTTCAGAGGTATTGTTAGTTGATCAAATGGTCAAAATTAGTTGCGGGAAAGGTGTAACGTATTGGGGCGTTACCTTGGAAAGTGCACACAAAAATGGCACCTAAGGTGACATTCTTGTGTACAAAAAATAGTCAGCTTTTTCCGGGCCGGCCTCTTCGCGGGCGCGCCCGCTCCCACAGGGACCTCACAGGCTGTGGATTTCCTTGTGGGAGCGGGTTTACCCGCGAAGAGGCCGGCACAGCAGGCAATCAGCCCATCGGCGGCAACCGCCGCTTCACCGGGCTTTTCTTGATGATCGCGGTATTGGTCTCGGCCAGCACATTGATGCGGTCGAGCAGGGTGTCGAGCTGTTCCATCGAGCGCACATGCAGCCGGGCAATGAAGCAGTCCTCGCCGGTGACCTTGTCGCACTCGGTGAATTCGGCAATGGCAATGATCTGCCGCTCCACCTCCTGCAACTGCCCGGGCAGCGGGCGAATGCGTACGATGGCCTGCAACTGGTAGCCGAAGGCGCGCGGGTCGACCTCGACGGTATACCCACGCAGCACACCGCGTTCCTCCAGGCGGCGCAAGCGCTCGCTGACACTCGGCGCAGACAGCCCGCTGACCTGCGCCAGGGCCTTGAGCGAGCGGCGTGAGTCTTCCATCAGCGCATTGATCAGCAGTTGGTCGATGGCATCGGTCATGTTCACCTCAACAGGTCATTGGCGGAATTTGCCTTGATAGTAAAGGCAAGCATGGAGTTATGCCTTGGTTATCCGCTGGAAGGCTGACCGACAACCTTTGCATACTGTAGTCATCGTCAACAGGAGGTGTGAGATGGACAGTTCATTGCGTCGTGGCTCGCTGGAAATGGTCGCCGCCATGCTGATTTCCGGGACCATCGGCTGGTTCGTGCTGGTGTCCGGCCAGCCGGTGCTCGAGGTGGTGTTCTGGCGCTGCGTGTTCGGCGCTGCGACCTTGCTGGTGATCTGCGCGGGCTTCGGTTACCTGCGGGCCGGTGTCATCAGCCGCACGGCCTTCTTGCTGGCGATTGCCAGCGGCGTGGCCATCGTCGGCAACTGGCTGCTGCTGTTCGCCTCCTACTCGCGGGCATCGATTGCCATCGGCACGGCGGTGTACAACGTGCAGCCGTTCATGCTGGTGGGCCTGGCCGCGCTGTTCCTCGGCGAGCGCATCACCCTGGCCAAGGTGACCTGGCTGAGCGTGGCCTTTCTCGGCATGCTGGCCATCGTCAGCGCCCATGGCGCGGGGCAGGGCGGCGGCGAGGACTACCTGCTGGGCATTGCCCTGGCGCTGGGCGCGGCATTCCTTTATGCCATCGCGGCGTTGATCATCAAACGCCTGAGTGGCACGCCACCGCACCTAATCGCGCTGATCCAGGTGGCCACGGGGGTGCTGTTGCTGGCACCATGGGTCAAGCTTGGCGGGTTGCCTGCTGAAGTGCCGGCGCTGGCCAGCCTGGTGACCCTGGGCATGGTGCACACCGGTTTGATGTACGTGCTGCTGTACAGCGCCATTCAGCGCTTGCCCACGGCGTTGACCGGGGCGCTGTCGTTCATTTACCCGATCGCGGCCATTCTGGTGGACTGGGTGGCGTTCGGGCATCGGTTGGCACCGTTGCAATGGCTGGGGGTAGTGTTGATCCTGCTGGCTGCCGCGGGCATGCAGCAGGGCTGGTGGTTCCGGCCAGCGCGGGTTGTGGCCGAGGAATGAGGTGGCCTTGCGGGCCTCTTCGCGGGTAAACCCGCTCCCACAGGGATTTCACATCGCTTCAGGATGGTGGGGGCCTTGTGGGAGCGGGTTTACCCGCGAAGAGGCCCGCAAGGTAGAATGCCGCTCTTTGCCAGCATGCGACCCATAATGACTTCGCCCATCCAGACTCTGGAGCAACACCTGCTCGCCGCCCTCGACCCTGCCCCGCAGGAAACCCGCCGCCTGTTCCATGGCCGCGGCCGCTGCTGGGCGGGCCTGGAGCAGGTCACCGTCGACTGGCTGCAAGGGGTGCTGTCGGTGGCCCTGTTCCGCGAACCGCCCGAGGGCCAGTTGGGCGAACTCGAGACCATGTTGCGCAGCCTCGTCGAGCGCCCGCAGTGGCGCGGCCAGGCCATCCTCATCCAGCACCGCTACCTGCCCGACAGCCCCGGCCAGTGGCTGCTGGGCGAGCCGTGCCAGCAGCGCGAAGTGGTCGAAGACGGCCTGACCTACCTGCTGGACCTGGGCGTGCGGCAGAACAACGGCCTGTTTCTCGACATGCGCTACGGGCGACGCTGGGTGCGCCAGCAGGCGGCGGGCAAGCGGGTGCTGAACCTGTTCGCCTACACCTGTGGTTTCTCGGTGGCGGCGATTGCCGGCGGTGCCGAGCAGGTGGTGAACCTGGACATGGCCAAGTCGGCACTGTCGCGCGGGCGCGACAACCACCGCCTGAATGGCCACGACGCATCGCGCGTGGCGTACCTGGGCCATGAGCTGTTCAAGTCGTGGGGCAAGGTGCGCAAATACGGCCCCTACGACCTGATCATCATTGACCCGCCCACCTTCCAGCGCGGCAGCTTCGTGCTGACCCAGGATTACGCGAAGATCCTCCGCCGCCTGCCGGAGTTGCTGAGTGCGCAAGGCACGGTGCTGGCGTGCGTCAACGACCCGGGGATCGGGCCGGAGTTTCTGATCGAGGGGATGGCCGAGCAGGCGCCGGGGCTGGCGTTTGTCGAGCGGCTGGAGAACCCGCCGGAGTTTCCGGATGTGGACCCGGCGGGGGGCTTGAAGGCCTTGGTATTCCGCCAGGTCTGATGTAGCCCTTGCTGGCCCCTTCGCGGGTAAACCCGCTCCCACAGGGTTACCACAGGGCTGAATGTTGTGGGGTCCCTGTGGGAGCGGCTTTAGCCGCGAAGAGGCCGAGCCTGCCTACATCAATTACTGATTGTTGCTGTAAACCTGGTCAAACACCCCACCATCATTGAAGTGGGTTTTCTGCACGGTACGCCAGTCACCAAAGGTCTTCTCGACCGACAGGAAGTCCACTTTCGGGAAACGGTCGGTGTACTTCGCCAGTACCGTCGCATCACGCGGGCGCAGGTAGTTTTGCGCGGCGATTTCCTGAGCCGCTGGCGACCACAGGTACTTCAGGTATTCCTCGGCTGCGGCCTGGGTGCCTTTCTTCGCCACCACCTTGTCGACCACGCTCACCGGCGGTTCGGCTTCGGCGGAAACGCTCGGGTAGACCACTTCGAACTGGTCGCGGCCGAACTCGCGGGCGATCATTTCGGCCTCGTTCTCGAAGGTCACCAGCACGTCGCCGATCTGGTTGGTCATGAAGGTGGTGGTGGCGGCACGGCCACCGGTGTCCAGCACCGGCGCCTGGCGGAACAGCTTGCCGACGAAATCCCTGGCCTTGTTTTCGTCACCGCCTTGCTTGAGCACATAGCCCCAGGCCGACAGGTACGTATAGCGGCCGTTACCCGAGGTTTTGGGGTTGGGCACGATCACCTGCACGCCGTCCTTGAGCAGGTCGGGCCAGTCTTTCAGGGCCTTGGGGTTGCCCTTGCGCACGATGAACACGGTGGCTGAGGTGAACGGCGCGCTGTTGTTCGGCAGGCGGCTGACCCAGTTGTCCGGCACCAGCTTGCCATTGTCGGCCAGGGCGTTGATGTCGGTGGCCATGTTCATGGTGATGACATCGGCCGGCAGGCCATCGATCACCGCCCGTGCCTGTTTGCTCGAGCCGCCGAAGGACATCTGCACGTTGACCTTCTCGTTGTGCTCGGCTTCCCAGTGCTTCTGGAAGGCCGCGTTGTAGTCCTTGTAGAAGTCGCGCATCACGTCGTAGGAAACGTTGAGCAGGGTAGGGGCGGCCTGGGCGAAATTGCCCAGGGCCAGGCCTGCGGCGAGCAGCGAGGCGGTGAAGAGTTTTTTCACGTTGCTTCCTTGTTGTCGAGAAGGTGTTGGCAGTTTGCCTGCGACTATAGCGGGTGGGTTTGTAACGGTTAAAGAACTAAAACTGCTTTGGTTATGCTGCCACCTTTACTGGCCCTATCGCCGGCAAGCCAGCTCCCACAGGTACTGCGCAGGTCCTGGGCATGTGCAGTACCTGTGGGAGCTGGCTTGCCGGCGATAGGGCCAGTGCAGGCGACATCAGTGCTTGGGAAACAGCACATTACCGCAGCGGGAGCAGTACGCCGCCCCATGCTCATGGCTTTTCTTGCTGCAGGTCGGGCAGTCATGCTGCAGCTGTTCCCCACGCATGGCATTAGCCAGCTCAGCGGTGAATATCCCGGTCGGCACGGCAATGATCGAATAACCGATGATCATCACCAGCGACGAAATCACCTGCCCCAGCGGCGTCTTCGGCACGATGTCGCCAAACCCCACCGTGGTCAGGGTGACGATGGCCCAGTAGATCCCTTTGGGAATGCTGGTGAAGCCGTGTTCCGGCCCTTCGATCACGTACATCAGCGTACCGAACACCGTCACCAAGGTAGAAACGCTGACCAGGAACACGATGATCTTCTGCTTGCTGCCGCGCAGCGCTTCTATCAGGTAGTGCGCCTGCTTGAGGTACGGGCTGAGCTTGAGCACGCGGAAGATCCGCAGCATGCGGATCACGCGGATGATCAGCAGGTACTGGGCGTCGCTGTAGTACAGGGCGATGATCCCCGGCACGATCGCCAGCAGATCGACCAGGCCATAAAAGCTGAAGGCATAGCGCAAAGGCCTGGGCGAGCAGTACAGGCGGGTGAGGTACTCGGCGAGGAAGATCGCGGTAAAGCCCCATTCGATCCCGGCCAGCAGGCCGGCGTAGCGCTGGTGCACCTCGTCGATGCTGTCGAGGATGACGGTAACCAGGCTGGCCAGGATGATCAGCAGAAGAATCTTGTCGAAGCGTCTTCCAGCTACGGTGTCGGACTGGAAGACCATGATGTAAAGCCGCTCGCGCAGGCTTGCAGGGTTGTTCATCGGCTCGTTCCCAATTGCGATGGGCTGAGCCTAGGGGCTGCGTTTCAGCTGTGCAAGCGGCTGGCATCACGCTGCCGGGGCTGGGCCAGGTGGCTGCCCAGGTGCATCAGCCAGCAGGCGGCGACGAAGGGGGCGGTCAGGCCGGGCACCGGTAGCAGCTTGAACAGCGGTTGCAGCAGCAGCGCGAGGGCGATCGCCAGCAGCGTTACCCAAGGCTTTTCACCTTGCCTGCTGAAAGCCAGCGCCGCCAGCGCAGCGTTGAAACCATAAAGGCCCAACCACGCCGCCTGCGCCTGGTCGGCGAGCAATGCCACGCCCCCCCCAATGGCCGAGCCGATCACCGCCCACAGCGCGGCATAAGGGTTGGCTATCAACATCCCGACAATGATCAGCAACCCGGCCAGCGGCTGGTCGAGCAGGAAAATCTGCCCGACGCCGCGCGCCAGTGCATACAGCGGCTCGGCCTCGACGAAGCCGCTGGGCGCGGGGCTGGCGACCAGCAATACCGCCCAGCCAAGCAGCACGAACGGCGCGGTGTAGGCGACCAGCAGCTTGCCGCCGCGCTTGCGCCATTGGTGGGTGATGATGCTCGACAGGCCGCCAGCAGCGAGGATCACTGGCGGCAGGATGGCCGACCAGGGCAGCACGGCGCTGATCAGGATGCCGATCAGTACGCCGTTGTAGCAGTACAGGCCGGCCTGGCGGTCGGCGCGGTCGTAGCCGCGGCGCTGCGCGGTGAGCAAGCCGGCGAGAGCGCCGAGCAGGGCGCCGCCGACCAGGTCGGGGGCGGTCAGCAAAATGGCCAGCAGGCAGCACAGGCCGCACAAGGGGTTGCGCAGCAGCAGCACCCGGCTGAAGCCGTTGAGTAACGCCGTGGCCCAGTCGGGGCACGGGTTGACGAAATGTTTGCTGTACATGGGGCAGTCAGTGAGGTTGATGGCGTGCGGTGGGCCTCTTTGGGCCTCGGGTTTTCCGCAGGTTTGGTGTTCGGGGAGGGCTTTGCCCTCCAATCGCGACACAAGGCCGCTCCCACAGGGGCCGTATTATCTTGTGCTGACGCGGTCCCTGTGGGAGCGGCCTTGTGTCGCGAAAGGGGCGCAGAGCGCCCCCGGCATTCTCAGATCAAGTTCTCGATCCGCAGCGTGTTAGTCGACCCTGGCTTGCCGAAAGGCACACCGGCGGTGATCAGCAGCGTGTCGCCACGGCTGGCCATGCCTTGTGCCTGGGCGATCTCCAGCGCGGTAGACACCACTTCATCGACCTGGCGCAGGCGGTCATTGACCACCGAATGCACGCCCCAGGCCACGCTCAGGCGGCGTGCGGTGGTCAGGTTCGGGGTCAGGTTGAGGATCGGTGCCCGTGGCCGTTCGCGCGCCGCGCGCAGGGTCGAGGCGCCCGATTCGCTGTAGTTGACCAGCACCGCCACCGGCAGGATGCCGCTGATCCGGCGGATCGCGCAGCTGATGGCATCCGACACGGTGGCCTCGGCCTTCGGCCGACCGACATCGAGCTGGGCCTGGTAGTCCGGGCCGTTCTCTACCTGGCGGATGATCTTGCTCATCATCTGCACGGCTTCCAGCGGGTAGTCGCCCGAGGCGGTCTCGGCCGACAGCATCACCGCATCGGCGCCTTCGGCGACGGCGTTGGCCACATCGGTGACTTCGGCACGGGTCGGCGCTGGCGAGAAGCGCATCGACTCGAGCATCTGCGTGGCCACGACCACCGGTTTGCCCAGCTGGCGGCAGGTGCCGATGATGCGTTTCTGGATCTGCGGCACGCTTTCGGCCGGCACTTCCACGCCCAGGTCGCCACGCGCCACCATGATCGCGTCAGCCAGCTCGGCGATAGCTTGCAGTTGTTCGACCGCAGATGGCTTCTCGATCTTCGCCATCAGGTAAGCGCGGTCGCCGATCAGCTGGCGCGCTTCGACGATGTCTTCGGGGCGCTGCACGAACGACAGGGCTACCCAGTCCACGCCCAGCTCCAGGCCGAAGGCCAGGTCGCGGCGGTCTTTCTCGGTGAGCGGCGAAAGGTCGAGCACCGCTTGCGGTACGTTGACGCCCTTGCGGTCGGACAGCTCGCCACCGTTGAGCACTTCGGTGTCGATGGCGTCACTGTGCTTGGCGGTGACGCGCAGGCGCAGCTTGCCGTCGTCCAGCAGCAGGTCCATGCCGGGCTCGAGCGCGGCAATAATCTCCGGGTGCGGCAGGTTGACCCGGCGGCTATCGCCCGGGGCCTTGTCCAGGTCCAGGCGCAAGGCCTGGCCGCGTTGCAGCTGCACCTTGCCGTCGGCGAAGCGGCCGACCCGCAGCTTCGGCCCTTGCAGGTCCATGAGGATGCCCAGCGGGTAATTCAGCTGCTGCTCGACTTCGCGGATCCACTGGTAACGCAGGGCGTGGTCGGCGTGCTCGCCGTGGCTGAAGTTGAGGCGGAAGATGTTCACCCCGGCTTCGACCAGTTGGCGGATGTCGTCGATGCCGTTGATCGCAGGGCCAAGGGTGGCGAGGATTTTGACTTTTTTATCAGGCGTCATGATTGGGCAGTCTCGAGGATCAGGATGGCGCGGAAGTCGTTGACGTTGGTGCGGGTCGGCTCGGTGACGATCAGCGCATCCAGCGCGGCGAAATAGCCGTAGCCGTTGTTGTTGTCCAGCTCGTCGCTGGCCGACAGGCCGAGCGCTTCGGCGCGGGCGTAGCTGCTCGGGGTCATGAAGGCGCCGGCGTTTTCTTCCGAACCGTCGATGCCGTCGGTATCACCGGCCAGGGCGTACACGCCCGGCAGGCCTTTCAGGCTTTCGGTGAGGCTGAGCAGGAACTCGGCGTTGCGCCCGCCACGGCCATTGCCGCGCACGGTCACGGTGGTCTCGCCGCCGGAGAGGATCACGCAGGGCGCCTTCAGCGGCTGGCCGTGCTGGACGACCTGGCGGGTGATACCGGCGTGGACCTTGGCCACTTCGCGCGACTCGCCTTCCAGGTCGCCGAGGATCAGCGGGCTGAACCCGGCCTGGCGGGCTTTGACCGCGGCAGCTTCGAGCGACTGCTGGGGCTTGGCGATCAGCTGGAAGTGGCTGCGGGCCAGGGCCGGGTCATCGGCCTTGACGGTTTCCGAGGCGGGGTTGTTGAGCCAGTCGATGACGGCTTTCGGCGCTTCGATGTTGTAGCGTTTGAGGATGGCCAGGGCATCGGCCGAGGTGCTCGGGTCGGCCACGGTAGGGCCGGAGGCGATCACCGTGGCGAGGTCGCCCGGTACATCGGAAATGGCGTAGGTGTACACCGTGGCCGGCCAGCAGGCCTTGGCCAGGCGGCCGCCCTTGATCGCCGAGAGGTGCTTGCGCACGCAGTTCATCTCGCCGATGGTGGCGCCGGATTTGAGCAGCGCCTTGTTGATCTGTTGCTTGTCAGCCAGGGTCAGGCCTTCGGCGGGCAGGGCCAGCAGGGCAGAGCCACCGCCGGACAGCAGGAAGATGACGCGGTCTTCTTCATTGAGGTTGCTGACCAGCTCCAGCACGCGCTTGGCCACGGCCAGGCCGGCGGCATCGGGGACCGGATGGGCGGCTTCGACCACCTCGATCTTCTGGCAGTTGGCGCCATGACCGTACCGTGTGACGACAAGCCCGGAGACTTCGCCCTGCCAGCTTTTCTCGACCACTTCGGCCATGGCGGCTGCGGCCTTGCCGGCGCCGATGACGATGACCCGGCCGCTGCGGTCGGCGGGCAGGTAGGGTTCGAGGACTTGACGGGGGTGGGCGGCGGCGATGGCTGTGTCGAACAGCTCGCGGAGAAGTTTTTGCGGATCGACCGACATGGCAGGCTCCCAATTATTGTTGTTCTGCAGAATCGAAAACGCCCCTGGAACTGCCTCCGTGCAGGCCGAACCAGGGGCGGGTGTTGCTCGGTGCCACCTATGGGCCTGTGGTCGCAGGTTCATAGGTGTTGGCTTCTTCGCGGCGGTTCGGCGCTCCGACTTGCCCGCTCCCACAGGATTTTCGCTGCCCTCAGGCCTGTGGAGTACCTGTGGGAGCGGGCATGCCCGCGAAGAGGCCGGTGAAGGTTATAAAGTGTTTATTTGTCGTCGCGGATCGAGAAGTTGGCCATGTGCTCCAGGCCTTTGATCAGCGCCGAGTGGTCCCAGTTGCCACCGCCCAGGGCCTGGCAGGTGTTGAACACTTGCTGGGCGTTGGAGGTGTTGGGCAGGTTGATGCCCAGTTCCTTGGCGCCTTGCAGGGCCAGGTTCAGGTCCTTCTGGTGCAGGTTGATGCGGAAGCCTGGGTCGAAGGTGCCTTTGATCATGCGCTCGGCGTGCACTTCGAGGATTTTCGAAGAGGCGAAGCCGCCCATCAGGGCTTCACGTACCTTGGCCGGGTCGGCGCCGTTCTTGGCGGCGAACAGCAGGGCTTCGGCAACGGCCTGGATGTTCAGGGCGACGATGATCTGGTTGGCGACCTTGGCGGTCTGGCCGTCACCGTTGCCACCGACGCGGGTGATGTTCTTGCCCATGGCTTCGAACAGCGGCAGGGCGCGCTCGAAGGCTTTCGGGCAACCACCGACCATGATGCTCAGGGTCGCGGCCTTGGCGCCGACTTCACCGCCGGACACCGGGGCGTCCAGATAGGCAGCGCCAGTGGCCTTGACCTTCTCGGCGAAGGCTTTGGTGGCGGTAGGCGAGATCGAGCTCATGTCGATCACCACCTTGTTCGGGCCCACGCCTTCGGCGACGCCGTTTTCACCGAACAGGACGCTTTCGACCTGTGGGGTGTCCGGCACCATGATGATGATGAACTCGGCTTCCTGGGCCACTTCCTTCGGGTTGGCCAGGGCCACTGCGCCAGCGGCGATCAGGTCGGCCGGGGCGGCGTCGTGGTGGGTGGAAACGAAGATGCTGTGACCTGCTTTCTGCAGGTTCTGCGCCATGGGCTTGCCCATGATGCCGGTGCCGAGGAAACCGATTTTAGCCATGAGAAATTACCTCTTTGTATTTGTTGAATCTCGATGGAGCAGACTGTGTAGGTTCCCTTGTTGGACACAAAACCCTGTGGGAGCGGGTTTACCCGCGAAAGCGGCAGTGAAGCCAACATCGCATTCGCGGGTAAACCCGCTCCCACAGTGTCTGGTGTCTCCCGGGGGCCTGTGTTCAGCCGTTCAGATTGCGTTATGGGTCTTCAGCCAGCCCAGGCCCGCTTCGGTGGTGGTCAGCGGCTTGTACTCCGCGCCCACCCAGCCCTGGTAGCCGATGCGGTCCAGGTGCTCGAACAGGAAGCGGTAGTTGATCTCGCCGGTGCCGGGTTCGTTGCGGCCCGGGTTGTCGGCCAGCTGGATGTGGTTGATCAGTTTCAGGTTGGCTTCCATGGTCCGCGCCAGGTCACCTTCCATGATCTGCATGTGATAGATGTCGTACTGCAGGAACAGGTTGTCGCTGCCAACCTCGGCCTGGATTTCCAGGGCCTGCTGGGTGGTGTTCAGGTAGAAGCCGGGGATGTCGCGGGTGTTGATCATTTCCATGACCAGGCGGATCCCGGCGGCTTTCAGCTTGTCGGCGGCGTAGCGCAGGTTTTCCACGAAGGTCTTGCGTACGGTGGCGCAGTCCGGGCCTTGTGGACGAATGCCGGCCAGGGCGTTGACCTGGGTGTTGCCCAGCACCTTGGCGTACTCGATGGCCTTGTCTACGCCAGCGCGGAATTCTTCGACACGGTCGGGGTGGCAGGTGATACCGCGCTCACCTTTCGACCAGTCGCCCGCCGGCAGGTTGAACAGCACCTGGGTCAGGCCGTTGGCCTCCAGCTGCTGCTTGATTTCGGCGGCGCTGAAGTCGTACGGGAAGAGGTATTCGACGCCGCTGAAACCAGCGTCGGCGGCAGCCTTGAAGCGGGCCAGGAAGTCCTGTTCGGTGAACAGCATGGACAGGTTGGCAGCGAAGCGAGGCATGGTTGTCTCCTTGCGATGAAGGCCCCCAGGGCAAGCCTGGGGGCGTCAGGCGATCAGTCCAGCAGCGAGATGGCGGTTGGCGCGTCGTTGCCGACCAGGGCCAGGTCTTCGAACTCGTTGACCGCGTTGATCTCGGTGCCCATGGAAATGTTGGTCACACGCTCGAGGATCACTTCGACCACGACCGGCACGCGGAACTCTTCGGCCATCTTCTGCGCCTTGAGCAGGGCAGGGGCGATCTCGGCCGGCTCGAACACACGGATGGCCTTGCAACCCAGGCCTTCGACCACGGCAACGTGGTCGACACCGTAGGTGGCGGCGTCGGTCGAGTTGATGTTCTCGAACGCCAGTTGTACACAGTAATCCATGTCGAAGCCACGCTGCGCCTGGCGGATCAGGCCCAGGTAGGCGTTGTTCACCAGTACGTGCACGTACGGCAGGTTGAACTGCGCACCCACCGCCAGTTCTTCGATCATGAACTGGAAGTCGTAGTCACCCGACAGGGCCACGACCTTGCGCTTGGGGTCGGCCTTTACCACGCCGAGGGCGGCAGGAATGGTCCAGCCCAGCGGGCCGGCCTGGCCGCAGTTGATCCAGTGGCGTGGCTTGTACACGTGCAGGAACTGCGCGCCGGCAATCTGCGACAGGCCGATGGTGCTGACGTAGCAGGTGTCCTTGCCGAATACCTGGTTCATTTCTTCGTACACGCGCTGCGGCTTGACCGGCACGTTGTCGAAGTGGGTCTTGCGCTGCAGGCTGGCCTTGCGCTGCTGGCAGTCTTCCAGCCAGGCCTTGCGGCACTTCAGCTTGCCGGCGGCTTTCCACTCGCGGGCCACTTCGAGGAACACGTCCAGTGCCTTGCCGGCGTCGGAAACGATACCCAGGTCCGGGGTGAACACGCGGCCGATCTGGGTTGGCTCGATGTCCACGTGGACGAACTTGCGGCCTTCGGTGTACACGTCGACGGAACCGGTGTGGCGGTTGGCCCAACGGTTGCCGATACCGAACACCAGGTCGGATTTCAGCAGGGTGGCGTTGCCGTAGCGGTGCGAGGTCTGCAGGCCGACCATGCCGACCATCTGCGCGTGGTCATCGGGGATGGTGCCCCAGCCCATCAGGGTCGGGATTACCGGTACACCGGTCAGCTCGGCGAACTCGACCAGCTTGTCGCTGGCGTCGGCGTTGATGATGCCGCCACCGGCTACCAGCAGCGGGCGTTCGGCGTCATTGAGCAGGGCCAGGGCTTTTTCGGCCTGGACGCGGGTGGCGGACGGCTTGTGCACCGGCAGCGGCTCGTAGGCGTCGATGTCGAATTCGATTTCGGCCATCTGCACATCGAACGGCAGGTCGATCAGCACAGGGCCAGGGCGGCCGGTGCGCATTTCATAGAAGGCCTTCTGGAAGGCGTAAGGCACCTGGCCTGGCTCCAGAACGGTGGTGGCCCACTTGGTGACCGGCTTGACGATGTTGGTGATGTCGACAGCCTGGAAGTCTTCCTTGTGCAGGCGGGCACGTGGCGCCTGGCCGGTGATGCAGAGGATCGGGATGGAGTCGGCGGAGGCACTGTACAGGCCGGTGACCATGTCGGTGCCGGCTGGGCCGGAGGTGCCGATGCACACGCCGATGTTGCCCGGGTTGGCGCGGGTGTAACCCTCGGCCATGTGCGAGGCACCTTCGACGTGACGAGCGAGGACGTGATCGATGCCACCGACTTTCTTCAGGGCCGAGTACAACGGGTTGATGGCAGCCCCCGGGATGCCGAACGCGGTATCTACACCTTCACGGCGCATGACCAGAACG
Organism: Pseudomonas sp. AFG_SD02_1510_Pfu_092; assembly: GCF_003331055.1. Classification (GTDB taxonomy): domain Bacteria; phylum Pseudomonadota; class Gammaproteobacteria; order Pseudomonadales; family Pseudomonadaceae; genus Aquipseudomonas. Next base: position 871 of record NZ_PUQD01000010.1, on the reverse strand, counting down.
GCTGCATCGATTGCTCTCATTTTGCTCATGGTTTGTGCCTCATCGATTTTGTAATTGTATACAACTTGCTTTGTGCCAGAGTGTATTCATGGCTGGCGGCTCAGGTCAACGGGTTTTCGTCGCCTGCGATCGCTTTCGTTTGAGCGCCCGTGAAAACGGCGGTTTGCGCCATCGCATACGATCGTTTCAAAATATTGTATACAAAAATACATCCCGTTGTGTTCTATTTGTTCTATCGGTTTTCAACTGCCCTCAGGGCTTCTCACAACAAGAAGAGGACCTTTCCATGAACGCTTTGAACCTGAAAGTCGCGGTCAGCCTGGTGAACGCCGCGCTGGCGGCGGGCCGCAAGATCAACGCCGCGCCACTGACCGTGGCGGTGCTCGATGCCGGTGGCCACTTGTTGGCGCTGCAACGCGAGGATGGCGCCAGCCTGATCCGCCCGCAGGTGGCCACCGGCAAAGCCTGGGGTGCGGTTGCCCTGGGCAAGGGCTCGCGCTTGCTGGCGCTGGATGCGCAGCAGCGGCCGGCATTCTTTGCCGCGTTGAACGGCCTGGGCGAACGGCCGGTGGTGCCGGCGCCGGGTGGCGTGCTGGTGCGTGATCAGGACGGCAAGGTGCTGGGTGCGGTCGGGATCAGCGGGGATACGTCGGATATCGACGAGCAGTGCGCGATCAGTGCGATCGAGGAGGTAGGGTTGCGGGCGGATGCTGGGGTAGCCGCGTAAGGCTCAAGATAGTTGGGGCCGCTTTGCGGCCCAATCGCGACACAAAGCCCCGCCCCCCCGGGGTTTTGAAAAAGCAGGGGGGGCGGGCGTGTGGGGGGCTTGGGGGGGCAAACACCCCCCCAGGCCCCCGCCGGGCCCCCCAGG
>NZ_PUQD01000009.1 GCF_003331055.1 Pseudomonas sp. AFG_SD02_1510_Pfu_092 | reverse complement strand
TGGCCAGGTACGGCGGTGCAATCAGCGCGCTCGCGGGTGTCATGGATGCGGCGCAATACGTGAATGCGCTGGTCCGGGCAGATCGCCAAGGGGACAAGGCTTCAGCCGAAAGCTACAGTCGCGCAGCCCGATTAGCCGCATTTTCTGCAATCTCAGGCGTTTATTCAGCACTATTCGCAACCTCACTGCTCGGCCCTGTTGGCTTTACGATTATTCTTGGTCTAGCCGCCTATACGCTGGCGACGCGTGCCAAAAATCAAGAATCGTCATTGTTGGAACTGTGGTCTCGACATAGTCGATGGGGATTACCAGCGGATCATCGGCGCTGGGAGAGTTCACAAGACTTTGACACCTCAATTGGCGCATTGAACGCGGCCACTCTGGGAGTGACGGCGCACGCGTCAATTGATAGTCGACTTCAATCATTCCGCAATGGGCAAACGCCAGAACAAACAGGAGCCTTCATTAGCGATGGCGCTGCTGTCGCGGCAGGTTTTCATCTCGCCTTACAGATAAACCTGCCAAATTTCAGCGCCGACGACGCACAGTACAAATGGCAACTGACTGTATACCCAGCAGGGCTTACCCGACAACCATTTCACCTCCATGGCAACAGCTCACGCCCGAAAATAATCGAATACGTCCCCGAAGAAACAAAAAACACCTTTGCCAACCCTGAAAGCGCCAGCGATTACGTACAGTTAAAAACTCTAAACAAAACGCTACACATCAGCAATTCCATCCCACTACTAGAAAACCACAACATAAAATCGATTGAACTAACACTTACTTACTGGCCAAACAAAAACGAACAGTCGCTTTACGCAAAAGTCATATCACTAGAAAACAGATTATCATCCATAAAGAGTTTATTTTAATGCCACGCCCGCTCCTTAATCCGCCATGCACAGGCTGGGTAGAAGACCTTCCGCACCCCGATGCCCTCCCTACAATCGAAGCCAGTTTAGGAAATCAGAGTGCAAACCACTTAGACTCCATCTACCTTGAAGTCCCGAGAACCATCGGTTTGGCAAGGGAAATTATATTTCTGCTCACACTGCTAACTATCGCATTCACCATACTTCAACCCGGCCCCGTGATATCCAGTTTTACAGACCGGGATTTCGGACTGCTGCTACTGGATATTTTAATCCTCGCCTGTGAAATATGGGCATCGGTTTTTTTCATCAGGGTGAGCATAGGTCCCCCCCGAGACGAACCTCTTCGCTTCAACCGTGCCCGTAGAAAAATGTATGCATACAACTTCAAGCACTGTTGGTGGAAGCCCTTCGGAACCTGGAAAGTCGAGGCAGTTTGCTACGACTGGTCCCAAGTCCGCGCCGAACGCTGGTCACAAACCGGCGTACTGCCGAACGGTGGGGTCGTTTTCAAATGGGGGGTCATGCTGTCCATCGTCGCGCCTGGTACGAACAATGTCATCGACCGTTTTCGCTTAAATACCATGGGTGCTGACCAACATGCCTGGGCTTACATCTGTACCTACATGCGGCAAGGCCCCTCAGCCCTCCCGCCACCCGGCGAACCCAAGGACCACAACGATGTGCTCTGGTGCGAATTCGCCCTGCGTCTGGCACCCAAGGTCAACTGGCCAACCGACATCGACCTGGAGTCACGCACCGCGCCCTAAGTCCACTAACGACCCTATGGCAGCGGAGCGCGACCAAGAGAAAAACTTAACCTGTAAGGATTATATTTATGCCTCGTCCGCTACTTGCTCCTCCATGCAAAGGCTGGACGGAAGACCTGCCCTACCCTGACACCCCTGCCACTATCGCAGCCAGCCTGGGTGAAAAAAGCCCGAACCATCAGGATCTTGTCTATCTTGAAATACCCAGAACGCTCGGCTGGGCGAGAGAAATAATGGCGCTTCTCTCACTGCCATCGATCGCCTTCGCCTTGCTGATATCCTACGTAATGAAAATGAGCTTTGAATCCAGAGATGTCGAGCGCCTATTCATTGGTCTATTATTCTTCGCGTATGAAATATGGGCATCGGCACTCTTTATCCGAATGAGCCTATCTCCGCCCCGAGACGAACCACTTCGGTTCAATCGAGCACGAAAAAAGATCTACGCATACAATTTCAGATATTGCTGGTGGAACCCTTTCGCCACTTGGAAAGTAAAAGCAGTTTGCTACGACTGGTCCCAGGTTCGCGCCGAACGCTGGTCACAGAACGGCGCGCTGCCAAACGGTGGGGGCGTTATCAAATGGGGAGTCATGCTGTCCATTGTCGCGCCAGGCACGAACAACGTCATCGATCGTTTTCACTTAAGCACCATGGGCCTCGACCAGCATGTCTGGGCCTATGTCTGCACTTACATGCAGCAAGGCCCCTCAGCCCTCCCGCCACCCGGCGAACCCAAGGACCACAACGATGTGCTCTGGTGTGAATTCGCCTTGCGTCTGGCCCCCAAGGTGCACTGGCCAGCCGAGATGGACCTGGAATCGCGCACCTCCCCCTGAACCGGCGCCGGGAACTACGACTTGCTCAATCCCCCGCTGGCACATCGACCACCTTCCAGCTGTCATCCGGGTCGAAGCGTTTCATCTCCTTGGCCAGTATGTCGCCGTGTGGCCCGAGGTCTTTCTCGAAGATCTGGCCGTCATGGCTGATCATGAAGCTCATCACCCCGGTGTCGTCGTACTTGGCCGGCCAGCCGACCATGGCGAAGCCGCGGCTCATCTGGTTGCCGATCAGGTAGCTGTAGGCGCCGCCCGGGGCGGACGGGCCTTGGCCGTCGAGGATGCGGAAGTGGTAGCCATACCAGGCGTCGCCGACCCTGTCCTGGCCGAACAGCGGCCCCAGCGGGCTGACCTCGCCGTCATCGTCCCAGTACAGCCCGTCATGCTTGCCGGGTTCGCTGAAGATTTTCTGCGCATACTCCAGCGCACCGTTGCCGTTGTGGTCCGCGCTGGCGTAGTCCATCTGCGCATCGTGATAGGCCAGCAGCGACTGCATGGCCCCCAGCTCGTTGCGGCCAATGCGCCGGGCGCGGATTTCGGCGCTGCCGGCCTTGAGGTCGAAGCGCCAGCCCTGGCTGCTCTTGGTCAACGGGATGGGCAAGGTCCAGTGATCGCTGCCCACGGCCAGGATCGCCTTGCCCTCGCCCACGCTGTCCAGGCTGTGCTGCGCGCGATACTGCTGCAGGAAGGTGTCCACATCACTGCGCTGCACACCGCCGCGCGGGATATAGGTACGCCAGTCATCGCCCAGCAACTGAGCCAGGCGCGCTTCATCAGGTTGCGCCTCGCCCAGCGCGGCGACGAAGGATTCGACAGCTTGCTCCGGCGTCGGGAAGGCTTGCTGTGCAGCGGCCAGGGTGGACCAGGCCATGCCGGCGGCGAGTACCAGTGCTGCTAGCGCTTGACGGTTCATCGACGGCCACCCCCGCCGCGACGTGCCGGTGCACTGGGCCGGGAAATCTGGTGCCCGGCGGCACGCGATGCGCCTGGCCGCTGGGCGAACGACTGGCTGGTGCGGCCGCGGCTGGCCTGCGCGCTGGTGCGCGAGGGCGAGCGCACGCCATCGAAGGCATTGTTGCGGGCCCGGCCGGCGCTGTTGGCGGGCCGGTTCTGTGCCACTTGCCGTGCCTGGCCCTCGCCCGACCGGCGCTGACTCACCTGGTTGTCCTGCCGGCGGGCTTGGCCATCGCGGGTTTCCTGGCGGCGCTCGCTAGCCCTGGCAGTGTCATGACGGGACTGCATGCGATTGCCGACCGCGTTGTCCGCCTTCGCCTCACGCATTTGCTCACGTGCCTGACGGTTACTGGTCGCCGGCCGTTCAATACCGGCGCGGTCCATCGAGGCCCTGGCCTTGTCCCGCGCCTGGGCGCGCTGGGCGTCGTCACCGCGAAACGCGGTGCGCTGGCTGGCGCCGCCGAGCTGGCGGCCATACTGCTGGCGGCTGCGGGCATCGCGATAAGGCACGCCGTCGCGGTTGGCGGCGTTGTGCTGCCATTTGTTCCGGGTGTTGGTGATGCGGTTATTACCGTTGATGTTGTTGTAGCGGTTGACGTCGATGTCGATATCGTTGTTACCCCAGTCACAGTCGCCCCACAGCGAGGCGACGATGGCCACGCCGGTGCCGAAGGCGAGGCCCGACAGCAGCGCGGAACCGGGGTAGTACATCGGTGGCGGCGGGTAATAGGCCGGCGGTGACGCCGGATAGGCCCAGGTGCCATAGGTGGTGGTCGGGTTGTAAGTGGGCACGTAGACCACCTGCGGGTCGGCCGGCTCGATGACGATCGTGGTCGGCGGCGCGCTGGCGGTGACCACCTGGGTGCTGCTGGCGCTGGACGCGGGTGCCGCTGCCGGCGCGGTCGTGGTCTGCACGGTCACGTTCTGGTACTGGTTGCTCTGCAGGTTGCCGGCGGCCTGGGCCTGGTGGCGCAGGCGCTGCACGCTGCCCATCAGATCGTCGGGCTGGGCGAGGAAGGCGTCCCCCAGGCGCTGCACCCAGACCGGGTCCTGGCCGAGGGTCGCCAGCACCTGCGGGAAAGCCACCAGCGCCTGGACGCTCGGGTCCCAAGGCTGTTTCGCCACCTGCTTGACTGCCTCGTCGCCGGTGGCCTTGGGATTGGCCTTGGACCAGGTCACGGCTTCGCTGACCTGGCCCGGGTAGGTCGATGCCATCAGCACCTGGGCCAACAGCGGATCGGGGTACAAGGCGATGGGCGCAGTCATCTGGTCCAGTTGCTCCTGGGTGAACACCGCGTCCTTTGCCGCCGTGGCGGCCGCGGGCGCCGGGTCCGGCGCGGGTACCTCTTCGGCCAGCACCAGGCCAGGCGCAGCGCCCAGGCACAGGAGCGTCGACAGGACAGCAAACAATGGCATGCGCATCGCTTATCCCCACAAGGTCAGACCGCGTGGACTAAGGGTAGCAATGGCGGTGGGTTTGGCCAGAAGCGCGGGCACAACTTTTCGTGTGCCAAAGGTGAAGGGTTGCTGCTTTTCCAGCACGCCCTCCGGTCTGCTATAGCCATCGATAGTCACTATCGAGAACGGCAATTTCTGCCGAACGACATCGCCGAATAACCTAGCTCCATCGCCTCGCCGCCCATCTTCGGCCCCTGGAGCTACCTGATGAACACCCTGGCCCGCCTGCTGCCCACCACCCTTGCGCTGTTTGCCGTCGCCGTCATCAGCGGCTGTGCCAACCACCCCGAACTGCGCCCTTACAGCGCCGACGAAACCCGCCAGTTGCAACTGGAAGCCCTGCAACGCCGTGGCCTGTCGCTGGACGACTACGAGCAGCAACGGCGGGTGATCCAGCGTGCCGGCAACCTGCCGGTGGTGACCGAAGCCGCCGACATCGACCGCTCGAGCAGAGGCTGAACGGGCTGACCAAGGTTTTCTCGCGGCACCTGCACAGGTATGCTCTAGCGCTCAACCGCAAGCCTTCCAGGACGGAGACCATGACCAGGCCCCTTCTGTTGCTGAGTGCTGCACTGCTGTTCAGCCCACCACTGCTCGCCAAGCAGATCGAACGCGAACTGGGCGACTTTGACTTCACCCTCGGCACCACACCTTCCCGCAGCATGGCCCAAGGGCTGATTTCGCCCACCGCCATCGGTGCATTTCACGGCGGCCTCGATTTCAGCCACGCCAGCGGCTGGTACCTGGGCCAGTACGCCCCGAGCATGGGCGTGACGCCTGATTCCACCCTGCGCCTGGACAGTTATCTGGGCTACAAGCACCGCTTTGACAGCAGCCTGGGATACGAGGTGGGGTTGATCCATTACAGTCAGCCCAACATCGCCGGCCCCGACAGTTACGCCCTGTACGGCGGCGTGTCGGTGCTCGGCAGCCGGTTCGGCGGGGCGTTGCGCGACAACCCCGACAACCGCACCGGCACCTTGTTCGCCGACTTCGGCCATCTGCCGCTGTTCGACGTCGACCTGACCGTCAAGCTAGCCCATCACCGCCTCGGCACGCCCTTCACCCTCGGCGATGGCCAGCAGGTAGATACCTTTTCCGATTGGTCGCTGGAACTGTCGCGGCCCTGGCTGGGTATCGACCTGAACCTGATCTACAGCAGTTCCAGCCTCAGTGGCGCCGGCTGCGACGCCTATTCGGGCATGAACAGCTATTGCGACAGCATGCTCACGCTCAAGGCGCAGCGCAGGTTTTTCTAACGGCGCGGCGCCAGCGCCTGGCGCTAGACCGCGGCTACGGCGTCGATCTCCACCAGCATGCCGTCCAGCGCCAGCCGGGGTACCGGAATCAGCGTGCAGGTCGGTTTCAGGTGCGGGCCCCAGGCCTTGTCTGCCTCGGCGACCCACTCGCGCAGGCGGGCTTCTGAGTGCTCGACGATCAGCAGGGTCAGCTTGAATACCTGGGCCAGGCTGGCGCCTTTCGAGTCCAGGGCGATCTGCAGGTTGGTCAGCGCCTGGCGTGCCTGCTCGGCGAACAATGGCGACAGTTGCCCGTCGCGGCCCTCCCCGCCCTGGCCGGCGATGAACAGCAGGCGGCTGTCGGCACGCACCTCGGCGACATGGGAGTAGGCATTGCCACTGGGGTCGTAGAGACCTTCCGGGTTGCTCAGCCGAAATGCCGGTGAATGAGTCATGACGCGCCCTCGCTCAAGTAAAAGAGTGGCGCAGTATCAGACCTTGAGTTCACTTGAGGTCAAGCGCGCGGTGTAGGACGTTTCGTACAGTGCGCCTGCCCCCTTGAACCACGCGTCTGTATGCGCGGCGGCCGTCAGGCGCTAGATTGCGTGTCCCGGCACGGAGGCCTGCACGCAACAAGGAAAACCTATGAGCACACACGATTTTCAACTCGCCTATACCATCAAGCCGCGTGACCCGGAACGCGATGAGCCAGATGCCGCCCAGGCACGCCACCACCTGCGGGAAAACCTCGGGCTGGACACCGTGGAACATATCGAAACCACCCTGCTAGGCCTGGTGCAGCTGGAAAACACCACGGTGGAGGGCCGTTCCCGGGAAGCGGAACGGCTGATTCGCGAACGCATTCATGGCGAACTCAAGCGCCTGCATGTGCTGTCCAGCGTCAAGTTCTACGGCAGCTTGATGGTCAGTGGCCTGGGCCCGGCCATACGCATCAATATCCTTTAGCAACAGCAATGGCATCAGGCGCCCCCGCGCCTGATGCCGAACCGCCTACTTTTCTTCCAGTACCGCCCTGCCCTTCACCGCCCGTGGGCCGCGCCAGGCCCAGAACAACAAGCCGGGGAACGGCGCGTACACTACAAAGACGATCCACAGCATCTTGCGCTCGGCGCGCCGATCACTGCCGATGATGTGCCAGATTGCCAGGATTTCCAGCAGAATCACCAGCATGGCGACGATGAACCAGATCGTTCCGATTTCCATGAGCATCCTCCCAATGGCATGTACTGCTTTGGGTGCCAAAGGACGCTGCGGGTTCAGATTGATTTATCCCCTCAATGACGCAAGCGTCAGCATTGCGGCAACCGGCCAAGCCAGACCGGTTGTCTGAACACGACCTGCAATGCGCCAGGGCCACCCGGGAGATTGTCTTTCCCCCAGCCACCCGCCACACTCTCGAAGCCAGCCAGGAAGCGGAGTCCAGAGTGCCCACGCCACGCCAGTTCAGCAAGAAGACCAGCACCAGCAACATGCTGCGGCTGAAGACCACCAGCGCCAATGCCCAGGCACCCTACCGGGTCGACTTCGTATTGCTCGAACACTTCTCGATGGCCAGCTTCACCGTGGCCATGGACGTGCTGGTCACGGCCAACCTGCTGCGCGCCGACAGCTTCCGCTTCACCCCGCTGTCACTGGATGGCGACCGCGTGCTCAGCGACCTGGGCCTGGAGCTGGTGGCCACCGAGTTGTCCGCCGAGGCGCTCAGGGAGCTGGACCTGCTGGTGATCTGCGGCGGCTTGCGCACGCCCTTGAAGTACCCCGAACTCGACCGCCTGCTGGGCGATTGCGCGGCCCATGGCATGGCCCTGGGCGGGCTATGGAACGGCGCCTGGTTCCTTGGCCGCGCCGGGGTGCTGGACGATTACGGCTGCAGCATTCACCCCGAGCAGCGCGCCAGCCTGTCCGAGCGCAGCCCGCAGACGCGCATCACCCCCGCCAGCTTCACCCTCGACCGCGACCGCCTCAGCGCCGCCAGCCCCAACGGCGCCATGGAGCTGATGCTCGGCCTGGTGCGCCGCTTGTATGGTGACGGGCTGGCCGAAGGCGTCGAGGAAATCCTGTCGTTCTCCGGTGCCCGCTACCGCCAGGTCGGGCCCGGGGCGAAGAAGTCGATGAGCCTGCACCTGCGCACCATCGTCGAGCTGATGGAAAACAACCTCGAGGAAACCCTCAGCCTCGACCAACTGGCCGCCTACAGCGGGCGCTCGCGGCGGCAGATCGACCGGCTGTTCCAGGCCCAGCTGGGCACCTCGCCACGGCGTTACTACATGGAGTTGCGCATCACCAAGAGCCGCCGCCTGCTGCAGTATTCCGACCTGTCGGTGATGGAGGTGGCGGTGGCCTGCGGGTTTGTTTCGGTGTCGCACTTCAGCAAGTGCTATGCGGCGTACTTTGGCTACCCGCCGTCGCGCGAGCAGCGGTTGGGCGAGTGATAGCCGCCTGTACCGGCCCTTTCGCGGGTAAACCCGCTCCCACAGGACCGTGCCAGTCTTGAAGACTGTACGGCGCCCTGTGGGAGCGGGTTTACCCGCGAAAAGGCCGGTACGAGCAGTAAAAAATCGCCGATCAGGCGCGGATGTAACGCAACACCGCATCGCCAATCATGGTTTTGTGGCGCTGCTTGATCTGCTCATCGGACAGGTCGATCTGGAAGATCTCGCCAAAGGTGTGGCGGTTGGACACCCGGTAGAAGCAGAACGAGCTCATCAGCATGTGCAGGTCGATGACTTCGATACCTGCGCGGAACACCCCGTCCTGCACGCCACGGTGCAAGGTATTGGCCAACGCCTGGAGCACCAGGCTGCTCATTTCGCGGATCGCCGGCGACTGCTTGACGTACTCGCCGTAGTGGATGTTCTCGGTGCAGACGATGCGCACGAAGTCGACGTTGCGGTCGTGGTGATCGAAGGTGAACTCCACCAGCCGGCGGATCGCCTGTTCGGCCGGCAGCGACTCCAGGTCCAGGCTCTGCTCGGTCTTGCGGATGTCGCCATACAGCTTGATCAGGCACTCGCAGTACAGCTGCTCCTTGCTGCCGAAGTAGTAGTAGATCATGCGCTTGGAGGTGGCGGTGCGCTCGGCGATGGCATCGACGCGGGCACCGGCCAGGCCTTGCTGGACGAACTCGTTGACGGCGGCCTGGAGGATGTCCTCGCGGGTTTTCTCCGGGTTGTTCTTGCGCGTCTTGCGCCCCCCGGCGGTTTCAGGCTGGCCAAGGCCGACTACGGAATCACTCATACCCACTCACAGGCTGTTTATTGGAATGTGGCGATTATCCGCGAGCGAGGCCATGCAGGGAAGCACGCTGTTGGTCGGGTAGCCACCCGGCGCGGCACAGCGCCATAAAACAAACGGATATAAAAATAACAAAACAATCTAACAAACCGACATATAAAAATTGAAAGCCAAACGCCGCCTCCTTAGTCTGGATACATCGTTTCCCACCCGACTCAAGGAGCAACGCCCATGCCTTCCCGTGCCTTTTCGCCCCTGCGCCGCCTGCTGATCGGCGGCTTGCTGGCCAGTGTCGCCAGTACCTTGCTGCCCTGGTCCCAAGCCCTCGCCGACGAGGCCAAAACCCTGCGCATCGGCTATCAGAAATTCAACAGCATCAACATTCTCAAGGGCAGCGGCGCCCTGGAGAAGGCCTTGGCGCCACAGGGGGTGAAAGTCAGCTGGCATGAGTTCGCCGCTGGCCCGCAACTGCTCGAAGCCCTGAGCACCGGCGCCATCGACCTCGGCCATGCCGCCGACGCGCCCTCGGTGTTCGCCCAGGCCGCAGGCAAACCGGTGGTTTACCTGGCTGCCGAGCAGCCCTACCCACGCGGCATCGGCCTGGTGGTGCGCGAACAGGACCACTTGGCCAGCGTACAGGACCTGAAGGGCAAACGCGTGGCCACCGGCCGCGGCTGGAACGCCCAATACCTGCTGGCCGTGGCCCTGGAACAGGCCGGCCTCAGCTACCGCGACATCACCCCCGCCTACGTCAACAACGCCGCCGATGCCGTGGCTGCCCTGCAGTCGGGCAGCGTCCAGGCCGTGACCCTGTGGGATCCGTTCCTGGCCGCCGCAGAAAGCCAGCCCGGCCTGAAGAACCTGCGCGACGGCAGTGGCCTGTCCAACAACCGCACCTTCTACCTGTCCACCGCCAGTTTCGCCGACCAGCATCGTGAGTTGCTCAAGACCTTCTTCAGCGAACTGGGCAAGGTCAGCCAGTGGGCCAACGCCAAGCCTGCAGAAGTCGCCGCGTTGCTCGCGCCACAGCTGGGGATCAACGCCAACGTGCTGGCAGTGGCCAGCGAACGGCGCAATTACAACGCCGTGGCCATCACCCCGCAGATCGTTGCCGAACAACAGAAGCTGGCTGACACCTTCCAGGGGCTGGGCCTGATTCCACGCAAGCTGCAGGTGGCCGAAGCGGTCTACCCGGCTTCCGTATTGCCTTGAACGGAGCGCACCTGGCATGCCCCGCCCGATCCGCTTCAACGCCTTCAGCATGAATGCCGCCAGCCACCAGTCCCCCGGGCTGTGGCGTCATCCGCGCAACACCAGCGTGGCCTTCAACCGCCTGGATTACTGGACCGACCTGGCCCGCCTGCTCGAACGCGGGCTGTTCGACGCGCTGTTCATCGCCGATGTGCTGGGTATCTACGACGTCTACCAGGGCGGCCCCGAAGCCGCCCTGCGCGGCGGCGTGCAGGTACCGGTGAACGACCCGCTGCTGCTGGTACCGGCCATGACCGGGGTTACCGAACACCTGGGCTTTGGCGTGACCTTCTCGCTGACCTACGAGCACCCCTACCCCTTCGCCCGGCGCATGTCCACGCTCGATCACCTGAGCAATGGCCGGGTCGGCTGGAACATCGTCACCGGCTACCTCGACAGCGCCGCGCGCAATCTGGGCCTGGCGCGGCAGCTGGGCCATGACCAGCGCTACGACCTGGCCGAGGAATACCTGCAAGTGTTGTACAAGCTCTGGGAAAAAAGCTGGGACGATGACGCGGTGCTGCTGGAGCGTGACAGCGGGCGCTATATCGAGCCGTCGCGGGTGCACCCCATCGCGCATGCCGGCGAGCACTTCCAGGTGCCGGGCATGCACCTGTGCCAGCCCTCGCCGCAACGCACGCCGGTGTTGTTCCAGGCCGGCGCTTCGGCACGCGGCCAGCAGTTCGCCGCACGGCACGCCGAATGTGTCTTCATCAGCGGGCCGACGCCGACGGTGTTGCGGCGCTACGCCGACGGCATCCGCCAGGCCAGCGAGGCGGCCGGGCGCGGCCGTGACGAGGTGCTGATCTATGCCCAGGCGCTGTTGATCGTCGCCGCCACCCGCGAAGAGGCCGAGGCGCGCTTCGCCGAGTATCGCCGCTATGTCGACCTCGACGCCGCCCTCGCCCTGCTGTCGGGCTGGACCGGTATCGACTTCGCCGGCGTCGACCCCGAGGCACCGATCGAATATGTCGAGAACGATGCGGGGCGTGCCGCCCTGGCCGCCTTTACCGCCGCCGACCCGAACCGCCGCTGGAGCGTGCGCGAGGCCGCCGAGTTCATCGGCCTGGGTGGCCGTGGCCCGGTGCTGGTGGGCTCGGCCAGCGAGGTTGCCGACCAGCTGGAACGCTGGCTGGAGCAGACCGGCATCGATGGCTTCAACCTGACCTACGCCGTGCAGCCGGACGACCTGGCCCAGGTGGTCGAACTGCTGGTGCCGGAGCTGCAACGGCGTGGCCGCTATCCGCTGAGCTATGCCGAAGGCAGCTTGCGGCACAAGCTGTTCGGCCAGGGCGACCGCTTGCCGGAACGGCATGCCGGCCGCCAGGTGAACATTCAGCCAGCAAATACCGGGTATTCCAACATTTAATTTGTGGATGGCACGCACTCGCCCCTATTCTGTCGCCACATCCCCTGCGCCGCACCGGCCGGTGCGGTTCACGGCATGGGGAGAGAACAACAAGTCGAGATCGTCCATGTCGAACCATTCGTACTTCGCCCCCCACGGTGGGCACCCGGCTCAGACCGAGCTGCTGACTGACCGTGCCATGTTCACCGAAGCCTATGCCGTCATACCCAAGGGCGTGATGCGTGACATCGTCACCAGCCACCTGCCGTTCTGGGACAAGATGCGCATGTGGGTCATCGCCCGCCCGCTCACCGGTTTTGCCGAAACCTTCTCGCAGTACATCGTCGAAGTTGCCCCGGAAGGCGGCAGCGAGCGCCCTGAGCTGGACCCGAACGCCGAAGCCGTGGTGTTCATCGTCGAAGGCGAGCTGGACATCACCGTCGAAGGCAAGCACCACACCTTGGTACCGGGTGGCTACGCCTTCCTGGCCCCGGGCGCCGAGTGGAGCCTGCGCAACAACAGCAAGTCCAACGTCACCTTCCACTGGCTGCGCAAGCATTACCAGAAAGTCGAAGGCCTGGACGTGCCTGAGTCCTTCGTTACCCACCGGGACAACGCCACCGTCATCGAGATGCCGGGCACCGAAGGCCGCTGGGTCACCACCCGCTTCGTCGACATGGCCGACATGCGCCACGACATGCACGTGAATATCGTCACCTTCCAGCCGGGCGGCGTGATTCCGTTCGCCGAGACCCACGTGATGGAACACGGCCTGTACGTGCTGGAAGGCAAGGCGGTATACCGCCTGAACCAGGACTGGGTCGAGGTCGAGGCCGGCGACTTCATGTGGCTGCGCGCATTCTGCCCGCAAGCCTGCTACGCCGGCGGTCCAGGCAAGTTCAGCTACCTGCTGTACAAGGATGTGAACCGTCACGTGCACCTGACGCTGAACCCCAAGCGCTAAGCGCAGGTCGATGCCCGCAAGCCCGCCAATCTGGCGGGCTTTGCGTTTGCCGCGCATACTGAAATACCCATCCCCGCGCGGTACCCGCCATGAACCGCCGCCTGCTGCTTGCCGCCCTGCTGCTGCCCTGCCTCGCCTCAGCCGCCGATGACTGGAAGCTGGCCTACGACCGCGAAGGCATCCGTGTGTACCTGAGCAACGTTGCCGATTCGCCGTACCAGCAGTTCCGTGGGGTCAGCACCATGCAGGCCAGCGTTCGCACGCTCACGGACCTGCAGGAGAACCTGCGGGTGGCCTGCAAATGGCTGTACGCCTGCGCCGAGATGCGCTTGCTGGATGTGCAGGGCGACAGCACCTGGGTGTACCTGACCACCGACCTGCCGTGGCCGACGATGCCGCGTGACATCGTGCTGAGGGTCACCACCGAACGCCTGGACGATGGTACGCTGCTGCGCCACCTTAGCGCCGAACCCGGGAAAATCCCCAACGTGGCCGGGCTGATCCGCGTGCAGCATGTCAGTGGTGAGTGGCGGATGAAACCGCTGGGTGAGCGCAAGACCGAGGTGACTTACCAGTTGCAGGCCGACCCTGCCGGGGATGTGCCGGGATGGCTGGCCAACCGGTTCGTGGTCGATGCGCCGGTGGTGACGTTGCGTACGTTGCGAGCGGTGGCCGAGCGGCAGCCATGACCCGGGGCTTACGCAGGCCATGGTGTAGCTCAACGAGCGGATGACGCTGGCTACACGATCACGCGAACACCGGCGCAGCCAGTGCCAGGCACCGCGTCGCCTGCTTCGCGGGCGCGCCCGCTCCCACAGGGAACGATGTAGCCCCAGGCTTGCGCAGTACTTGTGGGAGCGGCTTTAGCCGCGAACACCGGCGCAGCCGGTGCCATGCACCACGTCGCCCGCTCCGACAGGGAACGACGCAGCCCCGGGCTTGCGCGGTACTTGTGGGAGCGGCCGTGGCCGCGAACACCGGCGCAGCCGGTGCCATGCATCGCGTCGCCCGCCCCCACAGGGAACGACGCAGCCCCGGGCTTGCGCAGTACTTGTGGGAGCGGCCGTGGCCGCGAACACCGGCGCAGCCGGTGCCAGGCACTGCCGTTCAAGGCTGTGGTTTGCCCTCGGCATCAGCCAGGCGTTGCCTGATTTTTCGGGTCTGTTCTTCCTGTTCCTTGATCGACGTCGGCGTGATCACTTTGTCCACCACCTCGGTATCCGGGTCAGGGTTCTCCAGCACTGGGTCAGTCGCTTGCTCGCCGCGCTGCGCCTCTTCAGAGGAAATCGGCCGGGGAACCTTGTCGCCGGTCTTGCCATCGGTGTGCTTCATGAACGCGTCCTCGTATCAGCCAAGTGTTTTCAGAAGAGCCTGTACACAGCCGAAAGTTTGATCGGCTTGCTTCAACGCAAACGCTGCTCAAGGTCCAACGCATTACCCAACGCCGCGCCGGACGCTGTGTTGTCGAAAATGCACCATGTGGGCACACCCGCAGCTCGGCTGCGTTGCAATCGTTCGGCCAGGCCTTGCAGGTAAGCCGTGGAGTACTCGCTATGATAAATCCGCGGCTCGCCATGCAGGCGCCAGTAAACCAGCCCGGGCCAACCACCCGGCAGCGCATCGGTGGCGAAACGCGAAGGGCTCGCCGCGACCTGGGCGATGCGTAGGTCGCTCAGCATTGCCTGCGCCGACTGCCAACTGGCGTGCCTGGGCTCGATCGCCACCGCCCCGGCATAGCGTTCGCGCAGGCTTTCGAAGAAGCGCTGCGCCACCGGCTCGGCAAAGCCCAACGACGGTGGCAACTACACCAACAGGCAACCCAGGCGCTCGCCCAATTGCCCGCACTCGGCCAGAAACGCCTCGAGCGCCGGCTCGCAGCGTTCCAGGCGTTGCTCATGGGTGATGGCTTTCGGCAGCTTGACCGCAAAACGAAAACCCTCAGGCACCGATGTGGCCCAGCGGGCATAGGTTTCCGGCCGATGGGGCCGGTAGAAGCTGCTGTTGATCTCCACCGCGTTGAACCTGGCAGCGTAGCGTTGCAGGTGGCTGCCGGGCGCAGCAAAAGCATCGGCGTACTGGCGTGACAGGCTCCAGCCCGCGCAGCCCAGATGAATCATCACAGCCCCTCCACGGGTTCGTCGTCACAGCTGTGACTTACCGCCAGGCGGCAAGGTTCACACTGCCTGGACGGCGGTCACCAGTCGTGCGTATAGCTGGCCGTCAGCACGGTGCCGGGTGCCGGCAGGTGGCTGGTGTTGTTGTTATTGCGCAGCAACTGGCTGTACAGCGGGTAGTAGTCACGATTGAACAGGTTCTGAATGCCGACGCTGACCTTGTCGTCCGGGGAAAGCTGATACTGGCTGACCAGGTCCACGGTGGTATAGCTGCTCACCTGGTGCCGACCGAAGCTGTCGATGCCATCGAGCCGGTAGTCCTTGCCATCGAAGAACGTGGCTTGCAGGCGGTTGCTCCAGTCCAGACTCGGCTTGTACTGCACATAGGCGGTCAGTTTCAGCGGCGGAACGCGATAGCCGGTCATGTCCTGCCAGCCTTTGCCGTCCGGCTTTTCGCGCCCGCGCATCCAGGTGGCACTGCCGCCAGCGCCCCACACCGCATCGTCGGTCAACCAATCGGCACTGGCCTCGGCACCGTAGATGCGCTCCTTGGTGCGGGTCAGAATCAGGCCATTGTTGAAACTCTGCACATCACCCAGTTTGGAGGTGGTGTAAAACACCGCCAGGGTGCCCAGCGTGTTGCTCCCCAGCTCACCCCGCCAGCCAAGCTCGTAATTGTTGGTTTTCACCGGCTCCAGGTTCGACGCCCCCAAGTCGAAGCCACGCCGCGCGTTGCGCAACTGGATGCCCACATCAGGCAGCTGGAAGCCCTGGCTGAACGACGCGTAGATTTCCTGGCCGAGCACCGGCGAATAGACGATGCCGAGGTTGGACAGCAGCGCATCGTAATGAATCTCGCCGCCTTCCACCGCCACCGGCGAGGCAGCCGTGGCTTCGGACAATGGAACGAAGTCATCGAATTCGGCGGTGGAGTATTCGTAGCGCAGGCCGCCATCCACCGACCAGTGCTCATCGAAGCGATGCTGCAATTGCGCGAACGCCCCGGCGCTACGGGTCTTGAGCGGCGGCATGTAGGTGAGCTTGCCGATCTTGTCGAACACCAGCCCGCCGCTGGCATCGTAAGCCGCCGGGTCGAACACATCGATCGGCATGTCGCTGCGCTCTTGGTTGTAGTCGCCGCCCCACACCAGTTCGGTGTCGCCGCTGCTGCCGAGCGGGGTGCGCAGGGTCAGGCGGCTGCCGAACACCTCGCTGTTCTGCATGATCTGGTCGACGTTGCCGCCACGGGTGGCCACGGCGCGGGCATCGAACGGCGTGAAGCGGGTGAAGTAGTCCCGATAGTACATTTGCGCAGACAGCTTGCTGCCGAAAACGTCGAGGTGCTCGTACTCGAGGTTCACCAGGGTATTGCGAATATGGTTCTGCTCATCCAGGTCCAGGCCTTTGATCGCATTGGCCGGCACCGATCCTGCCGGATACCGGGCCACGCTCGGGTCGGTGGCGTAGTCGGTATCCTGGCGCGCCTCGTAGTGGCTGGCGGCAAGCTGGATGCGCTGGTCGTCGTCGATGCGCAGCCCCAGCTTGCCGCCGATGTTGTAGCTGTTGGAGTCGAACAGGTCGCCCTGGCTGGGCTCCGGGGCGATCCGCTCGCCGTGCGCATCGTACGAGGCACCGGTGTGGCGGGTACCGAAGTCGAACGAATAATCCACCGCGCCCTGGGAGCCGGCGAAATACTGCGGGAACTGGCCGCCCAGGCCATCGCGGCCCAGGCGGCTGAGCGGTGAGGTGGCGCTCAGGCTGGTTTCGCCACGGTTTTCGCCACCGGCAGGCCGTGTGGTGATGGAAATGATGCCACCCGTGGCGCCGCTGCCGTAGATGGCGCTGCTGCCACGGATGACCTCGACCCGTTCGATCAGCGCCGGGTCGATGTTGGCCAGGTTGCGCGAAGAGTCGCGGTTGGTGTTGAGCGGCACCCCGTCGACCATCACCAGCATGCTGCGCCCACGCAGGGTCTGGCCGTACTCGGTGACCGTGCGGCTGGAATCGGACATGCCCGGAATGGCCTTGGCCAGGACCGTGGCCAGGCTCTCCGAGCCCTGGCGCAGTTCCTGCAATTGCTCATGCTCGATCAGCGTGGCTTGCCGCGTCGCGGAAACCAGGCTGCTGCTGGTACGCGAGGCGGTGATTTCCATCTGCGCCATTTCCACGGGTGCGCTGCGGGGTTCGGCAACGGCACTGGGTGCAGCCTGCGGGACGATGATGAACGTGCGCTCATCCTTGGCCTGCACGTGCAAGCCGCTGTCCTTGACTAGCGTCTGCAATGCCTCCTGCGCGGTGAACCGGCCCTTCACCGCCGGCGCCTTTCGGCCAGCAGCGACGTCGCCGGCAACGATGATCTGTACCGAAGATTGCTGCGCAAGGGTGTTGATCGCCTCGTCCAGCGGCGCGGCAGGCAAGTCCAGCGCCAGCTTTTCCTGGGCCTGGGCCGACACGGCGATAAGCAGGCTACTGGCAAGCAACGACAGGCGTAATTGACGACTGGGCAAGGGAAACTGCACGACTCGAATTCCTTTTTGTGGGTGGGCTTTTTCACTAGCCGCCCCGCGAACCGGAAAACCCTACCTGCGCCCGACGATTATTTTTGCCCCGCTTTGCGGCGGATCAGCACACTGCCGTCCCCTTGCTGCTGCACGGCAACCGGCAGGATGCTGGGTAGCAGCGCCAGCAGCCGCTCGACGTTGCGCGTCTCGAACACGCCCGTCACCTTCAACCCGGCCAGGCTCGGGTCGTTCAGGTGAATGGCAGCCTTGCGATAGCGACGCAGCACCGCCACCGCCTCGTCCAGCGGTGTCTGCTCGAACACGATGCGCTCGTCCTTCCAGGCCATTGCCTTGGCAGCGTCGACCTTCGCCACGGGCCGCAGCTGCCCAGCAATTGAGTCGACCTGCTGCCCCGGCACAAGCTGCACAGCCGGTTGCGCGGCTGCCGCTACAGCGACATCCACCCGCCCGCGCGCCAGCGTCACCCGAACATCGTCGTTATCCAGGCGGCGAACATTGAACAGCGTGCCGAGCACCTCGACCTCGGTAAGCCCGGCGCGCACCACGAACGGCCGGTACACCGCCGAGGACACATCGAACAGCGCTTGCCCGCCGCGCAGGCTGACCTCACGGCTGCGCAGCCGCCAACTGACATCGACCTGGGTGCCGCTGTCGAGCAGCAGCTTGCTGCCATCGCTCAGCTGTACAGCGCGCCGCTCGCCGATAGCGGCAGCGAAATGCTCACGCTCGTAAGCGGGGTTCAGCCAGGCCAAGGCGGCGAAGCTGAGCGCAACCGCCAGCGCGGTAGCCGCAGAACTCGCCACCCTGGTTTTCGCAGGCCTGGCCGGCGGCAGCGGGAACAACTGCTTGAGTTGTTCGCGATGGCGTTGCAAGGCGTCGTCCAGCGGCGCCTGCCCGGGCTTGTCCGTCATGCCTGCACCTCGTCACGGCCAAGCCGCTGCCGGCATGCGGCCACGCCCAGGCGCAGGTGCTTTTCCACGGTCTTGATGGAAAGACCCAGGTGTTCGGCGACCTCGGCCTGCGGCATCTGGTGAATCTTGTGCATGATGAAAACGGCTCGACAGCGCGGTGGTAGACGTTCAATGGCCTCGGCCAGCAGTTGCAGTTCGCGCTCGGCATCATACCGGTGCGCCGGGGTGGCTGCCGGGCAAGCCACCTCCGGCAGTTCGGCAAACGCCTGGACCCAGGCGCCCCGGCGGCGCTCGCTGCGGTAATGGCTCACGGCGGTGTCGCTGGAGATCTTGCGCAGCAAGGCCAGCGGCGCACGGATGTCTTCTTTCTCACCGCGCTCGAGCAACTGCAGGCACACATCATGCACCATGTCGCGGGCCATGCCTCGGTCACCGAAGCGGCGGCGAATGTGGTCCACCAGCTCGTCATAGTGACGTACCAAGGTAGACAGCAGCGTCGGTTTGGCGGGCTCGAACGACACGTTGCATCCTGGCGCAAGGCTGGCGGCGAAGAAAGGCGGCAAGTGTAAATGAGAAATAATCGCGAATAAATACCATCTTTCACTTCTAGTGCGCCGTAGCGTGATGCTTGCCTGACGCAATGCGCAGGCCCAGCAAGCACACCAGCGAACCCAACAAGGCCAGGGCCATGTCCTTCTGCGCATCCCACGGGTCTTTCTGCGTCGCCAGGAAGGCTTGCGCCTGGTCGTCGCCCAGGTATTGGCCACCGACCCACTCCACCAGTTCGTACAGTGCCGAGGTCGCAAGCACCATGGCGAGCGTGCACAACACCAGCCAGCCACCGCGCAGCGGGCTTTGCCGTTGCAGCAGCTCGCGGATCGGCAGGGTGAACAACAGGCCGTAGCTCAGGTGAACCAGGCGGTCGAACTGATTGCGCTGCCAGCCCATCCAGGCATTCAGCGAGTGCCCGGTGAGTGTATCCAGCCAAGCGTCGTAAGGCACCTTGGCATAGGTGTAGTGCGCGCCCAGCTCATGAATCAGCAACAGGCCAAGGATGCCCAGATAGGCCGCCAGCGAAAACCGCCAGCGGCGCAGGGTAAGCACCAGGCCCAGCAACAACGCTAGCGGCAAGACGTTTTCGATCAGCCAATCGGCCCGGTCAAGCGGCGCCAGCCCGGAGGCCAGCACACTCAGCGCGCCCAGTGCCAGCAGGCCCGCCGCCTGACATTGGGTCGCCGGTGGGCTGCAGCTGGCTGGCATGCTGACGTTCTCTTTCATCGCCTGGCGCCCGGGGTGCTCCTGTTCACAGCGATTCGCCGTCGTCCTGAATGTCCTGCTCTGCCTCGTCGGCATCCGTGGCATCGGCATCATTCAATGGTGGTGACGAAGGTTTTAGTGGGTCGTTGATGAACGGCACCTTGCTCGGCCCCTGCTCTTCCAGCCCTTCGGTTTGCGGTTGCATGGCTATTCCTCCGGATCACCTGCCATTGGAGGGTTCGCTGGCGGCAATGTTCAGTTTTTGCCGGCAGCGTCCGGGGCGCTGCGCCGCCCGGGCTCGGCACGCTTCACCAAACGCGCGGAAGATCGCCAGGTACTGAGGGTAAAACATCACCTGCCATTCCGGGTGCCATTGCACACCCAGGGCAAACGCCCGGCTGCCTTGCACGGACAGCGCCTCGACCAGGCCGTCCTCGGCCACGGCTTCGATGCGCAGCCCTTCGCCAACGCGCTCGATACCTTGACCGTGCACCGAATTGACCTCGATCACCTCCGGCAAGCCCAGCCGCTGCAGCACCCCGCCGGGCCGCACCGTCAGCAGATGGACCGGTGCGTACTGGTCTTCGACCGGTTCGTTGCTCGGCGGCTCGTGCTCGGCGCCGGGCTGGTGCAACTGTTGCACCAGGCTGCCGCCGAAGGCCACGTTCATCTCTTGGAACCCTCGGCAGATGCCCAGCACCGGCAGGCCTGCAGCAACCGCCGCACGCCACAGTGGCAACGCCAGGTGGTCACGCGCGGCATCGTGCTGGGTGCCGGGCGGGCTGGGCGGCCCGTCGTAGTGGTGCGGCTCGATGTTCGACGGCGAGCCGGTGAACAACAACCCGTCCAGGCTATCGATGATGTCATCGATAGCGAGCAGTTCCGGGAACATCGGCAGGATCAGTGGCAACCCTTTGGCCGCGCTGGCCACCGCCCGCGCATTCTTGTCGTCGTTCAATTGCACCGCATGCGGGCCCACCGTGTAGGAACAGGCAGTGACCCCGATGACAGGAAGATTTGGCATTGCGACCCCCGGTTGTCGTTTGCCTGCATTCGGCAGCCGCGCCGCGGCCATGGTTCCGGCAAGCTGATGGAACGCTTGCCGTGCACCACCCTCCCACAGTAATGCAGGGCGAGCGGCGCCCTGCCCTTGCTTTCGGAGAAAGGCCTGCATGAAAAAGATCCTGATGGTGCTGACCTCCCATGACCAGCTGGGCGACACCGGCAAGCAAACCGGTTTCTGGCTGGAGGAGTTCGCTGCGCCCTACTACGTGTTTGTCGATGCCGACGCCGACGTCACCCTCGCCTCGCCCAAGGGCGGCCAGCCACCACTGGACCCGAAAAGCGACGAAGCCGACGCCCAGACCGCGGCCACCCGGCGCTTCGCCCGCGACACCGAAGGGCAGATGGCGCTGGCCGACACGGTACCGCTCGGCGAAATCGACCCCTACCACTTCGATGCGGTGTTCTACCCCGGCGGCCACGGGCCGCTGTGGGACCTGGCCGAAGACGAGAACTCGCGTACCCTGCTGGAAGCGTTCTATGCCGCCAACAAGCCGATCGCTGCCGTGTGCCACGCACCGGGCGTGCTGAAAAACGTGAAGGCACCCGACGGGCACCCGGTGGTCAAGGGCAAACGCGTGACCGGTTTTGCCAATAGCGAGGAACAGGCGGTCGGGCTGACCGAGGTGGTGCCCTTCCTGGTGGAAGACATGCTCAAGGGCAACGGCGGGGAGTATTCGAAAGCGGCGGACTGGGCAAGCCATGTGGTCGAAGATGGCCATTTGATCACCGGGCAGAACCCGGCGTCTTCCGAAGCGGCGGCCAAAGCGTTGCTCAAGCGCCTGGCCGAGGAAGCCGCCTGACACGGACCCGCGATACGCACCAGGCACCGACCCCTTCAGCACAGGCGGAAGGGGCTGGTACCGGACGCCTCAGGAAGTAAAGCCCAGCCCGGATGACAGGTCGGAGCCGTCGGTGCTGCGCCCTGGCTGGGTCGGCGCTTTGCCTGCACTTTCCTCCAGGGACTGCGCGACCGACGCCTTGACCTCGCTGCCTTTGGCCTTGAGCGTGTCGGTCAGCTGGTCACTGGCCGCGCCCATCAGCTGGTCTTCCTTGCGGGTAGCGGGTAGCGCCGCCCCCAACGCAGCACCCAGTGCAATGCCCAGGGCGGCCAACACCAGCGGCTGCTCCTGCAGCAAATGATCGAACTGGCTTTTCACTGCGCTCGCCTGGTCACCGACCTTGTGCGCGGAACTGCGCAAGCTATCGGCGGATGCGCCCACGGACTCGCGCGCACCACTGCCAAGTTCACTGGCCCGGTCGCGCATGTCATGCGCCTTCATGCGCACTTTCTGGTTGGCATCGTGCATCGCCTCGCCTGCCGAGGCGAAGGCGCCCTTGACCGTTTCCACCGCCTCCCCCAGCTTGTCGCCAAGGCCCGGCCCCTGGTGCACCGGCCCCGGGTTGAATGGGCGGTTCTGGTTCAGCCCCAGCCACGCCAGGCCCAGCACGGTCAGGGTGGCAGGCACCGGGTTGTTCTTCAGGGTGGTGCCCAGGTTGTGGCAGAACTCACCGCCGTTACCCTTGGCATAGGCCAGCACCCGGTCGACCATCTGGCCCGGGCTGAGGCGCTGCTCCAGGGCGTCTACCAGGTCGCTGATGTGCTCGCGCTTGGCGTTGATTTCCTGCTCCAGCAGGTCCGGGTCCTTGTGTGCTTCATGTTCGAAGGCCGTGGTCATGGCAGTTTCCTCTTCAGCGTGTCCTTGTCCTGCTGCATGGCATGCAGGGTACGGTCAGGGGCCAGATGGCCAGGTTCGAACTGCTTTTTGCCCGACTGCAGCATGATGAAGCCGATCACCACCGTCACCGCACCGACGATCAGTGCCGCCAGCCAGGGCTGGACGACCAGCGCAAGCGCATAGACCGCCGCCAGCAACAGGATGACGAAGCCCGCCAGCACCACGATGGCGCCGGCCGCCACCGCTGCGGTACCGGCCTTGAGGGTGGCCAGGTTGTGCTGCAGCTCGGCCTTGGCCAGGGCCAGTTCCTTGGTGAACAGCTCTGGTACCTCGCGCATCAACTGGCGCAGCAGGCCGCCGACACCGACCGGGTCGTCAGCCGGCGTGTGCACGCCTGGGGTCGTGTGCAAAGAGTCCTTGTTCATCATTCGCCTCCTTTGAGCGCGTCGCGCTCGAACGGGCTGCCAGTGACCGGCGTGCCGGCACCCGGCCCGGTCGGGTCGACGGGGGTGTAGGGTTCGCGGGTGGATACGTCACTGCCCCGGTCGGGCACCACCGGTTGCGCATGCCGTTGTTCGCTCAAGCCCTCCCCGGCGCTGGCCGTTGCGGGGGTGGCAGAGGTGGCATGGCTGGCGCTGGCTCGCATGAAACGCGAGATGGCAAAGCCGACTGCCACGCTGCCGGCCAAAAACAGCGCCGGGTTGCTCTTGGCCAACTGCGCGCCGCGCTGCAACAGGCTTTCGGCACTTTCGTGGCGCACCTGCTCGGCAAACTCACCGACGCACTCCGCCGCCTGGGTCAGGTACTGGGACAGGCCCAGGCTGTCGTTGTCTTGCAGTGCCGCTGCCGCCGAGCGCGCCCCTTGTTGCAGCGAGTCGAGCTGATCGGCGGCGCTGTCGCGGTAGTGCTCCAGCTGCTCGCTACCTTTCTGCCTGGCTTCGCCCAGCAGTGCCCCGGCTTCTTCACCGATGGCGTGCACATGGTCCTGGCCGCGCTGGGGTGAAGAGGTCGAGCTTTGATCGGTCTTTTCCATCATTACGCCCTCGTAGCTGGTGGTGGACAAATGCCGGATTTCCGCAGGCATTCATGGGAGGGACGTGGCGATGTTGCGTCAAGTTCAGTCGCGATGATCTGTGACAGTTGCCCGCCGAACTAATGAACGGCACCCCGGTAATTCATGGCCTGCGGCCACCCGCGGGTGTCAGCGAGGGTGGTAATCCGCGCCAGCGATGGCCTTGAGAAACGCGCGATCGGCCAGCCGCCGCAAATCGCGCCATTGCTGCCACGGCACCAGGCCGAGGCGATCCATTTCATCGGCCTGGCGCAGCAATTCTTCGTGATGGCTGCTGGGGCACTCGCGGCGGCGTTCCAGGTCGTCGAACAGCAGGAACCAACGATTGATTGCTTCGAGCCGGCGCTGCTCGATGCTGATCTGCTCGGTGAGTGCATTCATGAAGGCGGTCCGTACGCTGTTTGTCAGTCGAGCGCACCCACCGGGCAAGGTTCACTTGGCTGGGGCCGACGGCGCCCGGCATCGCCACTGGATGATTCCGCCTGAACTTTACCGCCCGCCCCGACTTCCCCTGCATAGAGCATTTCCCCCACCCGCTATTGCAGGAGCTGAACCCATGAGAGCATTGACATACCACGGCAGCCAGGACGTCAGGGTCGACAACGTCCCCGACCCGATCCTCCAGGACGAGGACGACATCATCCTGCGGGTCACCGCCACCGCCATCTGCGGCTCCGACCTGCACCTCTATCACGGCAAGATTCCGCAGACCGAACCTGGCGATATCTTCGGCCACGAGTTCATGGGCATCGTCGAGGAGACCGGCCGCGGCGTGACCAACCTGCAGGTCGGCGACCGCGTGGTGATTCCGTTCGTGATCGCCTGCGGCAGTTGCTTCTTCTGCCAGCTGGAGCAGTTCGCTGCCTGCGAAACCACCAACACCGGCCGTGGCGCGATCCTCAACAAAAAAGGCATTCCGCCAGGTGCGGCGCTGTTTGGCTATAGCCACCTGTACGGTGGCGTGCCCGGCGGCCAGGCCGATTTCGTCCGGGTGCCCAAGGCCAACACCGGCCCGTTCAAAGTGCCCAGCGCCCTGCCGGACGACAAGGTGCTGTTCCTCTCGGACATCCTGCCCACGGCCTGGCAGGCGGTCACCAATGCCCAGATCGGCCAGGGTTCCACGGTCGCCATCTACGGCGCCGGGCCGGTCGGCCTGCTGAGCGCGGCCTGCGCACGCATGCTCGGCGCGCAGACGATCTTCATGGTCGATGACAACGACTACCGGCTGGCCTTCGCCCGTGATGCCTACGGCGTGGTGCCGATCAATTTCGAGCAGGATGACGACCCGGCCGACAGCATCATTCGTCTTACCCCTGGCATGCGCGGGGTCGATGCGGTGATCGATGCGGTCGGCTTCGAGGCCAAGGGCAGCACCACCGAAACGGTGCTGACCACGCTGAAGATCGAAGGCAGCAGCGGCAAGGCGCTGCGCCAGAGTATCGCCGCCGTGCGCCGCGGCGGTGTGGTCAGCGTGCCGGGGGTGTACGCCGGTTTCATCCATGCCTTCATGTTCGGTGACGCTTTCGACAAGGGGCTCACCTTCAAGATGGGCCAGACCCACGTGCAGAAGTTTCTGCCGGAACTGCTCGAGCACATCGAGGCCGGGCGCCTGCAGCCGGAACTGATCGTCACCCACCGCCTGGCCCTGGAAGAAGCGGCCATGGGCTACAAGATGTTCGACCAGAAGCAGGACGATTGCCGCAAGGTCATCCTCGTGCCGGGCGCTGCCGCCGGCACTTTGGGGCCTGACCACGCCTTCGCGGGGACGCAGCCATGATCGACCCGGCAACCGGCATGAAGCCGGGCGAACGCTACCAGGTGGAGAACCTTGAACGGGTGCACCAGTTTCCCGGGTTCTTCCTGGATGGCAAATATTACCTGGGGCCTGAACTGCTGACTGCCCTCGGCTGGCTGGAGGGGCAACGGTTCATCTACGACGCGCTCGATGCCACCGGCGAACCGGTGTTCCCCGGCCGCGCGGCAGGCGACATCAAAGACCTGACTTTGATCCTGGTCGACGGTACGCGCCTGCAACTGAGCCGTATCGATGCCGAGGCGGCAGCTTCGACAGCCGACGCTGACCGCGCGGCACAGCCTGCCGGGCGCCATAAACGGCCCAACCGGCCTGGCGTGTTGAGCGTTGCGGCCATGCTGCTGTTGGGTGGTTGCGCGTTCGCGCTATTGCGCCGTGCCCGCCGCTGAACCCGCACCAGCCCCCCCCCGGCGGAGGGGGCCGCAGGCTCATGCCAGCTGGATGAACACGGCGTAGGCGCCGAGCACCAGCCAGAACACCAGGAAGATCCACGGCGTGCGCAGGGAAAACAGCAATGACTTGCGGTGCCCGGCCAGCGAGGTCTCGGCCTCGCTGAACAGCGGCGATTCATCGTAGGCCAGGCCCATCAGCGGCTCGCTGCGCAGCAGGTGGCTCTGCTTCAACTGCCAGTGCTCGATGATCTTGTAGGCCGCGCGAATACCCGGCCAGGCGTTGAGCGAACTGAGCACACCGAGCAGGGCGAGGAACGGTGGCACGATAAGGGTGAACATCTCGCCCCAGCTCTGGTTGAGGTTACCCATCGACGACACGAAGGCGATCACCAGAAACGACTGCGCGGCGAGGTAGGCGTCGGTGCGGTTGGCCAGAATGCTGGTTTCGTACTGGATCTCCTTGCGGTAGAAATCCAGCCGCTCCTTGGGCGAACCGAACATGCGGGCGTTGTGCTCGGTGATTTCGTGTTCCGGTGTGGAGGGAGTGATGATGCGCGGCACGCGGGGGCTCCTGGCATGTGAAAGGGTGGTGTCCGAGGCTGCAGAGCTGCATGGCAGTAGTCCGCTTACCTGTGGGAACAACTGTCTTGCTCAATTTCTGAATACTGGCGCGATCCCTGTGAGAGCGGCTTTAGCCGCGAACACCGGCACAGCCGGTGCCATCCACCGCGTTGCCTGCTTCGCGGGTGAACCCGCTCCCACAGGGATCGCGCCAGCTTTTAGAAATTGAGCAAGACAGTTGCTCCCACAGGGTTCTTGCCAGCTCTGGCAACAGCGAGTTCAGCGCTTGCGCCGTGGCGCTTCCCGCGCGGTTTTCTGCGCCGTGGAATCATGCGCCGTACCCGTCGAGCCATCGGGGCGCTGGGCATCGTTGTCGCGCTCCTGCTCCCCCTGGGGCTCGCTGCGCGCGGGCGTCGATTGCTGGTTCATGTCCACCTCCTATCCCTTGCTGTGTTCCGGCGAAGACGGCCCAGTGCCGCGCTTGATGCCACGCGGCCCGAGCACGCCCCAAATGGCCAGGCCGACCACCGGCAGCGCCAACAGCAGCAAGGCCCACATCGCCTTGGTCACATCGGTCTTGTCGCTGCGGAACACACTGACAATGGCCCACAGATCGACCAACAGAATGATCGCCGCCACGGCGATCCAGAAATAGGTTACGGGCTCGGTCATGATCGCCTCTCCTCTGGTTGAACCGGCGGTGGTGCATGTCTTGCGCCACCCTCCTACTTAAGAGGAAGCCGCCAGCCCAGGCAAAGTTCAGCCAGCTTTGCCCGCCCATGACAGGTGGCCCACACGCAATGAACCAACCGCCGTAGAAACACGTCCACCACAAAACGACGCATGAGTGAGCTGCCATGGCAAACGACCCTGTAATCGAGGCCCTTGATTACCTCAAGGCCCACAAGCTGCTCCTGACCACCGCCGAGTCCTGCACCGCCGGCGCCATGGTCGCGCTGCTGGCGGCGGTCCCCGGCACCGGCGAAGTGCTGGAAAGCGGCTATGTGGTGTACTCGCCCAGCGCCAAGAAACGCCTGCTCGGGGTCAACCCGCAAACCATCGAACGCTACGGCCTGACCAGCGAGGCAGTGGCCTGGGAAATGGCCTTGGGCGCCCTGAAAGACAGCGACGCCAGCGTGGCCATCGCCAGCACCGGGGTCGCCGGGCCCGAGCCGCAGGGTGCCATCGCCCCGGGCACGGTGTGTTTTGCCTGGGCATTTGCCGGGGAGCCGCTGGCCGTGTTCACCCGTAGCCAGCGCTTTTTTGGCGAACGCGCCGATGTCATTCGGCAAAGCGCGCTTTACGGCTTGTCGCACCTGCAGGCCTACCACCAACGCTGGTTGCGCGGTGAACGCGCCTGAGGGCTGACGCCATGAGCGAAGACGAACTGGTCTCCAGGTGCCACCCGGTCGAGGAAGACATGCGCATGCAGCAGCGCGTGTGGCGCTTCGAGCGGGTGGGATGGTACGTGCT
Organism: Pseudomonas sp. AFG_SD02_1510_Pfu_092; assembly: GCF_003331055.1. Taxonomy (GTDB): domain Bacteria; phylum Pseudomonadota; class Gammaproteobacteria; order Pseudomonadales; family Pseudomonadaceae; genus Aquipseudomonas. The sequence continues at coordinate 92,183 of NZ_PUQD01000009.1, read as the reverse complement.
GGTGCTTATCGTGCTGCTGGCCCTGGCCGGCTTGTTCGGCAACGGCCCGCTCAGCGATGCCCAGGTCACCAGTGAAGACGGCCGCGTCCAGGTCGAGTATCAGCGACTGAGCCGCAGCGGCACCACCGACAACCTGCGCATCACCGTTCACGGCAGCGCAGGCAAGCCGGTGATGGTGCTGCTGGGCGGCACACTGCTACGTGAAGCCAGCATCGAGACCCTGCAGCCCGAGCCGCAACAGTCATTGTCCCACGGCAAGTCGCTGCTGCTGCAGCTGGGTACCAGCAAGGACGGTATCGCCACCCTCTACCTGACCCTGCGCAGCGAACATGTCGGCACCCTCGAGGGCGTGGTCAGGGCCGGCGAAAGCAGCGCGGTACGCTTCTCCACCTTCCTTTTCCCCTAGGAGCTCGACATGGACTCGATTCTCCGCGCAGCAGGCATGTACGTCGCCCTGATGCTGCTGTTTCGCGTGGCCGGCAGGCGCTCGCTGGCCGACCTCACCACCTTCGATTTCGTCTTGCTGCTGATCATCGGCGAAGCGACCCAGCAGGCCTTGCTGGGCGAAGACTTTTCCTTCACCAATGCGATGCTGGTGATCGCCACGCTGATCGCCCTGGATGTCGGCCTGTCCCTGGCCAAGCTCAATTCCAGGCGCCTGGCGCGGCTGGTGGATGGCCATGCCACCCTGGTCGTCGAGCAGGGGCGCTTTCTTCACCAACGCATGCGCCGGGCCCGGCTGACCGAGGACGACATTCTCGAATCAGCGCGGGACAGCCAAGGCATCGAAAGGGTCGAGCAGATCAAGTTCGCCATCGTCGAACGCAACGGCAAGATCTCGGTCATTCCTCAGGAGTGACAGCCGCGTGCGGCTGCAGCAGATACTCCAGCAAGCTGCCGGCACAGGCGCTGATCCCCTCCACCAGGACCATTTCGAAACCGTGGGTGTTTTCCGTCGGGATGGCAATGCAGCCTGCCCGCGCATCGGTACCCGAACTCAGCACCGCACTCGCGTCGGAGGCAAAGTCGACCAGCAGCGCCGGCTGCGGCGTGTAGCCTGCCCGGCGCGTCGCGGCGATCAGGGCCTGCACCACGCTGCGGCTGTAATAACCTTTCTGGTCGCCGGTATTGATGATCGGGTCGGCGCACAGCCGGGTGGCATACTCATCCAGCACCGGCCCGACTTCCACCGCGATGGTGGTATCGCCGGGTAGCCTGGATGCCGCATACATGGCACCGGCGTTGGATTCTTCCTCCAGTGTGGTCAGCACGAACCACACGTCCTGGCGCAGTTCGCTGCGTCGCTGACAAAGCAGCTGCGCGCACTGGACTACCGCTGCCAGTGGCGCCCGGTCGTCGAGAAAATGGGCCGCGATACAGTCCTGCACCTTGAACGGCTGTCGCCAGTGCTGGCTCAGTACCACCCGCGTGCCTGCACGCACCCCGGCCTGCTCCAGGGCCTGCGGGGTCATGCGCGTGACGACGTAGACATCCTTCCATTGCACGGCGCCGGACAGCACATCGCGCCCGGCCCCGGACTGCCCGCTGTTGTGCATCGAACCGTAGGACAGCACCCCCGGCAGCACCTGCCGTTCAGCCAGGATATCGACCGGGCAGACGCCGAAACTGATGGGCTGCGCGCCGCCCAGCGCCAGCACCTCGAGGTTGCCATCCGGCCTGACCTTCTTGACGATCATGGCGATCTCGTCCAGATGGGCCATGACCCGTATCGCCGTAGCAGGGTCGGCTGGGGCCGCTGCGCGAATGACCCCGACCAGGTTACCTGCGTTGTCGCAGTGGACCTCTTCGCAACAGCTGGCCAGTGCGCGCTGGGCGATTGCCCGGACCTCGTCTTCCTGGCCGCCCGGACCGCGCGCCAGCAACAAGGCATCGAGTAGCGGTTGTATCTCCACAAACATGTCCTCAGCAATCGAGGCCGCAGCGCGACCCCGATCTTTCAGGCCAGAGAAGCGCTTCAGGCCTCTCCGGCAGTCCCGTTGGAGAATTTCTTCACATCGATCGGTGGCGCGACGAATTCGGGGCCCTGCCCCGAGGCGCGCCAACGCACATTGGCAAGGCCATAGCGCTCGGCCATCGGCCGGCTGACCTTCTTGATCTTGTGCTGGCCAAACCGTGGGATGATCCCCACACCGGCATCGCAACTGGCCCAGTGCCAGGCCTCGGCGTTATCCATGCGTTCCTGGCGGATGATGAAGGTGCGAAATTCCCCGTGAAGCTCGTACTCGATCACAAACAACTGCTGTCCTGCCATTGGACTCTCCTTCTTCGATTCAGGCTAATGGAGCCTGCCCCGCGGAAAAAGATTCATTAATTCTGACCCGGTGGTCATCGCCGGCGCCCACGGCTGCGCCCGGTGCGCTGGTCAAACGCTTTGAACCTTGCCGCTTGCACCTCACTCCATCGAAGGCAACCGTGACTTTTCCGAGCCCGAAGAGGTGTTTCATGAACGCGATCGAACTGCTGACCCAGGACCATCAACTGGTGAAAAAACTGCTGGAAGAGCTGTCCTCCACCACCGAGCGCGCGGTGAAAAAACGCGCCGAGCTGCTTGAGCGCATCAAGCAGGAGGTGACCATTCATACCGCCCTCGAAGAAGAAATCCTGTACCCGGCCATCAAACAGGCCGGCGGCAAGGAAGAAGAGAAAATGTACTACGAGGCCAAGGAGGAGCACCGCACCGTCGACTCGCTGGTGCTACCCGACCTGCTGCAGACAGAAACCGCCACCGTCGAATTCGCCGGCCGGGTCAAGGTGCTGAAAGAACTGCTGGAGCACCATATCGAGGAAGAGGAAAGCGAGCTGTTCCCGACCGCTCGCAAACTGCTGGGCAAACAGGCGCTGGACGAGATGGGCCAGGCCATGGAGGCGCAGAAGAAACTGCTCAAAGGCGAACAGAGCGCCGCCTGACGCCCGCCTGCGCGCCTCACCAGGCGCGCAGGTATCGCTTTCAGCCCGTTGTGGAACCGCTTGATGGAATACTGGATCGACTTTCTCGAATGGCCTGCCATGGCCCTGACGGTGCTTGCCGCCTGGTGCATCGGCTCGCGCCGCCCCGGCCGCCGCAAGCTGGGTTTCTGCTGCTTCATCGGCAGCAACCTGCTGTGGGCAGTGTGGGGCTGGCAGGCCCAGGCCTGGGCGCTGATCATCCTGCAGGTCTGCCTGTGCGCCATGAACCTGCGCGGCTGGAAGAAGAACACCGCCATGGAACCGGGCTGACCATCCACGGCGACCGCTAACCCGGGTAAGCCCTTTTGGAGGAAACACGCCATGACCAACCCCAACCACCCCGACCCGTATGTCGATGATGTCCCGCACAACCCCGGCGAGCCGGTACCCAAGCCCGAGCCGGAACAGGAGGCACCCGACTGGCAGGACGACCAGGTGCCACCGGAGGAGCAATCCGACGGCTGAGCCTCAGTTGCCCAGCGGCTCGGCGTTGAACGCCCGGCCCTCGCTGGCCACCCGCCGTGCATACCCCACCCCCCAGACCAGCGCGCGGCTCATGGTTTCGCCGGCGCGCTGGGCGTAGGCCCGCTCGTACAGCGCCGTGCCATCAGCCCGATACACGCCGATGAACAGCTGCGTCGCCCCGGTACGTGACAGCCGTGTCTGGACCTCCAGGCACGTGCCATCGCCGAGGGTTTCCTCGTGGACCTGATGATGCAGGATCGGATCGCGCCATTTACGGTACGTCTCGCCTCTTTTCTTCATGGGGCTGCCCTCGTCGGTGTTGTCTTCCATAGGCCTCGGTCTACCCTGGCCAGTGCCAAAACAATCCGCGCCATCAGACAGCCGGCCAAGCCAGGCGCCTGCGCCAGCGGCCGAGCACCACTCGTCGCCAATGCACACATTCCATACAACCTTCTGCCGCCCGCCCTTCTTCTAACGCAACAAGCCTGAACATTCGGTAACACAATACGGGGCAAGATCATGGCGAAGGGATATGCGCAAGCCGCCAGGCTGGTCGGCCTGCTGGTGCTGGGAGCGGTCGCGTTGCAGTTGGCAGGGTGCGACATGGTGCTGTTCAACCCCAAGGGCCAGGTCGGCCTGGAACAGCGCAACCTGATCATCCTCGCGACCCTGCTGATGCTGATCGTGGTGATCCCGGTAATGGTCCTGGCGCTGGTGTTCTCGGTGCATTACCGGGCCTCCAACCTGAAGGCCCGGTACACACCGGAGTGGAGCCACTCGCGGGTGATCGAGTGTGTGGTGTGGGGCGTGCCGCTGGTCATCATCATCGTGCTCGGCATCGTCACCTGGCGCTCCACCCACGCCCTGGACCCATACCGCCCGCTGCAGTCCGACGCCCGCCCGATCCAGGTACAGGTAATCGCCATCGACTGGAAATGGCTGTTCATCTACCCCGAACTGGGCATTGCCTCGGTCAACGAACTGGCCATGCCGGTGGACACCCCGGTGGACTTCCGGGTGACCGCGGACGGCGCCATCACCTCGTTCTTCATCCCGGCGCTGGGCGGGCAGATCTACGCCATGGCCGGCATGCAGACGCAACTGCACCTGATCGCCAACCACCGCGGCAGCTATACCGGCATTGCCGCCAACTACAACGGCCCCGGTTTTTCCGACATGCACTTCAAGGCCCTCGCCCTCGACCAGGCCGGCTTCGATGCCTGGGTGGCCAAGGTGCGAAGCTCGCAACGCCAGCTCGACCAGGCCAGCTACACGCAACTGGCCCGGCCCAGCGTCGCCCACCCGGTGGAGCACTACGCCGCGGTGGATGCGCAACTGTTCCAGAAACTGATCGACAAGTACCAGGGCGTCAACCGCTCACGCGAAGTCGAGCGGCGCCTGGGCGACCCACAAGCCGCTGCGCAGCAACCCGGCAAGGAGTAACGCACATGTTCGGAAAACTGACCTGGGATGCGATCCCGCTGGGCGAGCCCATCATCATGTACACCCTGGCGGTGGTCGGGCTGATCGGCTTCGGCGGCGTGGCGGCGATTACCTGGAAGCGCAAGTGGAAATACCTGTGGACGGAGTGGTTCACCTCGGTCGATCACAAGCGCATCGGCGTGATGTACATCGTCGTCGCGCTGGTCATGCTGCTGCGCGGCTTCGCCGACGCGCTGATGATGCGCACCCAGCAGGCCATGGCCTCGGACGGCTCGCCCGGCTACCTGCCGCCCGAGCACTACGACCAGATCTTCACCGCCCACGGGGTGATCATGATCTTCTTCATGGCCATGCCGTTCGTGGTCGGCCTGATGAACATCGTGGTACCGCTGCAGATCGGCGCCCGCGACGTGGCCTACCCGTTCCTCAATGCCGTCAGTTTCTGGCTGTTCGTTTCCGGTGCGTTGCTGGTCAATATTTCCCTCGGCATCGGTGAGTTCGCCCGCACCGGCTGGGTCGCCTATCCACCGCTTTCCGGTATCGGCTACAGCCCCGGCGTCGGGGTGGACTACTACATCTGGTCGCTGCAGATATCCGGGGTGGGAACGTTGCTCACCGGCCTGAATTTCTTCGTCACCATCCTCAAGATGCGCACCACCGGCATGACCTTGTTCCGCATACCGGTGTTCACCTGGACCGTGCTGTGCACCTCGATCCTGATTCTGGCGGCCTTCCCGATCCTCACCGCGACGCTGTTCATGCTCACCCTGGACCGCTACCTGGGCATGCACTTCTTCACCAACGAGCTGGGCGGCAACCCGATGATGTACATCAACCTGATCTGGGCCTGGGGCCACCCGGAGGTGTACATCCTGATCCTGCCGGCGTTCGGTATCTTTTCCGAAGTGGCGTCGACCTTCTCGCGCAAGCGGCTGTTCGGTTACTACTCGCTGGTGTGGGCGACCATCGTCATCACCGTGCTGTCGTTCATCGTCTGGGTGCACCACTTCTTCACCATGGGCGCCGGGCCGAACGTGAATGCCTTCTTCGGCATCATGACCATGATCATTGCCGTGCCCACCGGGGTGAAAATCTTCACCTGGCTGTTCACCATGTACCGCGGGCGTGTGCGCTTCGAAACCCCGATGCTGTGGACGGTGGGTTTCATCGTCACTTTCAGCATCGGCGGCATGACCGGCGTGCTGCTGGCGGTGCCGGGGGCGGACTTTCTGCTGCACAACAGCCTGTTCCTGATCGCGCACTTCCATAACGTGATCATTGGCGGTGCGGTGTTCGGCTACCTGTGCGGGCTGACCTACTGGTTCCCCAAGGCGTTCGGTTTCAAGCTCTACGACCCGCTGGGCCGCGCGGCGTTCTGGTGCTGGCTGGTCGGCTTCTACTTCGCCTTCATGCCGTCGTATTTCCTCGGCTTCATGGGCATGACCCGGCGTCTGAACCATTTCGATGTGCCGGAATGGCGGCCGTTCCTGCTGCTGGAAATGCTCGGTGTGCTGATCATCCTGTGCGGCGTGGCCTGCCAGGCGATGCAGCTGGTGGTGAGCATCCGCAAGCGCCACGAGAACCGCGACCATACCGGCGACCCCTGGGATGGCCGCACCCTGGAATGGGCGACCGCCTCGCCACCGCCGTTCTACAACTTTGCCGAACAACCTGTGGTACAGGGTATCGACGCTTACTGGGGGATGAAGGAAAAAGGCCTGAAAACCCTGGTTGAAGCGGATTTCCGCAAGATCCACATGCCCTGCAACACCAGCCTCGGCGTGGTACTCGGGGCCCTCGCCACGGTGCTGGGCTTCGCCCTGGTCTGGCACATCTGGTGGCTGGTGATCGTCAGCCTGCTGGCCACCGTGGCGACGCTGATCGTGCGCAGCTACGACCCGCATACCGAGTACTACGTCACCGCCGAGGAAGTCGAGCGCGTGGAAAGCGAACGGCGGCAACTGATGGCGGAGGCCTGACCATGTCCCATGTCGTGTTGAACGAAACCGCCCATCAGCAGGAGCAAGGTTACGAGGATGCCGGCTCGCTGAGCCTGTTCGGCTTCTGGATCTACCTGATGACCGACTGCATCCTGTTCGCCACGCTGTTCGCCACCTACGCCGTGCTCGGCCAGGCCGTGGCAGGCGGGCCGAGCGCGGCGGACATCTTCGAGCTGCCGTATGTGCTGGTCGAAACGTTCCTGTTGCTGTTCAGCAGCATCACCTACGGCTACGCCATGCTGGCCAACCACCGTAAGGACAAGCGCCGGGTGTTGCAGTGGCTGGGGCTGACCTTCCTGCTCGGCCTGGGCTTCATCGCCATGGAGATCAACGAGTTCTACCAGCTGATCGCCGAGGGCGCCGGCCCGCAACGCAGTGCCTTCCTCACCGGTTTCTTCACCCTGGTCGGCACCCATGGCCTGCACGTGCTGACCGGGCTGGTATGGATGGCCGTGCTGATGGTCCAGGTACAGCAGCGTGGCCTGACCTGCGTCAACTCCACACGCCTGAGCTGCCTGAGCCTGTTCTGGCACTTCCTCGACATCGTCTGGGTGTGCGTGTTTACCGTCGTCTACCTGTTCGGGGTGATCTGATGTCCAGTGAAAGCCAGGTTCACAGCAGCGCCGGTGCCAGCCAGAGCAGCCACCTGTCCTATAACGTGGGGTTCCTGCTGGCCGCCATTCTCACCCTGGTGCCGTTCGGCCTGGCCATGTACCCAGGCCTGCCGCGCGCACTCACCTTTCTGCTGATACTGGCCTGCGCCGTGCTGCAGATCCTCGTGCACATGGTGTTCTTCCTGCACCTGACCACCGCACGCGAACAACGCTGGAGCCTGGTGGCGCTGGTGTTCTCGATCGTGATCATCGTGCTGCTGGTGGGGCTGTCGCTGTGGATCATGTACTACGTGCACGCCAACATGCTGGGCCTGTAGCGCCCGTACCTTGAGTCACCCAATCCTTACGGAAGGAGGCAAGCCCTCATGAGTGATCGCATCATCGCATTGTTCGCCGATACCACGCTGTTCGGCATCTCCATTCTCAACCTGCTGCTGGCCTTGACCGTCGCCATCGTGACCTTCCTGGTGGCGCGGGCGGCCATCAGCTTCCTGCTGCGGCGCGTCAGGCGCTGGTCGGAACACGACGGGGTGTTGAGCCAAGTGCTGGCCAAGGTGCTGGCAGGGACCAGCAACTTCCTCCTGCTGCTGGCCTCGCTGCTGGTCGGCCTGAGCATGCTCGACCTGCCCGAGCGCTGGCTGACGCGGGTCGGCAGCCTGTGGTTCGTGGTCGCGGCGTTGCAGATCGGGCTGTGGGCCAACCGCGCCATCGGCCTCGGCCTGAGCCGCTATTTCGCCCGGCACAACACCAGCGGGCTGAACCAGGGCAGCGCCTTGGCCACGCTGTCAGCATGGGGCGCGCGGGTCTTGCTGTGGTCGGTGGTGCTGCTGGCGATGCTCTCCAACCTGGGGGTGAACATCACCGCGTTCGTCGCCAGCCTGGGGGTGGGCGGTATCGCGGTCGCGCTGGCGGTGCAGAACATTCTCGGCGACCTGTTCGCTTCGTTGTCGATCGCCGTGGACAAACCCTTCGAGGTCGGCGACTTCATCGTCATCGGCCCGCTGGCCGGTACCGTGGAACACGTCGGGCTGAAAACCACGCGCATCCGCAGCCTGGGTGGCGAGCAGATCGTGATGGCCAACGCCAGCATGATCAGCAGCACCATCCAGAACTACAAGCGCCTGCAGGAACGGCGCATCGTGTTCGAGTTCGGCCTGTCGTACGACACGCCCACCGAGGCGGTGAAGAAAGCCCCGGGCATCGTCGAAGAAGCCATCAAGGCGCAGCAACAGGTGCGTTTCGACCGCGCTCACCTGCGCGGCTTCGGCAAGGAAGCGCTGGAGTTCGAATGCGTGTACATCGTCCAGGACCCCGGCTACAACCTGTACATGGACATTCAGCAGGCCATCAACTTCCGCCTGCTCGAGCGCTTTTCCGGCATCGGCGCCAAGTTCGCCGTGCCGGTGCGCGCCATCAAGGTCACGGCCTTGCCCGAAGAAGCCAACGCGCGCGGTCAGGCGCGGGAAAGCCTGGGTATCAGAGGGGCATGAACGGGCGCCCTGCCCGCTCACGCCGTTGGTGGCTCAGGGCTGCTGGTAATGGCCCGGCGATGTGCCGGGCTGATGCTCATGTTCCAGGCGCTGCACCTGCACATCGGTGAACGAGGTCGCTTCATTGCGGTGCACGCCTTGCAGATAATCGCGCGCAGCGTCCCTGCTGAGGTCTTCTTCATCACTGCGCAATTCACAGGTGCCGGGTTGGTTGTCGAGAATGTAGCTGATCAGGTACAGGTACTTGGCCATCGAATGTGCTCCCGCGTGGCTGGTTGAAAAACGGACGACGCATGGGGTTGATCCGGCGGCAGATGTATCCGTTCAACGCCAATGACGGCTGGCTCAAGTGCCGTCTGCGTACCCTGTGGGAGCGGCTTTAGCCGCGAAGAATCCAGCGCGGTGGATGGCACCGGCTGCGCCGGTGTTCGCGGCTAAAGCCGCTCCCACAAGGGTTGCTGTTCATTCAGAAGATTTGTGAAGTCCTGTAACCGGCATTGCCGCTGCCATCCGTCGAGTGGTTCGACCGTTCCAGCCCCGGCGGCCTCACAACAGTACCTATCACTGCAATGGAAGAGGTACTTGCAATGGCAACGGTACAAGACAACCTGCTGGACTGGCTGCGCGACGCCCATGCCATGGAGCAGCAAGCCGAGAGCATGCTCAAGGGCCAGGCCGAACGGCTGGAGCACTATCCGCAGCTCAAGGCCCGCATCGTCCAGCACATCGAAGAAACCCAAGGCCAGCAACGGGTACTGCTGGAGTGCATCGAGCGCCTGGGTGGCAGCACTTCCACGCTCAAGGACCTGGCCGGCAAGCTCATGGCGTTCGGCCAGGCCGTCGGCGGCATGGTCATGAGCGATGAAGTGGTCAAGGGCGCGATGTCCGGCTATGTGTTCGAGAACATGGAGATCGCGTCCTACACGGTGCTGATCGAGGCGGCCGAGGCGGCCGGCGACAGCGCCACGGCCCAGGCGTGCCGGTCGATACTCAAGGAGGAGGAAGCCATGGCCCAGTGGCTGAAGGAGCACCTGCCGGAGATTACCCGTGCCTTCCTGGCACGCTCCGCTGACCCGGACGCCGAAGCCAAACGTTAAGGCAAGCGTCAACAAGTTACCCGCAGCGGATCGCAAGATCCGTTGCGGGGTATCATCACACCGGCTCGTCGCCGTTGACCTTGCCCAGTTCCGCGCCAGTCAGTGGCTGCAACTCGGGGTTGGACATCGTTCTGAGCTTCATGGCTTCGGCCGCTGCCGCCGACGCTTCATCGAGCTGCACGGTCGCCATGCCATCGCCGCCATCCACCGCAGGCTCGGGCTGGTCGACATAGACCCAGTCCTGGCCTTCGTTCCACGACCCGCGCATTTCGCCGCCGTGGGACAGGTTGAAGTAGGTGCGGTTGAACTCCGGGTCGCCTGGCAGCTTGCCTTGCGGGAAGTTCGGCTGAATCGAATGCAGGGCCTTCTCGAACGACATCTGGTGGGCGATCTCACGGCTCATCAGGAAGCCCAGGGCATCCTTGATTCCCGGGTCGTCGGTGACGTTGATCAGGCGTTCGTAAACGATCTTGGCCCTGGCCTCGGCGGCGATGTTGGAACGCAGGTCGGCGGTCGGCTCGCCGATGGTGTCGATGTAGGCAGCCGTCCAGGGGATGCCACCCGAGTTCACCAACGCGGCACCACCGCCATACAGCAAGCTGGTGATGTGCGAATCGTTGCCGGCACCGGTCAGTGAGCGATACAGCTCACCTTCCGCCTCGACCCCTTCTGCCAGGCGCCCCTTGGCCCCCTTGTTGAGCATGACCACGATCGAACCGATGATTTCCAGGTGGCTCAGCTCTTCGGTGGCGATGTCGAACAGCATGTCCTTGCGCCCTGGGTCATCCTCGGTCACTGCCTGGGTGAAGTAGCGCATGGCCGCCGCCAACTCGCCCTGGGGGCCACCGAACTGTTCCAGCAGCAGGTTCGCCAGCCCTGGGTTGGGCTCGGCGACGCGAACGGTATATTGCAATCGCTTGTTGTGCATGAACATTGGCAAATCCTCTTTAGCGTACCGAGGCGGCCGTGGCCGCCTCGGCAGGTTCAACGGACTTTCAACAGGTGCTAGCGGTTGTCATCGCTGTTGCGCCCGCCGCCATGGCTCTGTTGCCCACCTTTGCGGCCGGCTTCCGAGGCTTTCTCGCGGTCGTTGGCAAAATTGCCGCCGGAGGCTTGCCCGCCTTTCTGGCCAGCCTCGGAGGCACGTTCAGGATCGTTCTTGAAATTGCCACCGGACATCTGGCCACCTTTGTGGCCAGCCTCGGAAGCGCGTTCAGGATCGTTCTTGAAATTGCCCCCCGACATCTGCCCGCCTTTGTGGCCGGCTTCGGAGGCGCGCTCAGGGTCGTTCTTGAAGTTGCCCCCCGACATCTGTCCGCCCTTTTGACCGGCTTCGGAGGCCTTCTCGCGGTCGTTGGCGAAGTTGCCTGGGTTGGTGTTCGCGCTGCCGCCCTGGTTGCTGCGTTTGTCGTCGTTGTTAGCCATGATTTTCACCTCATGTGGTTAACACAGGTTGGTCTGTGTTAACTAATGACCGAAGGCAAACGCTTCAGGGTGAAAGTGATTTCGCTAACGCTGACGAAATGCCTTAAGCAATTGGGCACAAGATATTCGCCCGGCCAAACCCTGTAGCACTGATGGCAACAGGCTGATCTTCCGAGGCGCCAATTGCTTGCAAGGGGCCTTGCGTTGCACAAGGCCCCTGCTGGCTCAAGCCCGCCCCTTGCGGCAGACCGCCTCGATGGCCCCGACCAGGTCATCGTATTGCACTGGCTTGGTGAGGCGCCGGTCGAACAGTGCAGCCTCGTCCGCCCGCTTGGCCTGGCTCGAGCCATAACCGCTCAGGGCAATGGTCGGCGTGGTGCGGTGCTGCTGCTTCTCACGCAATGCGCTGACGAACTCATGGCCATCCATTTCCGGCATGCCGATATCCGTCAGGATCACATCGAAACGTTGCTCGGCCACTTCACGCAGTGCCTGGACCGGGTCGAGGTAACTGCTGACCAGCGCCTGTTCCATTTCCAGCAGCATGCGCATCACCTCGACGACTTCCGGCGAATCGTCCACCAGCAGCACCTTCAGCCCCTTCAGCCGGCCGTCACCGGCCTCCTGTACCTCTGCCGCCGCCAGCTCGGTCACATCCTGGCTGGACAACGGCAGCTCGACACAGAAGGTCGAGCCGTGCCCCAACCCGGCTGAACGGGCGACCACCGAGCCACCATGTGCTTCGACCAGCTGCCTGACCAACGACAGGCCGATACCCAGGCCATCGCGGCGGTGATTGCCATGCTTCACCTGTTTGAACAGTTCGAAGATGCTGGCCAGGTCGGCAGCCGACAAGCCCGGGCCATTGTCGATCACATCCAGGCGCGCGCAGGTCTGCGTGCGGCTCAGCACCACCCGCACCCGGGCATTCTCGCCGCTGAACTTCAGCGCATTGTTGAGCAGGTTCCACACCACCTGTTCGATCCGCGTCGGGTCACCATTGACCAGCAGCGACGCGCCCGGCTGTGGCAGTTCGAGGATGATGCGGGCCGACGGGTACTCTTCTGCGGCAATCGCGTGAATCGACGTCACCAGGCCGGCCAGGTCCAGCAGCTGGCGCTTGAGCTTGAGCTTGCCGGTACGCAGCCGGGCCGTATCCAGCAGGTCATCGATGATGCGCGCCTGGCTGGTCACGGCATCGTTGATGGTCGCCAGCGCCTTGCTCGCGTTGACCGTGTTGCGTACCGCCGGTAGCCGGCGAAGAATTTCGGCATTGAGCTGGATCAGGTTGAGCGGGTGCTTCAGCTCATGCGACATCACCGCAAAGAACTCATCCTTGAGCATGCTGTTGGTCTGGGTCTCGGCCAGCTGTTTGCTTTGCTCGTCCTGCAAGCGCTTGTGACCCGTCAGGTCGCGGGCGATCTTGACGAAGCCTGCGGTTTCGCCACGCAAGCGCGCGGTTTCGCCACTGCAATAGAAGCGGCTGGCGTCCTTGCGCACGTGCCAGCGCTCATCCTCCGCGCGGCCATGCTCCTGGGCCTTGCGCAGTTCCGTTTCAGGCACGCCGGCGGCGTTGTCCTCTTCGGTGAACAGCACGCTGAAGTGGCGGCCGATGATCTCGTCGGTGTTGTAGCCGAAAATGAATTCCGCGCCGCGATTCCAGTCGCTGATCAGCCCGTTTCCATCGAGGATGATGATGGCGAAGTCCTGTGTGCTTTCGGCGACCAGGCGCATGCGCTCCTGGCCCAGGCGCAGGTCCTCTTCCGCTTCGCGGCGCTTGGTGATGTCGATGAAGGTCAGCACCGTGCCGTCGATATGGTCCTCGCTGGAGCGATACGGCAACAGCCGGGCGATGTACCAGCGATGGTCGCTGCTGCTGACCTCGCGCTCCATCATGGTCAGCGACTCGTACACCGCGGTGGCGTCATCGGCCAGCTGCGGGTAATCGAGCCGGTGGGTGATGTCGAGCAACGAACGCCCGGTGTCCACCGGCAACATGCTGAAAATGTCCTTGGCCCGTGGCGTGAACCAGCGGATGTGCATGTTGCGGTCGACGAACACCGTGGCGATATCGGTGGACGCGATCAGGTTGGCCAGGTAATCGTTGATCTTGTCGGTTTCCTCGACCTTGCTCTTGAGCTCGTAGTTGACCGTCAACAGCTCTTCGTTGATCGACTGCAGCTCTTCCTTGCTGGTTTCCAGCTCTTCGGTGGCGGAGCGCAGCTCTTCGTTGATCGCCTGCATCTCTTCGTTGGAGGCCTTGAGCTCCTCGCTGGAAACCTCCGATTGCTCGATGGTCTCCTGCAGGTGCAGCTTGGTGCGCTGCAGCTCGCTTTCGAGGCTGGCCATCACCTTGTTCTCGGTCTGCTGGTCGAACTCCAGCAGTTGCTCACCGACGCTGACCGGGGCCATGTTGAAGACGATGGTGCAGACTTCCTGCTCGGTCACATCGTCCTTGTACGGGCGGGCGGCGATGTCGAGCCAGAAGTCGCCGGCGGCCTCGCTGATGCGCACCTTGCGCGACAGCGTGGCCTTGCCGCTCTGCTGTGCCTGGAACAGCGTGGTGCGCAACTCCAGCCGGAGCTCCGGCATGACCAGCACCATCACGTTGCGCCCGACTTCGCCGGTCACATAACGCAGGAAACGCCCTGCCCCTTCGTTCATGTGCAGGATGTCGCCATTGGCGTCGACGATCATGCTCGGCGGCATCTGCTGGGCCATGGCCCGGTTATGGATATCGGCGTAGGAAAACTTGCGCGGCACCTGTACCAGCGGTGCCGGCAGCGCCAGGCTGGACAGGGTGAAGCCGCCCCGGGGCATGGTCGGTGCGCGGCGGTTGACACTGGCGCCGACCTTGGCGCGGAAAATGCGGTTACGCTTGTCGACCGGGGTGAACAGCTCGGGGCAGGCGTCGGCGGACTCCGACGAGCCCATGAACAGGTAACCACCCGGGCGCAAGGCGAAGTGGAACATCTGCAGCATCTCTTTCTGGATGTCACGGTCCAGGTAGATGAGCAGGTTGCGGCAGACGACCAGGTCGATTTGCGAGAACGGCGGGTCGGACAGCAGGCTGTGTTTGGCGAACAGCACTTTTTCGCGAATTTCCTTACGCACCCGGAAGTGGTCGTTTTCCTTGACGAAGTACTGCCGCAGCCGCATCGGCGGCACATCGGTGACGATGGCTTCGGAATATAGCCCCGCCCGGCCGACGGCGATCGCCCGTTCATCGATATCGGTGGCGAACACCTGCAGCTTCAACGGATTGGTCTCGAGCTTCTGGTGTTCGGCGCTGAGGATCGCCAGGCTGTAGGCTTCCTCACCGGTCGAACAGCCGGCCGACCAGATGCGTACTTCCTCGCGTTTGTCATCCTCGCCATTGGCGCTGAGCAACGAGCCCAGCACATGGCGCTCGAGGGCTTCGAACGCCTCGCGGTCGCGGAAGAAGTTGGTTACGCCGATCAGCATGTCGCCAAGCAGCTTCTTGGCTTCATCCGGTGTTTCTTCAAGGTAACGCAGGTAGCTGGGCAGGTCCGGTTGCGCGGTCACCTGCAGCCGGCGTTCGATACGCCGCAGCACGGTGGCGCGCTTGTAGTGCTTGAAGTCGTGGCCGGTGCGGTTGCGCAAGGTACGCAGGATATCCTGCAGCACCCGTTCGGCGTCCTCGCGGGCGTGCTCCTCGGTCTGTACCGAGACTTTCAGATCGTGGGGCGCCGGCAGCCTGATGGTCTGCGTGTTGCGCCACAATTCCAGCAACTTGTGCGGTATGTCGACCACCGGCAGAATCGCATCGACCATGCCGGTGGCGATCGCGGCATGCGGCATGCCGTCGAACTCGGCATCGTCAGGGCTCTGCACGATGGTGATGCCGCCCTGCTCCTTGATCCGTGACAGGCCCACCGCGCCGTCACTGCCGGTGCCGGACAGCACCAGGCAGAAGCTGAACTCCTTGTGCACATCCGCCAGGTCGCGGAAGAACAGGTCGATGGCAATATGCTTGCCCAATGGCCGGGTCGAGGGCACCACTTTCAGGTAGCCATCGTTCATCGTCAGCTGCGAGGCCGGCGATATCACATAGACATGATTGGGCTCGATGCGCGAGGTGCCGTTCACCTGCAGCACCGGCATCGCCGTGGCCGACTGCAGGATCTTGTCGGCCACGCTTTCGTGGTCTGGCGAGAGGTGCAGCACAATGACGAAGGCCATGTCGCTATTGGCCGGCATGTGCTCGAAGAATATCTTCAAAGCGGCAAGCCCGCCGGCCGACGCGCCGATGCCGACTACCGGAAAGTTCAGGTGACTCGGCACAATCCCGTCCCGCTCAGGCTGCGAGGCAGAGGAAGGTTTGATCGTCCTTTTCATTGTTTGAACTCGTATTCGATGAAAACCCTGGCGAGACAGCGTGTTCTCGTGAGACTGGCGCAGGTGAGGGATGCGTCAATGATAACAAGTATTGATCTGCCGGGCGGTCACTTGTTGGATCTTGGGGGCAGGGTTGTCGAGGTGGGAGCAACTGTCTTGCTCAATTTCTAAAGCTGGCGCGACCCTCAGGCCTATGGCGCACGCAGTACCTGTGGAAGCGGCCGTGGCCGCAAATACCGGCGCAGCCGGTGCCATCCTCCGCGTTGCCTGCTTCGCGGGCTTGCCCGCACACATGGAATCGCGCAGGCCTAGGGCTCACGCGGTACCTGTGGGAGCGGCTTTAGCCGCGAACACCGGCGCAGCCGGTGCCATCCTCCGCGTTGCCTGCTTCGCGGGCTTGCCCGCTCCCACATGGAATCGTGCAGGCCTTGGGCTCACGCGGTACCTGTGGAAGCGGCCGTGGCCGCGAACACCGGCGCAGCCGGTGCCACCCACCGCGTCGCCTGCTTCGCGGGTGAACCCGCTCCCACAGGGGGCTGCGTATGCCGCGGGTTTACGCAGTCCCTGTGGGAGCGGCCGTGGCCGCGAACAACGGCGCAGCCGGTGCCATCCTCCGCGTCGCCTGCTTCGCGGGCTTGCCCGCTCCCACATGGAATCGTGCAGGCCTATGGCTCACGCGGTACCTGTGGGAGCGGCTTTAGCCGCGAACACCGGCGCAGCCGGTGCCATCCAACGCGTCGCCTGCTTCGCGGATGAACCCGCTCCCACAGGGGGCTGCGTATGCCGCGGGTTTACGCAGTACCTGTGGGAGCGGCCGTGGCCGCGAACACCGGCGCAGCCGGTGCCATCCTCCGCGTTGCCTGCTTCGCGGGTGAACCCGCTCCCACATGGAATCATGCAGGCCTATGGCTCACGCGGTACCTGTGGGAGCGGCTTTAGCCGCGAACACCGGCGCAGCCGGTGCCATCCTCCGCGTCGCCCGCTCCCACATGAAGGACAGGCAAGGCGGGTCTGCATGGACCTTACCGGCTCCTACGCCGCCCGCCGACCTCGATCCAGACGGGCGCATGATCGCTGGCCTTGGCTTCGTTACGCACCCAGGCATCGACACCTGCCTTCTTCAGGTAAGGCGCCAGTTCCGGGTTGAGCAGCAGATGGTCGATGCGCAGCCCGGCGTTGCGCGCCCAGTGGTTGCGAAAGTAATCCCAGAAGGTATAGATACGCTCGTCCGGATACACCTGGCGAATGGCATCGACCCAACCCTGCGCCAGCAAGCGCTGGAAACAGGCCCGCGACTCCGGTTGCAGCAATGCATCCTTCAACCATGAGCGCGGATTGTAAATGTCCATGTCCGTCGGCACGACATTGAAATCGCCCAGCAGCACCGTGGGATGACCACTGTCATGCAGCCCCTGCGCGTGCTTGAGCAGGCACTCGAACCAGCGCAGCTTGTAGTCGAATTTCGGCCCGGGTTGCGGGTTGCCGTTGGGCAGATAGAGGCACGCCACCAGCACCCCGTGCACCGCCGCTTCGAGGTAGCGGCTCTGCGCATCGTCCTCCATGCCTGGCAAGCCACGCCGCACCACCAGCGGCTCGCTGCCGCGCGCCAGAATGGCCACGCCATTCCACGACGGCTGCCCCTGGTAGACACAACCGTAACCCGCCGCCTCCAGCGCCTGCCGCGGAAATTGTGAATCTGGCGCCTTGAGCTCCTGCAGGCAGGCGATATCGGGTTGCTCCCGCTCCAGCCAGGCCAGCAGCGCTGGCAGGCGGCTGCGAATGCCATTGATGTTGAACGTGGCAATCTTCAGCGCCTTCATGCGTCCGGGTCGCTCACATGGGCCTGCACGGCATCCTGCAGGGCGTGCACATGGGCATCATCGGCCAACGCCTTGAGCGCCAGCCAGTCGTCCCAGTCGATGGCGCCGTCGTCACGCAACGCCTCGGCGGTGCGTATCAGCTCGTGGTGATAGGCATCCGGCGACTCGCGCCGGTAACTGATGTCGTCGTACTGGGCATACCAGGCCTCAAGCTCAGGAATGCTGCGTTCAATGCTCATTGAAAAGCCCTCACGATCGCCTTTGCCTTAAGAGCACCCTGGTTGCTGCAGCGTTCAACCTGAGCGACAGCGTTGGCGACCAACGCTGTAAAACCAGTGCCACCCGGCCCGCCGGTATGCAGGGTGATGAAAAAACAAATTTTCCGGCACGGCCCACGGTCCCAACTTAAAGGTTAGCCAGGAGACCACTTCCATGAGATTCGCCCAATTCTGCCAATGGCTGTCCAACCATGCCGGGCGCCCCAAGACCTTCCTCATCGCCCTGCTGCTCATCCTGATGTGGGCGCTGTCGGGGCCCTGGTTTCATTACAACGATACCTGGCAGCTGATCATCAACACTTCCACCACCATCATCACCTTCCTGATGGTGTTTCTGATCCAGAACACGCAGAACCGCGACAACGACATCATCCACGTCAAGCTCGACGAGCTGATACGGGCGACCAAGCACACGGAGATGTCGGTACTCGACCTGGAAGACATGGACAGCAAGAAGCTGCAGGCGCTACGCAAAGAGTACCGGGCCCTGGCCGAACGCCGTCAGCCAGAGGACCCGCCAGCGGATTGAAACTTTCGCGGCGCCGGCCAAGTCCAGACCCCTATCGACCATAGCCCGGGAGAACACAATGACTGGCACGGTAGGCGACTTTCTGGTGGAACGCTTGTATCAGTGGGGGGTGCGGCGCATCTTCGGCTACCCCGGCGACGGCATCAACGGTGTGTTCGGTGCACTCGCCAGGGCCAACGGCAAGATCGAGTTCATCCAGGCCCGGCATGAGGAAATGGCGGCGTTCATGGCCAGCGCGCATGCCAAGTTCACCGGCGAACTCGGGGTGTGCATGGCCACCTCCGGCCCTGGTGCCTCGCACCTGCTGACCGGCTTGTACGATGCCCGCATGGACCACCAGCCGGTGCTGGCAATCGTCGGCCAGCAGGCACGTGCGGCGCTGGGCGGGCATTACCAGCAAGAGCTCGACCTGCTGTCGATGTTCAAGGATGTGGCCGGCGCGTTCGTCCAGCAGGCTTCGACCCCGGAGCAGGTGCGCCACCTGCTCGACCGCGCCGTGCGTACCGCCGTCGGTGAACGCCGGGTGACTGCCCTCATCCTGCCCAATGACCTGCAGGACCTGCCCTACAGCGAGCCGCCCCGGGCGCACGGCACGCTGCACTCCGGCATTGGCTACAGCAAGCCCAGGGTGGTGCCCTTCGCGGCGGACCTGCAGCGCGCGGCCGACGTACTCAACGCCGGCCGCAAGGTGGCGATCCTGGTCGGTGCCGGCGCCCTGCAAGCCAGCGAGCAGGTCGTGGCAATCGCCGAGAAGCTCGGTGCAGGCGTGGCCAAGGCCCTGCTCGGCAAGGCCGTGCTGCCCGACGACCTGCCATGGGTCACCGGCGCCATCGGCCTGCTCGGCACCGAGCCCAGCTACCGGCTGATGAACGAATGCGACACCTTGCTGATGATCGGTTCCGGCTTCCCCTACGTCGAATTCCTGCCCAGCGAAGGCCAGGCCCGCGGCGTGCAGATCGACCTGCAGCCGGACATGCTCAGCCTGCGCTACCCGATGGAGGTGAACCTGGTCGGCGACGCCAGTGAAACCCTGGCGGCGCTGCTGCCGCTGCTGGAGCACAAGACCGAGCGCCACTGGCGCGGCAAGGTCGAAAGCTGGCGTACAGCGTGGGACAAGACCCTGGAAAAACGCGCCCTGGTCAAGGCAGACCCGATCAACCCGCAGCGTGTGGTGTACGAGCTGTCGCCGCGCCTGCCCGACCAGGCCATCGTCACCAGCGACTCCGGTTCCTGCGCCAACTGGTTCGCCCGCGACCTGCAGATCCGCCAGGGCATGCAATGTTCGCTGTCCGGCGGGCTGGCCAGCATGGGGGCTGCGGTGCCGTATGCCATCGCCGCCAAGTTCGCCCACCCGCAGCGCAGCGTGATAGCGCTGGTGGGTGACGGCGCGATGCAGATGAACAACCTGGCGGAGCTGATCACCGTGGCCAAGTACTGGCAACAATGGCAGAACCCGCAATGGATCTGCGCGGTGTTCAACAACGAGGACCTCAACCAGGTCACCTGGGAGCAGCGGGTCATGGAAGGCGACCCGAAGTTCGAAGCTTCGCAGTCGATACCGGATGTGCCCTACCACTTGTTCGCCATTTCCATAGGCCTGCAAGGCATCTATGTGGAGCGCGAGGAAGAGGTCGCCAGTGCCTGGGAACGCGCGCTGGCGGCTGACCGGCCGGTCCTGATCGAGTTCAAGACCGACCCGAACGTGCCGCCACTGCCGCCGCACATCAAGCTGGAGCAGGCGAAGAAGTTCGCCAGCGCCCTGCTCAAAGGCGACCCTGACCAGGCCGGGGTGATCGTGCAGACGGCCAGGCAAGTGCTCGGTTCGGTGTTGCCTGGCAAGAAATGAGCTCGCCGCGAACCGGGCTACCCGGTTCGCGGCGCAATTGCAGCGTGGCTCAGGCGATCAGACGGGAATGCCGGCCAGGTGCCAGACGGGTGCCCGGGCCGGTTCGGCCTGGCTGCGGTTGCGCGCCCACTGGGTCAGGGCTGCCATCAGGGCAAAGCCGAGCAGGATCAGCACCGGGTAGGCCAGCAGCAACTCGGTCAGCGAGTATTTCCACGCCAGCGGTCGGCCGACACCGAGCATTGCCGCATACAGCCAGGACACACCCGAAAGTGCACCGGAGAACAGCGCAAACATACGCACGCCAAAGTTGAGGTCGAGCAAGTTGCCCGCTTTGAGCAGGGCCGGCAAAACATAACGGTGCAAGAGCATGCCGTTAAAGGTCAGCAACAAAACAATAATGACCTTTGCCTGAAGTTTCGGATTGGCAAAATAGTTCATGCCTTTATCCAGGTAGTCGATACCGATTACTGCAGCGCCCGTTATCCACAAGAAGATAAGGGCGTTGGCCACGGACTTTTGCAAACGGGTCATGTGTTGCCCGTCATGCCCAGCCTCTTTCTGGCCTTTCAACAAGTTCCTGACCATCTCGGCATCGCTGGCAAACACCAGGCCGATGGCGATACAACAGGCCAATAAATGAACGTAAATGACCGACAACCGCACCAGCTCCATGGATTCTTTCTGCCCGAACAGGCTAATAATTGTATTAATCTCCACGACGTTTTCTCCACGTAATGCGTCAGCGCTAAATGACCTGCACATAGGCATGCGAACAAGAGGGTCGCAGCGGCAAGGCCAAGTTCATATCGTTTAAGTGAAACAGCAGATTGTAATTTCAGACACGCGGCGGCTCACCCGAAGAGCCTCGGTTTGGCATGGCATTGCTCCACTATTCAGAATACAAAAGCCCCATGAGCATCCGTGCAATGCCGATGAGGTTGAACGTCCATAAGTTCAGGGGGGAAGGCGCGAGGTGCAATCACATGGATAGCACCTGCTGGCAAATAGGAGTCACCGCTGCGCAAATCGTTCATTTTTCGAGCAAAACGACCGACAGGCGGTACACTAAAGAAAGTTAGTTAGTTGGCTAAGTTATTGGGACTTGACCGAATGGAAAGTTTTTCCTGATAAGTGGATCCAAACTTCAAAGTTACTGTACCTGCTCTATTCCGCCGACTTGCAGTTTGCGCCTTGCGCGTTCGAAGCCATTGCCCCCGTCAGTATCGGCGCCTGTTCGTCAATTTGCGCCATGCTCAGCCGCGATGTTTCGCGCAGCATCAGCGAACACAGCGCAACCAGCGCCAGCGCCCCTGCCCCGTACAACGCCACGCCCAGCGGCTGATGATCGGTGAGGATCAAGATTGCCGTGGCCACGCTCGAAGCGCTGCCACCGCCCAGCGCGGCGCCGATCTGGTAGCTGGCGGAAATACCCGAGTAGCGCATGCTGCGCGGGAACTGCTCAGCGAGAAAGGCCGGGATCGGCCCTTGGGTCGCGCCCATCAGCAGGCCGGTCAGGCTGTAGGCGCACAAGGCGACCACGAAGCTGTGCATGCTCACCAACGGGAAGAACGCGAACAGCCCCAGGGCCATGGCGCCTGCACCGAAGCCCATCACCGTGCGCCGCCCCAGGCGGTCCGACAGGTAGCCGCATAGCGGTGCCGACAGCACGATGGCGACCGACAGCGCCAGGTCGAACATCAACGCCTCGGTACTGCCGAAGCCCACTTGCGTGGCATAGGTGAGGAAAAAGGTACTGCCGATGTAGGCGATGGTGCAGTAGCCGAAGGCGATCCCGGTGCACAGCAACAACTGCCGCGGGCGTTGCCGCAGGGCCTCGGCCAGCGGCGCACGCACCGGTTTGGCCAACGGTGCAGTGGCGGCAACCGGCGCCTTCAGCCGCGCGTACAGGCCGATCAGCACCAGGCTGCCGCCCAGCCAGAACGGGATGCGCCAGGCAAAATCGACCAGATTGTCGTCATACGCTGCGCTGACGATGGCGAACACCCCGGCGCCGAGGATGCCACCCACGCCGATGCCCATGCTCGTGAAGCTGCCCCACAGCCCGCGTCGGCCTGCTGGCGCAGACTCGATACCGAACAGCGCGGCGCCGCCCCACTCTCCGCCTGCGGCAAAGCCCTGAATCAGGCGCAGCAGCACCAGCAGGATCGGCGCGGCCACGCCGACGCTGGCATGGCCGGGCAGGCAGCCAATCAGAAAGGTACTCAGGCCCATCAGCAGCAAGGTGCTGACCAGCACCTTCTGCCGCCCGAGGCGGTCGCCAAAATGGCCAAACACCAGGCCGCCCAAGGGGCGCGCAAGGAAGCCCGCACCGAAGGCGCTGAACGCCAGCAGCGTGGCGGTCAGGTGATCCATCTGCGGGAAGAACACCTGGGGAAATACCAGTGCCGCAGCGGTGCCGTAGATGATGAAGTCATAGAACTCCAGCGCCGTTCCCAGGCCGGAGACGCAGAAGGTGCGCAAGGCCGAGCGCGAAGACGCAGGGCCGGAAGGTTGTGCATGCATTGTTGTTGTTCTCGTCAGGCAGGTGCCGCCTCGGGCAGGCGGCAGCGGGTTGGCTCAGAAGGTGTCGAAGCCGGCTTTGGCCAGTTGTACAGGGGTGCCGGCCAGGTACTGCAGGGCGCAGCGCTCGGTGTCGATGCCGACGCTGAGCAGGGTTTGCCAGCGTTCGGTGTCGGGCATGGTCATGTCCGGGTGGAAGCAGATCGGCGCGCTGTCGCCCGCGCTGCCGCACATGGCGGCGGCCCGGGCACGCAGGTCGGCACTGCCCATCTGGCCAATCACCTGTTCAAGGTGGCTCAGCCGGCAACGGGTATCCGCCAGGTCGGCGACCTGCTCGCCCAGGCTCAGTTGCGGGTCGAGGAAGTGGTTGGTGTGCAGCAGCCAGCCGTCCTCGCGCGGCAAAACCAGCGCCGTGCGCGCGGGGCTGAGTTCGATACTGGCGGCACGCGGGCTGCTGTCCTCACGGGAAAACACGGTCAGCACGGTGGAGGCGCTGACCTGCGCCGAGCGGGCGAGCTCGATGGCTTGCTCGACGCTGCTGGCTTCCTCCAGCAGGCGACGGGCGATGGCGTGCACCGGTACCGCACCGCTGTCGTTGTCACTGGCGTGGTGGAGAATGTTGAAGTGCAGGCCCAGCCCCGCGCTGTTCACACCGAGCTTGGCCAGCATGCCGAACTCACAGAACAGCTTGACGTTCATGCCGTGTTCGCTGTGCAGCGCCAGCATCAGGCCATGGGGGCACAGGCTGTCATGCCAGTCCCAGGTCTGCAGCGTCTGCGGCGCCCGCGCACCACGGGGCGCGTGTACGCTGGTGGAGCATTCACTGTGCCGGGTCCGCGCCGCCAGCACTTCGGTACGGGCGTTCAGGCTCGCCAGCTGCCACAGCGGCAGGCCGGCACCGGCGGCCAGGCCGGCCACTTCATCGGCCAGGCCGGGGCTCCAGGCTTGCAGTGCCGCCAGGCTATTCTCGCCGATGCGCTGCGCCTCGCTCAAAGGTACGCCTACCCGAGGAAAGAAGCCCAGGTACAAGGCGGTGGTGGTACGGATCTGCTCGGCAAAGCGCGCGCCGATCTGGCGGCCACGCTCGAGCGGGTTGCGGATGTCGCTGACATGGGTGTGGATTATCACGGCGGGTAACTCCTGGTGCAGCTGGCCTGGGGGCATCGTTGCCATTGTGGAAAGAGTACGGCCAGAAGCGCGCCGTAGAACGACAGGCAAACAGTCCGCGGTGTTCAGGCAAGCTCGGCTAGCCTAACCCGCTGTTCCCGGCCGATCATCGTCACCATCCGCACAACTTTTGTGCCCGTGGGGAAATACTCAGCCGTGTCCCGGCACCTGCATTCCCTGCCCGTGCAGGTGCTCGTGCAGCAACGCGATGAACGCCTGCACCTTGCGCGTGTTGCGCCGGTGCGGCAGATACAGCACGTGCACCCAGGGGCCGAAGGCGCTCAGAGCACGCCAGTAATCGGGCATCACTTCCACCAGTTGCCCGCTGGCCAGGTAGGGCGCGGCGCACCAGGTGGGAACGAACTGCAAGCCCTGGCCATCGAGCAGGCACGCCAGCAGGAAATCGAAGTTGTCGCTCAGCAGCCGCGGCGTGGGCTGGCGTACCCGCAAGGTCTGGCCGCCGTGCTCGATCCACCAGAAGCTGCGGTTGAGCAGCGGGTGGCGCAGCAACAGCCAATCGTGCTCGGCGTAGTTATCGAGGGTGATCGCCTCGCCGTGACGGGCCAGGTAGGCGGGGCTGGCGCAGAGGATCACGCGGTTCTCGATCAGCGGCTGGGCAATCAGCTCCGGCTGATCGGTGGGGCCATCGCGTAACGACAGGTCGTAACCGCCATCGATCAGGTCTTCGTTGGCATCGTTGAGGTTGACCTCCAGGCGCACCTGCGGGTGCTCGCGCATGAAACGGCAACACACCTGGTGCAGAAATGCCGGGCCGAACGACGGCGGCGCGGTAATGCGCAGGGTACCGCGCAGCGCATGCTGCAGCTGCTCCACTTCTTCGGTCACCCGTTGCAGGTGCATCAGCGCCTGACGCGCGCCTTCCAGGTACAAGGTGCCAGCCTCGGTCAGGGCCATGCGCCGGGTGGTGCGCTCGAACAAGCGCACGCCCAGCTCGCTCTCCAGATGGGCGACAGCCTTGGTGATGGCTGACGGCGTTTTGCCCAGCTGCTCGGCCGCCCGGCTGAAGCTGCCATGCTCGGCGGCAGCGACGAAGATGGTCAGGGCCATCATCTTGTCCATGGTTTCTTCCTGTTGGGCACAAACGGTTGGGGGCGGTGCGACGGCAGCCAGTCGCTGCCGATGCCTATCAAACCCGCAAATGCCGACAATTTGAATAGGCAGCTACAGGCCGGCTGCTTGCACGCTGGCAATCACCGGCGCGGGATTGTTTCCTCATACCGAAAAAAGTTGTGCCTGCGCGCGCCTTTATCCGCCCTTGCCCGCTGGCTAGGCTGCGGCGCCATCACCACAACAACGAGGCAACGCATGAAGCAGTTCCTGAAGATCGCAATCAGCGCCGGCATGGCTTGCACCTGCATGCCGGGTTTCGCAGCGGTGGACCTGATTCTGCACAACGCCAAGGTCTACACCGCCGAGCCAGGCCAGCCCCTGCAGCAGGCCGTGGCGGTCGCAGGCGAAAACATCGTCGCCGTGGGCTCCGACCAGGCCGTGTTACGCCTGAAGGCCGCAGGTACGCAGGTCATCGACCTGGGCGGCAAGGTGTTGATGCCGGGCATGCTCGATGCGCATTCGCATGCGATCAAGGGTGGCCTGCAACTGGCGCTGGCTGATCTTGCCGGCGAACAGGTCACGCTGGACGAACTGGAGCGGCGTTTGCGCCAGTGGCGCGACAACGGCAAGGCCGTGCGCGGCGAATTCCTGGTGGTCGGCGGCGTGCCGGGCGCTTACTGGAATGACATCCCGGCGCTGCAACAGCGTTTCAACCAGGGCGAATGGGCCACACAACCGCTGCTGCTCGCCGCCAACGACATGCATACCGGCTGGGCCAACCAGGCCCTGCTCAGGCGCGCCGGAATCGATGCCGGCAGCATCAGCGCCCTGCCCGCCGAGGCCCGCAACACCATTGGCCAGCAGGCGGACGGTACCCCGAACGGTTTCCTTGCCGATGCCAGCTATTACCCGGTCACCGACCTGCTGCCGGCGCTGAGCCACGCCACCCTGATGCGAGCCGGGCGCCTGGCGCTGGAGCACTACAAGCAACTGGGTGTCACCGGCTGGATGGACCCGCTGGCCAACGAGCTGCCGGGGGCCGATGTGCACAACGATTCGCTGGGCGTGCTGCCGGTCTACAAAGACCTTTCTGCGCGCGGCGAACTGAACGCCCATGTCGCCGCGCTGCTGATGGCCGACGCCAGGGCCCGCCCAGCCGACCTCGACCAACTGGACCAGGTGCGCCGGCAGTTCCTCGGCGTGCACAACCTCACCCTGCCGGGCATCAAGGTATTTGCCGACGGGGTGGCCGAAGCACCCGCGCAGACCGCAGCGATGCTCGAGCCCTACAGCAACTCCGGGCAGCGCGGCGAGCTACTGCTGGACCCACAGCACTTCGGCGAACTGGTCAGCGCCGCCGATGCCCGTGGCTGGCTGGTGCATGTGCATGCCATCGGCGACCGCGCCGTGCGCGAGGCGCTCGACGGCATCGCCCAGGCGCGCCGTGATCGGCACAGCGGCATTCCCCACTCCATCACCCACGTGCAGATGGTCAACCCCAGGGAATATGCCCGCTTCAGGCAGCTCGACGTGATCGCGGCGATGCAGCTGTACTGGGCCAGCGCCGACCAGGCAAACCTGGAACTGGTCAAGCCGTACGTGAACGCCATGGCCTTCCTGCACACCTTCCCGGCACGTTCGCTGCTCAAGCACGGTGCCACCCTTGCCGGCGCCAGCGACTGGCCGATCACCACCCCCGACCCGTGGAAGGCGATCTACCAGGCCATCAGCCGCAAGGGGCCGAACGGCGTGCTCAACGCCGACGAAGCCATCGACCGCCAGGTGATGTTCCAGGCCTATACCCTCAACGCCGCCCGCGCCATGCGCCTGGAACAACAGATCGGTTCGCTCAAGGTCGGCAAGCAGGCCGACATGATCGTCCTCGACCGCGACGTGTTCGCCGTCGATGCCGAAACGCTGCGCGACACCCAGGTATTGCAGACCTGGTTTGCCGGCAGGCAGATCTATGCGCGCTGATCGGCAATTGGCAATCGCCTGTCCCGCCGTGCCTCGACCAACCCGCTGCTGGTATCAGGCCTGGCCCAGCAGCTGGCTCAACACCGCGCGCAGTTTCCCCGGCTTGACCGGTTTGTTCAGCAACGGCGCGCCAAGCTTGGCCAAGGCGCGTCGGCACTGATCGCTGCGGTCGGCGGTAATGATCACTGCGGGAATGGCGCTGGTAAAATGTTCGCGCAAGTGCCTGACCACCTCGCAGCCGACCACGCCGTGGTCCAGGTGGAAATCCGCCAGGATCAATTCCGGTGCGCGCCCCTGCAACGCCAGCAAGGCCCCCGCCTGGTCGGTCGCGGTCACCACTTCGCAGCCCCACTGCCCGAGCAGTGCACCCATGCTTTCGAGAATGCTCACTTCATTGTCCAGCACCAGCAGGCGGCGCCCCGGTAACGGGTTGCCAGTGCCCGGCTGCGGCGCTGCCTGGTGCACAGGCAGCGGCATGGCTTCGCCGATCGGCACCTCGATGCTGAACATCGAGCCACGCCCCGGCCACGAGCGCACCGCCACCCGGTAGCCGAGAATCTTGGCGATCCGTTCGACGATGGCCAGCCCCAGGCCCACGCCCTTGCGATCAGCGGCGCGGCCGACGTCCAGCTGGTTGAACTCGAGGAAAATATCCTGCAGCCGGTCGGCGGCAATGCCGCGCCCGCTGTCCCACACCTCCAGGCGCAGGTGCTGGCCACGCCGCCTGGCGCCCAGCAGGATGCCGCCGTGGTCGGTGTAGCGGCAGGCGTTGCTGAGAAAGTTGCGCAGAATGCGGGTCATCAGCCGCAGGTCAGTGCTGATGGCGTAGTCGCCGATGCGCGCGCGCAACTTCAGGCCGGCCGCGTCGGCCACCGAACGAAACTCCGAAACCAGTGGCCCGAACAGTTCGTCGAGGCGGTACAGCGCCACATCCGGTTTGACCGCCGCCTGGTCAAGGCGGGAAATGTCGAGCAGGTCGGTCAGCAGGTCTTCGGCGCCTTCCAGGGCCTGATGGGTACGCTCCACCAGTACCTTTTCCGCGTCTGGCAGCGGCCGTTCGCGCAAGGTGGAGATCAGCAGCCGTGCGGCATTCAGCGGTTGCAGCAGGTCATGGCTGGCGGCGGCGAGGTATTTGTCCTTGCTGCGATTGGCCATCTGCGCCGCGTCGCGGGCCTCGAGCAGTTCATCGGTACGCGCAGCGACCCGCTGCTCGAGTTCGTCATTGAGCTGCTGCAGGCGCTGCTGGGCCAGCTTGCGTTCGGTGATGTCGGCCACGAAGCCTTCCACCAGTCCTTCGTGGCCGGGCTTGAGCAACAGGTTCATCAGTACGTCGAGATGGCTGCCGTCCCTGCGCCGCAAGCGCGTTTCATAGCCATGCAGGCTGCGTTCACAGGCGAGGGTCGCGGTAATCGCCTGCAGCTCTTCGGCGCCGCCGACAAACAGGTTGGCGGCCAGGTCGGTCAGCGAAAACAGTACCTGTTGCGGGTCGTCGTAACCGAGCATGCGCGCCAACGCCGGGTTGGCGGCACGCATGCCGTCCTGCAGGCTGGCCTGGAAAATCCCGTGGACAGCGTTTTCGAACAGCCATTTGTAGCGGTTGCGCTCGGCTTCCAGTTCGTCCAGGCGCGCCGCCAGTTCCGGGTAATGGCTCTTGCGCGCGGAGTGGTCACCCAGCCCCAGCAGCCCGGCCAGCGCCCGCTGCTGCTCGTCAGAGGGCCTCGCCATACACCACCTCGACATCACGCTGGCTCGACGCACGCGGGTTGGTGAGGATGCACGGGTCGTCCATCGCATGTTGCGACAGGAACGGAATGTCGGAGGTGCGCACGCCATGCAGGCCCAGGGTTTCGTGGAAGCCGATGGCCCGCTTCAGGGCGATCAGGTGCTCCACCAGGCGCCCGCAGATTTGCCGGTGGTTGAGGCCGCGGCAGTCGATGCCGAGCACTTCGGCAATCACCTTGAAACGCTCCGGCGCCGAGCTGTAGTTGAACGCCACCACATGTTCCACCAGCACAGCATTGCACAAGCCATGCGGCAGGTCGAGGAAGCCGCCCAGGCTGTGCGACATGGCATGAACCGCGCCCAGAATCGCATTGGAGAAGGCCAGCCCGGCCTGCATGCTACCCAGCATGATCTTCTCGCGCAGGGCAATATCGGTAGGGTTGGCGATCATCGCCACCAAATTGCCGTTGATCAGGCGCATGGCTTCCAGCGCGTGCGGGTCGGTCAGCGGGCCATGCCCGGTGGAGACGAACGCTTCGATGGCATGCACCAGCGCATCGATGCCGGTGCAGGCCGACAGGAACGGGTCCATGCTCAGGGTGGTCTGCGGGTCGATCAGCGACACATCCGGCACCACCGCCTTGCTGACGATGGAAAACTTCATGCGTTCCTGCTGGTTGGAGATGATCACGAACTGCGACACGTCCGCCGAGGTGCCGGCAGTGGTCGGGATGAGGATCAGCGGCGGGCTGGGCACGCGGATCATGTCCACCCCTTCGAACTCGAGGATGCTGCGCCCGTGGGCGACCACGATGCCGATGGCCTTGCCGCAATCCATCGGGCTGCCGCCACCGACCGCGACGATCACATCACAGTGGTTGTGCCGGTAGATCTCGGCGCCGAGCATCACCTCTTCGACCCGTGGGTTGGGCGACACGGCGCTGTACAGGCAGTAGTCGATGCCCTGGGCCTGCAGGCTGGCCTCGACATCCGCCACCCAGCCGGCGGCGATCACGCCGGGGTCGCTGACCACCAGCACCTTGCGCGCGCCGAAGGTTTTGGCGTAGTTGGCGACGTTATGCCGGCAGCCGGCACCGAAGATGATCTCAGGCGAAACGAATTTGCGAAGCGGGCTGAAACTCTGGCTCATCGGGAAGCCTGTTGTTCTTGTTCTGGAAGATAAGCGCCAGCGTAAAGCATCCCGCAGCGAAAGCAACCAGACCAAAGCGGGGCAGCGGCTCACTCGACCCAGGACTTGGCGCGGGCCACCTCGAGAAACGCCAGGACATCTTCGGCGAGCCCCGGCGCGCCGGGAAAACGCTGGGCCAGGCGCTCGATGACCGCGGCCACGCTGCGCTGGCCGTCGAGCAGCTCGAGCACCCAGCCG
The DNA here is from genome assembly GCF_003331055.1 of Pseudomonas sp. AFG_SD02_1510_Pfu_092. Classification (GTDB taxonomy): domain Bacteria; phylum Pseudomonadota; class Gammaproteobacteria; order Pseudomonadales; family Pseudomonadaceae; genus Aquipseudomonas. Next base: position 62,006 of record NZ_PUQD01000009.1, on the reverse strand, counting down.
GCACTGGCGTTGAGTTCGATGACGCCCGCGGGGTGCTGCAGCACGTGGCAGGCCTGGCGGTGTTCCCAGCACAGGCGGAACCCCCGGCGCAACGACAAGGCCTGGTCACACTCGATCAGCTTCACCGGCGGCATCTGCAATCAGGGCCCGGCCACCGTGTCGATGGCCGGGCAGGTATCAACGGTTGGCGAAGTACATCGTCACTTCGAAGCCGATACGCAGGTCGGTAAACGCGGGTTTGGTCCACATGGGGCATGTCCTCTTCTTGTGCCGGGCGATTCCGGTACAGGCATTAATGCACGAGGGGCGGCGGGGCCGAATGCTACTTTGGGACTGATTGGCGGGGTGCGTTGGTAGGAAGGCAGCGAAAGCCGAGGAGCAATGTGTTGCTGCCCTGGCCTCATCGCCGGCAAGCCAGCTCCCACAGGTACTACACAGGTCTGGAATTCCTGCGATCCCTGTGGGAGCTGGCTTGCCGGCGATGGGCTGCAAAGCAGCCCCCGAGGCCATTCCAGGCGTTAGAAGAAGCCCAGCGGGTTGATGTCGTAGCTCACCAGCAGGTTCTTGGTCTGCTGGTAGTGGTCGAGCATCATCTTGTGGGTTTCACGGCCGACCCCGGACTTCTTGTAGCCACCGAACGCGGCATGCGCCGGGTACAGGTGGTAGCAGTTGGTCCATACCCGCCCGGCCTTGATCCCGCGGCCCATGCGGTAGGCGCGGTTGATGTCGCGGGTCCACAGGCCGGCGCCCAGGCCGAACTCACTGTCGTTGGCAATCGCCAGGGCTTCGGCTTCGTCCTTGAAGGTGGTCACCCCCACCACCGGGCCGAAGATCTCTTCCTGGAACACGCGCATCCGGTTGTGGCCCTTGAGCAGCGTCGGCTGGATGTAGTAACCGCTGGCCAGGTCGCCGTCGAGCCGCTCTGCCCCGCCACCGGCGAGCAGCTGTGCGCCCTCCTCGCGGGCAATCTGCAGGTAGGAAAGGATCTTGTCGTATTGCTGCTCCGAGGCCTGGGCGCCGACCATGGTCTCGGTGTCCAGCGGGTTGCCACGGGTGATCTTGGCGATCTTCTTCATCACCTCGGCCATGAACGGCTCGTAGATCGATTCCTGGATCAACGCGCGCGACGGGCAGGTGCACACTTCGCCCTGGTTGAAGAACGCCAGCACCAGGCCTTCGGCGGCCTTTTCGATGAACGCCGGCTCGGCCTGCATGATGTCTTCGAAGAAGATGTTCGGCGACTTGCCACCCAGCTCGACGGTGGACGGGATGATGTTCTCGGCGGCGCACTTCATGATATGCGAACCCACCGGGGTGGAGCCGGTGAAGGCGATCTTGGCGATGCGCTTGCTGGTGGCCAGGGCCTCGCCGGCTTCACGGCCAAAGCCCTGGACGATGTTGAGCACGCCGGCAGGCAGCAGGTCGGCGATCAGCTCGGCGAACACCGTGATCGACAAGGGCGTCTGCTCTGCCGGCTTGAGCACCACGCAGTTACCGGCAGCCAGCGCCGGGGCGAGTTTCCAGGCAGCCATCAGCAGCGGGAAGTTCCACGGAATGATCTGCCCGACCACGCCCAGCGGCTCGTGGATGTGGTAGGCCACGGTGCCTTCGTTGATTTCCGCGGCGCCGCCTTCCTGGGCGCGGATGCAGCCGGCGAAGTAGCGGAAGTGGTCCGCTGCCAGCGGGACGTCGGCGTTGAGGGTTTCGCGCACGGCCTTGCCGTTGTCCCAGCTTTCGCTCACGGCCAGCACTTCAAGGTGCTGCTCGATGCGGTCGGCGATCTTCAGCAGCGCCAGCGCGCGGTCCTGCACCGACGTCTTGCCCCACGCCTCGGCGGCGGCATGCGCGGCGTCCAGGGCGCGCTCGATGTCCTCGGCGCCAGAGCGCGGGAACTCGGCAATCGGCTGGCCATTGACCGGCGAGCTGTTGGTGAAGTACTGGCCGCCCAGCGGCGGCACGAACTCACCGTTGATGAAATTGCCGTAGCGTGGCTTGAAGGACACGATGGCGCCTGGGGTTCCGGGTTGTGCGTAGATCATGCTGAGCCTCTGCGGGTCGATGCCTGTCTGGCGACAGGCGATGGACCGATGGTAAAAAGCCCCGCCTGCCGGGCGAATGCATCGTTGGCAGCGGGGCTCTCGTCATTTGGTAGTAGGGCCGCTTGCCGCCGGATGGCTGGCGGCAAGCGGCAGGCGTGGGGTCAGCGCTTGGCGCTGGCGGTTTGCAGCTGCTTGGGCAGCTTGAAGGTCCAGAGCATGCCGCCCTGGTTGAAGTCCTTGACCCGCTTGGCCACTTCGCCGCCCCACAGCGGTACCGCGCCGCCCCAGCCGGAGACCACCGACACGTACTGCTCGCCGTCCATTTCCCAGGTCACTGGCGAACCGAGCACGCCGGAACCGGTCTGGAACTCCCAGACCTTGTCGCCGGTCTTGGCGTTGAACGCCTGCAGGAAGCCCTCCGGCGTGCCGGTGAACACCAGGTTGCCCTTGGTGGTCAGCACCCCGCCCCACAGCGGCGCGAAGTTCTTGTGGCGCCACACTTCCTTGCCGCTGACCGGGTCGATGGCACGCAGCACGCCGATGTAGTCTTCGTTGAGCGGCTTGATGGTGAAGCCGGCACCGAGGAACGCCGCGCCCTTCTTGTAGGCGATGCCTTCGTTCCAGATGTCCATGCCCCACTCGTTGGAAGGCACATAGAACAGGCCGGTGTCCTTGTTGTAGGCCATCGGCATCCAGTTCTTGGCGCCGAGGAAGGCCGGGGCGACGAACACCGAGCTGCCCTTGGCCTCGCTGCCTGGTGCACCGGGGCGGCTGGCTTCGTTGTAGATCGGCCGGCCGTCCTTGTCCAGGCCGGTGGCCCAGGTGATCTTGTCGACGAACGGGAAACCACGGATGAACTTGCCGTTGGTGCGGTCCAGGACGTAGAAGAAGCCGTTGCGGTCGGCGGTGGCGGCGGCCTTGACCTCTTTGCCGCCGTCCTTGTAGTTGAACGAGATCAGCTCGTTGACGCCGTCGAAGTCCCAGCCGTCATGCGGCGTGCTCTGGAAGTGCCACTTGATGGTGCCGTCGTCCGGGTTCAGCGCCAGGCGCGACGAGGAGTACAGGTTGTCGCCCGGGCGCAGGTGCGAGTTCCACGGTGCCGGGTTGCCGGTACCGAAAAGGATCAGGTTGGTTTCCGGGTCGTAGTAGCCGCCCAGCCAAGGGGCCGCACCGCCGGTCTTCCACAGGTCGCCAGGCCAGGTCTTGCCCGCCTCGCCGCCGGAAATACCGTTCTCGATGGCTTTGCCATCCTTGTACACGTAGCCCATGTGCCCTTCCACGGTCGGGCGCATCCACAGCAGCTCGCCGTTCTCCGGGTTGTAGGCCTGGATCTTGCCGACCACGCCGAATTCGCCACCGGCGACGCCGGTGATCAGCTTGCCGTTGACGATCATCGGCGCGGCGCTGATGGAGTAGCCTTCCTTGTGGTCAGCGACCTTCTTGCTCCACACCACCTTGCCGGTGTCCTTGTTCAGCGCCACCAGCTTGGCATCGAGGGTGCCGAAGAACACCAGGTCGCCGTACAGCGCCACACCACGGTTGATCACGTCGCAGCACGGGCGGATGTCATCGGGCAGGCGCGCATCGTATTGCCACAGCTTCTTGCCGGTGCGCGCATCCACGGCGAACACCCGCGAATAGGAGCCGGTGAGGTACATCACGCCGTCCTTGACCAGCGGCTGAGCCTGCTGGCCGCGCTGCTTCTCGCCGCCGAACGAGAACGCCCAGACCGGCCGCAGTTCCTTGACGTTGTTGCTGTTGAGCATGTCCAGCGGGCTGTAGCGCTGACCCTGCACACCCAGGCCGTTGGTCACGATCTGCTGCGGGTTCTTCGGGTCCTGGAGGATTTCTTCATTGCTGACAGCAGCGTGCGCCGCATTGGCAAGCAGCATGGCGCTGAGCACCAGGCTCACGGCGAACACGGGACGACGTGGGGATCGGGTCATGACGGCTACCTTTGGAGTTTTTGTTGTGTCCGGGAAAATTTCCCGGTGTGCCGGGAATTCTTGGTCGCGGCCTGTTTGCCAACAATTGCCAGGAGTACGGAGTTTTCTAGTTCCTTGGTATGGGGCTGGCGTCCACGCGCCGCAGTTGCTGGCGTTCGTAGCGCGGGTACAGATGGCTGACACTGCGAATCAACTCGTAGCGCGTCAGGCTGATGCCGGCAAACCGCTCGGGGATCGGCCTGCGGATCATCTCGGCCATGTCATCGCCGCGCGCAGCACCGTCGCGCATCAGCCCGTCCAGCCAGCCCAGGTAGTCGCGCATCTGGGCAAACGGCCGGGCATCGCTGGCGACCGGGCCGTGGCCGGGTACCAGCTGCTTCCAGGGCAGCGCCTGCAAGGTGTCCAGGTCCTGCAGCCACACCTCCAGGCCCGGGCTGTTCGGCGTGGTCAGGGCACGCTGGTAGAACACCAGGTCGCCGGCGAACAGCACGCCGGTGGTTTCATCGAGAATCGCCAGGTCGGCGCCGGTATGCCCGCCCAGCGCCAGCAGCCGCAGGCGGTGCCCGCCAACCTCGCGAATGCCCGGCTCTAGCACCCGCGTCGGCAGCACCACCTCGGTGCCACGCATCCAGTCGCCGACCAGGCGGTACATGTTCTCGGCCATCGCCTCACCCTGCTGGCGCAACAGCTCGCCCGTGCCGGCCAGGGCGCCGACGGGCACATCGGCAAACGCCTGGTTGCCCAGCACATGGTCGGGGTGATGATGGGTCAGCAACACTTCGCTCACCGGCTTGTCGGTGACCGTGGCAATGGCCTGGCGCAAGGCTTCGCCGTAGCGTTTCGACGGCCCGCTGTCGATCACCAGCACGCCGCTTTCGGTGGCGATGAATGCCGTGTTGACGATGTTGCCACCGTTATCCTTGGCGAAATTGTCGGTGCTGCCCTCCAGTAGCCAGGTGCCCTCGGCGATCTGCCGGGGGTTGAGCCGATAGTTCAGGTCGGCCCAGGCCGGCAGGCCCAGGCACAGCAGCAACAGCAGAATGCAACGCATCACGGCGGCCTCTGGTCGGGGAATCGGGTGCGGCGCTCAGGGCACGGCGGCCTCGAACTGGTTGCCGCTGTTGTCCTGCAACACCAGGCGGGTCGGCCCTGGGCCAAGGATGTCGAAACCGAGGTTGGGGTTTTCGCTGACCGCCGGGTACAGCGCCAGGCTGGCCAGGCGCTGGCCATCGGCGCCCTGCAGCTCGGCGTGGTTGAGGAAGAACTCGGGGATGCCGCTGACCAGGCCATTGTCCATCGGGTGCGCTACCTGCAGGCGCAAGCGGCTACTGTCCGCGCGCGGGTAGCGCCCGCCCAGCACTTCGCCGAGGTGCTCCTCCCAGCCGGGCTGGGTGCGTACCACGCTGGGCGCGGTACAACCGCCGCCAGCGGCATCGATCAGGGTCGAGCCGACATGCCAGATGCCGTCACGCGTCAGCACCGCAGCACGCAGCGGCGTGGCCTGTTCGATACGGATGCGGATCGACAGCCAGGGCAATACCCGCTCGCCGGGCTGGAAGTCGACAATCCGCGGCAGCGGGTTGAGTTCGGCCCAGGCGAGAATCCGCACCACCTCGCTACCGAGCGCCCGGGCGTCGATCTCCAGCGGCACCTGGCGGGCGTCCTCGGCAAACGGCGGCGCCAGCAGCTTGACCCGCTCATCGAAGACGAACGCGGCCTGGCCGAGCAGCTGTTTGTGATAGAAGTCCCACATCACCGAGGGTACCGGGTCCTTGTTGGCACTGGGCTCGCTGGCCAGGGCCTGGCCGGCCCAGGGCATCCAGCAGGCCAGCAGGAAAGCCGCTCGCCAGTTCATAACCAACTCCTTTTCGCCGACTGCGAGAAGGCCCCTGTGGGAGCGGGCATGCCCGCGAAGCAGGCGCCGCGGTGGATGGCACGGGCTTCGCCCGTGTTCGCGGGCGCGCCCGCTCCCACAGGGGTCTTGCCAGTGTTATTGATACATCTCCGGTACCTCATAGCGCAGCCCATAACTGGCATACATCGCCTTCAACCGCCCATCACGGATCATCGCCTCCAGGGCCTCCTCCACCGCATAGGCCAGTTGCCGGTTGCTTTCGTGCACCGCCATGCCGATCTCCCAGGCCTGCTTGCCGAGGTTCGGGTAGGCGTTTTCCGCCAGTTGCAGTTGCGGGTCGCCGGCCTGGTGCAGTTGCCAGTCGACCTCGCCGCGCATCGCCATCACCGCATCCACCTGGCCCGCCTGCATGGCCGCGAAGGCCTGCTGCACATTGGGGTAATGATGGGTCCTGGCGCTGAGCATGCCGTTGAACACCGAGGTCAGGTAGAACGACGGTACGCTGTCCACCTCGACCCCGATCGGGTGCTGGCGGAACACCGCGACACTGGCCACCGAGTCCAGCCGGCGGCGGTCGTAGGCGACCTGCCAGCGCTCCTCCTGATACGGGCCGAACATCACCACCTGGGCGTTTTCCAGCTCACCCACCTCGTTGCGCCGCTGCGCGTAGGCGTGGTCGTAGGGCACCCGCATCATCAGGTCGGCCAGCTGCTGATGGCGCAGCGGGCTGCCGCGCCAGATGTAGTCGCGCAGGTCGTCGTCGAGCTTTTCGCCGGGGGGCGCCCAGATCAGTTGCAGGCGCACCCCCAGCGCTGCCGCCAGCGCCTGCGCCAGCTCCACATCGACACCGCGCGGCTGGCCGTGGTCCTCGAAGCTGTAGGGGGCGAAGTCCTGGTACACCGCGACCTTCAGCTCGCCAGCGGCAATGATCGCGTCGTAGTTGCGCACTTGCGCCTGGGCCGCCGCGCAACACAGCAGCAGGCCACTCAACAGCACCGCCAACAGGCGCATGGCCGTCACTCCTCGACGTGCACGCTGTCAAGGTAGGTGCGCACCGCCCACAGGGCTTCCTGGCTCAGGTAGTCGGCCATCTTCGGCATGTACACCCGGCCGTCGCGAACCGCGCCATGGCGCACCCGCTCGACGAACCATTCATCCCCGGCCTCGCCGGCATCGAGCATGCGCAGGTCAGGGGCGATGCCGCCCGACTTGGCTTCCAGGCCGTGGCAGGCCGCGCAGTTCTGGTTGTAGGCCGAGGCGCCGATTTCCACGGCCTTGTCGCGTTCGGGCGATTCGCGATACGGGTTGACCGCCGCCCAACCGTCGCCGTCCACGCTGACACCGGCGTCCTTGATCGGGGTCAGGCCCTGGGTCTCTACCGCCTGCGGCACGACATTGCCATGGCCCCAGGCGGTGCCACTCAGCACCGCCGCGGCGAGCAGCCCTGTAGCCAGCAACACATTGCGTTTTATTGTCATTGTCATGCCCTCACCATTGCACGCAAAGCCTCAACCACAGAGGCCGTATCGCCATCTTAAAAACAGCCCGCAGGCGGCCGAATGCTGCTTTGGTGGCCGGGCCTTACTCCCTTGGTAGTAGGGCTTGTGGCGATGGGCCAATTGAGGTGGCGTACGGGAACTATTCCCGGCCACGGCGGGAAGTTTTCCGTATCCGGCGACGGCTGCCGCGCCCCACCCTGTGCAGGCCAAAACCTCCACTGGGAACTGCAACCATGACAATAAGATCGCTACCCGCCCCTTCCCCTCTGGCCCTCGGCGTGCGTGCGCTGCTAGTGGCCGGTGGCCTGGCCCTGGGCAGTGTGGCAACAGCGGCCACCAGCCCTGCGCCAGCTGCCGGCAGCAACGTCAGCTGGGAAGACATCGCCAACGACCACCTCACCACCCAGGATGTGCTGCAATACGGCATGGGCACCAACGCCCAGCGCTGGAGCCCGCTGGCCCAGGTCAACGAGCAGAACGTGTTCAAGCTGACCCCGGCCTGGTCTTACTCGTTCGGCGACGAGAAGCAGCGCGGCCAGGAGTCGCAGGCCATCGTCAGCGACGGCGTGGTCTATGTCACCGGCTCCTACTCGCGGGTATTCGCCCTCGACGCCAAAACCGGCAAGCGCCTGTGGACTTACAACCACCGCTTGCCCGACAACATTCGCCCGTGCTGCGACGTGGTCAACCGCGGCGCGGCGATCTACGCCGACAAGATCTACTTCGGCACCCTCGACGCGCGGGTCATCGCCCTCGACAAGCGCACCGGCAAGGTGGTGTGGAACAAGAAGTTCGGCGACCACGGCGCCGGCTACACCATGACCGGCGCCCCGGTGCTGATCAAGGACAAGACCAGCGGCAAGGTGCTGCTGATCCACGGCAGCTCCGGCGACGAGTTCGGCGTGGTCGGCCAGTTGTTCGCGCGTGACCCGGAAACCGGCGAAGAGGTGTGGATGCGCCCGTTCGTCGAGGGCCACATGGGCCGCCTGAACGGCAAGGACAGCACCCCGACCGGCGACGTCAAGGCGCCCTCCTGGCCGGACGACCCCAGCACCGAGACCGGCAAGGTCGAGGCCTGGAGCCATGGCGGCGGCGCGCCTTGGCAAAGCGCCAGCTTCGACCCCGAGAGCAACACCATCATCGTCGGTGCCGGCAACCCGGCGCCTTGGAACACCTGGGCGCGCACCGCCAAGGACGGCAACCCCGGCGACCATGACAGCCTGTACACCTCGGGCCAGGTCGGGGTCGACCCCAGCACCGGCGAAGTGAAGTGGTTCTACCAGCACACGCCGAACGATGCCTGGGACTTCTCCGGCAACAACGAACTGGTGCTGTTCGACTACAAGGGCAAGGACGGCAAGCTGGTCAAGGCCACCGGCCACGCCGACCGCAACGGTTTTTTCTACGTGGTCGACCGCAGCAACGGCAAGTTGCAGAACGCCTTCCCGTTCGTCGACAACATCACCTGGGCCAGCCATATCGACCTCGACAGCGGCCGCCCGGTAGAGAACCCCGGGCAGCGCCCGGCCAAGCCGCTGCCGGGTGAAACCAAGGGCAAGCCGGTGGAAGTCTCGCCGCCGTTCCTGGGCGGCAAGAACTGGAACCCCATGGCCTACAGCCAGGACACCGGCCTGTTCTACATCCCTGCCAACCAGTGGAAAGAGGAGTACTGGACCGAGCAAGTGAACTACAAGAAGGGCTCGGCCTACCTGGGCATGGGTTTTCGCATCAAGCGCATGTACGACGACCATGTCGGCACCCTGCGCGCCATGGACCCGAGCACCGGCAAGCTGGTATGGGAGCACAAGGAGCCCCTGCCGCTGTGGGCCGGCGTGCTGGCGACCAAGGGCAACCTGGTGTTCACCGGCACCGGCGATGGCTTTTTCAAGGCCTTCGACGCCAGAACGGGCAAGGAGCTGTGGAAGTTCCAGACCGGCAGCGGCATCGTCTCGCCGCCGATTACCTGGGAGCAGGACGGCGAGCAGTATATCGGCGTGACCGTGGGCTACGGCGGTGCGGTGCCGCTGTGGGGCGGCGACATGGCCGAGCTGACCAAGCCGGTGGCCCAGGGCGGCTCGTTCTGGGTGTTCAAGATCCCCAGCTGGGACACCAAGACCGCCCAACGTTGACCGCCTGAGCTGATGCAGCCCATCGCCGGCAAGCCAGCTCCCACCCCGACCGTGCTGCCTTCAACCTGTGGGAGCTGGCTTGCCGGCGATGGGCCGCAGAGCGGCCCCGGGCTGCTGGCCTGACTTCACATCGAGAGACGATCGCTATGAACTACCTGCCCTTCGCCTTGCTGCTGGTGCTGTCCCCCGCCATGGCCACGACTGCCGACGACGCGGCCAACGGCCCCCCCTTGACCATCAACGGCTGCCTGATCGCCGAGGCCAGCCAGTGCCCGGGCGCCAACCTGCGGGGCGCCAACCTGGCCAACCAGGACCTGCGCAAGATGAACCTGGCCGGCGCCGACCTGCGCGACGCCGACCTGCGCCATGCCCGGCTGGACCTGGCCAACCTGGAAAAAGCCCGGCTGCAGGGCGCCAACCTGACCCGCGCCAGCCTGCAGCAGAGCAACCTGCGCCTGGCCGACCTGAGCAACGGCCGGTTGGTGGCGGTTCAGGGCTGGGGCCTGTTCGCCCAGGGAGCGCAGTTTGCCCAGGCCGACCTCAGCGCGGCCTACCTGCAATTCGCCCGGTTGTCCGGGGCGCACCTGCAGCAGGCCAGGCTGCGCGCTGCGGACCTGGAGATGGCCTGGCTGAGCAAGGCTGACCTGCTGGAGGCCGACCTGGCTGATGCCAACCTGCAAGAAGCCAAGTTCGGCCAGAGCAACCTGCAACGCGCCGACCTGCGCGGGGCGCGCTTGCATTACGGGAATTTTCAGGACGCCAACATGGAAGGCTGCAAGGGGTGCCCGGATACCTGGGACAATTGAACAAAGCGTGCTGGGCACATTATTCCCCTGTGGGAGCGGGTTCACCCGCGAACACCGGCAAAGCCGGTGCCATATACCGAGTCGCCTCATTCGCGGGTGAACCCGCTCCCACAGAGTCCCTGCTAAACCCATCACTCGTAGGTTGGCCTTCAAAGAACCCTCACCCCGCCACCCGCACCAGGCCAAGATCAATCCCCAAGTGCACCAGTTCGGCATGCGAGCTGACCTGCAGCTTGCTCTTGAGCAAGGTCAGGTGGTTGGACACGGTCTTGGCGCTGATGCACAACTGCTCGGCAATCACCCGCACCGGCGTGCCTTTTGCCAGCATCACGAAAATCTCCAGCTCACGCTGGGTCATGCGTTGCAGGCGCGGGTCGCTTTGCTGTGCGCTGCAAGCCAACTGCGTGGCCAGCGGTTGTTCGATGTAGGCATGCCCGGCCAGCACCCGCTGCACCGCCTCGATCAGTACCTCGGGCGCCGAACTCTTGGTCAGGTACCCCGAAGCCCCGGCGTCCAGCGCCTGGCGTACCAGCGGCAGTTCGTCGTGCATGCTGAAAAACAGCACGCGCAACTGCGGCAGGCGCTGACGCAGGCGCCGGGTAGTTTCCAGGCCACTGATGCCCGGCAGGCCGAAGTCCATGATCACCAGGTTGGGCACCTGCTCCTGCACCCGGGCCAGGGCTTCTTCGCCACTGGCGGCTTCCCGCACCTGCATGTTCGGCAGCACCGCGCGCAACAGGCTGGCATAGCCCTGGCGAACCACGGCATGGTCATCGACCAAGACGATATTCATCTCACCTCCTTGGCATGTTCAGGGCCAGCGCCCAGCCGGCCCCGGGGCGGCTGATAATGCGCAGCTCACCACCGAGGCTGCGCGCGCGTTCGGCCATCGAGTGCAGGCCTAACCCGGGGCGCTGGGGCTGCAGCGCCCCGCGACCGTTGTCGCGCACCAGCAGGCGCAAGCCCTTGCCACTGCGTTGCAGGCGCACCCGCACCTGGCTGGCGCCGGCGTGGCGGGCGACGTTGGTCAGCGCCTCCTGCAACAAGCGGTACAAATGCGTGCGGCTCGGCCCGGGCAGCACCGGCAGCTGCGCGCCGACCCGCAGGCGACAGTCGATACCGTGGCTGGCCTGCCATTGGCTCACCAGCAAACCGAACGCCTCGGCCAGCGGCATGTGTTGCAAGGCCAGCGGGTACAGGTCATGCACCAGGGCGCGAAAACCCTGCTGCAAGCGTTCGCAATCGAGTTCCAGGGTGCGTGTGGTCTGCACCACCTGGGCGGGTTGGTCGGCGACCATGCGCAGCAGGCACAACTGGGCGCGAATACCCGCCAGGTATTGCCCCAGGTCGTCGTGCAGCGCCTGCGCCAGCTGGGTGCGTTCCTGTTCCTGCACCGCCAGCAGGGCCTGGGTCAGCTGGGCATTGTCGGCCCGGGCCTGCGCCAGTGAGCCGGTCATGCGGTTGAAGTGCTCCGCCAGCTGGCGCGCCTCCGGCAGGCCGGCCTCGCGCAGGCGCGTGCCCAATTGCCCGCCCGAAACCTGGCGCAAGGCCTGCAACAGCTCGTCCAGCAGGCCCATGCCGCGACGCACCGCCCAGCGGATGGTCAACAGGCTCGACAACAAGGCCAGGCCGCACAGGCCCAACAGTTGTTGCAGGGAGTCGCGCACCTCGTCGATTTCGTCGCGCGCATCCACGGCAATCATCACCCGCCGGCCATCGCCCAACGCCAGCAGCCGAGCACCGGCGTGGCGTTCACCGAGCAGGTGGCGGCCCAGCCAGGCATCCAGGCCGGTCTCCAGCGGCAACTGCACACGCTCGCCCGCCGCCAGCCAATGCACCCGGACATGGCGCAGGCTTTGCGTCAGCTGCGGTTGCAGGCTTGCCGGGTCGCGCTCGGCGCTGTCGCCAAGGTAGGCCACCACCGCTTCGGCAGACTGCAATTCACGCTCGACGTCAGCGACCGCCTGGTGCAACAGCACCCCGGCACAGGCCAGTGTCACCAGCGCGAAAAACACCGTGACGCAAAGGTTGATCCGCCACAAGGCCGACAGATCCGAGAGGCGCATGGGCGGTTCTCCTCAGGCCTGGAAGGTTGCCGGCCATGGTAGAACCGGGGCCTGCATGGCGAATTACTACCTTGGTACCGGCCGAGCGCTACTTTCTGCATATTTCCCCCTCCCGGCGGGCTTCCTATGCTGGCGCCATCTGCCGTGGAGTCGCCCTATGCGCCAGCCTGCCCACCTTGCCCTGACCTGCCTGCTGGCCCTGGCCGCGACGCTGCTGGCGCAGCCCGCAGCCGCCAACCAGGGCCAGGCTGCGCAACCGTTGCCGGTGCGCATCGGCTACCTGGGCTATCGCCCCGATCCCGGCCCGCTGCTGTCCAATGTCATTCCCGAGCCGGCCGATGCCGGCTTGCAAGGCGCCCGGCTGGCGATCGTCGACAGCAACAGCAGCGGGCGTTTCCTCAACCAGGCATTCCACCTGACCGAGGCCAGCGTCGACAGCCCCGAAGCCCTGCTGCAAGCCGCCCAGGCCCAGCATGACCAGGGGCTGCGGCTGTTCGTGGTGAATGCCCCGGCCGCCAGCCTGCGGGCCCTGGCGGCCGCCCTGCCCGACAGCCTGCTGTTCAATGCCGGCAGCGCGGACGACAGCCTGCGCAGCAGCCAGTGCCTGGGCAACGTGCTGCACAGCCTGCCGGGCCGGGCCATGCTGGCCGATGCCCTGGTGCAGTTCATGGTGGTGCGCAAATGGCAGCGGGCGCTGCTGGTGGTCGGCCAGACCGACGACGACCGCGCCTACGCCGCCGCCCTGCGCCGCGCCATGCAGCGCTTTGGCATGCAACTGGTCGCGGAAAAAGCCTGGACCTTCGACAACGACCAGCGCCGCAGCGCCCAGGCCGACATGCCGTTGTTCACGCAAACCACCGAGTACGACGTGGTGCTGGTGGCCGACGAGCGTGGCGACTTCGGCGAATACCTGCCCTACCAGACCTGGTACCCCCGGCCGGTCGCCGGCACCCAGGGCCTGACCCCCACCGGCTGGCACAAGACCGTGGAAACCTTCGGCGCGGCGCAGTTGCAAAAGCGCTTCGAAGCCCAGGCCGGGCGCTGGATGAACGACCGCGACTTCGCCGCCTGGATGGCCGTGCGCAGCGTCGCCAGCGCAGTGAGCAAACTGCGCCAGGCCGAGCCGCGTGCCGTGCAGCAATCGCTGCTCAGCGAGCAGTTGCCGCTGGACGGCTTCAAGGGCCGCAAGCTCAGCTATCGGCCGTGGAACGGCGAGCTGCGCCAACCGATCCCGCTGGTGCAACCGCGCGCGCTGGTCAGCACCTCGCCGCAGGAAGGCTTCCTGCACCCTTTCAACGAAATGGACAGCCTGGGCTACGACAAGCCCGAAGTGACCTGCGCCTACCCCTGACCCGATAACCACAACAACAAGGATTTTCGCCATGCGTCGCTGCGCTTTTCACCGGGCCATGCTCTACCCCACCCTGCTGGCCGGCGCCCTGGCGCTTGCCGGCGGGCATGCCATGGCCGCTACCGCCTGGGTCTCCAACGAGAAAGACAACAGCCTCAGCCTGATCGACCTGCAAACCCTAGAAGTGACCGAAACCCTGCCGGTGGGCCAGCGCCCGCGCGGCCTGCTGCTGTCCCACGACAACCGGTTGCTGTACATCTGCGCCAGCGATTCGGACCGGGTGCAGGTGATGGACGTGGCCACCCGCAAGATCATCAAGGAACTGCCCTCCGGCAAGGACCCCGAGCAGTTCGCCCTGCACCCCAACGACCGCTGGCTGTACGTGTCCAACGAGGACGACGCGCTGGTGACGGTGATCGACACCCAGACCGACAAGGTGCTCGGGCAGATCGATGTCGGCATCGAGCCCGAGGGCATGGCGGTGAGCCCCGACGGCAAGTGGGCGGTCAACACCAGCGAAACCACCAACATGCTGCACTGGATCGACACCAGCACCCAGACCCTGGCCGAAAGCACCCCGGTGGACCAGCGGCCGCGCTTCGTCGAGTTCAGCCAGGACGGCACACGGCTGTGGGCCTCGGCAGAAATCGGCGGCACGGTGACCATCCTCGACGTAGCCAGCCGCCAGGTGCTGAAAACCCTGACCTTCCAGATCAAGGGCGTGCACCCGGACAAGGTCCAGCCCGTGGGCATCAAGCTCAGCGCCGACGGCAAGTACGCCTTCGTCGCCCTGGGCCCGGCCAACCATGTGGCGGTGGTCGATGCCAGGACTTACGAAGTGCTCGATTACCTGCTGGTCGGGCGGCGCGTCTGGCAGCTGGCGTTCACCCCGGACCAGAGCCGGTTGCTGGCCACCAACGGGGTCAGCGGCGATGTCTCGGTGATCGATACGCACAACCTCAAGGTGCTCAAGTCGGTGAAAGTCGGGCGCTACCCCTGGGGCGTGGTGGTGACGCCATGAATACCCTCGAAGTCAGCGAGGTGAGCTTTGCCTACGGCCAGCGCGAGGCGCTCAGGCAGGTCGGCTTCAGCCTGGCGCCCGGGCGCTTCGCCGCCTTGCTCGGCCCCAACGGTGCCGGCAAATCGACCCTGATCGCCCTGCTCACGCGGCTGTACGACCTGCAGCAGGGCGACATCCGCGTGTGCGGCTGTTCGCTGCGTACTGCCGCACGGCCGGCCTTGCGCCAGTTGGGCGTGGTGTTTCAGCAAAGCACCCTGGACCTGGACCTGAGCGTGGAGCAGAACCTGCGCTATCACGCCTCGCTGCATGGCCTGTCGCGCCGCCAGCGCGATATACGGGTGGATGCCGAGCTGGCCCGCCAGGGCCTCGACGAACGCCGGCGCGAACCGGTCCGGGCGCTGAACATCGGCCATCGGCGGCGGGTCGAGATTGCCCGCGCGCTGCTGCACGAGCCGCGCCTGCTGCTGCTCGACGAAGCCAGCGTCGGACTTGACCCGGCCAGCCGCCTGGCGCTCAACCAGCACCTGCGGCTGCTGTGCCGCGAGCAGCAGCTCAGTGTGCTGTGGGCGACCCATCTGCTGGACGAGGTGCAGCCCAGCGATGACCTGCTGATCCTGCACCAGGGGCGCCTGGTGGCCAGTGGCATGGCCGATGCGCTGAGCCTCGAGCATGGCGGCGACCTTGACCAGGCCTTCGCCCGCCTGACCCGTACACCACAAGGGGACAACGCCCGATGAACGCTTACTGGCAATGCTTCAATGGCATCCTGCTGCGCGAATGCCTGCGCTTCGTCTTGCAGCGCACGCGTTTTCTCAGTGCCCTGGTGCGCCCGCTATTGTGGCTGCTGGTGTTCGCCGCCGGGTTTCGTGCGGCCCTGGGCATCGCCATCATCGAGCCTTATGACACCTACATCCCCTACGAGGTGTACATCATCCCGGGCCTGGCCTGCATGATCCTGCTGTTCAATGGCATGCAGGGCTCGCTGTCGATGGTCTATGACCGTGAGATGGGCAGCATGCGCGTGCTGCTGACCAGCCCGTTGCCGCGGCCTTTCCTGCTGGGCAGCAAGCTGCTGGCGACCTCGTTGATTTCCCTGCTGCAGGTGTACGCATTCCTCGCCATTGCCTGGCTGTACGGCGTGCAACCGCCGGCGGCGGGCTTGCTGCTGGCGCTGCCGGCGTTGTTGCTGGTGGCGCTGATGCTCAGTGCCCTGGGGCTGTTGCTGTCGAATGCGATACGCCAGCTGGAGAACTTTGCCGGGGTGATGAATTTCGTGATCTTCCCGCTGTTCTTCCTGTCCTCGGCGTTGTACCCGCTGTGGAAGATGCGCGAGGCCAGCCAGTGGCTGTACGGGTTGTGTGCGATTAACCCGTTCACCCATGCGGTGGAGCTGGTGCGCTTTGCCTTGTACGAGCGGCTGAACCTGCTGGCGCTGGCGGTATGCCTGGGGCTGACGGTGCTGTTCACGCTGCTGGCGATCCTCACCTTCAACCCCCAGCATGCGGCGCTGCGCAAGCCGCGCTGATCTGGCCGCTCCCACAGGTACTGTGCCCAGCCCGCTACTACTTTAGTACTGCCTTTGCTGTCTGATCGTCGCATTCACAACGCACCACCGCTGGCATGTAATGGGCCTATAACAAAAAGGACAAACCCCATGCCATGTGCCCTGCCCCGGCTGCCACGCCCTCTGCTGGCGGCGCTTTCGCTGAGCCTGACGCTGGGCCTTGCCCAGGCCGACAGCACGCCGCTGTTCTCTGCCGAAGGCTATCGCACCACCCTCTATCGCAGCCCCACCCCGCAGCAGGTCGAAGGCGGCCAGGTGATCGACACCGCCAGCCTGCAAAAAATGCTGCGCCAGCAACCCAGGCCGGTGCTGATCGACGTCTATCGCCGCCAATGGCTGCAGGGGCGTTTCATCGAAGACGAACCCCACGCCAACCTCCCCGGCAGCCTGTGGCTGGCCAACACCGGTGATGGCGAGCTGAGCCCGGCCTGGCAGGCCTACTTCGTGCGCAACCTGGCAACGGCCAGCGCCGGCGACCGGCAACGACCGCTGGTCTTTTACTGCCGCGCCGATTGCTGGTTGAGCTGGAACGCGGTAAAACGCGCGACAGCCCTGGGCTATAAGAATCTGTATTGGTACCGCGACGGCCTGGATGCCTGGCAGCAAGCCAACCTGCCGGTGGCGCCAGCACAACCGCAACCCTTCCCCTGAAGCTGTCGCCTGCGCATGCGTGCCCCGCTCCATCCAATAAAAACGAGGTGAAAAGGCCATGTACAAAATTCTGATTGCCGATGATCACCCGCTGTTTCGCGAAGCCATTCACAACGTCATCAGCGATGGCTTCCAAGGCAGCGAAGTCATGGAAACCGCCGACCTGGACAGTGCCCTGGCACTGACCCACCAGCACGATGACCTCGACCTGATCCTGCTCGACCTGAACATGCCCGGCATGCACGGCCTCAACGGCCTGATCACCCTGCGCAACGAGGCACCGACCACACCGGTGGTGATCGTTTCCGCCGAGCAGGAAAAGCAGATCGTGCTGCAGGCCATCACCTATGGTGCGGTGGGCTTCATCACCAAGTCGTCGCCACGCTCGCAGATGATCGAAGCGATCGAGCAGATTCTCAACGGCAATGTCTACCTGCCGCCCGACATCATCCGTGCCCAGAAAAGCACCAGCAGCCGGCGCCTCAGCGATGCCCCGAGCTTCCCGCCCGAGATGCTCCAGGCGCTGACCCGCAAGCAGCTGCTGGTGCTCGAACGCATGACCAAGGGTGAGTCGAACAAGCAGATCGCCTACACCCTGGATATCGCCGAAACCACGGTCAAGGCCCACGTTTCGGCGATTTTGCGCAAACTCAACGTGCACAACCGGGTGCAGGCGATCCTCAGCGCCGGCGATATCGATTTCGCCGATTACCTGCGCCGCTGATCTGCGCCGGCCACTTCGCGGGCATGCCCGCTCCCACAGGTTCTGTACAGGCTTCGAAGCCGCAGGGTACCTGTGGGAGCGGGCGAGCCCGCGAAGTGGCCGACGGCTATGTCACACTGCCAGCCAGCAAATGGCTCATCGCCGTCTTCAGCTTCATCGGCCGCACCGGCTTGTGCATCAAGGTATGGCCCAGCTCGCGAATCTGCTGTTTGAGTTCGTTGCTGTAGTTGGCGGTGATCATCAGTGCCGGCAGTGGCTGGGTACGCCGGGCATTGATCCGCGCCACGGCGTCGACGCCGTTGCAGTCGTTGTCCAGGTGATAGTCGGCAATCAGCAGGTCGGCTTCGGCGTGGTAGTTGTCCACCTGGCGCGCCAGGTCCTCTTCCGATAATGCGGTGACCACCTGGCAGCCCCAGCCTTCGAGCAAGGTGCGCATGCCGGCGCAGATCGCGGCATCGTTGTCCAGCACCCACACCCGCGCCCCGCGCAGGCGTTCGAGCATCGGCTCGCACACCGCCTGGCTCGGCTGGGGCCTGGGCGCGGTGGCGCTCAGCGGCACCTCGACGGCAAACACCGAGCCCTTGCCAAGCCAGGAACGCACGCGGATCCGGTGGCCGAGGATACCGGCAATCTTCTCGACGATGGCCAGGCCCAGGCCCAGCCCGCGGTCCTGGTCCGGGCGCTGCACATCACCGCGCTTGAACTCCTGGAACATCTCTTCCAGGTGCTCTTCGGCAATGCCGATCCCGCTGTCCCACACTTCGATGCGCAGGCCGCCGCGCAGGCGCCGGCAACCCAACACCACACGCCCGCTGCGGGTGTAGCGGATGGCATTGCTGAGCAGGTTGCGCAGAATCCGCGCCAACAGCTGGATGTCGCTGCGCACCACCGCAGAACAGCCTACGAAATGCAGTTCGAGCCCTTCGCTGCGCGCCACCTGGGCGTATTCGGCGGCGAGGTTGTCGACCAGCTCGCGCAGGGCGAACGGAGCGACATCGGCCTTGATCACCCCGGCGTCGAGCTTGGATATATCCACCAACGTACCGAGCAGGTTCTCCACATCTTCGAGGGAATTGCTCACGTTGCGCACCAGGTGTGCGCTGTCCTGCGGCGCGCGGCATTCGAGCAGGGCGCTGGTGAACAGCCGCGCCGCGTTCAGCGGCTGCAGCAGGTCATGGCTGACTGCCGCGAGGAATTTGGTTTTCGACAGGTTGGCTTGTTCGGCCTCGCGCTTGGCCTCGCGCAAGCGCGATTCGGCCCGGCTGCGTTCCTCGATCTCGCGCAGCAGCTGGTCATTGAGGCTGGTCAGCTCGGCCGTGCGCTCGCGCACCCGTTGTTCCAGGTGCTGGTAGGCCTGGTGCAGCGCCTGGGCGGTATTGCGCCGCTCGGTGATGTCGCGGATCAGCACGAAGATGCCCACCACATCGCCATTGGCCAGGCGGTTGGGCACGTAGGAGCGCAGCATGTAGCGCTCCTGCCCCTTGATATTGGTTTCGGCAAACTCGAAGGTCACGCTTTCCCCCGCCAGCGCCCGCGCGACATAGGCTTCCAGGCGCTGGTAGTGCTGCTCGCTATGCGCCTCGCGCAGGCTCTGGCCGAGCATCACGCCGCGTGGCCAGCAGTACCATTCTTCGTAGACCTTGTTGGTGAACTCGTAGACCAGGTCGGCGTTCAGGTAGGCGATCAGCGCCGGCACGTGGTCGGTGATCAGGCGAATCTGGTGCTGGTGGGCAGTTTCGGCGCGCTGCCGGGCTTCGCTGAGCAGGTGGTTGACGGCCTTGAGCTCGGCCATCGCCTGGTGCAGCGCTTCGGTGCGTTCGCGCACCTGTTCGGCCAGCACCACCGAATGCTGGAAGGCGGCGTAAGGGTCGTTGCCCCGGGTTACGCCGGACTCGATGCGTTCGATCAGCGCACCGTTGATGCGCTGCAACTTGTGGTTGTGCTGCTGCAGCCGGGCGATCTCGGCCTGCAGTTCAGCGACCGACAGGAGGCCGGTTGCGGGCAATGGCGACGCCGGTGAAGGTCTGGTTGATGTGCATGCCATTGAACTGTTCTCCGTAGGTGTTGAAGCCGATCACCCGCTGCTCGCGCAGGAACGCGCCGATCGGTTCCAGGCCATGGCGGCCTTCCAGTTCCAGCCGCCGCAGGAAGCAATCGCAACCGATGGTCAGCAACAGCGGGCCAAGGCGTTGCTGCAGGCCGTCGAACAGCTGGTGCAGGTTCGGCAACAACGGGCCTGGGGTCATGGCGGTGAGCACGATGCCGTGCTCCACCGCGCAGTAGAAACTCAGGCTCAGGTCCGCGTGCACTTGCTGGATGGCCCGCACGTAATACTGGTCGTGGATGCGCACGGCCAAGGGATGGGCGGCGAATACCCGGTAATCGAGTTCGGCCACCGGCACGCCGATATGCCGGGCGTACTCCTCGGCTGCGGGCTCGGCATTCAGTTCGAAGACCCGGCGCTGGGCGCTGTCGACCGCGGTGACCACCAGCTTTTCCTGACGCGGCAGGATGTGGTGGGTGGTGAACACTTCGAAGTCGAGCCAGGTGTTGACCAGCACCACCACTGCCGCGCCATGGTGGAAGGCGCCGCCGAAATACACATGGGTGCGGGTCAGGTAGTTGTCGTCGCCGGCCGAACCGCCAAAGTGCGGGATATCGCCCAGCGCCGCGCTGAGGGCGGCCAGGACCATTTCCTCGCGGCTGGACAAGCCATCGAGCAGGGTCAGGGCAAAGCTGTGGCCCTTGATCGGCGCCAGGTTGTTGCTGCGGCAGCTGCCAACCAGGCGCTCGACCATCTGCTGGGCGTCGATCAGGCTGAAGCGCTCCATTTCATCGATCAGCTCGGTGGCGATGGAAAAGTGCCGATGATCGAAGCCGACGGCCGTTACGCAGTTGCGCCCATAGCCCAGCGGGGTGATTTCGCCGGCACTGGTGCAGCCGACCAGGCGGATGCCGCCAAAACCTTGCTCCAGCGCCTCGCCCAGGGCCTGCAGGTCGTATTCGGCCGAGCAGAAGAACAGCACGAAGCCCAGGTGCGGGTGCAGCAGCTGCCCCGCCAGCTCCTGGGCGGCCAGCCGCGCGTCGGTGGCCTGGGACATGGCGCTGACCACACCGTCGTTGTGAGCCTGCTGCATGGTGGTCTCCGGCGCGGGTTGGCTGAGCGATGAGTGTACGAAGGCTGTACCGAAGGACGAATGCTACTTGGGTAGCGGGTGAGCGGTTCGATGGGTGTAAAAGCCCCGCATTCATGCAAGGAACCAACCTCAGGCCAGCCGCGGTCCCTGTGGGAGCGGGTTTACCCGCGAAGAATGCGACATGGTGTTGGGCACCGGCTTCGCCGGTGTTCGCGGGTAAACCCGCTCCCACAGGGGCCTCCAGCCACGGTGCGATGCGCACACCGGGGCTGGAGGCGAGGTCATTACCAGGTCAGCACTGCGCCGACCGCAAAGGTATCGGTGTCTTCGTTTTGCTCACTGGTTTCATGCCCGTCGATGGAAAACTGGTTGTACTCGGCAACCAGCTTGAGGTTGTCGTTGACGTCATGGAACAGCGCCACACCGCGGGTCTCGTAGTCGGCACCACTGCCCACCGCGCCGTTGCCGTCGTCCTTGGTCTTACCGTAGGACAGCGCCAGGCGGTTCTTGCCGAGTTTGTACGAGCCTTGCAGCAGATAGCCGTCACTGTCGACATTGCGCAGGGTCGGCTCGCCAGCATTGTTGGTGAAGAACGGGTTGATACCCTTGGCCTGGAACCCCGAACCGGTCAGCGACAGGCCGCCCATCTTCGCCTGCACGCCATAACCGACGCCCTTGGAGGTAACCGACTGCACCGCCGGGTCGGTGTTGTCGGAGGTCTGGTAGCTGCCGTTGAGCCAGCTGTAGATCTGCGCCCCGCCAAGGTCGAACTGGTAGGTGATCTCGCTCTCGGTACGCGGGTTTTCCTGGTAGGCCTTGCCGGTCGGGCTGCTGTCGTTGGTGTCCACCGGGTCCATGATGCCCACCGCCACCCGCAAGCCGTCCATCACCGGCGTACGGTAGGTGATCTGCGAGGTCGGGAACGGGTACGGGTAGCCGCTGCCGATGTTGCCGAACGATACCCCGCCGCCGTCCACCAGCCCCAGGGTGTCGCTGACCTGGCCGTAACCGGCGAGCAATTCGTCGAGCAGGATGTTGGAACGGGCGAACAGCCCGAAGTCCTTGCCGATCAGTACCTCGCCCCACTCGGGGTTGGCCACGGTGCCGTAGAACTGGCGCACATCGATGGCGGTGTCGGTGCCGTTGGTTTCGCTGTCGTTGATGGTGACCCAGAACGAGGCGCGGGCGCCGAGCTTCAGGTCATCGACCTGCTTGCCCATGTTGAAACCCAGGTAGTTGGGCAGAAAGCCCATCTTCACCCGCGACTGGCGGCGGTCGAACTGCTCGCCCTGGCGGTCGACATCGCTGTTGACGTAGAAGGCGTTGATGTAGCCGTCAGTGGAAAAGGTCGTCTGGTCTTTGTCGTAGAGCATGATCTCGGCTTGGGCGAGGCTGCTCAGGCAAAGGCTCGACAGGCTGACGGCAACCGCTGCCAGCAGACGGGGGGACAGGTTCTTATTGTTGTACATGGCGCGCTCCGGAACGAGGACGGGGTGTCGGAGGCGATTATCAGAAGCAGGCAAACAGCCAGATACACTGCCTTGGAGGGGGCTGGCAGGTGCTTTGGGGGCGTGCGCGGGGTGCGCTGATTCAGGCTTGAGACCGGGTTACGCCCAGAGGCAACACTTGCGGCGTAACCCTTAGGAGCAGGCAGGGAGCAAGGCCCCTGCGACTTTCTGGTCGGGCAGGCCCTTCAGCTGAACACCCAGAGCACGCGGGTGGGCTTGTCGGTGAGGTTGGCGTAACGAAAGCTGGCGTGCGGTTGCAGCTGAAAGCTGTCACTGGCGCGCAGGGTCACCGGTTCGCCGCCATCCAGCCACACGGTCAGCTCGCCTTCGAGGACGAAGCAGCCCTGCTCGGAGCTGTCGTCCAGGTATTCCTCGCCACTGCTGGCGCCGGGCTCCAGGTGGCTGTCGAGCATGGAGAACGCGCCGGTGATCGTCGGGGATGCCAGCACATCGGTGATGCCGCCGGCCAGGTGCAGCGTACGGCGCTCGTGCGGGCGGGTGACCCAGTCGAGTTCGCGGGGCTTTTCCAGTTTGTAGAAATAGGCGGTCGACACGCCGAGCTCTTCGCTGATGGCCGTAAGGTCAGCCACGGTCGGGCGCGATACGCCGCGCTCGACCTGGGACAGAAAACCCACCGAACGGCCGATGCGCTGGGCCAGCTCGCCAAGGGTCAGGCCCTTGAACTTGCGCAGGTCGCGAATCAGGACGGCCAGGCCTTCGATTTCTTCGTGCACTTTCATAATTGAATCGCGACTTTCGGACAGGAAATGGATGCCCTGAAAAGTACAGGATTCAACGTGCAAAGCAAAATGCTTCAAGGGAGCTGACACTTTACCTGCCGGGGCTTTGCCCGCGAACACCGGCACAGCCGGTGCCATCCACCGCACCGCCTGCTTCGCGGGTGAACCCGCTCCCACAGAGGACGGCGCAGGCCTGGGCTAGCACTGTACCTGTGGGAGCGGCTTTAGCCGCGAACACCGGCGCAGCCGGTGCCATCCACCGCGCCGCCTGCTTCGCGGGTGAACCCGCTCCCACAGAGGACGGCGCAGGCCTGGGCTAGCACTGTACCTGTGGGAGCGGCCGTGGCCGCGAACACCGGCGCAGCCGGTGCCATCCACCACGCCGCCTGCTTCGCGGGCTTGCCCGCTCCCACAGGAGACGGCGCAGGCCTGGGCTAGCACTGTAGCTGTGGGAGCGGCCGTGGCCGCGAACACCGGCGCAGCCGGTGCCATCCACCGCGCCGCCTGCTTCGCGGGTGAACCCGCTCCCACAGGAGACGGCGCAGGCCTGCGCTAGCACTGTACCTGTGGGAGCGGCTTTAGCCGCGAACACCGGCGCAGCCGGTGCCATCCACCGCGTTGCCGGCGATGGGCTGCACAGCAGCCCGTCAGCGTACAGCCTCGTAGGTGAGGTCCAGGCACTTGCGGGCTTTTGCCACCAGCTCGTCGATTTCCTCGACGCTGATCACCAGCGGCGGCGCGATGATCATGGTGTCGCCCACGGCACGCATGATCAGGCCGTTGTCGAAGCAGTGCTGGCGGCAGATCATGCCCACCCCTTTGCCCGGGTAACGGGCGCGGGTGGCCTTGTCCTGCACCAGCTCGATCGCACCGAGCATGCCCAGGCCGCGGACTTCACCCACCAACGGGTGGTCGGCCAGCTCGCGCAGGCGTTGTTGCAGGTACGCCGCAGTGTGCTCGCGCACCTGCTCGATGATCCGCTCGTCACGCAGGATGCGCAGGTTCTCCAGGCCCACCGCAGCCGCCACCGGGTGGCCGGAATAGGTGAAACCGTGGTTGAAGTCGCCGCCTTCGCTGATGACCCGGGCCACTTCGTCACGCACGATCACACCGCCCATGGGGATGTAGCCAGAGGTGAGGCCCTTGGCGATGGTCATCAGGTCGGGCTTGAGGTCGTAGTAGTCGCTACCGAACCACTCGCCGGTACGGCCGAAACCACAGATCACTTCGTCGGCGACGAACAGGATGTCGTAACGGGCGAGAATCTCCTTCACCTTCGGCCAGTAGCTTTGCGGCGGGATGATCACGCCACCGGCGCCCTGGATCGGCTCGGCGATGAAGGCGGCGACGTTTTCCACGCCCACTTCGAGGATTTTCTTCTCCAGCTGCTCGGCCGCCCACACCCCGAAGTCGGCCTCGGTCATGTCGCCACCTTCGCCGTACCAGTACGGCTGCGGGATGTGCACAATATCCGGGATCACCCCGCCCTGCTGGTGCATGCCGCTCATGCCACCCAGGGCGGCCCCGGCCACGGTGGAACCGTGGTAGCCGTTGATGCGGCCAATGATCACCTGCTTGTTGCGCTGGCCCTTGAGCGCCCAGTAGTGGCGGACCATGCGCAGCACGGTGTCGTTGCCTTCGGAACCGGAGCCGGTGAAGAACACATGGTTCATGCCTGGCGGGGCCACGTCGGCGATCGCCTTGGCCAGCTCCAGTGCAGGCGGGTGTGCGGTCTGGAAGAACAGGTTGTAGTACGGCAACTGCTTCATCTGCTGGCTGGCGGCCTCGGCCAGTTCATCGCGGCCATAGCCGACCGCCACGCACCACAGGCCGGCCATGCCATCGAGAATCTTGTTGCCCTCGCTGTCCCAGAGGTAGACGCCCTTGGCCGAGGTGATGATGCGCGGGCCCTTCTCGGCCAGCTGGCGGACATCGCTGAACGGCGCCAGGTGGTGGTCGCGGCTCAGCGCTTGCCAGGCCAATGTCTGCGAATGCTGTTCACTCATTGACTTCACTCCATAAAGTGGCGCAGCCGTGCCGCGCGAGTACTGGTGGTATCGGGACGCGCTTGCCGTTCAAGCGGACTGCAACAGCAGTTGGCGCAGTACCGAGCGTTGCCGGCAGGCCTTGCCGAAGGCCTGGAAAATGCTCAGGTAATGCGGGTTGTCCATCACCTGGTACTCGGGGTGCCACTGCACGGCCAGGGCAAAGCCCTTGCTGTTCTCGACCGAAATCGCTTCCACCAGGCCATCGGGGGCCAGCGCTTCCACCCTCAGCCCGGGGGCCAGCACAGCGATGCCCTGGCCGTGAATGGAATTGACCTGGATGATCGCCGGCAGGCCGATGCGCTCGAGCATGCCGCCGGGCTCGATATGCAGGGCATGACGCGGGCCGTACTGCGTTTCGATGGGCTCGCCCTGGCCTTCACGGTGGTCCATGAATGTGCCGGTCTCGTGGACCTTCTGATGCAGGGTACCGCCCAGTGCCACGTTCATTTCCTGGAGGCCACGGCAAATGCCCAGCACCGGCACACCCGCGGCGATCGCCGCACGCATCAGCGGCAGCGTGGTGGCATCACGCAGCGGGTCGTGATGGGTGCCCGCCGCACTGGCCGCGCCGTTGTAGTGAAACGGTTCGATGTTCGACGGCGAACCGGTGAAGATCAGCCCATCCACCACCTCGAGAATATCGGCGCTATCGACCAGGTCGGCGAGGCTCGGGATCACGATGGGCAACCCGCACGCCGCCTGGGCCGCCGCGCGCGCGTACTTCTCGCTGATAGTCTGTACGGCATGCAGCTCGTGCATGCGGGTGCATGCGGTAATGCCGATAACGGGCACACGGGGCATAGCTTCCTCCGGCAAATCCATATTGCGCGTTGTGGTTGAAACGGTAAAAAAGCAGCGCCAGCTACAGGAACCAACGGTACTCGCGGGCATCGATGTGGTGCATGAAGTCCAGCTGCTCCTGGTATTTGTTTTCGCAATAAACCATCACGAACTCACTGCCCAGGCCCTGGTTGATCACCGGGTGGTGACGCATGGCCGCCAGCGCGCCAAGGGCATCCTTGGGGAAATCGATGCCGCTCGGGCGGTTGTCGTTCAGCGGGGCGATCGGTTCCAGGCCGCGCTCCAGGCCATGCTCCATGCCGGTCAGGATCGCCGCCAGGACCAGGTACGGGTTGGCATCGGCGCCGGCGAGGCGGTGTTCGATGCGCAGGTTCTGCGGGTCGGACTCGGGGATGCGAATGCACGCATCGCGGTCTTCGAAGCCCCAGCTGGCCTTGCTCGCCGCATTGACCATCGCGCCGTAGCGGCGGTAGGCATTGTGGTTGGGGGCGAAGATCGGCATGCAGTGCGGCAGCAGCTCCAGGCACCCCGCCACGGCATGGCGCAGCTTGCGCTGCTGCGCATCGGCCAGGATGTTGTTGCCGCTGGCGTCGTACAGGCTGACATGCACATGCATGCCGCTGCCCGGCGCGTCCAGGTAGGGCTTGCTCATGAAGCTGGCACGGTAGCCATGTTTCATCGCGATACCGCGGGTGCTGCGGCAGAACAGCGCCGACCAGTCCGCCGCGCTCAGGGCATCGTCGCTGTGGCAGAAGTTGATCTCGAACTGGCCGGGGCCCAGTTCTGCGGTGATGACGTTCGCCGGCACGCCCTGCTCGTTGGCGCCATCGACCATGTCGTGCAGTACCGAAGCGAAGCGCGACAGCCGCTCGATGTGCATGTTCGGCTGGTCGTCCGGGTCTTCGGTGGCGCTGTCGCGGGGGTACTGGGGCAGGCCGTTGTTCAGCTTGCGGTCGAACAGGTAGAACTCCAGCTCGAACGCCACCACCGGGCGGATGCCGCGGCTGGCCAGGCGCTGGAGTACCCGGGCCAGCACTTCACGGGGCTCGAACTCGATAGGCTTGGCGGTGCCATCGGAGGTGATCAGCATCTGCGCGAGCGGTTCCTGCTCCCAGCGCACCGGTTTCAAGGTGCCTGGCACCAGGCGCCGCGCGGCATCCGGGTCGCCGTCGGCGAAGCAGTAGTCACCGATCGGGTAAAGGCCACCCTGGGTGCCCAGCAACACGCAGTTCTGCGGCAGCTTCAGCGGCGCGCCGGCGGCAACCTTTTCCAGCATGTCCATGGGGTAGCGTTTGCCGTAGAAGTGCCCCGGAATATCCAGCGCGATCAGGTCGACATAGCGTATTTCTGGGTACCTGGCGCGGAACGCGCGCACTTCAGTCAGCAGATCCGGAAAGATGACACTCATCTTCTTGTCCTCCGTGAAATTTTTATATTTATTTTTCATGAAAAATTACATGAAAAATTTCACGAGTCAAGCCGAAACGGAAAATCTCAGGCGACAGGCAGCGGCCTGCCGGGATGGAGCGAGAGGGGAATAGCGAGGCAGCCGCTCAACTCCAAAGCCTTGGGGTGAGCTGCGAAGCGGGGTGGCGAAACGGGGCTTTGACGCCCTCAGGAGGCGAGGGCCTGGGCAGGCTGGCGTATAGGCATCTGATAGCGCTGCGGCTGCTGCCAGGCCAGTTGGGCCTGGACATCGAGCGCAGCATTCATCACTTTCTGCGCCCAGTTCTGGTCTTTAGGGCACACCACCACCACGCGAAAACCGTGATCGACGCCTTCCAGGCGGACACCTTCGGAATCATCGACATGCAGGTCGATGTCGAAGGCCGACGGCAGCTTCGAGGGGGCATTCTGCAGCCCGTTCATGGCCAGGATGTGCTGGTGGCGGTCACTGTTGACCACGCCATCGACACGGATGCCGTACAGCATCAGCCAGCGGCGGATGTAGGCTGGCGTACGCCCCGACGAGGTGTAGATCCAGATGCTGCAGCCCTGGCGGCGCAGGTCGCGGATCAGTGCGCGGGTACCACTGCGCAGCGGTTCACCCAGCCAGCGATGGACGAACGCCGGCAGCTTGCTGTGCTCGGCGGCGGCGTGCTCGGCCTGGCAGGCGAGCGTGTCGTCGATATCGAACGAAATGCGCACCTGCGGGCGATTGAACGTGCGCTGGATGACTTGCCGGCTGCGCTGGAGCAGGGATGACTGGTCCATCAACGGCCTCTCTGGCACGCAGGCGTGGGCCTGTCGCTGAGGAAGAACTTGCCGGGCGCGGGCGCCTTCGCTTCGAGGAACGCAGCGTACTTTTTCTTGATCTTGGGCAGTTCGTACAAAGCCATGACCCCATGCTTGGCAGAGTTGCGGATGACCGAGGACGGGTTGAAATACCCTTCGGCGTTGTCCAGGGAGAGCACGAAAGGCGGTAACCCGGCGCGCATCAGCAAGTAGCTGACAATCAGCGACCCGGTGCGGTTGTTGCCTTCGATGAACAGCTGCGGCTTGCTGAGAATGCGCACGTAGACACCCGCCGCGCGCTTCCAGATCGAGTCGCTGCCATACGCGCAGTACCAGTTGTAGAGGTCCTTGATGCCGCCCTCCACGTTATTGAAAAAGTGCGCCTCGGTCGCCGCCAGGTGCGCGGCGAACTCCAGCCGGCGGGCCGGGTCGCTGCCGCACAGTACGGTGGCGTTGATCTCCAGCATGAGGTTCAGTTGCTGCAGGTCAAACAGGTCGACACCCCGGGCGACATAGTCGTCAATCAGGGCATAGCCTTCAAGCACATTGCCCAGCACCTCGTCGGTGAACGGGTCACGCGGCTCGGTGAAATGCTGGCTGAGTTCGGCAAAGCGGCCTTGCACCTCACGCAGTGCGCGCTCTACCGCTGACAGATCAAGACGAGGCGTCGCTGGCATTGGAAATCCTGGGTAACACTTTGACAAAAGGTAACGCGACAGGGAGTGGCGGCCTTCCTGGCCCCCTCCCTGCCCCTTGGGCGTTACGGCTCAGCTGAACTTGCCGCTGATGTAGTCGGCGGTCAGTTGCTCGCGCGGGTCCTGGAAGATCTGCGTGGTCGGGCCCATTTCGACCAGGTAGCCGGTGCGGGTGCCCTTGGAAATATCGACCGAGAAGAACGCGGTGGTGTCGGCGACCCGAATCGCCTGCTGCATGTTGTGGGTGACCAGGGCAATGGTGTAGTTCTTCTTCAGCTCGACCATCAGCTCTTCCACCCGGCGGGTGGCGATCGGGTCGAGCGCCGAGCAGGGTTCGTCGAGCAGCAGCACTTCCGGCTCGGTGGCGATGGCACGGGCGATGCACAGCCGCTGCTGCTGCCCACCGGACAGGGCCAGGCCGCTGACCTTGAGCTTGTCCTTCACTTCGTCCCACAGCGCGGCGCCTTGCAGCGCGTGCTTGACGCGGTCGCCGATGTCACCCTTGTAGCGGTTCAGGCGCAGGCCGAAGGCGACGTTGTCGAAAATGCTCATGGAGAACGGGTTGGGCTGCTGGAACACCATGCCGATGTAGCGGCGCACCACCACCGGGTCGACGCCCTTGCCGTAGACATCCTGGCCAAGGAAATGCACATGGCCTTCGAAGCGGAAGCCTTTTACCAGGTCGTTCATGCGGTTGAGGCTGCGCAGCACGGTACTCTTGCCGCAGCCGGACGGCCCGATGAAGCCGGTGATCTCGTTTTTGCGGATCGGCACGTGGCTGTCGCGAACGGCCATGAAGTTGCCGTAGAAGATCTTGTCCAGCTTGCAGTCCATGACGATGGGGGCTTCGCTGACCACGGGAGCGGCTTTTGGCGCAGTGGATACGTTCAAGGTGGATGCTCCCTTTCTCAGTACTTGGGCTTGCCGAAGACTCGGCTCAAAATGTTGATTACCAGCACGATCATCACCAGTACCAGCGAGGCCGCCCAGGCGAGCTCGAGCTGGTTGTCGAAGGGCATGCCGGAGAAGTTGTAGATCAGCACGGCAAGCGAAGCCGTGGGGTTCATCACGGCCAGGTCGCCGTCATGCAGGATCCAGTAGTTGCTGAACAGCGCGGTGAACAGCAGCGGCGCGGTTTCGCCGGCGGCACGGGCGACCGCCAGCATGACGCCGGTGAGGATCGCCGGCAGGCCAGTGGGAAGGACGATCTTGCAGATCACCTGGGCGCGCGTGCAGCCCATGCCGTAGGCGGCGTCCTTCATGATCTTGGGCACCATCTTCATCGACTCTTCAGCGGTCAGCACGACGATCGGCAGCATCAGTACCGCCAGGGCCACGCCGCCGGCGGGTGCCGAGTAGGTGCCGGTGGTCATCACCACCAGGGCGTAGGCGAATACCCCGGCCAGGATCGACGGCAGGCCGGTGAGCATCTTGGCGGCGAAGCGCGCGGCGTTGGCCAGCTTGCTGTCCGGGCCCAGTTCGGCGAGGAACACCGCGGCCAGGATGCCGACCGGCACGGCAATGGCGGCGGCAATGCCGACCATGACGAAGGTGCCGACCATGGCGTTGCCAAAGCCCCCGCCCATTTCGAAACCGGTGGGTGGCAGCTCGGTGAACACTTCCAGGTTGAGGCGGGCACCGCCACGGGTGACCAGCATGTACAGCACCGAGATCAGCGGCACACTGGCCACCAGCGCGGCGAACCAGGCCAGCGTGGTCAGCACCAGGCTGCGCAGCGAGCGGCCTTCCAGCTTGCGCTGCAGGCTGGGCAGGGCTTTTGTCGGGGTGGAGAGGTCAGTCATCATTTATTACCCCGCTGGGCGTAGAGCATGATCATCGAGCCGAGCACGTTCACCAGCAGGGTGATGAACATCAGTACCAGTGCGGCGTACATCAGCACCTCGACCTCGTTCGGGCCGGCCTCCGGGAAGTTCAGGGCAAGCAACGCCGCCAGGGTGTTGGCCGGGGCGAACAAGGACAGGGAAATGGTGTTGGCATTGCCCACCAGCATCGCCAGGGCCATGGTTTCCCCCAGCGCCCGGCCCAGGCCGAGGACCAGCGAACCGAAGATGCCGGTGGCCGCCGAGGGCACCATCACCTTGAGGATGGCTTCCCAGTGGGTAGCGCCCAGGCCGTAGGCGGCCTGCTTGGTTTTCATCGGCACGCTGGTCAGCGCGTCCTGCGAAACGGCGGCGATGGTCGGCAGGATCATGATCGCCAGCACCAGCGCAGCGGGCAGCAGCCCGGGGCCGCTCAGGGAGGTGCCGAAAAACGGAATGAAGCCCAGCTCGCTGTTCAGCCAGGTGGTCAGCGGGCGAATGGCCGGGATCACCACATAGATGCCCCACAGGCCGTACACCACGCTGGGGATGGCCGCGAGCAGCTCGACGATGGTGCGAAACACCGACGCCAGCCGGGCCGGAAGAAAGTCCTGGGTGAGGAAAATGGCCATGCTGACGCCGAAGAAACCGGCGATCAGCAGGGCGATCAGCGCACTGTACAGGGTGCCCCAGATCGCTGGCAGAATACCGTACTTGCCCTGGTTGACGTCCCACACGCTGCCGAACAGCACGTCGAAGCCGTGCTTCTCGATACCTGGCAGTGCCTTGCGGCCCACTTCGTAGACCAGCGCGACGACCAGCGCCAACACCAGCACCACACCGATGCGCGCAAGCGCACGGAAGGTGCGATCGACCAGGAAGTCTTTCGCGGACGGGGGCTGGCACGCGGAGTCGGGGTTAGCCGGGATGGCAAAAGGTGTGTTCATTGGCAAGTTCCAGGACAAAGGGCAAACACCCCCGGCCTGGCCGTACGGCCACACCGGGAGCGCCTGTGGGTGTTACTGGATGTTGGCGGACGCTTTGCGAACCTGGTCGACCACCGACGCCGGCAGCGGGATGTAGCCCATCGAGTCGGCAATCTTCTGGCCTTCGGTCAGGCTGTACTCGACCATGTCGCGCATGGCTTTGGCCTTGGCCGGGTTGCCGTTGTCCTTGCGGAAGATCATCCAGGTGTAGGAGGTGATCGGGTACGACTTGGCGCCGTCCGGGTCAGGCAGCCAGGCCACCAGGTTTTCCGGCATGTTCACCGCAGCCAGCGCCTCGGCACCGCTTTCGGCGTTCGGCACGACGTACTGGCCGGCCTTGTTCTGCAGCTGGGCGAAGTCGACCTTGGCCAGCTTGGCGAAGCCATATTCGATGTAGCCGATTGCGCCTGGAGTCTGGCGCACGGTAGCGGTTACGCCATCGTTCTTCGGCGACTTGATGAACTTGTCGCTGGCCGGCCAGTTGACGGTGTTGCCTTCACCCAGCGCTTGCTTGAAGTCGGCGTTGATGGCCGACAGGTGCTTGGTGAATACCGCCGTGGTGCCGCTGGAGTCGGCACGCACGACTACGGTGATCGGCGTGGCGGGCAGCTTCAGCTCTGGGTTGGCTGCGGCGATCTGCGGGTCGTTCCACTGGGTGATCTTGCCGAGGAAGATGTTCGAGTACACATCGCGCGGCAGCTTCAGCCCTTTCGGGTTGCCCGGCAGGTTGTAGGCCAGGACGATTTCACCGGCGGTCATCGGCAGCAGTTGCACACCCTCGCCGACCTTGGCGATTTCTTCAGGTTTCATCGCCGAGTCGCTGGCGGCGAAGTCGACGGTCTTGTTCAGAAAATCCTGAACACCCGCCCCGCTGCCCTTGGACTGATAGTCGACGGTGACACCGTCGGTTTCCTTGCTGAAGGCCTTGAACCAGGTCAGGTAGATCGGGGCCGGGAAGCTGGCGCCGGAACCGGTCAGGCGGACATTCTCTGCGGCAAAGGAGGCCGAGGTGGCGCAAAGCGAAACGGCAACGGCGAGTGCAGCAGTCTTCATCAGGCGTATCATCGAAAAGCGCTCCGTGTGATGGCCGGCACACTTTGCAGCAGCAATGTTACAGCTTTGTGACCGATGAATGGCAGGCGGCAGGGTAGAGCCGCCGGGCCTGGCCATCACGGCGCATGCCGGCTTTCCAGGGCACCTATACATTCGAATATGCAAGGGCCAAAGCTAACCTTCCGATGTGTCGATTGCATGACCATTTTGCCGGGCGGGCGCCCGTCCGTCGCCAGCGTGGCACCCGGGCGCAGGATGCGGGCCGAACAGTGGGTGACTCACTGGAAAAGGAGATTCACCATGAAACCGATGATGGCTCGATCACTACTGCTCTCCCTGTGCCTGGGCATGAGCGCGCCCCTGGCGCTCGCCGCCACCAACAGTGTCGATCAGCCGGCCCCGGGCGGCCAGCCTCACGACAATGGTCAAATGAATGGCCAAGGCGGGGCGAGCGGCTCCGGCACCCCGGCCGATGGTATGGGTACCGGCACCGGCGGCACGGGTGACAACGGCACCGACAGCACCGGTGGCGACGGCACCACCGGGGGTACGGGTACAGGAAGCGGCACGGGGACCGGTGGTTCGGGTAACGGCAGCGGTGGCGGCACGGGTGGCGCCGGCGGTGCGGGCGGTGCAGGTGCTGGCGGTGCAGGGGGCGGTGGCGGGGGCTCTGGAAGCTGAAGCCCTGGCAGTCGAGCGCCTGGCATGGCGACACCACTCGTCCATTGCCCGGCACTCTGCCCATGCGCCCGGTTTCAACCGTTCAGGCAAACCCTGCAGGAGTGAAGACCATGCCCCGCGGCGACAAGGACAAATACACCGACAAGCAGAAGCGCAAGGCCGAACATATCGAGGATAGCTACGAACACAAGGGCGTCCCGAAGGAGGAAGCTGAGGCCCGCGCCTGGGCGACCGTCAACAAGCAGTCCGGTGGCGGCGAGAAGCGAGGCGGCTCGGGCAGCAAGACGTCTTCTGGCGAGAAAAAGACTGCACGTTCCGACTCGGCCAAGCGCGCCGCCAGTTCACGCCAGGGCCATTCGCGGAGCTCGCCCGGCTCGCTGGAGACACAAAGCAAGCAAAGCCTGATGAAAGAAGCGCGTAGCAAAGATATCAAAGGGCGCTCGAAGATGACCAAGGCCCAATTAGTGGAAGCACTTGCGCGGGCCTGACCCAGGCCCTGCGCTTTTACTTTTCAGGCCGTATGGCCCATCCCTGCAACGTCCGCCGCATCGGTGTCCCGGCAACTGTTGCGCGATGCGCAGACGAATTCTGCCTCCGCGCGCGTCGGGTAGTTGAGCGGCAGGCGCATCTTCTCCTGTGTGTCGTAGAGGTCGTAGCCCTCCCCCAGCAGCGCGGGAAACCCAAGCATGCGAGGGTAAACCTCTTTTTTTAGCGGCACAGCGGGAACCACAACAAAGCGCGTCTGCATGATCATCCCCCTCCCCGGCAATTTCTTAGTATTAGTACCGTTACAGGAAAGCATCAAGCTGACTCATGCAATCCATTGCCAAGCCGTCAGATCGTGTCATGAGATGAAAACACAGGGCCTCACGGTGGCGGACGATCTGGTTGACGTAAATCAAGCCACCGCGCCGGGTTCGCGAGACGATGGCAGCCAGCAAGGAATGAACCACAACCGCCAGGCGCAGCGTGCTCAAAGGCTATCGCCCTCGTCACTGCGCGCGGCTTTGGCCAAGGAGCCCCACATGAGCCCGCTGAACCACGTACTGGTCGCCACCGACCTGTCCACTTCCGCCCGCAACGCGGCCGAACGCGCTGCCCAGCTGAGCCAGGCGCAACAGGCCTCACTGGACCTGCTGTACGTTGCCAACCCGGTACCTTTCGAGCGCTTGAAGCAACTGCTGGTGCCTGACGACGACTTATTGAAACGGGTACTCGATACCGCTGGCGAAAAAATTCGTGCGTTGGCGGCATTGCTGTTCCAGCGTCACGCCATCGCCGCTGGCGTGCAGGTGGCGCACGGCGCGGTGGTTGCAGAAATCACCCGCGTGGTGCAGGACAAAGGCAGCAACTTGCTGGTATGTGGGGCGAAGGGCCAAAGCGTGGCTCGACGCCTGCTGCTCGGCTCCACGGTGCACAAGCTGCTGAACCGCATGCCCTGCCCGTTGCTGGTGGTCAAGCAGGCACCCCGTGACGCCTACCGCACCGTGCTGGTTCCGGTTGATTTCTCGGCGTCGTCCTTGCGCGCCATCGAACGGGCGAAAGCCGTTGCGCCGCAGGCGGAAATCGTTCTGCTGCATGTGTACGAGGCGCCGTTCGAAAGCAGCATGCGCTTCGCCCATATCGACCGCGACACCCTCACCCACTATCGCAATGTCATCCGCAAGGATGCCGTGCAGCAGCTGGCGGCCCTCGCGGAAGCCGCCGGGTTGGCCGATGCCCGGCAAATCATCGTGCACGGTGACCCTGGCTGGCGCATTGCCGAGCAGGAGCAGGTACTGGAATGCGACCTGATCGTGGTCGGCAAGCAAGGGGAAAGTGCGTTTGAAGAACTGCTGATCGGCAGCGTCACCAAGCATGTGCTGAATGAGTGCCAGTGTGATGTGCTGGTGTCGCCATAGGCTGAACCCCGCCCCCATGGCCGCAAGCCTAGTGCTGTACCTGTGGGAGCGGGCGCGCCCGCGAACACCGGCGTAGCCGGTGCCAGACACCGCGTCGCCTTCTTCGCGGGCATGCCCGCTCCCACAGGATTCTGCGGCGCGCCTGCCGCTCCCTGCGCCAGGCGTTTCATCGATTGCGCTGATGTTCATTATCGACCGTCCCGCCTGTTGGCCGCGCAAAAACGCCACTTATAATCGCCGTCCGGTTTTGCCCCGCTCCTGCGCCTGCGTCAGGCGACCTCTTCTCTCTTGGAATCCACATTCATGCCAAGTGCCAGCCAGGCCCCTCGCGGCCTCCCCGAACATAATCAACAAAGCGTCAGCCAGCAGTGGCTGGCGATTCTCTCGGTCGCGGTGGGTGCCTTCGCCCTGGTGACCAGCGAGTTCCTGCCGGTCGGCGTACTCAACGATGTCGCCAGCGACCTCGGCATCAGTGCCGGCCACGCCGGGCTGATGGTGACCCTGCCCGGAATCATGGCCGCCCTCGCCGCCCCGTTGCTGTCGGTGGGCATTGGCACCCTGGACCGGCGCTACCTGCTGATCGGCCTGACGCTGATCATGATCATCGCCAACGCAGTGGTGGCCTACGCCAGTGACTTCAGCCTGCTGCTGTTCGGTCGCGTGCTGCTGGGCGTCAGCATCGGCGGCTTCTGGGCGACCGCTATTGCCCTCAGCGGGCGCCTGGCGCCCAAGGGGGTCGGCGTGGCTCAGGCCACCTCGATCATCATGGTCGGGGTCACCCTGGCCACCGTGCTGGGCGTGCCAGTAGGCACCTGGCTAAGTGGCCTGCTGGGCTGGCGCATGACCTTTCTGGTCACCGCGCTGGTGGGCGTACCGGTGCTGCTTGCGCAGGTCCTGCTGCTGCCGCGCCTGACCCCGGACAAGGCCATTCGCATCAGCGACCTGCCGGCGCTGTTCATCAACCCACAAGCGCGGGTTGGCCTGATCGCCGTGCTGCTGATCGGCCTGGCGCACTTTGCCGCCTACACCTATGTCGCGCCGTTCTTCAAACAGAGTTCCGGCTTCGATGGGCCGACCATTGGCTCCTTGCTGCTGCTTTATGGCGTGGCCGGGGTTTTCGGCAACATCTTCGCCGGTTTTGCCGCCAACCGCAGTGTGCGCCACACCCTGCTGCTGGTAGCGCTGATGATCGGCGCCAGCACCGCCCTGTTCCCCCATTTCGCCACCGGCATGACCGGCGCGGCGATGCTGATCGGGCTGTGGGGCTTCGCGTTCGGCGCCTTCCCGGCATGCGCCAGCATCTGGATGTTCGTCGTCGCGCCCAAGGATGTGGAACGCGGCATGCCGCTGTTCGTCGCCATGTTCCAGGTGATCATCGCGCTGGGCTCGTTCTTCGGCGGGCGGATCGTCGACCAGCTGGGCAGCTCGGTGCTGTTGAGCCTGGCCACGGCGCTGGTGGGCTGCGGTTTCGCCACGGTGCTGGTGCTGGGGCGTAACGTCAGCAACAGCCTCGCGGCGCAACCTGGCTGATTGCCGCCGCTGCATCGATATGCGCTGCCGCCCCGGCAGGGGCTGCAGCGCTGATTTTTTACGTTCTTTTTACGACTGGACCGACCGCTTCAAGGAATACTGGCCGCGCGATGGCCAGGGATGGCATGCACTTCTACCCGCCCGTCCAGAGAAGCCCTGAGTGAGCCAGCCCACCGTTACCGCAAACCAATCCCTTCCCGGCAAGACCAACGCCATCGGTATGCTCGTCGCCGCTGTCGGCGTGGTGTATGGCGATATCGGCACCAGCCCGCTGTACACCCTCAAGGAGGTGTTCGCCGGTCACTATGGCGTGCAGGCCAACACGGCCGGGGTACTCGGCGTGTTGTCGCTGGTGTTCTGGTCGTTGCTGTGGGTGGTGTCGCTCAAGTACGTGTTGTTCATCCTGCGGGCCGACAACCAGGGCGAAGGCGGCATCATGGCCCTGACCGCCCTGGCCCATCGGGCGGCAGCGCCGTACAAGCGGCTGGGCAGGCTGCTGGTGCTGCTCGGCCTGTTCGGCGCCGCGCTGTTCTACGGCGACAGCATGATCACCCCGGCGATTTCCGTGCTATCGGCGGTCGAGGGGCTGCAACTGGCCTTCGACGGTATCGAACACTGGGTCGTGCCGCTGTCGGTAGTGGTGCTGGTGGCCTTGTTTCTGATCCAGAAGCACGGCACTGCGCGCATCGGCATTCTGTTCGGGCCGATCATGGTGGTGTGGTTCATCGTGCTGGGGGCGCTGGGCGTGCAGGGCATCGTCCAGCGCCCGGAAGTGCTGCAGGCGCTCAACCCGCTGTGGGCGGTGAAATTCTTCGTGCTGCACCCGGGCATGGGCGTAGCGATTCTGGGTGCGGTGGTGCTGGCGCTGACCGGCGCCGAAGCGCTCTACGCCGACATGGGCCACTTTGGCCGCAAACCGATTGCCCGGGCCTGGTTCTTGCTGGTGCTGCCCGGCCTGCTGCTGAACTACTTCGGCCAGGGCGCGTTGATCCTCGGCGACCCGCAGGCAGTGCGCAACCCGTTCTATCTGCTGGCACCCGAGTGGGCCCTGCTGCCGATGGTCGGGCTGGCGACACTGGCCACCATCATCGCCTCCCAGGCCGTGATCTCCGGTGCGTTCTCGCTGACCCGCCAGGCCATCCAGCTGGGCTACGTACCACGCATGTTCATCCAGCACACTTCCAGCGAGGAACAGGGGCAGATCTACATCGGCATGGTGAATTGGGCGCTGATGGTTGGCGTGGTGCTGCTGGTGGTCGGCTTCGAGTCGTCCGGTGCGCTTGCGGCGGCCTATGGCGTTGCCGTGACCGGGACCATGCTGATCACCACCCTGCTGGCATCGGCCGTGGTGCTGTTGCTGTGGAAGGCACCTCGCTGGCTGGCGGTGCCGATGCTGCTGGCCTTGCTGCTGGTCGACAGCCTGTATTTTGCCGCCAACGCACCGAAGATTTTCCAGGGCGGTGCGTTTCCGGTCATAGCGGGGTTGGCGCTGTTCGTCCTGATGACCACCTGGAAGCGCGGGCGCAGAATCATTGTCGAGCGCCTGGACGAGAGCTCGCTGCCGCTGGACCTGTTCATTGCCAGCCTCAAGGCCCAGCCACCTCACCGCGTGGGCGGCACGGCGGTATTCCTGTCCGCCAGGCCCGAGGCGGTGCCGCACGCGTTGTTGCACAACCTGCTGCATAACCAGGTGCTGCATGAACAAGTGGTGCTGTTGACCGTGGTGTTCGAGGATGCACCGCGGGTCAGTGCTGACAAGCGCTGCGAGGTAGAGGCCTATGGTGACGGTTTCTTCCGCATGAACGTGCATTTCGGTTTCATCGAAGAGCCCGATGTGCCGCTGGCGCTAAGCCGCTGCCAGCGTGCGGACCTGGCGTTCGGCCCCATGCGCACCACCTATTTCCTCAGCCGGGAAACCGTCATTGCCGGCAAGCGGATGGGCATGGCGCGCTGGCGGGAACACTTGTTTGCCTTCTTGCTGAAGAACGCCAACAGCAACCTGAAGTACTTCAAACTGCCGCTGAACCGAGTGATCGAGCTGGGCACTCAGGTCGAGATCTGAACTGACCGCCAGGTGCATGCCGCTGGCTGGAACTAAAATAGAAAGCCTGTGTCGTATCCGCACCCAAGCTCCCCCCTACGCCTTCTGGAGGCGAACACACATGAAAAAAACCCTGCTAGCCGTCTTTACCTGTGCCCTGGCATTCGGCGCAACCGCATTGTTGCCGGCCAGTGTTTCACCGATTGGTTCAGCGTATGCCAAGGGCGGTGGCAACGGCGGTGGGCATGGCGGCGGCAAGGGGGGCGTCAACGGCAATGGTGGCGGTTATGAAAGCGATCACGCCGGCAAGGCCACGCGCAACCATGGCGAGAGCGGTAATCACTATGGCAGCCTGCGCAACGATGACAATGGCCGTGGTACTACCCGCTCGGCCACTGCCCATTCCAGGGAACACAATGCACCCGGGCGGTCTTCTTCGAAACATGACCGCTGACTGACCAAGGCTCAAGGCTCGGCCATGCTGCCAACCGCAGCACGCTGACGGCGGTCAGACGCTACGCGTCAGGCCGCCATCGACCTTGATGTTCTGCCCGGTGATATAGGCGGCGCCTTCGCTGGCGAGAAAGGCAATGGTCGCGGCAATCTCCTCGCTACTGCCATAACGCTTGAGCGGGACGCTGTCGCGACGCTGTTCCGTCGCCGGCAGGCTGTCGATCCAGCCAGGCAACACGTTGTTGATGCGCACATTGTCGGCGGCATAGGTGTCGGCGAAAATCTTGCTGAATGCGGCCAGCCCCGCGCGGAACACGGCGGATGTGGGGAACATTTCGTTGGGCTCGAATGCCCAGGCAGTGGAGATGTTGATGATCACCCCGCCCTGCTGCCGCTGCATGATCGGCGTGACCAGGCGTGTCGGGCGGATGACATTGAGCAGGTAGGTGTCCATACCTTTGTGCCAGTCTTCGTCGCTGATTTCCAGGATCGGTGCGC
This sequence comes from Pseudomonas sp. AFG_SD02_1510_Pfu_092, assembly GCF_003331055.1. Lineage (GTDB taxonomy): Bacteria > Pseudomonadota > Gammaproteobacteria > Pseudomonadales > Pseudomonadaceae > Aquipseudomonas. The sequence goes on along the minus strand of NZ_PUQD01000009.1, from coordinate 22,228 downwards.
GCGGACCGTGGCCAGCGCTGTTGACCAGCACATCGACGCGCCCCCACTGCTCGACCACGGCATCCACCAGGCGCTGCAGGTCCTCGAGCGACTGGTTGCTGCCGGTAACCCCGATACCGCCCAGTTCCCTGGCCAGCGCTTCGCCCTTGCCCGAGGACGACAGGATGCCGACCTTGAAGCCCTCGGCAGCCAGGCGCCGCGCCGCAGCTGCGCCCATGCCGCTGCCACCGGCGGTGATGATGGCTACTTTGTTCCCAGACATATTGCCCCCTTCGATGATGGATTCTGCACGTGCATTCACCCTAGCAGCCATGCCGGTACGCAGGGAGACAGCCTGGCGTTGCCTAGACAGTAGATTTTCTTTCGCCTACCTGAGCCTTTAGCCAGGCCATGACGATGGGCAGGGCCGCGGGCGGCTGCGCCTTGCGCGGCCACACCAGGTAGAACGCCTTGTCCAGCCGCAGTTGCTGGGGGAATACCTGCACCAGCCGGCCGGCGGCGAGGTCATCGCTGACGAAGGCCTGGCTGGCCAGGGTGATGCCCTGCCCGCCGATGGCGGCTTCGATGGCCAGCGAGGTCTGGTTGAAGCGCACGGTCTTCGCCGTGGCTGGCGGGTGGCCTGGAAACACCGTAGCGCAAAACTGCGGCCAGAAGTTGTGCGCATCGTGTAACGCCACATAACGCTGCAAGGCGGCGAAATCCCCGGGCCAGCCTGCGCTGGCCAACAACCCAGGGCTGGCCACCGCGATCACCGCCGGGGCCATCAGCAACTCGGCGTTCAACCCGTTGGCGAACGGCGGCTGGCCATAACGCACGGCCAGGTCCACAGCATCGGTATGAAAGTGCGAAAGCCGCTCGGTGGCCAACACCCGCAGGTCAATCTCGGGGTTGCGCTCGGCAAAATCCCCAAGCCTGGGGATCAGCCATTTCGAGGCAAAGGTTGGCGTTACGCTGACCGTAAGATGCGCGGGTGCCGGGCGCAGCAGCCGCGTGGCTTCGTCGATCATCGCCAGGGCGTTGCGTACGCTGGTGCTGTAGGCGTGGCCGGCGTCGGTCAGGCCAAGGCCGCGCGGCAAGCGCTCGAACAGGCGAACCTGCAGGCCGGCTTCCAGGCCGCGTATCTGCTGGGCCACGGCCGCCTGGGTGACACCGATTTCCTCGGCCGCCAGGCGGAAGTTCAAGTGGCGCGCCACCACTTCGAACACCCGTAGTGCATTGAGTGAGGGCAACCCGGGGAAACCTGCAGGCATGGCGATGATTTTTCTATTGGCTGATCAGCAGTAGTCCACGAGGCTACCTTCATCGGCCAGGGAAGTCGATGGCTGCCCGCGCTTCCCCGATCAAGGCTAAATGTAATTAATTGCAACGGTGCGGCCTGCGCTATTGCGAGCGACACCCGGATGCGCAAAGGTTACCCCGAAAACCGCACGAACCCCTGCAGCCCTGAGCGTTCTGTATGGTTAGCGGCCAGGCAAACCCTGCATTCGGAGACCAGCATGCTGCGTATTTTTGAACGATGGCTCGACCCCTTCCCGCCTGACGAGGTCCCGCCACCGCCGGTTGGCCTGTTGCGCTTCATGTGGGCCTGTACCCGCGGGGCACGTGGTTACATCCTGGCGCTTGCGTTGCTCAGCGCCGGGGTGTCGATTTACGAAGCCTGGCTGTTCGCCTTCCTCGGCCAGGTGGTCGACCTGCTCGCGGCCTGGCAGACCGGCGGTGCTGCTGCGCAGGCCGAAGAAAGCCGCGTACTGTGGGGAATCGGCATCGTCCTGCTGATCAGCATCGGCTTGGTGGCGCTGCGCACGATGGTGCAGCACCAGGTACTGGCGATCAATCTGCCGCTGCGCCTGCGCTGGGACTTCCACCGGCTGATGCTGCGCCAGAGCCTGTCGTTTTTCTCAGACGAGTTCTCTGGCAGGGTCACCACCAAGGTCATGCAAACGGCATTGGCGGTGCGTGAAGTGCTGTTCACCGTCATCGAGATCCTGCCCGGCATTGGCGTGTACTTCATTGCCATCATCGCCCTGGCCGGCGGCTTCGCCTTGAAGCTGATGCTGCCGTTCATTGCCTGGCTGCTGCTGTTCGGGCTGGCCATGCTGTATTTCGTGCCACGCCTGGGCAAGGTCGGCCAGGAGCAGGCGCATGCGCGGTCGTCGATGACCGGGCGGGTGTCGGACGCGTATACCAACATCACCACGGTAAAGCTGTTCTCGCACTCCCGACGTGAAGCGCACTTCGCGCGCGCGGCCATGGAAGACTTCAAGCAGACAGGCTTTCGCCAGATGCGCCTGGTGAGCCAGTTTGAAATCGTCAACCAGGCGCTGGTGGTGGGCCTGATCCTGGGCGCCGGTGGTTATGCGCTGTGGCTGTGGCACCAAGGCCAGGTCGGCACCGGGGCCGTTGCGGCGATCACCGCCATGGCCTTGCGCATCAACGGCATGTCGCACTGGATCATGTGGCAGATGACCTCTTTGTTCGAGAACATCGGCACCGTGCAGGACGGCATGGCTACCCTCACCCGCGGCCCCAAGGTGCAGGATGCGCCGAACGCCGGTGAGCTGGTGGCCCGCGGCGGCGCGGTAACCTTCGACCAGGTCAGCTTCAATTACAACGGCGAGCGCCAGGTGCTCGACAACCTGAGCCTGCACATCCACCCGGGCGAAAAAGTGGGGCTGGTGGGCCGCTCCGGCGCCGGCAAGTCGACGCTGATCAACCTGCTGCTGCGGTTCTACGATGTGGACAGCGGCGCGATCCGCATCGACGGGCAAAATATCGCCGAGGTCACTCAGGACAGCCTGCGTAGCGCCATCGGCATGGTCACCCAGGACACCTCGCTTTTGCACCGCTCGATCCGCGACAACATCGCCTACGGCCGCCCCGATGCCACCGAAGCGCAAATCCGCGCCGCTGCAGCCAATGCGCAGGCCGATGGTTTCATCAGCCAGCTCAGCGACCGGCAGGGCCACAGCGGTTACGATACGCTGGTGGGCGAGCGTGGTATCAAGCTGTCTGGCGGCCAGCGCCAGCGCATCGCCATTGCCCGGGTGATGCTGAAGAACGCGCCGATCCTGCTGCTGGACGAAGCGACCAGTGCACTGGACTCGGAAGTGGAAGTGGCAATTCAGGAGAGCCTGGATGAAATGATGCAGGGCAAGACCGTCATCGCCATCGCCCACCGGCTGTCGACCATTGCCGCCATGGACCGGCTGATCGTTCTCGATGAAGGGCGCATCGTCGAGCAAGGCACCCATGTGGAACTGCTGGCGAAGAATGGTACCTACGCACGGTTGTGGCGGCACCAGAGTGGCGGCTTCCTGGGTGAAGACCAAGGGGTGGCCGAGGCGGTGGAGTAGGCTGTCTGGCGGCCCGGCCCTGCCCCGGCGTGTATTGAGGTTAGCGGCGCTGGCGTTCGATAGATGGCGCGTCCGCTAGCACCACTTCCCCTCCATTGACTGGCTGTTGCAACAGGCCGCGCGGCAAGTGGAAGCCTTTGAAGGGTTGCTGGGTGATGGGGTTGAAGGCTTTTTCCGCGTTCAGCCGATAGCGCATCACGCCATCTCCGGCCCTGAAACTCAGGTCCACGCTGGTCGCCGTGCGGCCATTGAGCGAACCCCGGCTGAGCAAGCGGAACATCGACCATGGCCCTCGGTATTCCAGGCTGCTGCTGTTGCCGTTCTGCCTGAGCAGCGTCAGGTTGCTACGCACGTGCTGCCCCAGCGTGTTGGGCCAGACGATGCCGATGATCTGGCTCGGGCCGTGGGTGTAGGAAATCAACTGGCCATCCAGATCGAGCAGGCTGGTGCGTTGATTGGCGCTGAGCCCCAAGGGCTCGATGCTGAACTGCACGCTCAGGTTTCCGCGCTGATCGAAGAAGGTCTCGCGGATGCGCTCTGCCCGTTCCAGCTGTTCGAGCACATCGCTGCGGATCAGCGACTGCCCCGACTGGCCGGCCTGGAGGGCTTCGAGGTTTTCCCTCAGGAACAGCTTCAGGTACTGGTCGTGGAACTGCTGCAACCGGCCCTTTGGCCCGAAGAACGCTTCAAAATCATCCAGGGCAGCGTCAGGCGCTCGCACCACGAATGGATAACGCCCGGCCAGACGCTGCTGGAAGAAACTGTAGACGTCGGCATCCCAGCGCCGCTCCAGCTCACGCAATGCTTCGACGTTGAGCACTTGTGCAGTTTGCTCCGCGACCTTTCTGACCTGCTGATTGAGCGGTTCCGGCAAACCGGTGGCCACCCGCTGCAAGGTGCCGATAGGGTCATGCCCGCTCAGGGCAAAACGCTGAAGCACGGCATGCAAGGCGGCTTTGCCACGGTCCGGGCTGCCCTGCACGGCCTTGGCGTAGTCGTGCACGGTCGCCAGGGCGACAAGGGTTTCATCGTAGTAGCTCGGTTTGTCACCGGTGGCCTTCGACATGGCATTCAGGCCGGCGAATGCCCGCTGGATGGCCAGGACCTGCGGCGGTTCGGCGTTGCGTCTTGGCAGCTGCGCGGTCGCTGCGCCGGTCGCTGCTTCGATACCCGCTGGCGACAGCAACTGCGTATTGTCCCGCACCGTATCCAGCAACCGCTGCAGTGGCGCCGCCGGCCCGGCCAGCTGCTGCAGAATGGTGACGCCGTGGTCCAGATCTGCGAAATCGGCAATCACGAAGGCATTCAACGCTCGCCGCCAGCTGTCGATGTAATCACTGCTGTACAGGTTACGCAGGCGTTCGACCAGCGCATCCCGATCGGCAGGCGAGTAATCCAGCCGGTCGCGCTCACCCAGCGCCCACTGGTCAATCATGGCCATGTCGGCAAAGCCCTCGGTGCGTGGCTCGAAATAGTCGCGAAATCCTTTGCCGGTAAGCATCGCCGCCAGCAGAACGCCCGCATCGCCCTGATCTGACGCGGCAGACGGCTGGTACACCACATCGAAGGCCGGCCCGACCTGCCGACGCAGGTCCAGGCCGGTGTGCAACTGCTGTTCGGCTTGCTGCTTGAGGCCGGCATATACCCGCTGTGGCAACGGTACCTGGCGCAGTGTCTGCTGCACTTCGGCGATACGCTGGCGGTATTGCGGCAACTCGGTATCGGCATAGGCCAAGGCGTACTGCAAATGTTGCATGAGGTCGCGTTGCAGTTGCCCTTGCCCGGGGAATGCCTGTTGCCACTGCCGGGCCATCCACTGCTCGACCCACTCGGAGCGGCGGTTGTGGCGGTCTTCGAGCATGCGGTACACCCGCAGCGCGGCCATTTGCTGTTCGCTGCCGGGCGGCGCAGCGTTCATTGCATCGATCACCCCGCTGGCCAAGGCCGGCAGGAAGCGCCTGGAGAGCAAATCCAGGTACGCCTGATCGACACGAGGGCCGATTGCCCGCCCCTGATACAGGCCCAGGTCGGCAACGCCCGGCCACGCTGCGCGATAGTCACCAAATACCGACACGGCATCGCGGATCTGCTCCAGTGGCGCCAACAGGTTGCGCCCGGTCGGGTCCAGGTGCTGCTCCACTTCGTGGTGGCTGTACTCGCGGCTCTTGGCAAGCACCGTGCTGGCCTTGCTGTCATTGATATCGAAATAGCGCTGCCAACTGGCAATGACCACGCAGAACGCCAGCACGCCTACACCAGAGCCGGCCCACAGCAGTCGCCGCTTGCTGCCAGCCACCCTGACATTGTCACCGGCAATGCCGTTTTCCCGGTAGATCACCTGCCTGAACGCGTGCTGGATGAAATAGGCCGACGTCTTGCCCGGTACCTTGCCTTCACGCAGTGGAAGCGTTGTCGTGTAGGGCTGGGCCGCCTCACGGACGAACGCATTGAGCATATCGCCCTGTTGCGCCACCGAGGAGAAATACACACCACGCACCAGCGCTGGCGTGGTGAAGCGGTCACTCGCCAGGGTATCACGCAGAAAATTCAGCAGTATCGGCTGCAGCCCGACCAGTTGTGCATGCAGGGTAAACAGACGCGCAGCGGACGCAGCATTGTCCAGGCGACGGAGCTGATCGAAGACCTGCTCGAACAGCCTACTGATCAAGCGGTCATAGTGCTCGCCATATTCAACCAGCCAGGCATCGAACGAATCGACGGTAGCCAGCGTGAACGTGAAACCCAGTACCTTTTCCCTGCCGCTAGCCGAGAGTTTGCCGTACAGCTGATCGAAGCCATCCAGCAGATCGAACTTGGACAGCACCACGTACAGCGGCAAGCGCGAACCCAACTGGCTACTCACCTCGTACAGGCGCGTGCGCAACACATGAGCCAGTGCCAGACGTTGCTCGGCCGTTCCATGTAGCAGCACAGGCAGGTCGACGACCAATACCAGCCCATTCAGCGCTCTTTGGCTGCGATTGCGCAGCAGCCACCCCAACAGGTGCTGCCACAGCCTGGCCGGGGCTGCGGGCGGCACGCCCGGGCAAGGTTCTGCTGACGCGCCTGCCGGGGCCTCCTGGCTGATGAAAACACCCGGGGGATCGATGATCACCGCGTCATTGCTGACCCACCAGCCCACAGGGTAGGCAAGCACTTGGTCCTGCCGACCACGAGCCTGGGCGCTGTCGATACGGGTCAGGGCGAAATTCTGCTCGGTGCGGTCGATGAAGCTGGTCTTGCCTGCGTGTACACCACCCAGCACCAGATACCAGGGCAAGCGGTACAACGCACTTCGCCCGCCAGCATTGGCAAAGTAACGTTCAAGCGCCTGGTCCAACGCCTTTTCTTGCGCCCGGAGAAGCGGCAACGTGCGATCCGCTTCGGCCGCAACCGCCTGCTCTCGCTCCGCTTGAAGGCGGCGAAAGCGCCGACGCAACAGCAGCAGCCAGAAACACAGTGGTACCAGCACGAGCAGCAAGCTCGCCACCACGCGATCCGCGCCGTTGGCCAGTGGTTGACGCGCACGCCAGGTCCATTGCGGGCCAAGCCACCAGATCGCGATCAGCAGCAGCCCGATACCCAGCGCGAGCAGCAGCGGCATCGCCAGACCCATGCGGTTAGCCAAGGGCAGCGCCCAGCGTTTGAGTTGCTTCCAGGTTAGATTCATCGGGGGTCCGGATCCTTGTGCTGAACGGCCAATGCAGTGAATGTCGCGTGTTGTTGAAGTCGCTGGAACAGGTCGGGCTCCCAGGCGTCAGCAGTCGTCTGCTGCATCGTTCGCGCTATGGCGGCGCACAAGTCCTGAGCCAGCCAGGACACGCCTCGCGTCGCCAGCAAGTCAGCGGCGATCAGCGTGGTGTGGCAACGCTCACGCGGGGAGTGAAGCGCGCCTTGCATCCCCTGCAGCCGCAACAGCACCTGCTCGACACCAATGCCCTCCAACTGCGCGATGAGTTCCTCGCGCAGGCCGCGAAACTCTTGGGCGGCAGCGCCCTGCTCGGGCATTTCCTGGCGACCTTTGAGCCAGGCCAGGCACTGATCATCGACAAACGCCGTGCCATCGCTGAAGCACAGTTGCTGCAACGAAGGCAGGCGCTGGACAAACCGCGCGGTCGTACTGCGAATGGCCTCGCTGACCTCCGCCATGGCCAGTTGCGACGCCACGCTCGCGGCCAGGAAACTGCCCCGGACCCAATAGGGCGCAGCGGTAATGCTCTTCTCCAGCCGGTGCAGCAACGTGATGTCAGGCGACGCTGCAGCTGCGGCTTTTTCGTAGCCCGCGACAACCTCTGGCGGTACCGCTATCAGCCCTGTGCAGTGCCGCTGTGTCACCACCGGCGCTGCCTGGATATGGCCCCACAGGCCGAAACGACGTAACTGGTAGCCCGTCGGGTCGTACGGGTCCTGTTGATTGATGAGTTCGGCCATACGCAACACGGCGCGTCGGGTTTCGCGTTCGTTGCCCGGCGACGCACGGGGTGCGGGTGCTGCAATGACGTCCGTCAGCGACACCGGCGGGGTAGCTGCAACCGGCTCGGCAGCCACGCCAACGGCATTGGCCTGGTCCATGTGTTTGACTAGCAAACGCCCCAGTTCGGCCAGAACAGCAGCATCCAGCTGGGCCACCGCCTGTTGCTGCTTCAGGCGTAGCAACGCCTCCTGTGCCGCTGCCGCGTGGGCAGGGGCATAGCTGAAGCGATCAAGGCGCGGCAGCGCGGCGGTCAGGCGACTGAGCACAAGCCCGACCAGCTTGCGCTTGCCCAGGAAACCTTTGGGCCCCGGATTGGGGTATGCGGTTTCCCAGTAGCGCTCAACCATGCCAGCCAATAACGCCAAGGTAGTGCCCCAGCGCTCCCAACAACCACTGCGCAGCCATACGACACCCAGATGTGCCACGATCCGCAAGTGCTTGCACTGCTGCACCAGGTACAGGCAGGACGCCTCTTCGATGTAGGCCCAGTCGATCGAAGCCTCCTGCAAGCCGCCCAGTTTGACCATTTCCTGGTCAATGGCCTGGTAGGTTTCGTCCTCCATGTCAAACAGCCCAGCCGGTGTTACCGGATCGATCGGCAGCAGCAGCCGGGCGAGTTGTTCCTCCAGCCCACCCGTTACCAGCGACATGTGCTACGCGCCTTGCTGATCAGCAGGTCCAGGCCCTGGGCGTCGAATGTCAGGCTATCCACTGCCGGGTTGTCACTACGCAGCTGTATGCGCTGAGCCCCGATCAGTTGCTTGATCTGTTCGATGGCAGGAAGCCCCCGCCCTGCGTCCAGCACCTGACCGTTCTCCATCACCTGCCAGGGGGTTGCAACCGTGGACGCACGCTCCCCTTGCAGCTGAACCTTTACCCATCGCGCGTCCAGGGGGCGCGCGGTAATCAACTGCAGCCTCGAAATGCTCTCGATGCAGCTGATCGCCAGGTACGGACGCGGCTCGGCCGATGCAATGGCCGGTGCTGATATCACCAACCCCTGCAAACGCCAGTCATCTTCGCCTGCGCTGGCCAGAAAGGTCAGATCATCTGGTTTTCGCGCGCTTTCGTTTGCCATTACACGCAGTACGCTGGGCGCCGCTTGCTCCGGCGCCGACCACTGCTGCTGGGTGACATAGGCAGGCGTATTGGCTGCCTGATCAAAACAAGCAAGACGCGCCACATTGGACATGATCCGCGGACAATCCAGCACAGGGCTCGCCATTGCCGGCAGCAAACAAAACAACAACGAAAGCATGGCGCCACAGCAATAGCGGGCAGTCATCGCAAGTTTACTCCCTTCGTCAGCATCACATATCCCTTACGTGATAAGTCTCACTTTCCTACAAATAAAACCCGCCACACCTAACAACCCTCAAGCTGCCAGGCCGAACGAACTGCGCGGAGACTAGTACACAAGCAACCCACAATACAAACAAATATTTTTTTACACCTTACCGCTCGACTAAAGCCACTTTCCACAGGCATGGTTTTTATGCGCAAGCAAACCCGGCGAGCTCACAGCCTTATATTAAATACCAATTTGTAGGACGCTTCTTACATATAGGGATCGCAATTAAACAAGGAGATGAGTGCATGAGTAATTCTTTTGGCTCCGTTGCTCCAAAAGAGCGCATCAACATCAAATACGTACCGGCCACCAGTGACGAAAAAGCCGAAGTGGAACTGCCCCACAAAATGCTGGTTCTCGGTGACTTCGGCCTGGATGACAGCCGTGCCCTGGAAGACCGTCCGGTGATGCGTATCGACAAACACACGTTCAACAACGTGCTCAACGACGCCGAGGTACGCCTGCACCTGTCCGTGCCTTCCATGCTTGGCGCAGCCCCTGACGCAGAGCTTGCGCTCGAGCTGCAGTTCACCTCGATCAACGACTTCGGGCCGGACCGCATCGCTCGTCAGGTGCCGGAATTGAACAAACTGCTGCAACTGCGCGAAGCGTTGGTCGCCCTCAAAGGCCCGCTGGGCAACGTTCCGGCATTCCGCAAGCAACTGCAGCACCTGCTCAACGACGAGCAAGCCCGCAAACAACTTGCCCAGGAGCTTGACTTGGTGCTTGAAGCACCAAAAGTCGACTGAGACAACGGAGCGTCCCTATGCCAAAGCCAAACAGCACCACTGCCGTTGAAGCAACTCGCGAAAACCTGAGCAGCGCGACCTTGCTTGACCAGATCATGGCCGAAACCAAGTTGATACCCGCACAAGAAGGCTATCAAGTTGCCCGCCAGGGTGTGTCTGCCTTTATTACCGAAATCCTCAAAAGCAATGACCCGGATCAATTGATCAACAAGCACCGTGTCGACCAGATGATTACACAGCTTGATCGACTGCTCGGCAAACAAATGGATGTCATTCTGCATCAGCCCGAGTTCCAGCAACTGGAGTCTGCGTGGCGCAGCCTGAAACTTTTGGTCGACCGTACCGACTTCCGTGAGAACATCAAACTCGAGGTCCTGCATGTCAATAAAGCGGACCTGTTGGACGACTTCGAAAATGCTGCCGATATCACCTGCAGCGGCCTGTACAAGCACGTTTACACGGCAGGCTACGGCCAGTTTGGTGGCGAGCCGGTTGCGGCCATGCTCGGTAACTACAACTTCGGCCCCTCCTCCCCGGATATCAAATTACTGAGCTACATGGCGTCCGTTGGGGCCATGTCGCATGCACCTTTCCTCGCGGCGCCCTCACCGGAATTCTTCAACCTCGGCAGCTTCGAAGAGCTGCCCAACCTCAAAGAGATCAAAGACATCTTCGCCGGCCCACGGCATGCCAAATGGCGTGCGTTCCGCGAAAGCGAGGATTCCCGTTACGCTGCGCTGGCCGGGCCGCGCTTCATGCTCCGTTCCGCCTACCACCCTGAAGAAAAGACCATCGAGAGCTTCAACTACGAAGAAGACATCGCCGGACGGCATGACAACTACCTGTGGGGCAACTCGGCGTTCCTGCTGGCCAGTTGCATCAATGACAGCTTTGCCCGTTACCGCTGGTGCCCGAACATCATCGGCCCGCAATCGGGCGGCGCCGTCGAAGACTTGCCAGTGCATCTATACGAATCGCTGGGCCAGTTGCAGGCCAAAATTCCGACCGAGGTGCTGATTTCCGACCGCAAGGAGTTCGAACTGGCCGAAGAGGGTTTCATCGCCCTGACCATGCGTAAAGACAGCGACAACGCTGCATTCTTCTCGGCCAATTCGGTACAGAAACCCAAGCGCTTTGCCAAGACCAACGAAGGTTTGCAAGCGCAGACCAATTACAAGCTCGGCACCCAGTTGCCCTATCTGTTCATCGTCAACCGGCTGGCCCACTACATCAAGGTGCTGCAGCGCGAGCAGATCGGCAGCTGGAAGGAGCGACGCGACCTCGAGGCCGAGCTCAATACCTGGATCAAACAGTACGTCGCCGACCAGGAAAACCCGTCTGCCGATGTCCGCAGCCGCCGTCCGTTACGCGCCGCCCGGATCGAAGTCTCGGACGTTGCCGGTGATCCAGGTTGGTACCAGGTTTCACTCGCCGTGCGCCCGCACTTCAAATACATGGGGGCCAACTTCGAAATCTCTCTGGTCGGGCGGCTCGACACGCAATGAGTGCGCTCTTCGATCGCTTGAGCGCAGACCCGGCCGTCAGCCCGAACCCCTCTCGGCAGGAGAACGCAGCCCACCTGTTCGCTGCCATCAAGCGCCACCTCGAAACGCTGCTGAACGCGCGCAAGGGTTGCTCACAGAGCAGCCCTGAATTGGGCCTGGCCGATTTCAACGGGCATGACGCAAGCAGCGGCGATCTGCTCGAGCAAGTGAGTACCGATATCCGCCGCACTATCGAGCGCTTTGAACCCCGCCTTCGGGTGCGCGCCCTCAAAGCGGTACCGGATTGCCATGCGCCCCTGGAATTGCATTTCAGGCTGGACTGCCAGGTGCAGGTCAACAACCACACGCAGCAGCTGCAACTGGAACTGTTGGTGAACGGGCATAACCGCCAGACCCGAGTGAGGTGACACATGTCTCTGAAGGACCGCTTCAGCGAGGAGCTGCGTTACCTGCACGAACTGGGTAACGACTTCGCCAAGGACAATCCGCGACTTGCCCGGTTTCTTGGCAACGGCGCGAGCGACCCGGACGTCGAACGCCTGATGGAAGCCTTCGCCTTCCTGACGGCGAGGTTGCGGCTCAAGCTGGAAGACGACCTGCCAGAGCTGACCCAGCCCATGCTGCAGTTGCTGTGGCCCAACTACCTTCGGCCGCTGCCCAGCGCAACGATCATCCAGTTCGTGCCACGCAAGCAGTCGCTTAGCCAGTCACAACAGATCCCCAAAGGGTCAAGGTTGTTCTCCAAACCGGTGGACGGTGTCGCCTGCGAATTTCGCACCTGCACGGCGGTAAACATCCACCCGTTCGCAATCGACACGGTTGGCGCCACGCAGACCCTGGACAGTTCCGTGCTGCGCATCGGCCTGCAAACCCTGGCCGAGCGACCGCTGGATACTGTGGGTTGCGCCAGCCTCGACTTTCATTTGAGTGGCGATCAGCGCACTGCCCGCACCCTGTATCTGTGGCTTTCGCAATACCTCGAAGAGGTCAGCGTAACTTTCGATGGCGAAGTTCGCCGGCTGCCGCCCAGCAGCATTGCGTTCCCAGGTTTCAGCCCGGACGAAGCCCTGCTGCCCTATCCGCAGAACGTCTTCGATGGCTACCGCATCCTGCAGGAATACTTCATGTTCCCGCAGCGCTTTCACTTTTTCACCCTCACCGGGCTGCACCGGTTGTGGCCCGCGGCGCGAAGCCCGCAGGTGGCCATCGAGTTTCATTTCAACCGCCAGTTACCGGATGCGCTGCGGGTCGGCAAAGCAGATTTCAAGCTGTTCTGCGCACCCGCCATCAACCTGTTCAATCACAGTGCCGAGCCCATCGACCTGTCCAGCGAGGTTGCCGATGTCGAGCTCAAACCCAAAGGCGCGGAGCGGCACGCTTACGAAATTTTCAGCATCGATGAGGTCGTCAGCACTCGCACCACGCCAGACGGCAGTACCGGCGAACACCTGAGAACCTTCCGCCCCTTCGAGTCGTTCGCGCATGAAATCGAACATGTTCAGGGGCGTACGGCGTTGTACTACCGCTGCACCCTCGAAGCGGCGCTGAGCGGCGATGGCGTCACGCATCGCATGGCGTTCGTGCGCGCCGATGCCAACGCCTACATCGGCGAGCTGGAAACGGCCTCCATCGACCTCACCTGCAGCAACCGCGACCTGCCACTGGCGTTGAACATCGATGACATCAACGTGACCACCGAAGCCACACCGCCCCTGGCCACCTATAGCAACATCTGCGCCCCTACGCGCCCGTGTCGGCCAGTGCTGGACGGCCAGCTGCAGTGGGCCCTGATTTCCAACATGTCGCTCAATTACCTGTCGCTGCTCTCGGTCGAGCCGCTGAAAGCGGTCATCCGTGCCTATGACTTCCTCGCCTTGCACGACATTCAGCAGACGCGCACCACCGCCAAGCAACTCGAGGGTATCCGCGACATTCGTACAACGCCGCTGGATTGGCTGATCAAGGGGCAGCCCATCCGTGGCCTGCACACCCAACTGAAGCTGGATCAGGCGGCCTTCCTCTGCGAAGGCGATCTGTACCTGTTCAGTTGCGTACTCGCTCACTTCTTCGCCCTGTACGCGAGCATCAACTCCTTCCACCAGCTGGAAGTGATCAACACGACCAACAACGAGCACTACACATGGCCCATCCAGACCGGCAAACAACCGCTGATCTAGCCGACAAGCTGCTCGCCAAGGCGCACCAGTACAACTTCTTCCAGTTACTGGAGCGGTTGCATGGGCTATACGGTGACGACCTCGAACCGCGCTGGCCAAGCGAGGCCACCCGGTTACGCGTGCGACTTGCCAGCGACCCACGGCTGACTTTCCCTGTTACGGACGTATACAAAGCCGAACGCATGCCTGGCGAACAACGGCGCTATCGCGTGTGCACGACCTTCATGGGCCTGCACGGTACCGACTCGCCCCTGCCCACCTATTACCTTGAGCAAGTGGCCTATGAGCATGCCCAGGGTATCGGTGCGCGCCCGGCCTTCTTCGACTTCTTCAACCACTACCTGCTCAGCCTGCTGCACCGCATCTGGCGCAAATATCGCTACTACATCCGCTTTCAACCCGGCGCCACCGATGGCTTCTCGCACTACATCTTTGCCCTGCTCGGCCTGAACGACAAACAGCTGCGCGGTGATACGGCGCTGCCCTGGAGCCGGCTGCTCAGCTTCGCCGGCGCCATTGCCAGCCGTAGCCGTGCCCCGGGGACGGTGGCCGGCATCATCGCCCATTGCTTCGACCTGAAGCAGGTGCAGATCCGTGAATTCGAAACACGCTCTGTAGCCACGGCAGCGCAGCAGCTCGCAAGCCTTGGCCATGGCAACTGCGAACTGGGCCGAAGCTTCATGGTAGGTCGCCGCACGCGCACCCGTAGCAGCAAGTTCACCATCGTGATCAGCGAACTGGACCAGGGTCAATTGCGTGACTTGCTCCCCAGCGGCATCAACTTCGGCCGCTTGCGCGCGCTGATCGATTTCTTGTTACGTGACGGCCTGGCCTACGACCTGGAACTGCGCCTCAGGCAGAACGCGCTGGCGCCTTTCTGCCTGCACCGCAGCCAAGGCGCCTTGCTTGGCTGGACCAGCTTCGTAACTGATCGTCACGGCCAGATCCGCCCCGTCGTGCGCTTTCGGGGGCGCTCATGAGCACATTGATCCTGAGCATCAGCAACCTCGAACAGTTGCAGCACAACGTTGTTGCCCGGCATCACTTCGACAGCACGGGCGGCACCATCGGCAGCGCAGCGGCCACCTGGCAGATCGATGACCGTGCCCGCACCGTTGCGCCGCTGCATTGCGAAATCCGCTGGATCGAGGGCAGCTTCTGCGTCATCGACCATTGCAACCGCACCTACCTGAACGACAGTGCCCTGAGCCTGGGCGCGCTGCCACCAAGGCGGCTGGCAGAAGGTGACCAATTGCGTATCGGCACCTGTCGGCTGCGGGTTCAGCTGTCAGCCGCCGATGCACCTTCGCTGGCAGACCTGTTCAACCCTGGGCGGAAGCTACTCGACCAGTTGATAGCCGAGGTGCCGGCCAAGCCTTGGCTAACCGAACCTTCAGTCGCAGCGGCCGCTGCCGAGATCTGCTCACTGTTCGCGGCAGCGCCAGGAAAGGACCCCTTGGCGGCACTGGATGCCGCGGCAGCCACCGGATTGACGCGGGACAACCCGCTGCTGCAGCTGATCTCAGGAGAACATTCATGACCGCGCATCCGTTCGCAGCTGCCCTGCTGGCCGTGCTGCTCGGGCTTTCTGGCTGCACCTCCTTGAGCCGAATGAGCCAAGTCGCCATGGACCCCTCCTTACCCATCGGGCCGCCCACGGATCATCCGACCGAGGTTGCCTTCAGCATCAACGCCAGCCCTACCCTCAACGGCAACCCGAACAGCGTCGACCTTGGCGTTGAGCCCGAGAGCGCTCTGGAGCCCAGCCCTTACGCTGTCAGCCTGAGTGCCGGTGACCCCATCGCCCTGACCGAGAAGGTCGGGACGCTGTTCGAATACCTTCAGCAACAATTTCCCGCCGTGTCGCCGGTCGTGACGGACGGAGAAGATGACCCAGGGCCGCTTCGCTCCCCCTTGGAAGAGAGCACCCCCGGCAGCTATGACGACCCGACAGTAGTACTGACACTGCCGCGCCCGCCCACCCTGGCCACTACGTCCGTTGCGACGCCCATGGCGATCAAGATTCTGCAACTGCGCGACGACTCACTGCTGCGCAACAGCGTTTATCAGCTGCTGTACACCGACCCCGCCAAGGCCCTGCGCAGCACCTATATCCGCGATGACGATTACCTGGTGCGACCCGGCCAGTTCAAGTTCATCCCCTTTGCGCCCATCGAGGCAGAGACCCGCTTCGTAGCGGTGATCGGCGACTACCGAAACCAGGAAAACGCGACCTGGCGCCAAGTGCTGCGCATTCCCCCACGCGGTCACCAGATCGTTCTGTCGGTGCTACTCAACGACACCCAGCTGCTGCTCAAGGAAGAAGACTGATGCCGTTGCCAGCCCTGCCCTTTCGCCCTGCTCACGCTGACACGGAGTTCTCATGAGTACACGTAACCCTGTCCTCTGGCCTGAAGGCCTGTACGTAAAACCGCAGCATTTCCAGCAAGCGCTCCGGGCCAGTGAAGCGGCCCTGCATCAACGTCTCGGCAGCCTCAATGCGGTCTTTTACGGTTTCAGCGAACTGCAGTTGAACGACGAGTACCTGAGCCTGGGCAAAATCGCCATCACCCGGGCCCGGGGTGTCATGCCGGACGGCACCGTATTCGATATCCCCGCAGACCTACCACCACCGCCACCGTTGGAAATCGACGACGGCTCGCAGGGCAGCGAAGTGTATCTGTGCTTGCCTTTACGCACCGAGGGCGGCCGTGAAGTCAGCTGGCCCGACGATGCGGGCAACTTCCGCTATGTTGCCCAGGCGCAGGAGATAAAGGATACCCATAGCGCTGACGGCGACCTGGCGCAGGTCGAGCTGGCCGTGCCCAACCTGCAGCTCAAACGCCAGGCCGATGACAGCAGTGCCTATACGCGCCTGGCCTTGGCGCGCATTCTGCAACGCCGTCCCGATGGCAGCCTGCAACTGGATGAAGCGTTCTACCCCACCTGCGTGTCGCTGCGGGCAGTGCCGGCGCTGCAACGTTTTCTCGAAGAAATCACCCATACCCTGCGTGAACGAGCGCGCAATCTCGCTGCCCGCATTGGCGGTGCCGGCCAGTCCGGTGTTGCCGATATCCGCGATTTCAACCTGCTGCAGGCCATGAACCGCTGGTGGCCCTGCTTCCAGCACCTGGCCAGACAAGCCCAGACCCACCCCGAACAGCTGTACCTGTGCATGAGCCAGGCGTGCGGGGAGTTGGTGACCTTCACTGACGAAAGCCGGCTGCCGCAGGAATACCCGGCGTATCACCACAGCGCACTGCGCACTTCGTTCAAGCCGCTCGAAGACACCCTGCGCCGGGCACTCAGTACGGTGCTGCAACCACGTGCCGTGTCGTTGCCACTGGTAACACGGGCCTATGGCGTGATGACCACCACGCTGGAGGATCGCCGGTTGATCGATGCGGCCGATTTCATCATCGCTGTCCGCGCCGAAATGCCCCCTCATGTGTTGCGCCAGATGTTCGTGCAGAAAGTCAAAGTCACTTCGCTGGAAGCGCTCGAGGAACTGGTGCCGTTGCAACTCCCGGGCATCCCTTTGAACCTGTTGCCCGTGGCACCACGCGACCTGCCCTTCCACGCAGGCTTCAGCTACTTCGAAGTGGATCGACGCGACCCGGCGTGGAACTGCATGCAAATGGCCAACGGCTTCGGCATCCACATCGCGGGGGACTTCCCGGGTCTTGAACTGCAGTTCTGGGCGATCCGGAGTGAGTGAGATGAAAGCGACGAACAATCCGCCCACCGATGCCGCAGATGACAAGGGTGCACGGCTGCAGTCGGTGCTCAAGACACCATTGCCGGGTGAGCGACCCGCTTCCACGGCATCCGCAACCGCCGAACAGACGCCCCGGCCCGAGCCCGTTGCCGAAGGCTACCCGGCTGATCCCGAATTCAGGCTGCGCGGTGGCTACGACAACCTGATGCTGGACGCCGCTGCCCCGCTGTTCGGCCTGGTCATACGCCTGCGCACCCTGGATGAACTGCCAAACATCAAAGATGTACACCAGAAAGTGCGCAACCAGATCGAGAACATCCAGGAAGAAATACACCAGCACGGCTACGAACCCGCGCAGGCGTTGGCTTATTCATATGCCCTGTGCCTGTACATCGACGAGGCGGTGATGGAGCGGCCGTGGGGCAAGAACAGTTGCTGGAGCCAGGAACCCCTGCTCAGCATCTTCCACGACGAAACCTGGGGTGGGGAAAAATTCTTCACCGTGCTGGCGCGCCTGATGCACGAGCCTGCGCGTTATCAGGACGTACTGGAGTTCATGTATTTCGCGCTGTGCCTGGGCCTGAAGGGCAAATATGCCATTGCGCCGAAAGGTGAAGAAACACTGAAAGCGCTCATCCATCAGCTTCACGGGATGCTTCGGGAGCTGCGCGGGCCGACCCCGGAAGAAGTCTGCGACCCATACAGCAATGTCGCTCCGCGAAACTTTCGCATGAGCCGGATATGGCCATGGTGGAGCCCTCTGCTGATTTCCGTTGTGGCCATGGCTGTGGCGTACGGCATCTACAGCTATCGCCTGCACCTGATCACTACCGAAGTGCTGGAGTCGCTGAACACCATCTTGCAAAAGTAAGAAGCCCGAAATCAACGAATTGACGAGATCCCATCTCGTCAGCAAGTCCATCGTCCCCGATGGCAATGCCCCGACAACAGGGGCATGCACACTACTGAAACTGGAGCAGATCATGGCATCACCGGCATATTTGAAAATCACCGGCAACGTTCAAGGCAACATCAGCGAAGGCGCAAGCACTGCGGAGTCGATTGGTAACATTTACCAGTCCGAGTTCGAAGACGAGATCATGTTGCAAAAGGTCGAGCACGAGATCAATACACCGATCGACCCGCAGAATGGACAACCTTCGGGCAAGCGCGTACATGGCCCCTTCAAGGTGACGTTTACAACCAACAAGTCCAAGCCGCTGCTGTTGGAAGCCATCTGCAAGGCCGAATTACTGACAGAGGTGGTCATCTCGCATTATCGAGCCAGCGGCGAGGATCCAAACGAATTGTATTACCGGACCACGCTTACCGACGCGACCATCATCAAGTTGCGGACTGAACAACCGCATGCGCAAGACGCTACGCTGACGCCCCGACATCAGGAGGTGGAGGTCTGGTTCTCCTATCGAAAAATAACCGAATGCCACGAAATCTGCGGTACGGAAGGCTCCGATGACTGGCAGAAGGCTTGATACGCCATCACGCCTTTAGGGTATCGAGTGTCTCGGGCAGCAGGCTGCCCGGGGCACCTGAAAACCGTCAGACGGCGGACAAGGAATCATCATGCCTAGCCAATCCGACCTGTATTACAGCTTTCAACCCCTCGCTAGCCGATCCGCGTTCGAAGTGCTCTCTTTCAAACTGAAAGAGAGCCTCAGCAGCAACTTTCAACTGGAACTTGAGCTGATAAGCCATGAATGCGAAGTCGACTTCGGGCAAATACTCGACAAGCCTGCACTCTTTACCATCTCCCGTGCGAACCGCCCGCTGCGCCATGTCCACGGTCTGGTCAGCATTTTCAACCAAGGCGATAGCGGCCCTCACCGCACACGCTACAGCGCCCTCATCGAGCCACAACTGGCCCGCGCCAACTTGTGTTCGAACTGGCGTATCTTCCAGCAAAAGACCGTCCCGCAAATCCTCGAACTGATACTGGTGCGCCAAGGCATCAGCCAATACCAGATCACTAAAGGACTCGACCATCACGTTCGGGAATTTTGCGTACAGGCCGGAGAGACCGATTTCGACTTCTTCGCTCGTCTACTGGCCGAAGAAGGCTTCGTCTACCGCTTTGAACATACTGAAAAGTCCCACACACTGGTCATCAGCGACCGGTTACTGACATTCGGCAACATCCCTGGCGATCCATCCCCCACCCATCATGAGGATGAAGGCCTTGCCAAGGACGAGGAGCCCGCCAAGCCCTTCAGCGTGTTGTATCGGTCCAATAGCGCCGGCGCTCAGGCAACACCCTGCCTGCGACGCCTGCGTTACAGCGAAAAGGTGCGCACCGCACGCCAGGTGCAACGCGACTACACCTTTACCAACCCGGCCTACCGCCAGGAACACAGAGCCACCGGCCGCCATCTGGAACATCAGTCTTGCGCATACGAACGCTTCGATTACCCAGGCCGCTACAAGCGCGATGCCGTAGGTAAGCCGTTTACGGAAAACCGCATTAGCGCATTGCGCCACGATGTACGTGTTGCCGAAGTGCAAGGGGACGATGTACGCCTGCAGCCGGGCCTGAGTTTCACCCTCGCTGGCCACCCGCGCGCGGATTTAAACGTGCATTGGCGTGTCATTGCAGTCACTCATGAGGGCAGCCAGTTCACCAGCCTGCAGGAAGAAGCTGCAGGCGTCGAGCAGAGCACACGCTACGATCAGGTCGCGCAGCTTGTGCCCGGTAAAGCGGAATGGCGCCCTGCGCCGCTGGCCAGACCTCGCGTCGACGGGCCACACATGGCGACCGTGGTTGGCCCGCCTGGTGAAGAGATCTATTGCGATGAATGGGGTCGGGTCAAGGTCAGCTTCCCTTGGGACCGCGAGAGCCAGGACAACGAATTCAGCTCCTGCTGGGTGCGGGTGTCGCAAGGTTGGGCCGGTGGCAGCTGGGGCTCGATGGCTATACCCCGTATCGGTCAGGACGTGATCATCCACTACGTCAACGGTGACCCTGACCAGCCGATGATCACCGGGCGCACCTACTGCGGGGATCAGCTCCCGCCTTATGACCTGCCGCAACACAAGACACGCATGACGATCAAAAGCCAGACCCACAAGGGCGACGGGTTCAATGAACTGCGCTTTGAAGATGAACTGGGTCAGGAAGAGGTGTTCATCCACGCACAGAAAGACCAGAACATCGTGGTCAGGCACGACGAGACCACCCAGGTCGGCAATGACCGCAAGGAACAGGTCAATCACGACGAATCGATTCTGATAGGCCATGACCGTACCGAGACGGTCGGTAATGACGAGCGCGTCAGCATTGGCCACGACGCCACGCTCGACATCGGGCGAAACCAGACCATCAGGGTTGCCAAGGACCGTATCGAAACCATCGGCAACCACCGCCACGACCAGATCACAGCCAACCACCACGCGCGCATTGGCGGCAACCTCGAGCAACAGGTCGAAGGGCATGCCGAGTTTGAAGCCCGCGGAGAAATCCGCAGGCGCACCCGACGCTATGAGCTGCGCACAGCGGAAGCGGTGATCATTCAGGGCCCTGGCGGCTCTATCCGGATCGATGAGGCCGGCATAACCCTGGACAGCCCGACGATACGCATCAATGGCCAGGTGCTGCAATCGCCGGATGGGGCAGGCAACCTCTTTTCCCTCAGCGGCGCGCCGACCACTGGCACCCCGCTGGATCGCCAATGCGGGCGTCGCCCCGATGGTACTTGCCCGTTGCCCGATTGCCGCTGCCTCAAAGGGCCAGGCCGATGAAAACAGCACCCACACACACGCTGCCAGGCCTGGATTTCGCGAACAAGGCGCGCTTTCTACTGCTCATGACTCTGGTAATCGAGCACTCGGCCTACCGGCGAATATCCCAGATACTTCCGAACGGTGAGCTGGTTCCGGCTTATGCCCCTTCGGTAGTCGAGCTGATCGATGATGTCAGCCGGAACACTCAGCATGCATGGCTGTGGCGCGGCAGCGCGGTGGATGACCGCCATGACTTCGGGCCGTTGCTGGTAAATGTGTCAGACGCGCCCGAACTGCTCGCCCATGCAATCTCGAACTGGATGCCCATTGGCGGTGCCATCGCCCTGAATGCCGATGTCGGCTTTGCCGAGCTGGCAGACCATTTCTCCAGCCTTGTACAAATCTCGCTTGCCGATCAGGGGCTGGCCACTTTCCAGTTCAAACCAGACCACCTTGCAGCGTGGCTGGATGCGCTGGATGACGACCATCGCGCCGCTTGGCTTGGGCCTGTGTGCTCGCTGGCCTGGCGAGTCAACTGGGGGCCGGCTCACGCATGGAAGACACTTGAACGCAGCCCGACCCCTGCCCGTTCTGTTTCGCACGCCCCCCTCGCCTTGCGCAGGCTTGAACTCGAGCGGCTGCAGGCAGGCCTGCATGAGCACTTCGTGCTCACGTTGGCTCACGAAGTGTTGGCCCTGCCGCAACACCAGCGCCACACACTGGCCGAGATCAGGCAATGGATTGAAAGCCTGCTGCCGCAACTGAAAGCCCTCAACTTTCGCGACGAGGAGGTTGCCGGGCAGTTCATCCGGCTGATCGCCAGACATATGTGGCTCATGAGCAACGATGAGGCGGGGAAGATCTACACCAACCTTGAGGAGTCGCCCCAGAGCCGTCTGCGCGATCTGCACGCATTGATCGAAAGCAAGGAACACGCCCATGAATGACGCCTCCGTCAGCAGCGCCACCTCAGGCCCTGCCTGTAGCGCCCGCATCCCTATTCTGCCGGTGCGCTACGCCATCGTCCCACGCACCGGCGACATGCCCGCCTGCCGTTATGCCGATGCAGGTTTCAACCTGGAACAGGGCTTCGGGCCGCTGCACCATTCCGCCTACACCCTGCGCGCGCTGCGCCCGGGCTATGTCTACGTGTTCATGCAAGGCCC
>NZ_PUQD01000008.1 GCF_003331055.1 Pseudomonas sp. AFG_SD02_1510_Pfu_092 | reverse complement strand
CGTCTGTTCATGCAGCAAGGTCCCGAAGCCCTGCCGAAGTTCGTCCACCCACCCCGTGACTGGAACGACGACGACGGCCTGAGCCACATGCACTGTTTGGCACCCAAGGTTCACTGGCCAGAGGACATTGACCGTGAATCCCGTACTGCCCCGTCTGACGGAGAGAGCCGATAAACCCTGGGTCTGGAAGTTACAAGCTGCCGTGGATGGCGGCAGGCTACTCCACGCTCTGCCTGGCATGATCAGTAAGACCATCATCGTCCTGCCCCTCACCGCCCTCCTCTTCGTTCATCAGCGGATCGTCATCAGGGTCGGGTATGGTGGGGCGATCAGGGTCGACTGCCGGGTCGGGTGAAGTGGGCATATCGGGGTTTGTACCGCCTTGTGCTCTGGGATCGGAACTCATCATCGCGTACCTCGCAAGAAAAGGTGTGGAACCACAGGCATCTCCGGGCAACCCCGTCAGCGAGACTGGGGATGCTCGGCAGACACCGAATTGTTGGCCTCCACATCCTGCATCTCTTCCTCTATCGGGCCATCGTCATCCGCCGGTAGCGGGACCTCTCCGTCACCACTGCCGGCCTGCTCGTTTTTGGTCCGTGCACTGCCGTTGTCCCGGTCCAGCTGCCCGTCCTGGTCCGAACCAGGGTTGCCGGGCGGTGGGTCCCAATCGACGGGACGCTTTTCGGACCACGCTTCACCGACGCCTTGCCTGGGCTCGGACTCGGTCTGCTCGAGGCCGGAGCCATGGCCAGCGCCGGTGTCAGGCGTGCTGGGCGCGGGGCTCGCGGAGGGTGCGTCGGGGCCATTCTGCTCGACTGCCATGAGCGTTCTCCTGAGTGCGGCGCAACGAAGGTGCGCTTACACACTTGGGATGCAGACCTGCCGGCGGGAGTGCCCTGGGCTCGACCGACGGCGCGAAATGCAGTCGCGCCCAACCCAGCTCAGAACACCGACCAGCCAATCCGCGAACTCAGCAGCTCGAGCGCCGCCATCCCCGCCAGGGAGTTACCCGCAGCGTTCAGCTCCGGCGACCACACGCAAACGGTGAACTGCCCCGGTACGATCGCGACAATCCCGCCACCCACGCCACTCTTGCCCGGCAACCCCACCCGGTAGGCGAAATTGCCGGCCTCGTCATACAGCCCGCTGGTGGCCATGATCGAGTTCACCTGCTGGGTCTGGCGCGGGGTCAGCACCTGCTCGCCACTGTGCTTGCAGAAACCGTCGTTGGCCAGGAAGCAGAACGCCCGGGCCAGGTCCAGGCAGTTCATCTGCAGCGCGCAGTAACTGAAATAGCTGCGCAGCACCGTCTCCACCTCGTTGTGGAAGTTGCCGAACGACTGCATCAGGTAAGCCATGGCCGCGTTGCGCGCGCGGAACTGGTACTCCGAGTCCGCCACACGGGCATCGATCGAGATGTGCGGGTTGCCCGACAGCCGCCGTACGAAATCGCGCATCGACAAGGTCGGTGCAGCAAAGCGCGACTGGTTGATATCGCAAATCACCAACGCCCCCGCGTTGATGAAGGGGTTGCGCGGCCGACCCCGCTCGAACTCCAGCTGCACCAGCGAGTTGAACGGCTGGCCCGACGGCTCATGGCCAAGCCGCTGCCAGATGGCTTCGCCCGAGTGGCCAATCGCCTGCACCAGGCTGAACACCTTGGAAATACTCTGCACCGAGAACGGCACCAGGGCGTCGCCTGCGCAGTGATAACTGCCATCGTTGCCATACACGGCAATGCCCAGCTGGTTCGCCGGCACATCGGCCAGCGCAGGGATGTAGTCAGCCACTTTGCCCTTGCCGATCAAGGGGCGTACTTCTTCGAGAATCTCGTTCAACAGCGTTTGCATGGAAGGCCCTGTATCAGTCCCCCAGACGACGGCTAAGGGGTAGCATTCTTGACGAAGGTCGGCCGGCAGAAATCACACATTCGACAAGAAATGCCATACCGGCACCGGCCTGCGTCACCCGCGCCCGCTCCGTTAGCCCATATGTCGACCCCATCACCTATGCTGTGCTTGTTTCGATGATATAGATAACCTGCAACCGCCGATGCAAAAGGCGCCAACCAAGGAATTGAGGACCCACGATGCCAGCTTGCCCTTTGCCTGCTGACGAAGCGCTGCGCCAACGCACGCTCGATGAAATGAACCTGGTCGATACGCCGGCCGAGCAGTACCTGGACACCTTGGTACGGCTGACCCAGGACCTGGCTCATGTGGACACGGTGCTCATCAGCCTCATCGACCAGGACCGACAGTGGTTCAAGGCCCGCATAGGGCTGGAGGCAAGCGAGACGACGCGCAGTATTTCCTTCTGCGGCTACGCGATTCTGGGCGAAGACACCTTGATGGTGCCCGACGCCACGTGCGACGGGCGGTTCATCGACAACCCGCTGGTGCTCAACGCGCCCTACATCCGCTTTTACGCCGGCCACCCCCTGCGCGCCGGCAACGGCAAGGCCATCGGCACGCTGTGCATGTTCGACCCGCGCCCGCGCGTGCTCAGCCAGCAACAACAGGCGAACTTCAAGGACCTGGCCACGCTCGCAGAGGGTTACCTGCAACTGCGCAACCTGGCCCAGGTGAACCACGACCTGCGCGTGGAGATGGACCGCGAGCAGCGCAAAGCCTTGCTCGACCCGCTGACCCAACTGTGGAACCGCGGCGCGTTGACGGCGTTCGAGGAGCACGAGCGGCGAGCGGCAGAGACCAACGGCTTGCAGCTGGGTGCGGTGTATGCGGACCTGGACCATTTCAAAGCGATCAATGACAAATACGGCCATGGCGGCGGTGACAAGGTGCTTTGCGAAACGGCCCGGCGCCTGCGCGCTGCGCTTCGCCCCGACGACCTGCTGGTGCGCCATGGCGGTGAAGAGTTTGTCGCGGTTTTGCTGGTCAAGGACAGCGAAGAACTGACGCGGATTGCCGAGCGGATTCGTGAGCAGCTCGGCGCCAGGCCGATGCAGTTGCCGGGTAGTGAATTGAAGGTGACCGTGAGTATTGGCTGCACCCTGTTTGCCAAGGGTGAAACAATGGACGACGCGCTGGAACGCGCTGACAAAGGGCTCTATGACGCCAAGCAGAGCGGGCGCAACCGGGTCGTGTACGTAACGCCGCCCCACTGAAACGGGGTAATCCGCGTTGCCGCTGTGGGAGCGGCCTTGCGTCGCGAAAGGACCGCAAAGCGGTCCCAACGATGTCAGCCTGAACCCAGCCCGCCAACCTCCTCCATGAAGTCCGCAAGGTACCCCTGCAGCCGCGCATGACGCTCAGCAGCAAGCCGAGCCCCTTCGCCGGTTTGACTGCATGGGCCACCTGCTCGACACGCTGCGACGGCCAGCCCCTATCAACCAGGATCGATGCGGCCTTCTCGGCCGATAACGTCGACGCCTGCCCACGCAGCGGCGAGTTCTTTTCTACCGCGACACAATCGTGCAGCACAGTGGCTGCGAGCAGCACTTCCAGGTCGCCGCCTTCCACGCGCTGTATCCGTTGCGCGTTGACCCACACGCGATGGATGTGGGACAGATCGTGAGAGCCGTCTGGCTGGTGTGTAGGTAGATGCCTCAGCAGGTCAGCGGCAAGGCGCTGGAATGGGGCGAACGCTTCGGTCGTCATGCTTGGTGTATTCCGTTACTGGTAAATAGTTGATTCGAGGTGGCAGCGATGGATCGATTCCGATCCGTTTCTACACCGGGATGAGTGAAAAGATCAGAAATAACCGCTTCCTTGTAGGGCATTTCCCAAAGATACTCCCTGCGGCTGTTTTTCGTTGCACATGGAAATCGTGAGTTCTAGTCTCGGCCCGTCGCTGCCAATTCAGCGACCGGTTTTGACAGACCGCTGACGTTGTCCTCATGTGCACGCTTTATGGCGGCTGTACGTGCGGGCACCCCATGGTGCGCCGAGTGCCAACGTCTCGGTCTGTCAACCCGCGTACAGCTGCCACCTTCTTGTTTGACAGCAAGGTTGAGGTAGCTCCACTTTCCGACGTTGGAGTTACACCATGCTCAAGATCGTTCCAGATCCGCCCCATACCCTCCAATCCCTAGAAGATACCCTGATCCAGGCCACGGACTACGCGCTTTGCGCCGCGACTGTCGTGCATCAGGCAATCTTGCTGCAGCCCAAATCGCCGGCGTCGATTCTGATGATGGCCTCGATGCATGAGCTGGAGACGCTGCGTGCTTTGCTTGAGTCCGCAATAGTCCAGGTGCAGACGCCTACTGAGCCTCGGACCTTGCACTAAGGCTTCATTGATGTGTCGCCTGTCGCGGCCCTATCGCCGGCAAGCCAGCTCCCACAGGTACCGCGTACGCCCCGAGATCTGTGGCGCAGCCCAGATCTTTGTGGGAGCCCGGCTTGCCGGCGATGAGGCCAGATCAGCCAATAGAGATTTCGGGGAAATTGAACAATGTCCACAGAAGAAACCAAATTCACCGTCGGCAAAACCACCTTCTACCAAGGCGCAAACCAGACCCATCCCCTGTTCCGCATCGAAGCCGGCATCCCATGCCAAAGCGCCCGCGAACAGGCCTCGGAGCTAATGGGCTACGCACGGGATATGACCCTGGACGGCTTGATGGAAGACAAACCCCAGCTGATCTGGGCTTCGCATTATCTCTGCGCTTTGGCCAAGGCGCTGATGGATGATGCCGAGCTGGGCATGATGCGCTGAGGCAACTACCGATACTCAGGGCTGCCTTCAGAAACCACTGAAGGCCTTCCATTCACCAAGGCTCAACAGCCCAACTCTACCACTGCAGCTATCGAGCCGGGCGACCAGCACCAAAATGTTCCGAATAGACAATAAAAACCGCGCACCAAAAGAATTTAATGCATATTATTTCTATACAGCCCGCTAACCTCAATCATCATCTTACATATTTTTTCGATTAAGTAAGGAGGCACCGACTCACCAATAACCTCTGCAATCTTAGCCGCGCTCATTGGCTTACCAGAAGCCTCGAAAGAATAATCATATCGATCGATAGTCTGGATGATCATTGCTTCATAGATAGACAATACACGGTGCTGATCCGGATGAATCTTATTATCTGAAGCTTCATAAATAAAATTTTGTGTAAGCGTCCGAGAAGGCTCATCCCACTTCATTCTTCGATACGCAGAATGAAAACCTTTAAGAAGACGATACCCACCATCGGCATTCTTTACTACCGGCCGAGGAAGTAACTCCCCACACTGCTTGCAATAAATTGGAATTTCCTTTGAGGATACCCATTTACCATCTAACTGAACATCTTTATGGCCCGGATTTTCAGAGTAGCGGCATTCGGGATTAACGCACTGATTATTAAATGCGGTATCCCCCTCACGGGTATTTTCCACCCACCAATACTTCCTATCATTCATGACTGGAACATAGTGCTGGGAATGAAAGTCTGGAGCAGCGTTTTTACCAATCGTCGCATCTAATCGAGGAAGTTTACCTATCGCTTCGCGCAACGACTGACGCTTTTCCTTCATCTTCGCCGAGAAAAACGAGCCACCATTGGCTCTGAAATAATTTTTGCCGTTCTCGTCTCTGGTATAGATTGTTACCAATCGTTTCCTAAGCTGGGGAATCCCATAATCCTGACAAGCCACAACCTCAGCACAACCCACATAGTCACTACCAAGTTGCTGCTCAACATAAGAGATAATATTTTCAAAACTGTTGTCACAAACTCTTATTTCGGTATTTCTCATGCCTGGCACGTTCTCAAAAAGCACCCACCTCGGCCGGAGCTTCTTTATAATCTCCAATGCTGGCATGATAAGCCTATTACGCTCATCTTCTTCCAAACGCCTACCTTGAGAAATTTCCCATTTGAGGCGCCCCATACCGTTCGACGACATACCTTGGCATGGAGGGGTAGCATACACTAGGAAAAGCTCCTCATCTTGAAGGAGCTCTTTAGCACGTGATATGAAATCACCTTTAACGTTGTTGATGTCCCCTTCAAGCATTTCGCTGTGTTTAAAATTATGCCTGTAGCATGCAGCACGAAGAGGAACGATTTCATTTGCCAACTGGATACTTATGCCGGCGCGCTCGACTCCTAGCTCACCTATCCCAGCGGATGAGAATAGACAAACCGCACTCAATTTCTTAGATGGAACTGGCGATGCCACATGCAAAGGAGCATCAACCGCTTCTTTGTCGTGACGTTCAAACAGCTCGCCTTGGACATGGGTGCTCATATCTCTTCAACCGCAACCTTAGAGGCCAATATCTCACTGATTACGCCACTAAATGCCGAACTCAATACAGGCGGTACAGCGTTACCGATTTGAGAAGCGATATCAGTTTTTGATCCTCGAAACAAAAAAGAATCATCGAAACTTTGGAGTCTCGCTGCCTCCCTCGGCGTAATAGCTCTATCATCCACCGGGTGGATGCACTTACTTGAAGCAGGTGATGTAAATTTAACAGTGATCGTAGTTGCCGGCTCTTCTTTCTCTAAACGAGAATAGCATGAACTATAACCACTGGTGACCAGCCCCTCAGGAAGGCAGCTCTTGCTAGAGCCTGAGTGCCTAATAACTTCAAGCATTTTCGCAGAGTGGTTCGCGGCTTGATGGAGACGCAATTGTTTCGGAGCATTCATCCTCCGCATCAGCTGATAACTGTTAAGCGGAGCGTGAGCGTAGCGCTCGCTCTCTTCTCCAGACCGCAATCGAGGAAGGTCTGATAAAGCATCCCATAAAGTGACAGCCGACAAGCCGTTTGTAGGATTTTGAATATACTTCTCTTTAATCCGAGTACCAATCACACGACCCGAAAAACGGTGAGTAGGATCCGGAAAAATTAAGACAGACGAGGAAACCGCCGATCTCTTGACGCCCAGCATGAAAAAGCGCTCGCGCTTTTGCGGAACACCATAATTAGCAGCATTCAAGACTCGCCAATCGACATCGTAACCAATTTCATTAAATGACATGATAATAGAGTTGAGTAGCTCACCTCCATTCGCGCCAATAATACCCACCACGTTTTCCATCAAAAACACTGTAGGCCTTAAAGTGGAAACATAGTCGACGAATTTCTTATAAAGGAAATTGCGAGGATCCTGTAACCCCTGACCTCTGGACGGCCGAATGGATGAAAAGCCTTGACATGGAGGTCCGCCAACAATTAGATCTATGCGCGAGATGCCAATCTTGTCCGCCATCTGTTGAGCGGTAAAATTATTTATATCATCGCAAAATATCTTCGCGCCTGGATGGTTCGCTGCCGCCGTCTCTGAGGCCGACCGATTCAAATCAATACCGCCCACAACCTGAAAACTTGAGTTGGAATGAGTCAGCCCATACGACAAAGCTCCCGTCCCACAAAATAGATCAAGTATATTCAGTTGCTTATCGTTCATCGAGACAATTCACCCAGCCATACACAATCACAGTGCAAGCTTAAAAAAATTTCGCCATTATACTCCCAGAGCGATCCAAAATCAAGACTGGCTATATCTTCAATATGTGGCGCACCTCAACTCGCCCACATTTGGGCTATCAATTAATTTTTATCTAATTTTAATACGTACCAGAAAGCAAAAGAGCTTCCAGAAAAACCACTTTATAGATCTGCACCTACACCCACCCACGCGCCTGTCTTAATAGAGCAAAAAGAGAGGCCATTCAAAAACTTGATCCATCCTTACAGCGCGCCCACACTCAGCTTAATCTATACCATTGAGCAGACTCTCTGTCTGACTTTGAGAGAACTGTATAGTCCCTACTCAGTGATTCTAAACGCGTCACAGGGGTAGCAGCTATTCCTTCACGTAACCGGTTAAAAAAGCGGGTACCCTCGGAATTATCGTTAGCATCATAAATTTGATACACCAACTCTTCAGGAGCTTCGCCAACCCACTTAAATACTGCGATCGGGTTCTGCAACCCATTTAGCTCGGGCGCCTCGAACCTAGCAGTATTTGGAATACGACCACGCGAAGAGTTCCTCTTGCTAATACCAATCTTTTGCCGCTGCCTGGAGACAGCAGAGACCACATCAGTAGCACCTTTAAAGAAAAGCGGGTATATCCTCATAGAAATTTGAAATTGTGTCCCATTACGCCTCGGCCGTACGCGCATTATCAATTCGTTCGCCGGGAAAGCACGCTCACTATCGTCAGGCACTTCGAAACTAGTACGACTTCGTTTTCTAGACGGGGTATTACTTTTACCAAATAGCGGCTCGCGTGGCGGTGCAACATCGCCCTCGATACGCTCGCGACGTATTTCATCTTCTGTTCTTACATAACCCGTCTTAAGTAGACGCTCAAGAAAAACTTGCGAAAGACGCCTCACCCTATTTTCAGATTTTTCATTTCGCCACCCCTCCAGAGTCCTTCCGATTTTCTGAATATCCATATCATCTAACTGACGAGTCACCGCCATAGCTATCTCTATATTTGTACTTACCCCCGCCCCTGTCATGTTATTCGACCCAACAAGCAGGCGGGCCTCAGAACTATTTTTGAAGAGAAATGCTTTTGGATGAAACGTACAGGATCTGTTCTCATCATGAAAAACATACGTTTCTATATCTAAAGATCTATTCTCGAGATCCAAAAAACGACTCAGCCCTTCATAGCTTGTACTACTAAAGTCAAGACCCAAGGTAGCGCGTACTCGATTATTCCGGGAGAGAAAACGCTCAATCGAATCGAATACCTTGTTAATGCCAGCCTGATTAACCCATGCCACTGCAAACTCGAACGCTTGCCACTGCTGGCGATCGACACCATCCAACTCACTGCACAGATAATCACTAAAGCTATTTTCAGGCTGAACAATTAACATAAGTTTCCCTCACATCCTTATCAAGACAAACAAAGCGAGCAATACAGCAATGCCCCCCGGCGACGAAGCAATCGCCAGAGCGACTTATTAACGAGAATCAAATGCCCGCGTCACACAAGCGACCCGCCGGCAAAATAAATATAGCAATTTTTAATGAAGCCAGACCGAACGAGATGTCAACAGATCAGCACAACAAAAAACTCAAGCTCTACCACAAAATAAGGCCGTCGCAGATGCGTGACAATTGATCTCTATAAGTAACCAAAAGCTTCAAAGATGTCAATGTGACATTGCGCGCGGAATCGCTTAGAAATCGAAGACTTTTAATAGCTTTCGGGAATAAATAAACGAACTGAATTCGCCATTTAGAAATGAGCTTGAGGAGATGTTTAGCAGCGAAACATATGCCTGTTTATCGAGCACAAAAAAAGCCACCCGAAGGTGGCTTTTTCGTTTCAATAATGGTCGGGACGGAGTGATTCGAACACTCGACCCCTTGCACCCCATGCAAGTGCGCTACCGGGCTGCGCTACGCCCCGACTGGGCTTGAAGCATGTTCCCAATGCTACCGGGAACGTTGAAGAATGTACCCTAACCTCCTGATAAATGAAAGCTTTTTCTCGAAAAATTTTCATTCACCAGCAAACCAGCTCACTTCTTCAACACCACCAACACATCCTCCAACTCGACAATCATCTGCCGAATCAGCTGCTTGTACTGGCTCGACTCATCCTTGGCTTCATCACTGGAAAGCCGCAACCGCGCCCCGCCAATGGTGAACCCCTGGTCATAAAGCAGCGCGCGAATCTGGCGAATCATCAGCACATCCTGCCGCTGATAATACCGCCGGTTGCCCCGCCGCTTCACGGGATTGAGCTGATCGAACTCCTGCTCCCAATACCGCAGCACGTGCGGTTTTACCGCACAAAGCTCACTCACCTCACCGATGGTGAAGTACCTTTTGCCCGGTATAGGGGGCAGTTCGTCGTTATGGCTTGGTTCCAGCATAGGCCTCAACCCGGGCCTTCAACTTCTGCCCTGGACGAAAGGTGACGACGCGCCGTGCGGTAATCGGGATTTCTTCCCCGGTCTTGGGGTTGCGGCCCGGCCGCTGGCGTTTGTCGCGAAGGTCGAAGTTGCCGAAACCGGACAGCTTGACCTGCTCGTTCTCTTCAAGTGCGTGCCGAATTTCTTCGAAAAACAGCTCGACCAGCTCCTTGGCCTCACGCTTGTTAAGCCCCAGCTCCTCGTACAGCCTTTCGGCCATCTCAGCTTTCGTCAGAGCACCCATGCCGTTATTTCCTTAACGTGGTGTTCAACCTTTGTTCGAGCGAGGTGAGGATGTTTTGCAGGGTAGTGTTCACCTCATCGTCGTTAAGAGTGCGCGATGGATGCTGCCAGGTCAAGCCAACGGCGAGGCTTTTTCTATCTGGATCAATGCCTTTACCTTGGTACACATCAAACAGCCTGAGGTCTGTGAGCCATTCGCCTGCATTGTCACGAATTAATTCAAGCACCGCGCTAGAAGCTACATCACGTCCTGCGATCAAAGCCAGGTCACGACGGGTTTCCGGGAACTTGGACAGTTCGCTGAATTTCGGCAGGCGGCCTTCGACCACATCACCCAGTACCAGCTCGAACAGGAACACCGGGCGATCCAGGCCCAAGGCTTTGGCCAGCTCTGGGTGGATGGCGCCAAGGTAGCCGACCAGTTTGCCGTCACGTTCGATGGCGGCGGTCTGGCCTGGGTGCAGGGCTGGGTGCTTGCCGGCGCTGAAGGTGAAGTCGCTCAGGGCGCCGGAGTAGCCCAGCAGGGCTTCCACATCAGCCTTGACGTCGAAGAAATCGACGCCGTCGCGGCCGTTGGCCCAGCCTTCTGGCAGGCGGCTGCCGGTGACTACGCCGGCGATCATCGGCTGCTGCTGCAGGTCGCCGAGCTGGCCGACGAAGCGCAGGCCGCTTTCGAACAGGCGCACGCGGTCTTGCTGGCGGTTCAGGTTGTGCTGCAGTGCCTTGACCAGGCCCGGCCACAGCGAGGCGCGCATGGCGGCCATGTCGCTGGAGATGGGGTTGGCCAGCAGCAGCGGCTCTACGCCCGGGCTGAACAGTTCGAACAGTTTCGGGTCGATGAAGCTGTAGGTGATGGCTTCCTGATAGCCGCGGGCAACCAGCAGGCGGCGCAGGGTCGGCAGGTCACCGCGGGTTTCCGGCTTGCCCTGTGGCGCCAGGCGCGCTTGCGGGTAGCGAACCGGCAGGTTGTTGTAGCCGTACAGGCGGGCCAACTCTTCGATCAGGTCCACTTCCAGGCTGATGTCGAAGCGGTGGCTTGGGACGCTGACGGTCCACTGCCCTTCCCCGTTACGAGTCGTGGTCAGTTCCAGAGCGTTGAGCAACTGCTCGACCTGGGCTGGGTCCATTTGCATGCCGAGCATCTGGGTGATGCGTTCGGCGCGCAGGGTGACCGGGGCCACCTGCGGCAGGTGCTGTTCGCTGACAGCTTCGACGATCGGGCCGGCCTCGCCGCCGACGATGTCCAGCAGCAGCTGGGTGGCGCGCTCCATGGCTTCGCGGGCCAGCTGCGAATCGACCCCGCGCTCGTAGCGGTGCGAGGCGTCGGTGTGCAGGCCGTAGGAACGGGCTTTACCGGCGACGGAAATCGGCTCGAAGAACGCGCTTTCAAGGAACAGGTCGCGGGTTTTTTCGGTGTTCACACCGCTGTGCTCGCCACCCATGACGCCGGCAATGGCCAAGGCGCGGGTGTGGTCGGCGATGACCAGGGTGTCGGCGCGCAGGGCCACTTCCTGGCCGTCGAGCAGGACGAGCTTTTCGCCCTCTTCAGCCATGCGTACGCGGATGCCGCCGTTGATTTCCGCGAGGTCGAAGGCGTGCATCGGCTGGCCGAGTTCAAGCATCACGTAGTTGGTGATGTCGACGGCGGCGTCGATGCTGCGCACGTCGCTGCGGCGCAGGCGTTCGACCATCCACAGCGGGGTCGGCTTGCTCAGGTCGACGTTGCGGATGACGCGGCCCAGGTAGCGCGGGCAGGCAGCCGGGGCGCTGACTTCGACCGGGCGCACTTCGTCATGCGCAGGTGCTACGGCTGGCACTACCGGGCGGGTGACCGGGGTGTCGTACAGGGCGCTGACGTCGCGGGCCAGGCCGGCGATCGACAGGCAGTCGCCGCGGTTCGGGGTCAGGCCGATTTCGATGCTGGCGTCGTCCAGGCTCAGGTACTGGCGAATGTCCTGGCCAACCGGGGCGTCGGCAGCCAGTTCCAGCAGGCCGTCGTTCTCTTCGCTGATCTGCAGCTCGGCCGCCGAGCACAGCATGCCGAAGGACTCGACGCCACGCAGCTTGGCCTTCTTGATCTTGAAGTCGCCAGGCAGTTCGGCGCCGATCATGGCGAACGGGATCTTGATGCCTGGGCGGGCGTTGGGCGCGCCACAGACGACCTGGAAGGTTTCCTGGCCGTTGCTGACCTGGCACACGCGCAGCTTGTCGGCGTCCGGGTGTTGTTCGGTGGCGAGGATTTCGCCCACGACGATGCCGCTGAACTGGCCGGCAGCGGGGGTAACGCTGTCGACTTCAAGGCCGGCCATGGACAGGCGGGCGACCAGTTCGTCACGGGAGACTTGCGGGTTTACCCAACCGCGCAGCCACTGTTCACTGAATTTCATGCTGTTCTCCTAGAGGTTGCGTCGATTGGCCTAGCGGAATTGGGCTAAGAACCGCAGGTCGTTGTCGAAGAACAGACGCAAATCGTTGACGCCATAGCGCAGCATGGCCAGGCGCTCGGCACCCATGCCGAAGGCGAAGCCCTGGAACTCTTCAGGGTCGATGCCGGACATGCGCAGCACGTTCGGGTGCACCATGCCGCAGCCCATCACTTCCAGCCAGCCGGTCTGCTTGCACACGCGGCAGCCGTTGCCGGAACACATCACGCACTGGATATCGACTTCGGCGGACGGCTCGGTGAAGGGGAAGAACGAGGGGCGGAAACGCACCGCCAGTTCTTTTTCGAAGAACACGCGCAGGAATTCTTCGATGGTGCCCTTGAGGTCGGCGAAGTTGATGTCGCGATCGATCAGCAGGCCTTCGACCTGGTGGAACATCGGCGAGTGGGTGATATCCGAGTCGCAGCGGTAGACGCGGCCCGGGCAGACAATGCGGATTGGCGGCTGGCTGGACTCCATGGTCCGCACCTGCACCGGCGAGGTGTGGGTGCGCAGCAGCATGTTGGCATTGAAGTAGAAGGTGTCGTGCATCGCCCGCGCCGGGTGGTGGCCGGGGATGTTGAGCGCTTCGAAGTTGTGGTAGTCGTCTTCCACCTCGGGGCCTTCGGCGATGCCGTAGCCAATGTGGGTGAAGAACTGCTCGATGCGCTCGAGTGTACGGGTGATCGGGTGCAGGCCACCGGTGGCCTGGCCGCGACCTGGCAGGGTCACATCAATGCATTCGGCAGCCAGGCGAGCGCTGAGCTCGGCCTCTTCAAACGCTGCCTTGCGTGCGTTGAGCACAACGGTAACGCGCTCTTTGGCGTCGTTGATCAGCGCGCCGACTTTCGGCCGCTCTTCGGCTGGCAGGTTGCCCAGGGTCTTCATCACCTGGGTCAGCTCGCCCTTCTTGCCGAGATAATTAACCCGGATCTGTTCCAGGGCATTGATGTCTTCAGCGCGCTCGACGGCCTCCAGGGCTTGCGAGACCAGCGCATCCAGGTTTTCCATGTACAGACTCCAGATACGAAAATAGGGGAAGAGCTTTGAAGGCTCTTCCCCTATCGATGACGTTCAATGCCCGACGGCGCTAGCGCCGCCGGGTGATTGTCGCGGGTACTTAAGCCAGAACGGCTTTAGCTTTCTCGACAATCGCAGCAAACGCCGCTTTTTCGTTCACTGCCAGATCGGCCAGAACCTTACGGTCGATTTCGATCGAAGCCTTTTTCAGGCCAGCAATCAGACGGCTGTAGGACAGACCGTTGGTGCGGGCACCGGCGTTGATACGAGCGATCCACAGTGCGCGGAACTGACGCTTCTTCTGACGACGGTCACGGTAGGCATATTGACCTGCCTTGATGACAGCCTGCTTGGCAACGCGGAATACGCGCGAGCGTGCACCGTAGTAGCCTTTAGCCAGTTTCAGAATTTTCTTGTGACGCTTACGAGCGATGACGCCACGCTTAACACGAGCCATGAGTAACTTCCTCTATCTAAACCAGAATTAACGTACGCGCAGCATGCGCTCGACTTTTGCCACGTCAGACGGGTGCAGCAGGCTGGCACCGCGCAGTTGACGCTTACGCTTGGTCGACATTTTGGTCAGGATGTGGCTCTTGAAAGCGTGCTTGTGCTTGAAGCCGGAAGCGGTCTTCAGGAAGCGCTTCGCAGCACCGCTCTTGGTTTTCATTTTTGGCATGTTGGAACTCCGCATTCGATAAAAATTACACAATAATCATCAGGCCTGCCGTGCCCGGGAGATTACTTCTTCTTTTTGGGGGCGATGACCATCATAAGCTGGCGTCCTTCCATCTTCGGATGCTGCTCAACGGAGCCGTATTCGGCGAGGTCAGCTTCGACCCGCTTCAACAGTTCCATGCCCAGCTCCTGGTGGGCCATCTCACGGCCACGGAATCTCAGAGAGATCTTGGCCTTGTCCCCATCGGTAAGGAAACGTACCAGGTTGCGTAGTTTTACCTGGTAATCCCCTTCTTCCGTCCCTGGACGAAACTTGATTTCTTTGATCTGGATCTGCTTCTGGTTCTTCTTGGCTTCGTTGGCCTGCTTCTTCTTCTCGAAGAGGTGCTTGCCGTAGTCCATCACCTTGCAGACAGGCGGTACCGCGTCTGCAGAGATCTCCACCAGATCCAGCTTCGCTTCTTCAGCGATACGAAGCGCTTCATCAATCGAGACGATGCCAACCTGCTCGCCATCAGCGCCAATTAACCGAACCTCGCGGGCCGAGATATTCTCGTTGATCGGGGCCTTCGGTACAGCACGCTTATCGTTTCTCATTTCACGCTTAATAGTCATTACTCCGATTCTTGGCGTCCACGCCGGGAAACCGCTTGTGTCAGGAGCTCAGCGAACTGGGCGACGGGCATGGAGCCCAGGTCTGCGCCTTCGCGAGTACGCACAGCGACGGTTCGTGTTTCGACTTCGCGATCCCCTATAACCAAAAGGTACGGGACCTTGAGCAAAGTATGCTCGCGGATTTTAAAGCCGATCTTCTCATTTCTCAAGTCCGACTTGGCACGGAAACCGCTACCGTTCAGGGTATTTTCCACCTCGAGGGCGAAATCGGCCTGCTTGTCGGTGATGTTCATGATCACGGCCTGGGTCGGTGCCAGCCAGGCCGGGAACACACCGGCGTAGTGCTCGATCAGCATACCGATGAAGCGTTCGAACGAACCGAGAATGGCGCGGTGCAGCATGACCGGGCGAACTCGGCTGTTATCTTCGGCGATATAGCTGGCATCCAGGCGTTCTGGCAGGTTCGGGTCGTACTGCAGGGTACCGCACTGCCAGTTACGGCCGAGGCAGTCGCGCAGGGTGAACTCGATCTTCGGCCCGTAGAAGGCACCCTCGCCCGGCTGGTATTCCCATTCCAGGCCCGATTCGTTCAGGGCGTCGGCCAGTGCGCCTTCGGCACGGTCCCACAGCTCTTCGGAACCCACGCGCTTGGCCGGGCGGGTCGACAGCTTCATGGCGATGTCGCTGAAGCCGAAGTCCTTGTACACATCCAGGGTCAGCTTGATGAAGTCGGCGGCTTCTTTCTTCACCTGTTCTTCGGTGCAGAAGATATGCGCGTCGTCCTGCACAAAGCCACGCACGCGCATGATGCCGTGCAGCGCGCCGGACGGCTCATTACGGTGGCAGGCACCGAATTCGGCCAGGCGCAGCGGCAGGTCGCGGTAGCTTTTCAGGCCCTGGTTGAACACCTGCACGTGGCACGGGCAGTTCATCGGCTTTACCGCGTAGTCACGGCTTTCCGACGATGTGGTGAACATGTTCTCGGCGTAGTTGGACCAGTGGCCGGAGCGCTCCCAGAGAATGCGGTCGACAACCTGCGGGGTCTTGATTTCCTGGTAGCCGTTGACGCGCTGAACCTGGCGCATGTACTGCTCGAGCACCTGGTACACGGTCCAGCCGTTGGCGTGCCAGAACACCATGCCCGGCGCTTCCTCCTGCAGGTGGAACAGGTCGAGCTGCTTGCCGATCTTGCGGTGGTCGCGCTTTTCCGCTTCTTCGATGCGCTGGATGTACGCCGCCAGCTGCTTCTTGTCGGCCCAGGCGGTGCCGTACACGCGTTGCAGCTGTTCGTTCTTGGCATCACCGCGCCAGTAGGCGCCGGACAGCTTGGTCAGCTTGAACGCCTTGAGGAAGCGGGTGTTCGGCACGTGCGGACCACGGCACATGTCGACGTATTCTTCGTGGTAGTACAGGCCCATGGCCTGCTCGTCCGGCATGTCTTCGACCAGGCGCAGCTTGTAGTCTTCGCCACGGGCGCTGAACACCTCGATGACTTCGGCGCGCGGGGTCATCTTCTTGACCACGTCGTAGTCTTTGTCGATCAACTCCATCATGCGCTTTTCGATGGCGGCCATGTCTTCAGGGGTGAAGGGGCGCTCGTAGGCGATGTCGTAATAGAAGCCTTCGTCGATGACCGGGCCGATCACCATCTTGGCGGTCGGGTACAGCTGTTTCACCGCGTGGCCGACCAGGTGGGCGCACGAGTGACGGATGATCTCCAGTCCCTCTTCATCTTTAGGGGTGATGATCTGCAGGGTGGCGTCGTGGCTGATCAGGTCGCAGGCATCGACCAGTTTGCCATCGACCTTGCCGGCCACGGTGGCCTTGGCCAGGCCGGCGCCGATGGAAGCGGCGACTTCGGCTACGGACACGGCATGATCGAACGAACGCTGACTGCCATCGGGAAGAGTAATAACGGGCATGGCGCCTCCTCTCCTAGTGGTGACCCCTACCAAAGGTCACGTGGGTTGGGATGAGCCAGTACAAGATCCGCCCTGCCTTCCTGCACAGGAAGCCTGCCTCACAGTGGCAGAAGCCTTTCGGCTTGCGAGGGACGAACCAGAGTGACTGGGGAGAAAAAAGATAGCTGCGGCGCGCAACGGCGCGACCACAAGCCGGGCATGCTAGCACGCAGGTTGCGCGGCCGCAGAAATATTTGGAAATTACAGCCTTTGGGTGAACTAACGCGGAAAAATTCCTATCAGACTTTGGGAAGCAACCTACTCTTGATGAGACCTGACCCAAGGAGTAACTGGTTATGCGAGTTCCGTCTCTTCTGGCCCTGGCGGCCGCCGGCGCCCTGCTGCTGCCTGTGGCTGCGAACGCTGGCAACTTCCCAGCCGGGAAGGAGGCCGCCTACATGACCCAGTGCACCCAGGTGGCCAGCGGCCAAGGCGTTGACGCCGCGACCGCGAAAAAGCACTGCGATTGCGGTGCCCAAGCCATCAAAAAGAATTTCACCGACGCGGAGATCGCCGACCTGGACAGCAACGATGGCGTTGACGCCAAGCTGATGCAGAAAGCGCAAACCGTGGTGAAGCAAGCCTGCGCACCGAAAAGCTGAAACGTTGAAGCCGACGCGGGCTGGCCATTCTTTGAGATGGATCAAGATCCTGCGAAGGTAAAAGGCGCTAGATGCGCAGAATTAGACTATGATGTGTTCCGTGCTCCGTAGCCTCGGCCGCATTGCACCACTGAAAAAACTAAATGTTCTGGAGATTCACCCATGTCCAATCGCCAACAAGGCACCGTCAAATGGTTCAATGATGAGAAAGGCTACGGCTTCATCACCCCAGCAGGCGGCGGCGACGACCTGTTCGTTCACTTCAAGGCCATCGAATCCGACGGCTTCAAGAGCCTGAAAGAAGGCCAGACTGTTTCCTTCGTCGCCGAGCGCGGCCAGAAGGGCATGCAGGCTGCACAGGTTCGTCCGGAGTAATTCGGATAGCTGTAAAAAACCCGCCCTCGTGGCGGGTTTTTTTATGGGTGTTTACATGGGCCGACGGAGCTGGCCCAGGCGGCGCGGTTTTTTGTGGGAGCGGCCTCGTGTCGCGAAAGGGGCGCGAAGCGGCCCCAGGGTTTCAGCTCCGCAGCCTGTATTGCCGGGGCCGCTCTGCGGCCCTTTCGCGACGCAAGGCCGCTCCCACAAGGACCGTGTATCAACCGCAGTTGACGCGGGTCACCTTGCCTTGCTCGTCCACATTCAGGTTCAAGCGCTCGGAGCGGTACTCCAGGGTCACGACATCGTGTGGCTTGAGAATGCGTGCCAGCTGCGAACCGCTGGCCTTGCGCGCCTGCTCCAGCAGTTCGGCGCTGGCCGGTTTGCCAATGGCGAAATCGGCGCCGCTGGCCTCGCAGCGGCCATCATTGCCAGCCGCGGCTGACGCGGTGTCGCCAGCAGAATTGCCACCAGTGCTGCAACCAGCCAGGACAGCAGCCACCGCCAGGGTTGCCAGGTAAGCACGGGTACGGAACATGAAGCCTCCTAAAATCGGTCCGGGAACTGTCTGATCCGACAGTTCCACTACTGAATCGTTGCAAAACCGGACAAGTCTGCCTGAACCGCGCGCCGTGGGCGAAAGCCAATCGTGACCGAATTTTACCGCTGCGCCGACGAGGCGCTTGGTTTGCCCGGCAATCTCATGATTTACTTCCAGAAGTGAAGGCACAGTGCCTCCTGCGCACACCAGGATCCGGTGTTCGCCCCATCGTCCCGGGCCCCAAGCGAGAGCCTTTCATGAGCAGCCACAGCATCGATGCCGATATCAAGGTCAAATGGGCCGAGGGCCAGAGCGCGTACAGCCCTGGCACACCGGAGGAGCTGCTATTGATTGCCATCGACCTGCTGGTGCGTGATCGCGGTGCCGAAGCGGCACGCAGCTTCGTCGACCAGGTGCTCGAACGCTTCGCGCCGCACCCGGCTATTGCAATCGCGCCAAACGGGCGCTGAGCAGGTCGAACAACCCCTGGGCATCGCCCTGCTCTACCCACAGCACGTTGGCAGGCTGCTTGAGCACAGCGTACCAGTCGGCAATGGTCTGGCCCAAGGTCGGGCCTTCGCGGCTGTCGATGCTCAGGTGAATGCGCCGGCCGCTGAACAGTTCGGGCTTTAGCAGGTAGGCGATGACACTGGCATCGTGCACCGGGCCGCCCGGCATGCCGTACAGGTCCATGTCGTGGGTGACATAGGTGTCGAGGATGTCCACCACGCGCTTGCTGGCCTGGTTGTTAACGGCGGCCAGCTGCTTGAGCCGGGCCTCGCTGGTCAGTAGCTTGTGGGTGACGTCCAGCGGCAGGTAGGTCAGTTGCACGCCGCTGGCCAGCACCACTTCGGCGGCATGCGGGTCGGCGTAGAGGTTGAATTCCGCCACCGGGGTGATGTTGCCGCCGTTGAAATGCGCGCCACCCATGACCACCACTTCCTTGATGCCTTTGGCGATGTCCGGGCGCTGGATCAGCGCCAGGGCCAGGTTGGTCTGTGGCCCGAGCATGGCCAGGGTGATGCTGTGCGGCTTGGCGGCGCCGAGGGTGTCGACCAGGTACTGCACGGCATTACCCGCGGCCAGCGGCGCTTTCGGTTCGTACACCTGTATGCCGGTGAGGCCTTCTTCGCCGTGCACGGCGGCGGCGTAGATCGGCTTGCGCACCAGCGGGCGAGCGGCGCCAGCGTACACCGGGATGTCTTCGCGGCCGGCCCATTCGCGGGCCAGGCGGGCGTTGCGCGAGGTTTTTTCCAGGCGCACGTTGCCGGCCACGGTGGTGATGGCGCGAATGTGCAGCTGGTCGGGCGAAGCCATGGCCAGGAACAGCGCGACCACATCGTCGGCGCCGGGGTCGGTGTCGATGATCAGGTCGATCGGGGCGGCCTGGAGGGTTGTCGCTGCGGCCATGAAGGCGATTCCTTGTAGCAAGGGTTTGAGCATGGGTGGCACTCCTGTTGCCTGGGTGGTGGTTGCTGGGGCCGCTTTGCGGCCCATCGCCGGCAAGCCAGCTCCCACAGGTACTGCATGACCTCAAGCACTGTGCAGCAACCTGTGGGAGCTGGCTTGCCGGCGATTCGGGGCGCAACCCCCGCCTTCAGAAAGTCACGCCGGAAATCAGCGCGATGTTGCTGTAGGGCTGGCACTCGCCGGTGCGCACCACGGCGCGAGCATTGCGCGACAGCGCTTTGAAATCTTCATGGCTGCGCCATTCGCGCTTGCCCAGCTTGCCCTTCAGCCGCTCGATCTCGACCAGCGCCGGTGGCACCACTTTCTGCATTTCTTCGGCCAGCACGTGGCGCTCCACCTGCAATTCGCTCAGCACCGCGCGCAGCACGCTGGCGAAATCCGGCAAACCAGGGGTAACCGCCAGGTCGATCAGTTCCACGCCCGGCGGCACCGGCAGCCCGGCGTCGCCGATCACCAGAATGTCGCCATGCCCCATGCCGGCAATGGTGCGCGACAGGGCTACGTTCAGCAGCGGGGTTTTCTTCATGGTGTCAGCTCTGCCAGGTAGGGAATCGACGGCTGCGCGCCGGCACGGGTGACCGACAGCGCGGCGGCGCGCTGGCCGAAGGCAATCGCTTCGCCCTCCTCCATACCGCGCACCAGGCCAGCAGCAAAACCACCAATGAAGGTATCGCCGGCTGCAGTGGTGTCCAGCGGCTGCACCTGCGGCGCAGGGAAGTGCCGGTGCCCGTGGGCAGTAACCAGCAGGGCCCCTTGCGCACCCAGGGTAATGATCACCTTGCCCGCCCCCAGCTGGCGCAAACGCTCGCCGGCGCGGCGTGCACTGCCCAGGTCGGTCACTGCGATCCCGCTCAGGGCTTCGGCCTCGCTTTCGTTGGGGGCCAGGTAGTCGACGTTGGCGAACCAGTCGGCAGGCAGCGGGCCGGTGGCCGGCGCCGGGTTGAGGATCACCTGCTTGCCCAGTTCACGCCCCCTGGCCAAGGTCCAGGCCACGGTCTCGGTCGGCACCTCCAGCTGGCAGATGATCACCTCGGCAGCTTGCAGCAGCGCATCGAAGCGCTGCACCGACTGCGGCGTCAGCAGGCCGTTGCCGCCAGGAATGATGACGATGCAGTTCTGGCTGGCGGCATCCACGGTGATCAGCGCCACACCACTGGACACCCCCGGGCAGGTGTCGACCGCCCGGCAGTCGACACCCTCTACAAACAGGGCCTGGCGCAGCTGCTGGCCATAGGCATCGTCGCCGACGTTACCGATCATCGCCACGCTGCCGCCCAGGCGCGCCACGGCCACGGCCTGGTTGGCCCCCTTGCCGCCCGGCACGGTGAAAAAACTGTCGCCAGGCAGCGTTTCGCCGGCCCGGGGCAGGCGCTGGGCGCGGGCCACCAGGTCCATGTTGAGGCTACCGACCACCACGACCTTGGCACTCATGACATTTCCTTAGCGTTAGCGGTAATCGTTGAACAGGTCCGGGCGCGGCCCGGTGGATTCGCGCAGGACGATACGCGGGGCGACGATACGTTGCTCTGCCGCGCCCTGCCGAGGGGTACCGATACGCGCCAGCAACAGCGACGCGGCGCTCTCGCCCAGCTCGCGGATCGACTGGCCTACGGTGGTCAGTGGCGGGTACACATAACGGCTGAGCTCGATGTCGTCGAAGCCGATCACCGACAGTTCCGCCGGCACGCTGATCTTGCGTTCGGCAGCGGCGCGCAGCACGCCAAAACCGATCATGTCGTTGCCGGCGAAAATCGCCGTCGGCCGCTCGCCTTGCAGCAGCTGCGCCGCCGCGGCATGGCCGCCGGGACTGGTGAAGTCGCAATGCAGCACGCGGTTGCCCTGCACCGGCGCCGCAGCCTCGGCCATGGCGCGGTGGAAGCCGCTGAGGCGCAGCCGGGTCACCCCGGCCTCGGCGGGGCCGCCGATGTAGGCAATGTCGCGGTGGCCGAGCGCCAGCAGATGCTGGGTGGCCAGATAAGCACCGTGTTCGTGGTCGATGCGCACCAGGTCGGCATCGACGCCCTCCAGTTCGCGGTCGACGATGA
Source organism: Pseudomonas sp. AFG_SD02_1510_Pfu_092 (assembly GCF_003331055.1). Taxonomy (GTDB): domain Bacteria; phylum Pseudomonadota; class Gammaproteobacteria; order Pseudomonadales; family Pseudomonadaceae; genus Aquipseudomonas. Next base: position 108,925 of record NZ_PUQD01000008.1, on the reverse strand, counting down.
CCATGGGCGTGCGCACGCAAGCCAGGCTTTGCTGCAGGTCGCCGTCCTCGCCCACCGAGGCCACCACCAGACCGTCGATGCGTTTTTCCAGCAGTACGCGCAGGTAGCTGCGCTGCTTCTGCGGGTCGTCATCGGAGTTGCACAGGATCACGCAGTAGCCGTTGCGTTCGCAGGCGTCTTCGATACCCCGCGCCAGCTCGGCAAAGTACGGGTTGACGCTGTTAGGCACCAGCAGGCCGATGGTGGCCGTGCTGCGCGCCTTCAACGACCGCGCCACGGCGCTGGGCACGTAGTCGAGCTCGGCGATGGCGGCTTCGACTTTCAGCCGCACCTGCTCGCTGACCGGGCGGGTCTTGTTCAGCACATGGGACACGGTGGTGTAGGAAATACCTGCCAGTGCCGCGACGTCTTTGATGGTTGCCATGAGTCAGTTCCGCCGGCCTGCACGCCGGCTACGGTAAGTGTCGAGCACCACGGCGATGACGATCACCGCCCCGGTGATGATGCGTTTGGTCGGTTCGCTGGCGCCGATCTGCGCCAGCCCGGCCGCCAGCACCGAAATGATCAGCACGCCAAAGAAGGTGCTGATGACCGAGCCACGCCCGCCCATCAGGCTGGTGCCGCCGATCACCACGGCGGCGATCACCTGCAGCTCCAGGCCGGAGCCGGCGTTGGGGTCGGCCGCTTCCAGGCGGGAAATCTGGAACAGCGCGGCCAGGCCGGCGAGCAGGCCCATCAGGGCGAACACCAGCACCTTGTACGGGCGCGGGTCGATGCCAGCCAGGCGCACGGCTTCTTCGTTGGTGCCAATGCCGATCAGGTAGCGGCCGAACACCGTGCGCGTCAGCACCAAGTGGGCCAGCACGATGACCAGCAAGGCGATGATGAACGCCGGCGAGATCCCGAATGCGACGGGGTTGGAGAACCAGGCATAGGCGTCGCCGATGTACGCGGTGCGCGAGTCGGTGAACTGGTAGGCCAGGCCGCGCGCCATTTCCAGCACGCCGAGCGAGACGATGAACGAGGGAATGCGCCAGGCCACGGTGACGCCGCCGGTGATGCTGCCCGCCAGCGCGGCGACGGCCATGCCCAGCAGGGCCGAGGGCAGCACGCCCCAGCCCCAGCCGAGAATCGCCACACTGACGGTCGAGGCCGCCAGCGCCAGCACCGAGCCCACCGACAGGTCGATGCCGCCGATGATCAGCACGAAGGTCATGCCCACCGCCAGCACCATCAGGTCGGGGATCTGGTTGGCCAGGGTGCTGAAGGTGCTGTACGACCAGAAATGGCTGCTGAGGAACGAGAACAGCACGATCATCGCCAGCAAGGCGCCGGCCAGGCCCAGGTAGGTACCCAGGCCAAGGTAAGTGCCAGTGCGGCGCAGCGGTGCGGCGCCCTGGCTGTGCAGCGGAGTGGTTTTCATGCGTCCATCCTGGGGGCTGCGTCATGCAGCAGCGCGTCACGTTTCTGATAACCGGCAAAGGCCGCCGCCAACAGTTGGTCCTGGCTCCATTGCTCGCGCGCGAAGGTGTCGATCAGGCGGCCAGCCGAGAGCACGGCGATCCGGTCGCAGATCAGCATCAGTTCGCGCAGGTCGCTGGACACCACCACCAGGGCCTTGCCCTGGCGCGCCAGCTCGGCCAGCAAGCCATAGATGTCGAACTTGGCGCCGACGTCGATGCCGCGGGTAGGCTCATCGAACAGCAGCACCTGGCAGTCGCGCTCCAGCCAGCGGCCGATCACCACCTTCTGCTGGTTGCCGCCGGACAACTCGCTCACCACTTGCTGCGGGCCGGCACTGCGAATGCGCATGGCCTGGATCTGGCGTTCGGCCAAGGCCCTTTCGGCCTCGCCATCGAGCACCCCGGCGCGGGAAACGGCGCCAAGGTTACCCAAGGCGATATTGGCACTGATCGACTGGGTCAGCAGCAGGCCTTCGCCTTTGCGGTCTTCGGTGATCAGGGCGATACCGGCTTGCACTGCGGCCTTGGGCGAATCGATGTTGACCACCTGGGGCGGCTGGCCGAGCGCAATGCTGCCGCTGTCGGCACGGTCGGCGCCGTAGATCAGGCGCAGCAGCTCGGTACGGCCGGCGCCGATCAGGCCGGAAATACCGAATATCTCCCCTGCCCTGACCTCGAACGACACCTCGCGCACCTTGTCCGCACGGCAGAGCTTGTCGACTTTGAGCAACGGCACGCCGATCTGTCGGCGGCCCAGGTCGATGTGCTCGCCCAGTTCGCGGCCAACCATCAGGTTGACCAGCTCGGCACTGCTGTAGCGCTGGATCGGCTCGTCGCAAACCAGCTTGCCGTCGCGCAGCACGACGATGCGCTGGGCCACCCGCTGCAGTTCTTCCAGGCGGTGGGAGATGTAGACGATGGCCACGCCGCGTTGGCGCAGGCGCTCGATCTGGGTGAACAACAGCTCCACCTCGCGCGCGGTGAGCATGGCGGTGGGCTCGTCGAAGATCAGCACATGGCAGTCGCCGATCAGGTTGCGGGCGATCTCGACCATCTGCTGATGGCCAATGCCCAGCTCGCCGACCGGGGTGTCCGGGTCGATGGCGTCGAGGCCGACCTGGGCCATGGCGGCCACGGCCAGCTGGCGCAGGCGCTTCTGGCTGATCCAGCCAAAGCGCCCGGGCAGGTTGTCGAGGAACAGGTTTTCCGCCACGGTCAACGTCGGCAGCAGGTTCAGCTCCTGCATGACCATGCGCACGCCGAGGCGCTCAGCCTCGCTGCGGCTGCCGGGCGCATAGGCCTGGCCGCGGTAGGTCATGTGCCCGGTGGTGGGGGTTTCCAGGCCGCTGATGAGTTTGGACAGGGTGCTCTTGCCGGCGCCGTTCTCGCCGGTCAGGGCCAGCACTTCGCCGGCTCGCAGGTTCAGGCTGACCTCGCCGAGCACCGGCTGGGCGTAGGTCTTGCCAAGGCCGCTGGCGGCGAGCACCACTTCATTGGCCGATGCAGGCATGGCGGTTTCTCCGGCCAGCGGTCAGGGCTTGGTGATGAGTTGGACAGGGGTCTGGATGACGTTGTCGGCATCCACATCGGGCTTCTCGCCCTTGACCATTTTCAACGCCGCCTGAATACCGAACACCGCTTGCTGGCTGGCCGCCTGGTCGAGGGTGGCCAGCACACGCCCGTCAGCGAGCATCGGCTTGATGGCGTTGATGTTGTCGTAGCCGACCACCTGCACCTGGCCAGTCTTGCCGGCGGCGCGCACGGCCGAAACCGCGCCCAGGGCCATGCTGTCGTTGCCGGCCAGCAGCGCTTTCAGGTCGGGGTATTCATTGAGCATGGAGGCGGCAACGGCGTTGCCTTTGTCGATTTCCCAGTTGCCGCTCTGCACCGAGACGATCTTGATCTGCGCGGCGTCCATGGCATCCTTGAAGCCGGCGCTGCGCTGCTGGACGTTGGTGGTGGTCGGCACACCTTCGATGATGCCGACCTGGTCGCCGGCCTTGAGCTTCTCGTTGGCCAGGTAGTCGCCCACCAGGCGCGCGCCCTTGCGGTTGTCGGGGCCGACGAAGGGCACGCTGATGCCTTTGCTCTTGAGCAGTTCCGGGTCCAGGCGGTTGTCGATGTTGATCACCACCACGCCTTGATCCATGGCCTTCTTCACTGCCGACACCAGCGCCTTGGAATCGGCCGGGGCAATGACCAGGGCCTTGGCGCCGGCGTTGACCATTTGTTCGACGATGCGGATCTGTTCGCCGGTGTCAGTCTCGTTCTTGATACCGTTGGCGATCAGCTCGAATTGGTCGGTGTGTTCTTTCTGGTAGGCCTTGGCGCCATCCTCCATGGTGCGGAAGAACTCGTTGGCCAGTGATTTCATGACCAGGGCGACTTTGGGCTTTTCTTCGGCATGGGCGGCAGAAAGTGGCAGCGCGAAGGGCAGCGAGGCAATGACCGCGAGGGCCAGCAGACGACCGGGGAACGGCAGTTTCATGGGCGATGACTCCGGATCTTGTGTTTTTTTTGTCGGATCGCAAACGTTTGCGTTGACCTACTATGGAAACAGGACCGGGGTTTGTCAAACCGTTTGGCTTTATAAGCCGAACGACTGCTAGTACCGATTATCCAGAATTTTTCCGAAAAGCCGAACACCTTTTCCTACGCTTGTTCGGAATCTCGAATGGAATACTTGCCCCTTGCGGGAACGACCTTGCGCCGTGATGGCGATACGCAGCGGTTTCGGAAGCTGTGCAGGGGCCCGGCCCTGAGGCTGCTGCGCAGCCCTTTCGCGACGCAAGGGCGCTCCTGCAACCGCCGCCCGTGCAAGCTTGGTACGAAACATGCCTGAATGCCTGCGCGACTCGATAACCATCTCACTAGGAAGAGAGAGAACAATAATGATGAACGCCGCACTGAAAACCTTCGCCCCCAGCGCACTCGCCCTGCTGCTGATCCTGCCCACCAGCGTTTCGGCCAAGGAAGCCGAAACCCAGCAGAAACTGGCCAACGTGGTCATTCTTGCCACCGGTGGCACCATTGCCGGTGCTGGCGCCAGCGCCGCCAACAGCGCCACCTACCAGGCCGCCAAAGTGGGGGTCGACAAGCTGATCGCCGGCGTGCCGGAACTGGCCGACCTGGCCAACGTTCGTGGCGAGCAGGTGATGCAGATCGCCTCGGAAAGCATCTCCAACGACGACCTGCTCAAGCTCGGCAAACGCGTTGCCGAACTGGCCGAAAGCAACGACGTCGATGGCATCGTCATCACCCACGGCACCGACACCCTGGAAGAAACCGCCTACTTCCTCAACCTGGTGGAAAAGACCGACAAGCCAATCGTGGTGGTCGGTTCGATGCGCCCGGGCACCGCCATGTCGGCTGACGGCATGCTCAACCTGTACAACGCCGTGGCCGTGGCCAGCGACAAGCAGTCGCGCGGCAAAGGCGTGCTGGTGACCATGAACGACGAAATCCAGTCCGGCCGCGATGTCAGCAAATCGGTCAACATCAAGACCGAAGCGTTCAAGAGCGCCTGGGGCCCGATGGGCATGGTGGTGGAAGGCAAATCTTACTGGTTCCGCCTGCCGGCCAAGCGCCACACGGTCAACTCCGAGTTCGACATCAAGCAGATCAGCAGCCTGCCGCAAGTGGACGTTGCCTATGGTTATGGCAATGTCACCGACACCGCCTACAAGGCCCTGGCCCAGAACGGCGCCAAGGCGCTGATCCATGCCGGTACCGGCAACGGCTCGGTGTCGTCGCGGGTCGTGCCGGCGCTGCAGGAGCTGCGCAAGAACGGCGTACAGATCATCCGCTCGTCGCACGTGAATCAGGGCGGTTTCGTGCTGCGCAACGCCGAACAGCCGGATGACAAGAACGACTGGGTCGTCGCCCACGACCTGAACCCGCAAAAAGCGCGGATTCTGGCAATGGTCGCCATGACCAAGACCCAGGACAGCAAGGAGCTGCAGCGGATCTTCTGGGAATACTGATCGCGCCCGGCTTTTCGGGGTGGTGTTGCGAAAATGCCCACAGTGAAATACTGTATGTGCGTACAGCACAACAAGGAAATCCCTGTGTCCAGCACCGCCTCCGCCACCCCGAGCAGCTATGCCCAACTGGGTATGCGCATCCAGAAGATCATCAACAGCCCTACCGCCCAGCGCAGCCGCGCAGCGCTGATCTTCCGCCTGGACCAGGAAACCCCGGAAGACTGGGAAACCCTGCTCGAGGAAATCGCCGAAAACGACAACGTCACCCTCGCCCACCGCGACGATGGCGGCGTGCAGATTTTCTGGACGGTGCCGAAGGACGACTGACCTTGCACAGGGCCTGCGGCCGAGCTCAGGCCAGTGCCTGCAGGTAAGCGCTGGCTTCGCGGTAGCGCGTCAGCCGCGCGAGGTCGGCAGGGCTTGGGCATGGAATACGGGAAAGGTCGCTGTTGTCGGCCAGATCGGCCAGTTTGACGGTGCGCGCCAGCGGGTCGTCGCCCAGGCGCACCACGAAGTCCTGGTAGGCTTCGCCCTCACGGCGGCTGAGCGCCAGCAAGGCGGCAAGAATCTTCAGCGCGAAGCCCTCGCGTGCCAGGTCGGACAGGGTCAGCGGCGTGTCTTCGATCACATCGTGAAGCACCGCGACAATCCGTTGTTCAGGTGTGGAAACCCGCATCATCACGCGTAGCGGGTGAAGGATATAGGCCGCCCCACCCCTGTCGTATTGCCCTTCATGCGCCCTGGCGGCCACGGCAATGGCCCGCTCCAGTGTAGACATGAGGCCCTCCCCGTTCAGCTTCCTCTTGCCAAGCATAGCCAAAACTGGGCGCACATTGTCTAGCGCAACGTGCTTGCGGGGTCTAGCGCAACGTGCCGGCGGGGTTAGCGAGCCGCGCCGTGCTGGATGACCACCGAATCGGTACCCAGCTTGGCCATGACCTCGGCCTTGCGGGCTTCGGCTTCTTCGCGGGTCGGGAACGGCCCCATCAGCACCACCGGCTTGCCGTCGCGGTACTCCACCGAGGACGGGATGCCCTTTTCGATCAGGCGGGCAGTCATGTCGCTGAGCGCGCCCATGTTGGCGCCCTGGATCACTTCCACATCCCAGCCTTGCGGGGCAGGCTGGCCGGCCAGGGCTTCGGCCCGGCGCTGCAGCTCGGCGCCACCGCACAGTTCGCGGATACGCAGGTTGTTGCCGTTGTCATCGACGATGATTTCGTATTGGCCATCGCGCTTGATCGCCACGTAGCTGCGGTAGGCCTCGTACTGGCCGGCATCGTCCTTGCCGCGGACCTGGCCGCAGAGAGTACCGTGGGTGTCGATCCGCACGTTGCCGAACTTGGCGGTCTTGGGGTTGTGCAGGTGTTCAGCCACCTGCTTGTGCACGCCTTCGACCTCGTTCTCACAGCCCGCCAGGGCGAGCACTGCCATTACCACAGCCAGTTTGCGCACGCGTGTACCTCCAGATTCGAAGGGGCGGATTCTAGCATGCCGGGCCATGCCCGAAGCGCGACCAAACGTTACACGCTGCTTCGCGCGCACAGCAAAAAGGGCGATCATTGCTGATCGCCCTTTTTCGATTTGGTAGGCACAATTGGACTCGAACCAACGACCCCCACCATGTCAAGGTGGTGCTCTAACCAACTGAGCTATGTGCCTGTCGTGTGGTGCGCATATTAGAGATCGAATGCGCGCCTGTAAAGCGTTTTTTCAGAAAAATCAAAAACTTTCAGGCTTTTGCCGCGCAGCCCTCGGGGCGCAGGAAAGCCCAATGAAAAAAGGAGTGACCCTTACGGATCACCCCTTTTTCGATTTGGTAGGCACAATTGGACTCGAACCAACGACCCCCACCATGTCAAGGTGGTGCTCTAACCAACTGAGCTATGTGCCTGTCGTGTGGTGCGCATTCTACGCATTCCAAAAACCCTGTCAACACTTTTTTTCGCGCTAAGCTACTGAATCTAAAACTGTTTATAGAAAGACGAGCGGATAGGGTCCGGGTAAAGGATTTTCAACGGACGACTAGCGGGTGTTTATTATTATTGATAGCATCGGTACATTCGTTAAAAATATAAAACACGAGGTTCCTGCAGCATGGCTAACACCCCCTACCCCCAGTCCTACTACGCCGCCTCGGCCAACCCGGTGCCGCCACGTCCGGCGCTGCAGGGTGAGGTGGAAACCGATGTATGCGTCATCGGTGCCGGCTACACCGGCCTGTCCAGCGCGTTGTTCCTGCTGGAAAACGGCTTCAAGGTGAGCATCGTCGAAGCGGCCAAGGTCGGCTTCGGCGCGTCGGGCCGCAACGGTGGCCAGATCGTCAACAGCTACAGCCGCGACATCGACGTCATCGAACGCACCGTCGGCCCCCAGCAGGCACAACTGCTGGGCCACATGGCCTTCGAAGGCGGGCGCATCATTCGTGAGCGCGTGGCCAAGTACAACATCCAGTGCGACCTGAAGGACGGCGGCGTGTTCGCCGCCCTGACCAGCAAGCAGATGGGCCACCTGGAATCGCAAAAGCGCCTGTGGGAACGCTTTGGCCACAATCAGCTGGAGCTGATGGACCAGAAGCGCATCCGCGAAGTGGTCGCTTGCGACAACTATGTGGGCGGTATGCTGGACATGAGCGGCGGGCACATCCACCCGCTGAACCTGGCCCTGGGCGAAGCCGCTGCGGTCGAGTCGCTGGGCGGCATCATCTATGAGCAGACCCCGGCGGTACGTATCGAGCGTGGCGCCAACCCGGTGGTGCACACCCCGCAGGGCAAGGTCCGCGCCAAGTTCATCATCGTCGCGGGCAACGCCTACCTGGGCAACCTGGTGCCGGAACTGGCCAGCAAGTCCATGCCATGCGGCACCCAGGTGATCACCACCGAGCCACTGGGCGACGAACTGGCGCGCACCCTGCTGCCGCAGGACTACTGCGTCGAAGACTGCAATTACCTGCTCGACTACTACCGCCTGACCAGTGACAAGCGCCTGATCTTCGGTGGTGGCGTGGTGTATGGCGCGCGTGACCCGGCCAACATCGAGGCGATCATCCGCCCGAAGATGCTCAAGGCCTTCCCGCAACTGAAGAACGTGAAGATCGACTACGCCTGGACCGGCAACTTCCTGCTGACCCTGTCGCGCCTGCCGCAGGTTGGCCGTATCGGTGACAACATCTACTACTCCCAGGGCTGCTCGGGTCACGGCGTGACCTACACCCACCTGGCGGGCAAGGTGCTGGCCGAAGCCATGCGTGGCCAGGCCGAGCGTTTCGACGCCTTCGCCGGCCTGCCGCACTACCCGTTCCCGGGTGGGCAAATGCTGCGCGTGCCGTTCAGCGCCCTTGGCGCCTGGTATTACAGCCTGCGTGATCGCCTGGGCTTCTGATGTAGGCAGGCCTGGCCCTTTCGCGGGTAAACCCGCTCCCACAGGGATATCACTGGACCTGAGGGCAGCGGGTTTCCTGTGGGAGCGGGTTTACCCGCGAAAGGGCCGGCACAGGCCAAGTTACTTGTTCAGGCTACTAACAGCCTGCTTCGCCGCAATTTCCTGCCCCGCCTTGGCCAGCTCATCTGCCGCCTGCAACCAGCGCTGTCGGTCCACCTGCGCCGGCAACTGCCGCGGTGGCTGCACCAGCACTGCCCAACTGCCCTGCCCGGCCCACGCCGAGGCAAAGCTGTCGAATGCCATCAACTGCCGCCGGTGCATGCCCGAGCGCAACAGCACCCGCTGCTTGTAACGATCATAGCCAATCAGCACGGCATAGCGGGGCTCGCCCCACCAGGCCGTCCCGTCCTCGTAACGCAGCAGCACCGGGTTGCCCGCCGCCACCTGGGTCAGCAGCGCGTCCAGCTGCTTGTCCAGCGGGTACACCACCATGCCGTAATCGCGTGCCACACGCGGAATAGCCGTGCCCAGCGCGTCAGCCCCCTCAGGCAGGTTCAGCGGCTTGTCCAGCAGCCCCGGCGTGATCGGTGCGCCCTGCTGCGACAACACCGCAGCCAAGGCCATGGCGCCGCTGTGGTTGGCGTTACCACGGTAGAACGGCACGCTGCTGATCTCGACCCGCTGCGGCAGGCCATTGAGGCTGGCGGGCGGCGCACTGGCACAGCCGGCCAGGCTGGCGGCGACCAGGCAGGCGGCCAGCAAACGACGGGGGGCGGTGATTAAGGATGGTTGCGGCATGGACACTCGCTTGTTCCAACGCCAGGCAGGCAGCGCCTGGCTCTGGCCACCGATCATAGGTCCGACAGCGGCGCGGGTATAGTCCGACAGCGGCTTGGAGCGAATCGGCCTTGGCGATAGACCTTTGTTCGATGGAACGTCACAGGCAAAGCGCTAGACTAAAGCAGTGTCTGGAAGGCCAACGCTGACCAATCGAGCGCTGGCCGTAGAGATGGAGGCACAGATGAGCCTTACCCTGGCAATTCTCATGCTGATAAGCATGTGGCTGAGCGTCGCAGCCGCCATGCTATGGGGTGTACTGCGTATCGTGCGGCGCCATTCCCACCACCACCTGCCACCGCAGGCCGCTGCCAAACCCCAGCCCGGGCACCGGGCGCGGCGGCATGCAGGGGTGCACTGAGCGAGATTTTCAGCGAGACCGCGAACGGGGCGCAGAGCGCCCCGCTTTTCCTGTCAGCCTTCAGCCGCCTCACGCTTCAACCGTGCCCGACGGGCCAGGATGTTGAGGATCTCGATCGCCGTCGAGAACGCCATGGCTGCATACACATAACCCTTCGGTACGTGGGCGCCAAAGCCTTCGGCAATCAGGGTCATGCCGATCATGATCAGGAAGCCCAGGGCCAGCATCACCACGGTGGGGTTGTCGTTGATGAAGTTGGCCAGCGGGTCGGCGGCGACCATCATCACGATGACTGCAGTGATCACGGCAATGATCATGATCGGCAGGTGCTCGGTCATGCCCACGGCGGTGATGATGCTGTCGACCGAGAAGACGATGTCCAGCAGCAGGATCTGGAAGATCGCCGCAGCAAAGCCCAGGGTCACGGTAGAAGAAACCTTGGCTTCTTCCTTGGCGCCGTGCGGGTCGACGTTTTCGTGAATTTCCTTGGTCGCCTTCCACAGCAGGAACAGGCCACCGGCAATCAGGATCACATCCTTCCACGAGAAGGCGTTGCCGAACACTTCGAATACCGGGTCGGTCAGCTGGACGATCCAGGCCACCGTGCTGAGCAAGGCCAGGCGCATCACCAGGGCCATGCTGATACCGATACGGCGCGCCTTGGAGCGGTACTCCAGCGGCAGCTTGTTGGTCAGGATGGAGATGAAGATCAGGTTGTCGATGCCCAGTACAACTTCCATGGCCACCAGCGTAGCCAAGGCAACCCAGGCGGTAGGGCTAGCGGCGAGTTCCAGCAAATATTCCATTGTTCAAGTCCTGCAGCGGCGGTTGGGGGTCAGATTTCCTGGGTGTCTTCTTTCTTGGCGGCTTCCTCGGGCTTGCGCCCTTCGCTGCCGATGGCCTCGCTCAACGCCTGCTGGGCGGCCTTGTTGGTGTCGTCGATGGCCTGCTTTGCCGTTTGCGCGGCCTGGTCGAGCATCTGCTGGGCAGATTTTTCAGCCTGCTCGCAACCGGCCAGGGTGAACAGGGCCAGCGCCAGTACCAGCGGCGTGCCGATGGATTTGAGTTGCAGCATGGGTTCCTCGCTTGTCGATATTCCGACGGCGCCTCCGGGCGCCTGATGGAGAGGCATTCTAAAGAGCGTAATACATCAGGAAAATTCGAATTTTCAGCGGTTATACTTCGGTTTTTACGAATCCGGAAAGCGCAGCGATGCTCAACTATCGGCAATTGCACTACTTTTGGGCGGTGGCCAAGACCGGCAGCATCGCCCGCGCCAGCGAACAGCTGAACCTGACCCCGCAAACCATCAGCGGGCAGATCAGCCTGTTCGAGCAGACCTACGGCCTGGAACTGTTCCAGCGCGTGGGGCGGCAACTGGAGCTGACCGAAACCGGGCGCCAGACGCTGATCTACGCCGAGCAGATGTTCCAGCTGGGCGGCGAGCTGGAAGCCATGCTGCGGGCCGGCCCGCAGGAGCAGATCCTGTTCCGTGTGGGCGTGGCCGATGTGGTGCCCAAGTCGATTGTCTATCGCCTGCTGGCACCGACCATGGAGCTGGACGATGTACTGCGCATCAACTGCCGCGAAGACAAGCTAGAACGGCTGCTGGCTGACCTGGCGATTCAGCGCCTGGACCTGGTGATTTCCGACAGCCCCATGCCCAGCCACCTCGACATCAAGGGCTACAGCCAGAAACTGGGCGAGTGCGGGCTGAGCTTTTTCGCTACCCCGGCGCTGGCACAGCGGCATGCCGGCCCCTTCCCGGGCTGCTTGCAGGATGCGCCGTTGCTGATCCCCGGGCAGGAAACCGTGGTCCGCAGCCGCCTGCTGCGCTGGCTCGGTGAACAGCAGGTGCACCCGCGGATCGTCGGCGAGTTCGACGACAGTGCCTTGATGCAGGCGTTCGGGCAGTCGGGCAGCGGCATCTTCGTCGCGCCCAGCGTGATCGCCGAAGAGGTGTGCCGCCAGTATGGTGTGCAGCTGATCGGGCAGACCGAAGCCGTGCATGAATCGTTCTATGCCATTTCGGTGGAGCGCAAGGTCAAGCACCCGGGGATCATGGCGATTACCGAAGGGGCGCGGCGGGAGTTGTTTCATTGGTAGCCGTGGCGGCTCATTCGCGGGTGAACCCGCTCCCACGGGGTTATCACAGGCCCAAGCACTACACCTTACCTGTGGGAGCGGGTTTACCCGCGAAGAGGCCGGAACAGCCCTCCGTGGCACTATGATAAAGTCTCGCCCTTTCCCGATTCCGAGACCCCGCTGCACATGACCCCCGTCCTCCGCTTCCTCAACCGCACCAGCCTGGTGACGCAGATCGTCATCGGCCTGCTCGCCGGCATCGCCCTGGCCCTGCTTGCACCTGCCATCGCCCGCGACATGGCCTTTCTTGGCAAGGTCTTCGTCAGCGCCCTGAAGGCGGTGGCGCCTGTGCTGGTGTTCATCCTGGTCATGGCCTCGATCGCCAACCACCGCCACGGCCAGGAAACCCACATTCGGCCGATCCTCTGGCTGTACCTGCTGGGTACCTTCGGTGCTGCGGTAGTCGCCGTGGTCGCCAGCATGCTGTTCCCGTCGAACCTGGCGCTGAGCACCGGCGAGGCCACGCTGAGCGCCCCGGGCGGCATCACCGAGGTCCTGCAAAACCTGCTGCTGAGCGCGGTCGACAACCCGATCAATGCGCTGCTCAGCGCCAACTTCATCGGTGTGCTGACCTGGGCCATCGGCCTTGGCGTGGCCCTGCGCCATGCCGGCGAAACCACCCGCACCGTGGTCGAGGACCTGTCCAATGGGGTAACCCTGATCGTGCGTGTGGTCATCCGCTTCGCCCCGCTGGGTATCTTCGGCCTGGTCAGCGCCACCCTGGCCCAGTCGGGCCTGGATGCCCTGCTCGGCTACCTGCACCTGCTGGCGGTGCTGATCGGCTGCATGCTGTTCGTGGCGCTGGTGATGAACCCGCTGATCGTGTACTGGAAAACCCGCCGCAACCCCTACCCGCTGACCCTGCTGTGCCTGCGCGAAAGCGGCATTACCGCGTTCTTCACACGCAGCTCGGCGGCCAACATTCCGGTCAACCTGGCCCTGTCGGAGCGCCTCGGCCTGCATGAAGACACCTATTCGGTGTCGATCCCGCTGGGGGCGACCATCAACATGGCCGGTGCCGCCATCACCATCACCGTGCTGACCCTGGCGGCGGTGCATACCTTGGGCATCCCGGTAGACCTGCCGACGGCTGTGCTGCTCAGCGTGGTGGCGGCCATTTGTGCCTGCGGCGCTTCGGGTGTGGCCGGTGGTTCGCTGCTGCTGATTCCGCTGGCGTGCAGCCTGTTTGGCATCCCCAGCGAAATTGCCATGCAGGTGGTGGCGGTGGGCTTCATCATCGGCGTGCTGCAGGACTCGGCCGAGACGGCGCTGAATTCTTCGACCGACGTGCTGTTTACTGCAGCGGCGTGCCTGGCCGAGGAGCGGCGCGGAGCTTGAGGGCGCCGGGGCCGCGCTGCGGCCCCTTCGCCGGCAAGCCAGTGATTGCTTAAGCCTGGCGCTTTACCTAGGCTAGTGTCCTTTTCCCAGCAATGAGACAGGGCCATGTCAGAACACGAAACCGCAGGTGAAGGCCGCTTCAACAGCATCGAGGTGCGCATTCTCGGGGCGTTGATCGAAAAGCAGGCCACCAGCCCGGAAAGCTACCCGCTGACCCTCAATGCCCTGGTCCTGGCCTGCAATCAGAAAACCAGCCGCGAGCCGGTGATGAACCTGACCCAGGGCCAGGTCGGCCAGGCGCTGCGTGCCCTCGAGGGGCAGGACATGGCCCGCTTGCAGATGGGTAGCCGTGCCGACCGCTGGGAGCACCGGGTCGACAAGGCGCTGGAACTGGTGCCGGCGCAGCTGGTGCTGATGGGCCTGATGTTCCTGCGCGGCCCGCAAACCCTCAATGAATTGCTGACCCGCAGCAACCGCCTGCACGACTTCGACGACACCGAACAGATCCAGCACCAGCTGGAGCGCCTGATCTCGCGCGGCCTGGCCTTGCACCTGCCGCGCCAGCCCGGCCAGCGCGAAGACCGCTACACCCATGCCCTGGGCGACCCGGCGGAAATCGAGGCGATCCTGGCGGCACGCCAGCACGAAGGGGGTGCACGCAGCAGCGGCGGCACGGTCTCGGAGGAACGCCTCGAAGCGCTCGAAGCGCGGATCGCGGCACTGGAAGCACGCCTGGCCGAACTGGAAGGCTGAGGCGTCACGGCTCGGGGTCGGGGAAGTTGCGGCAGCTCTTGCGCTCGGCCAGTTCCCGCTCACTGGGGCGCTGGTCGACGAACACGGTGCGGCCGTCGGCGTAGATTTCCAGGTAGCCCCAGTGCAGGTCCTGCTCTGTCTGCCCGGGCGTTGGCGGGAGTAGCCACCAGGGTTCGCGGCTGATCAGGGTCATGGCTGTGATTCCTGAGGGGTGTGCAGTAATCATAGACACCCTCAAGCGCTGCTTTGCTTGCGCCGGCCCTTTCGCGGCTAAAGCCGCTCCCACAGGATTGCACAGCTGTTGAAAACTGTGACTATCTCTGTGGGAGCGGCTTTAGCCGCGAAGAGGCCGGTACGGGCTTACGCCGGGGCCGAAGTCCGGATCAGGTGATCGAAGGCCGCCAGCGAAGCCTTGGCACCCTCACCCACCGCAATCACGATCTGCTTGTACGGCACGGTGGTCACGTCACCCGCTGCAAACACGCCAGGGATGCTGGTCTGGCCCTTGGCATCGACGATGATCTCGCCACGCGGCGACAGCTCGACAGTGCCTTTCAGCCAGTCGGTGTTCGGCAGCAGGCCGATCTGCACGAAGATGCCCTCCAGCGCTACTTCATGCTGCTGGTCGCTGGTGCGGTCCTTGTAACGCAGCCCGGTCACCTTCTCGCCATTGCCCAGCACCTCGGTGGTCAGCGCGCTGGTGATCACCTTCACGTTCGGCAGGCTGTGCAACTTGCGCTGCAATACCGCATCGGCACGCAGTTGGCTGTCGAACTCGATCAGCGTCACCTGGGCGACGATGCCGGCGAGGTCGATGGCCGCTTCCACGCCCGAATTACCGCCGCCAATCACTGCCACGCGCTTGCCCTTGAACAGCGGGCCGTCACAGTGCGGGCAGTAGGCCACGCCACGGGCACGGTATTCCTGCTCGCCCGGCACGTTCATTTCGCGCCACCGGGCACCGGTCGCGAGGATCACGGTCTTGGCCTTGAGCGAGGCGCCGCCGGCCAGACGGACTTCGTGCAGGCCGCCATCGGTGGCCGGGATCAGCGCTTCACCGCGCTGCAGGTTCATGATGTCGACATCGTACTGCTTGACGTGCTCTTCCAGCGCCGTGGCCAGCTTCGGCCCTTCGGTTTCCTGCACCGAGATGAAGTTCTCGATGGCCAGGGTATCGAGCACCTGGCCGCCGAAACGCTCGGCCGCAATGCCGGTTCGGATGCCTTTGCGCGCTGCGTAGATGGCAGCAGCTGCGCCTGCGGGGCCGCCACCGACGACCAGCACATCGAAGGCGTCCTTGGCGTTGATCTTCTCCGCCTGGCGGGCGCCGGCGTTGCTGTCGATCTTGCCGAGGATTTCTTCCAGGCCCATGCGGCCCTGGCCGAACAATTCGCCGTTCAGGTAGATGCTCGGCACCGCCATGATCTTGCGCGACTCGACTTCATCCTGGAACAACGCACCGTCGATGGCCACGTGGCGCACGTTGGGGTTGAGCACCGCCATCAGGTTCAGCGCCTGGACCACGTCCGGGCAGTTCTGGCACGACAGCGAGAAATAGGTTTCGAAGGTGAACTGGCCTTCCAGCGCCTGGATCTGCTCGATCACTTCGGCACTGGCCTTGGACGGGTGGCCGCCGACTTGCAGCAGCGCCAGCACCAGCGAGGTGAATTCGTGGCCCATGGGGATGCCGGCGAAGCGCAGGTTTATGTCGGCTCCCGGGCGGTTCAGCGAGAACGAGGGGCGACGGGCGTCGGCACCGTCCGCGCTGAAGGTAATCAGGTTCGACAGGCCGGCAATTTCCACCAGCAGGTCGTGCAATTCGCGGGACTTCGCGCCGTCGTCGAGGGAGGCAACGATCTCGATCGGCTGGGTGACCCGCTCCAGGTAGGTTTTCAGTTGCGATTTAAGCGTGGCGTCCAACATACGGGCGATTCCTTTTTCAAAACTCGGATACAAAAACGCCCAGGCGAGGTCGCCCGGGCGCTTTTACGGGGCGGTAGGTACTTCAGCTTTGGCGGCTGCTTACCGCCCACGGCTTGCACATCGGCTTAGATCTTGCCGACCAGGTCCAGCGATGGCGCCAGGGTGGCCTCGCCTTCTTTCCACTTGGCCGGGCAGACTTCGCCTGGGTGAGCGGCAACGTACTGGGCAGCTTTGACCTTGCGCAGCAGTTCGGCAGCATCGCGGCCTACACCACCGTCGTTCAGTTCGACGATCTTGATCTGGCCTTCCGGGTTGATCACGAAGGTACCGCGATCGGCCAGGCCGGCTTCTTCGATCAGCACGTCGAAGTTGCGCGAGATGACGTGGGTCGGGTCACCGATCAGCGGGTACTGGATCTTGCCGATGGTTTCCGAAGTGTCGTGCCAGGCTTTGTGGGTGAAGTGGGTGTCGGTGGACACGCCGTAGATTTCCACGCCCAGCTTCTGGAACTCGGCGTAGTTGTCGGCAAGGTCACCCAACTCGGTCGGGCAGACGAAGGTGAAGTCGGCCGGGTAGAAGAACACGACGGACCACTTGCCTTTCAGGTCGGCTTCGCTGACCTGAACGAACTCGCCCTTGTGGTAGGCGGTGGCGTTGAACGGTTTGACCTGGCTGTTGATGATTGGCATGAGAGACGCTCCTTCATGGGGTTGGAATCAGTTGATGGAGAGAATCCTAACCAATCATCCCGCTGAAGGCTCATTGGCAAAGCTCATGCTTATGATTGGTTTTGGCTATAACCGAGGTTTATTAATAGAAGGGAATGGGCTGAGCAAAGGATTGCGGAGTATTCAAGGCCCTCATCGCCGGCAAGCCAGCTCCCACAGGTACGGCACAGGCCTTCAGACTTGTGCAATACCTGCTAGAGCTGGCTTGTCGGCGATGAAGCCAGTTGCATCAGCGGGTAACGGTGCGCATGGTGACGAACTCTTCGGCCGCTGTCGGGTGCACGCCGATGGTTTCGTCGAACTGCTGCTTGGTCGCACCGGCCTTCAAGGCAATACCCAGGCCCTGAATGATTTCGCCAGCGTCGGGCCCGACCATGTGGCAACCCAGCACCTTGTCGCTCTGGGCATCGACCACCAGCTTCATCAGGGTCTTTTCCTGGATGTCGGTCAGGGTCAGCTTCATCGCCCGGAAGCGGCTTTCGAACACCTGCACCTTGTAACCGGCCTCCAACGCCTGCTCTTCAGTCAGGCCGACGGTACCGATGGGCGGCTGGCTGAACACCGCAGTAGGGATGTTCTGGTAATCCACCGGGCGGTATTGCTCGGGCTTGAACAGGCGTCGCGCCACGGCCATGCCTTCGGCCAGGGCCACCGGCGTGAGCTGCACGCGGCCGATCACATCGCCGATGGCGAGGATGGACGGCGCGGTGGTCTGGTACTGCTCGTCAACACGGATGTAACCACGGGCGTCCAGCTCGACGCCGGTGTTCTCCAGGCCCAGGTTGTCCAGCATCGGGCGCCGACCGGTGGCGTAGAACACGCAATCGGCGAGCAGCTCGCGGCCATCCTTGAGGGTGGCCTTGAGGCTGCCGTCCTCGAGCTTGTCGATACGCTGGATGTCGGCATTGAACTGCAGGTCGAGGCCGCGCTTTTCCAGCTCTTCCTTCAGGTGCGTGCGCACCGAACCGTCGAAGCCGCGCAAGAACAGGTCGCCACGGTACAGCAGCGTAGTGGCCGCGCCCAGGCCCTGGAAGATGCCGGCGAACTCGACGGCGATGTAGCCCCCGCCCACCACCAGCACCCGGCGTGGCAGGTTTTTGAGGTAGAACGCTTCGTTGGAGGTGATGGCCAGATCCTTGCCCGGAATGTCCGGCACTTGCGGCCAGCCACCGGTGGCGATGAGGATGTGTTCGGCGCTGTAGCGCTGGCCGTCCACTTCCACTTCGTGGGCGCCGGTGAGGCGTGCGTGGCCTTGCAGCAGGGTGACCCCGCTGTTGACCAGCAGGTTGCGGTAGATGCCGTTGAGGCGCTCGATTTCGCGGTTCTTGTTGGCAATCAGGGTACCCCAGTCGAAATGCCCTTCTTCGAGCGTCCAACCGAAGCCTGCCGCCTGCTCGAGCTCGTCGGCGACATGAGCGCCGTACACCAGCAGCTTTTTCGGCACGCAGCCGACGTTGACACAGGTACCGCCCAGGTAGCGGCTTTCAGCCACTGCCACCTTCGCGCCGAAGCCTGCGGCGAACCGCGCCGCACGCACACCACCGGACCCGGCGCCAATCACGAACAGATCAAAATCGTAGGCCATGTATTCACTCTCCTAGGCAGGCGCCCAGCATAACGCACTGGGGCCGCTTTGCGGCCCTTCGCGGGCTTGCCCGCTCCCACAGAGGTGGCGCAACCTTGAAGGCTTGCACATTACCTGTGGGAGCGGGCAAGCCCGCGAAGGGCTGCAAGGCAGCCCCAGTCAGCAGCTTTGATACAAGTAGCGGCTTATTAGTAAGCCTTGCCAGTCTTGTAGTAGTTCTCGAAGCAGAAGTTGGTCGCGTCGATGTAACCTTCGGCGCCACCGCAGTCGAAACGCTTGCCCTTGAACTTGTAGGCGATCACGCAGCCGTTTTGCGCCTGTTGCATCAGCGCGTCGGTGATCTGGATCTCGCCACCTTTGCCTGGCTCGGTGTTGGCGATGATGTCGAAGATGTCCGGGGTAAGGATATAGCGACCGATGATCGCCAGGTTCGACGGGGCGTCTTCCGGCTTTGGCTTCTCGACCATGTTGGTGACGCGGAAAATGTCGTCGCGGATCATGTCGCCGGCGATCACGCCGTACTTGTTGGTTTCCTGCGGATCGACTTCCTGGATGGCGACGATCGAGCAGCGGAACTGGTTGTACAGCTTGACCATCTGGGTCAGCACGCCGTCACCTTCCGGGTTGACGCACAGGTCGTCCGCCAGCACCACGGCGAACGGCTCGTCGCCGATCAGCGGGCGGCCGGTGAGGATGGCGTGGCCCAGGCCTTTCATTTCGGTCTGGCGGGTGTAGGAGAACGAGCACTCGTCGAGCAGACGACGGATACCGACCAGGTATTTTTCCTTGTCGGTGCCCTTGATCTGGTTTTCCAGCTCGTAGCTGATGTCGAAGTGGTCTTCCAGCGCACGCTTGCCGCGCCCGGTGACGATGGAGATCTCGCTCAGGCCGGCGTCCAGCGCCTCTTCAACGCCATACTGGATCAGTGGCTTGTTGACCACCGGCAGCATTTCCTTGGGCATGGCTTTGGTAGCGGGCAGGAAGCGAGTGCCGTAACCGGCTGCCGGGAACAAGCATTTTTTGATCATATACGTCCTTACAAAAGGCTAGGCCTGTGGAATTCGGCGCAGTCTAATCAGGCGGCAGTCACCTTACAATGCCCCCCCTGCGACCGATCGATGGGAAGATAGAGATAACCCAGTGTAGATAGTTCCAAGGAATGGTGAATATTGCTGTCATACATGACCGCCGGATGACGGCAAGCAGGGGCTGCACCGGCCTCTTCGCGGACTTGCCCGCTCCCACAGGATTGCCACAGGTTTTGAGTACTGTGCATTACTGTGAGCGGACAAGCCCGCGAAGAGGCCGGTACAGGCAATACATCAGCTACCGGTCCCCTGCCCGATCAGTACCCCATCGACCTTCTGTCCATAAAGATTCACCCCGTCATTGGCATGGAATTTAACCCGTGTCTTCTCGATGGACCCTTCCACCAGCCGCGGATCCTGCGGCCGTTCATGGCGGTTGATCCACGCTGCCACGTCCCAGGCCTGCTGGTCACTCAGGCTACCGGGCTTGCCCAGCGGCATGTTGTACTTGATGAACGACGCCGCTGTATTGATGCGGTGCATCCCGGCGCCCCAGTTGTAGGAATCCTTGCCCCACAGCGGCGGCATCACATACTCGCCCGCCACTTTCTGCCCTTCACCGTTGTCGCCGTGGCAAATCGCGCATTGCTCGCGGTAAACCTGCTGGCCGCGCTTGAAATCGTAGCCGCCCTTGGGCTGCGGCACCTCCGGGTAGCCACGCCCGGCAATCTCGACGCCAGTCGGCGCCTTGGTCGACAGCCAGTACGAATACACCGCCAGGGCGGTCATCTGCGGGCTGTCGGCCGCAGGCGGCTTGCCGTTCATGCTGAACTGGAAGCAGCCCTGGATACGCTCGGCGTAGGTGTTGACCTTGTCGTTTTTCTTGCGATAGGCGGGGTACATCGGGTACGCGCCCCACATCGGCGCGGAATGCGCCAGACGGCCCTGGTCGAGGTGGCAATTGCTGCAGTTCATGCCGTTGCCCACCGCTTCGGGCATCAGCCTGCGGGTGTCGACGAACAGCGCGTGGCCCTGACGCACCATCTTGCCGAAGGCATTGTCGGGCAGCTCGCTTTCCGCTGGCGGGGCGAACTGCGGCGCGGCCTGTACCCCCGGCACTTTCAACTGCGACTGGTCTTCCATGGCAATCGGCGCGGCCTGGGCGCTGCCCACGGCCAGCAACAACAGGGCTGGAATCATCGGTTTCATGGCTTGACCTCCTGGCTGGCGGGGCGGGCGAAGAACTCGGCAACAGCCGTGATCTCGTCAGCGGTCATGGCCTTGGCCACGCCGACCATCAGCTGGTTGGGGTCGTTGCTGCGGCTGCCGTCACGCCAGGCGTTGAGCTGCGCCACCAGGTAACTGGCAGGCTGCCCGGCCAACGGCGGGAAGTGTTCGCCCACCCCGCCACCGCCCGGGCCATGGCATTGCACGCAGCCGGGGATCTGCCGGCTCCAGTCGCCGTACAGGGCCATGCGCGTGGTCGGGTCGGTGGCAATCTGCTGACGGCGCAGGTCGCCTGCCGGGTCGGCCGGCAGGCTGGCCAGGTAGCTGCTGACCGCCTGGATTTCCTCCTCGCTCAAGGCCTTGGCCAGCGGCTCCATCACCGGCTGCTTGCGGCTGCCGCTGCGCCAGTCATGCAGTTGCTTGCTGAGGTAGGCGGCCGGGAGCCCGGCCAGGCGTGGGAAGCCGGCAGCGGCAATGCCCTTGCCGTCCGGGCCATGGCAACCCAGGCATGCCATGGCGGCGGGGTTGGCCCCGCCCTGGGTGAAGACCTTGTGGCCATCGGCGCCATGCGCAGCGGGCCAGGCCAGGACCAGCAAACTGCCGATCACGACGCGTCTCAAGGGTGTCATCACGAATCTCCTTTTCTGTTGTTATATGCTTAGGCCTAAAACATATAAGCAAAAGGAGTGCGATCAGTTGCCTTGCGTCAACTCCCGGAGATGCACTGGGTAGCTGCGGTGCGCACATCGCCCAGGCGCAGCGGGAAGTTGTTCAGCCGCTCATGCAGCTTGATGCTGCTGCCGCTGCCACGCTTGTCGATATCCACCAGCGCCGCCGGGCCCACGCCCGAGCTGATCTTCTGTGGCACGATCAGCCGCAGGCCATCGCCGCGCGGCTCTTCCACCAGCGGGTCACGGGTATCGGCCAGCTTCTGCTTGATGCAATCGGCATACGCGCGCGGTGATTTGCCGGAAATCACATCCAGCGTTTCATGCGATTGCTCCAGTTCCGTGACACTCACACAGCCACCTAGCGTCAGCGACAACGCAGCCACCATCCACTTCATTTGCAGCACCTCTGCCTTCAAGAATCCAATTCGACCACGGCCAGGCGGTTTTGCTCCCTGCTTTGGCAGATTTATCCACGCCTGGCGGAACGGCGCGGCAGTGTAACCCGACATCGTGGTATCGTTTGCCTTTGCAGAGCCAATCCTTGCGGAGCATCACATGAAATTCGTACACCAGCGCGAGCACCTGAACGAGGACGACATCGTCGTCATCGAATGCTCTCAGCGCTGCAACATCCGCCTGATGAACGACGCCAACTTCCGCAGCTTCAAGAATGGCGGCCGTCACACCTACCACGGCGGCCATTTCGACAAGTTCCCGGCCAAGATCACCGTGCCCAGCACCGGCTTCTGGAACATCACCATCGATACCGTGACCACTCGCCCGATCTCGGTCACGCGCAAACCCAGCCTGACGCACAAGATCAAGATCATCCGTCGTTCGTCGTCGCAACTAAGATAAGGCCACCATGACCCAGACCACCAAGTACGTCATCAAGTACAAGCTCGACGGCCAGCGCCGCTGGGACTTCGCGCTGATGCCCGATGCTTCCCACGAGCAAGCGCTGCAAGCCCTGCGCAAGATTCACGGCGACGACGCCGAGAAAATCAGCGACATCCAGGTCAGCAAGGCCTTGTAACCGCCCAGCTTCGCCCCCCGCACCGACCGCCCGCGCAAGGAGACCCGCATGAGCCACTGGCCCGACCGCCGCATCCTCGACCTGCTGGGCATCGAGTTGCCCATCCTGCAGGCGCCCATGGCCGGCGCCACGGGTTCGTCGATGGCCATCGCCGTGGGCCTGGCGGGGGGCTTGGGCGCCCTGCCCTGCGCCATGCTCAGCGCCGATCAGGTACGCGCCGAAATCGCCGCCTTCCGCGCCGGCTGCCCGGGTCGCCCGTTGAACCTGAACTTCTTCTGCCACCAGCCGCCAGCGCCCGATGCCGAGCGCGTTGCCCGCTGGAAGCAGGCGCTCGAGCCCTATTACCGGGAAGTGGGTGCCGACTTCACTGCCCCCACGCCGGTGTCCAACCGCGCGCCGTTCGACGAACAGGCCTGCCAGCTGGTCGAGCAGTTGCGCCCGGAGGTGGTGAGCTTTCACTTCGGCCTGCCGCAGGCCGACCTGCTGCAACGGGTAAAGGCCAGCGGCGCCAAGGTGCTGTCCAGCGCCACCACCGTAGAGGAAGCGCTGTGGCTGGAGCGCCACGGCTGCGACGCGATCATTGCCATGGGCTATGAAGCGGGTGGCCATCGCGGCATGTTCCTCAGCGACGACATCACCAGCCAGATCGGCACCTTCGCCTTGGTACCGCAGGTGGCCGATGCGGTCAGCGTGCCGGTGATCGCCGCAGGCGGCATCGGCGACCACCGCGGCCTGGTGGCGGCACTGGCCTTGGGCGCTTCGGCGGTGCAGATCGGCACGGCCTACCTGTTCTGCCCGCAGGCCAAGGTCTCGCCGGCGCATCGCCAGGCGCTGGACAGCGCGCCCGCCAGCGACACGGCGCTGACCAACCTGTTCACCGGCCGCCCGGCGCGCGGCATCAATAACCGCATCATGCGCGAGCTGGGGCCGATGAGCGAACTGGCACCGCGTTTTCCGTTGGCCGGCGGTGCCTTGATGCCGCTGCGGGCGATTACCGATGCGCAGGGTAACAGCGATTTCAGCAACCTGTGGTCGGGGCAGGCGCTGCGGCTGGGCAGGCATATGCCGGCGGATGAATTGACCCGCGAGATTGCCGCAAAAGCGCTGGCCGTGGTTGGCCGGCCGGCATCTGCTTAAGCAGGTCTGGCCTCTTCGCGGGCTTGCCCGCTCCACAAGAACTACACAGCATTCGAATGCGAGGGTGGCCTGTGGGAGCGGGCAAGCCCGCGAATGAGGCCAGACCTGCTATGCACACGACCCCTTCCCGGCCTACGGCCTATCGCTATATAGTTAAGAATATAACGATAACCCAAGGAGCTGTGTTCATGCGTATCCGCCCTTCCTGCCTGGCTGCCACTGCACTGGCCAGCCTGTTCACCTTCAACACAGCCTGGGCCGAAGAAGTCCAGGTCGCGGTCGCAGCGAATTTCACCGCCCCCATCCAGGCCATCGCCAAGGACTTCGAAAAAGACACCGGCCACAAACTGGTCGCCGCCTATGGCGCCACTGGCCAGTTCTACGCACAAATCAGCAATGGCGCGCCGTTCGAGGTGTTCCTCGCCGCCGACGACAGCACCCCGGCCAAGCTCGAGCAGGAAAACGCCATCGTCCCAGGCTCGCGCTTCACCTATGCCATCGGCACCCTGGCCCTGTGGTCGGCCACGCCCGGCTATGTCGATGGCAACGGCGAAGTGTTGAAGCACAACGCCTTCAAGCACCTGTCCATCGCCAACCCGAAAACCGCACCGTATGGCCTGGCCGCCACCCAGGTACTGGCCAAGCTGAAGCTGACCGAAGCCACCCGGCCCAAGCTGGTCGAGGGGCAGAACATTACCCAGGCGTTCCAGTTCGTCTCCACCGGCAATGCCGAACTGGGCTTCGTCGCCCTGTCGCAGATCTACCAGGACGGCAAGGTCACCAGCGGTTCGGCCTGGATCGTTCCGGCATCACTGCACGCGCCCATCCGCCAGGACGCGGTGATCCTCGAAAAAGGCCGGAACAACCCCGCCGCCAAAGCCTTGGTCGACTACCTGAAAGGCCCGAAAGCCGCAGCGGTGATCAAATCCTACGGTTATGAAATCTGATGCCGCTGGACGCCAGTGATCTGGGCGCCATCTGGCTGACCGTGAAACTGGCCAGCCTGACCACCCTGATTCTGCTGATCATCGGCACGCCGATCGCCTGGTGGCTGGCGCGTACGCGCTCGTGGTTGCGCGGGCCGGTGGGCGCGCTGGTGGCCTTGCCGCTGGTGCTGCCACCCACGGTCATCGGCTTTTACCTGCTTATCGCCCTTGGCCCGCACGGCTGGCTGGGCCAGGCGACCCAGGCACTAGGCCTGGGCAGCGTGGTGTTCAGCTTTACAGGCCTGGTGATCGGCTCGGTGATCTACTCCATGCCGTTCGTGGTCCAGCCGCTGCAGAACGCCTTCGCTGCCATCGGCCAACGCCCGCTGGAAGTGGCTGCCACGCTGCGCGCCAGCCCGTGGGACAGCTTCGTCCATGTCGTGCTGCCACTGGCTCGCCCGGGCTTCATCACCGCCAGCATCCTCGGCTTCGCGCATACAGTGGGCGAGTTTGGCGTGGTGCTGATGATTGGCGGCAACATCCCCGACAAGACACGCGTGGTCTCGGTGCAGATCTTCGACCACGTCGAGGCCATGGCCTACACGCAAGCCCACTGGCTGGCCGCGGTGATGCTGGTGTTCTCGTTCCTGGTGCTGCTTCTGCTGTACAGCGGGCGCCGTGGCAAAGCGGGCTGGAGCTGAAATGAACAGATCGATTGTGGCCCGCCTGCAACTGGCGCGTGACGACTTTACCCTGGACGTCGACCTGCACCTGCCCGGGCGCGGCATCAGCGCGCTGTTCGGCCACTCCGGTTCTGGCAAGACCAGCTGCCTGCGTTGCCTGGCCGGGCTGGAACGGGCCACCAGCGCCTACATCGAAGTCAACGGCGAAGTCTGGGAGGACAGCGCCAGCGGCAGCTTTCTCGCGCCACACCTGCGTCCGGTGGGCTACGTATTCCAGGAGCCCAGCCTGTTCGCTCACTTGTCGGTACGCGGCAACCTGGAGTTCGGCTGGCGCCGGGTGGCCGCTGCCCAGCGTAAGGTCAGCCTCGACCAGGCCTGCCAGCTGTTGGGCATCGGCCACCTGCTGGCGCGCCGGCCCGCGACCCTGTCCGGCGGCGAAGCGCAGCGGGTCGGCATCGCCCGCGCCCTGCTCAGCAGCCCGCGCCTGCTGTTGATGGACGAGCCGCTGGCCGCGCTGGACGGGCCGCGCAAGCGCGAGATCCTGCCCTACCTGGAACGCCTGCACGGCGAACTGAACATCCCCGTTGTATATGTCAGCCACGCCCAGGACGAAGTGGCGCGCCTGGCCGACCACCTGGTGTTGCTGGAGCAAGGCCAGGCGATCGCCAGCGGCCCGATCGGCGAAACCCTGGCGCGCCTCGATCTGTCGCTGGCCCAGGGCGAGGATGCCGGTGTGGTGCTGGAGGGCACGGTGGTGGGCCACGACCCGCACTACGAACTGCTCGACCTGCGCCTGCCCGGCAACGATGGGCCGCTGCTGCGCATCGCCCACCCGCCCCAGGCGACGGGCAGCCGCCTGCGGGTCAAGGTGCAGGCCAGGGATGTCAGCCTGGCCCTGACAGCCGACAGCACGTCGAGCATTCTCAACCGCCTGCCTGTGCGTGTGCGCGCCAGCCGCCCGGCCGCCAACCCGGCGCAGGTGCTGGTCAGCCTGGATGCCGGCGGCAATGCCTTGCTCGCGCGCATCACACGGTTCTCGGCAGACCAGCTCGGCCTGCACCCAGGCCAGGTCCTGTTTGCCCAGATCAAGTCGGTGGCCTTGCTCGGCTGAGCATCTGCCGCTTGGCTGCTGTCCATTGATCAGTCCACTGATCGAGGCCTGCCCGCCATGCTCGACTGCCCCCTGCCGCGCACTCTGCACTATGTCGACGACAGCCAGCCGGGCCTGACCCGGCGGCGCTGGCGCGGCCGCTTCATCTATCTGGACACCGACGGCCAGCGTGTGCGCGACAGTGACACCCTGGCACGCATCGCCGCCCTGGTGATCCCCCCGGCCTATACCGATGTGTGGATCTGCGCCGACCCGCAGGGCCACCTGCAAGCGACAGGTCGCGATGCCCGGGGCCGCAAGCAATACCGCTACCATGCGCAGTGGCGCGAAGTACGCGACCAGCACAAGTACGGGCGCATGCTGGCGTTTGCCCAGGCGCTGCCGAAGCTGCGCGCGCAACTGCAAGCCCACCTTGCGCGGCCAGGCCTGGACCGGGAAAAGGTGATGGCGCTGGTGATCAGCCTGCTGGACCACACCTTGATCCGGATCGGCAACCAGCGCTATCTGCGCGACAACCAGTCCTATGGCCTGACCACCCTGCGCAACCGCCATGTCGAGGTGAAGGGCAGCAACATCCGTTTCCAGTTCCGCGGCAAGCGCGGCGTCGAACACCAGGTCAGTCTCAACGACCGGCGCCTGGCCAACCTGCTCAAGCGCTGCATGGAGCTGCCGGGGCAGGCGCTGTTCCAGTACCTGGATGAGAACGGCCAGCGCCACAGCGTCGGCTCCAGCGAGGTCAACCAGTTTCTGCAACAGCTGACCGGCGCCGACTTCACGGCCAAGGACTACCGCACCTGGGCCGGTAGCAGCCTGGCCCTGCACCTGCTCAAGCCGCTGGCCTGGGAGCCCGAGAGCGAAGCCAAACGCCAGGTCGCCGCCATCGTCCGCCAGGTCGCCACACGCCTGGGCAATACCCCGGCAGTGTGCCGGCGCTGTTACATTCACCCGGCAGTACTTGAACACTATGCCCTGGGGCGCCTGGCAAACTTGCCGAAAAGCCGTATACGCAAAGGGCTGGACCGCGAAGAAGTGGCCTTGCTGTTATTTCTTCAGGCACTTGAGGAACAGGACGACCATTGACCCGGTCTATTCAACCCATGATGCGAAGAAATTTCCCATTGGCCACCAAGCCCCCTATTCTTGCCACCGAGCACCTTGGCCGACAAACCGCTGGCGGTTTGCTTCGGCACCTGCAACTGAAGACACGCAACAGAATTTGTCTGTCGGGGAATTACTATCCGCCGAAAGCGTCTTTAATGAGAAGGAAGAGGGACACGCTCCCGCCGCCGTGGCAACTAGCCCGACGGACTTTTACATCACCAAGGAGAACTACATGCTGATACTCACCCGCAAGGTTGGCGAAAGCATCGTCATCAACGATGACATCAAAGTCACCATTCTGGGCGTCAAGGGTATGCAGGTGAGGATCGGTATCGATGCACCGAAAGATGTTCAGGTCCATCGGGAAGAGATCTTCAAGCGTATCCAGGCCGGCAGCCCAGCCCCGGAAAAGCACGACGACTCGCACTGAACAACTTGATCGCCCCGCGCCTCAGGTGCCGAGCAGTTCGCGCACCTTGGCGATCATGCAGTCCATGTCAAACGGTTTGTCGAACACGGCGGCGAACAGTTCCGGGCATCCCTGGTTGGCCTGCGCGCCACTCATGAGGATGACCGGCAACCCGCTCAAGGCCGGGTCTTCACGCATCGAGCGCACCAGCTCCTCACCGTTGAGCAACGGCATCATGTAGTCGGTGATGACCAGCTGAACACGCTTTTCCTTCAGCGCCTCCAGCGCCTTGCAACCGTTGCTCGCCTTTTCCACCAGAAACCCTTCGTCCTCCAGGGCAAACCCGAGGATGTCGGCGATCAGGTACTCGTCATCGACGATCAGGATGGTGTTCATCGGCCCGCCCCGTTACCCGCTCGCCTGCGGCACCGGCGTCCCCGAAAGCACGCCGCTGGCGCCTTCGAACGCCTTGCGCAGGGTAATGCCGTGCGGCCGGATCAGCAGCTCGTGCAAGGCAGGGTCATGGTGGCTGTCACGCACCTTGAGGATCGACAGCATGCGCCGCAGCTGTGAATCCAGCTCGACGAAGCGCATCAGCATCAGGTTGTCGACGATGCTCGACAGGTCCGGGGCCGGGGCGGTGATTTCGGCGCCGAAGATGTCGCGCATTTCCCAGGTCAGCATCACGCTGACGTCGCGCGCACGCAGTTCGCCGGCCAGGGCGCGGAAAAACGCGTTGAGCCGTGCCGGGTCGATGGCCAGGCGGCTGAATGCCCCCAGGCTGTCGATCAGCACGCGCTTGCTGCCCTGCGCCTCGACCCGTTCGAGCAGGCGCGCCCCCACCTGGTCCAGCAGGCCCTCGGTGGTCGGCTGCCAGCACAGCTGCAAGCTGCCGCGCTGTTCCATCGCGGCAAAATCGTGCCCCAGCGAGGCGGCCTTGATGCGCAGGCGTTCCGGCGTTTCGTAGAAGCCGAAATGCAGCCCCGGCGCCTGCGGGCTGCTGGCAGCGAGAAACGCCAGGCCCAACGACGTCTTGCCAATACCCGAGGGCCCGATCAGCAGGCTGACCGAACCCACGGGCAGGCCACCACCGAGCATTTCGTCCAGGTTCGCCACCCCGCTGCTGACCCGTTCCAGGGTGGCGCTACCGGCCTGGCTGGGGTGGCTGAACAGCGATTCCAGGCGTGGGTAGACATGCATGCCGCTTCCATCGATGAGGCATTCATGGCGCCCGGTCAATGCCGCACTACCGCGCGTCTTGCGTAGCTGGATATGGCGTACGGCACGGCTGCCGTACAGTTGCTCGCCCAGTTCGATCACGCCGTCGACCATGGTGTGCTCGGGGCTGCCTTCTTCCAGCCGGGCGCTGGTCAGCAGCAGCACGGTGCAGCCGGCGAAGGCCGCGTGGCCCTGCAGCTCGGAGACGAATTTCTTGGTATCCAGCGCTGTTTCCGCACGCACCCGGGCATTGAGCACGCCATCGACGATCAGCAGGCTGGCCTGCTGGCGGACGATTTCCTGGCGCAGCAGGCGCACCACGGCGTCCAGGCCTTCCTGCTCGAGGGCGTCGAAGGCGCTGACGAACTGGATGGCGTCGCCGACCAGCGTCGGGTCGAAGAACTCCAGGGTCGCCAGGTACTGGAACAGCCGCTCGTGCGACTCGCTGAGCAAGGTCGCCACCAGCACGCGACCGCCGCCGCGCACATGGCTGCAGGCCAGCTGGTTGGCGAGGATGGTCTTGCCGGCCCCCGGCGGCCCCTGAATGATGTAGGACGCGCCGGCCACCAGGCCACCCTGGAGCAACGCATCAAGCCCTTCGATCCCCGTCACCAGCCGCCTTAGTTGCTGTGCCATGGTGTTCTACCTGTCGAGTTGGCTTTCCGTTCGGGCCTGATAGATGGGCAAGTAAAGTTGCATGCAGGTTCCCCGACCCACTTCACTTTCCACGTGAATGGCACCGCCGCTCTGCCTGGCAAAGCCATACACCTGACTCAGGCCCAGGCCGGTACCCTTGCCGAACGGTTTGGTGGTGAAGAACGGCTCGAAGATGCGCGGCAGTATCGCTGCGGCAATACCCTCGCCGCTGTCCTCCACCTCGAAACGCACGAATCCGCCGTGCAACCCTTCTACCTCGCCGGCCAGCTCCACCCCATCGACTGTCAGGCTGATCCGGCCCGGCCCGGCGATGGCATCGCGGGCATTGAACAGCAGGTTGAGCAGCACCATCTGCAGTTGCCCGGCATCCACCTCGATCAACGGCAGGTCCGGTTGCAGCAGCACCTGGAGGTCGATCGAATCCGGCAGGGCATGCTCCAGCAGACCATGGGTGGCGGCAACCACGTTCGCCGGGGCGATACAGGCCACATCGAGCTTGCGGTGGCGGGCAAAACTCAGCAACTGCTGGGTCAGCTCGGTGCCGCGCTGCCCGGCGTCGAGAATGTGCTGCAGCATGCGCTGGGCACGTGCCGGGTCCTGGGTGGTCAGCGCCAGGCGCGCCGAGCTGATGATGATGGTCAGCATGTTGTTGAAGTCATGCGCCAGGCCCCCGGTCAACTGGCCGAGGGCTTCGAGCTTCTGCGCCTGGAACAGCTGGGCGCGCATCGCGTCCAGTTGCAACGCCGACTCGCGCCGGTCGGTGATGTCCCGGGTCACCTTGGCCAGGCCGACGATCCGGCCCTGTTCATCGCGGATCACATCCAGTGCGGCCAAGGCCCAGAACTGGGTACCGTCCTTGCGAACGCGCCAGCCTTCATGCTGCGCCACGCCCTGCTCCAGCGCCTGGCGCAGCAAGCGTTCCGGCAGGCCTTCGATGCAATCCTGCGGGGTGAAGAACAACGAGAAATGCTGGCCGATCACTTCATCGGCACGGTAGCCCTTGATCCGTTGCGCCCCGGAATTCCATGACACTACATGGCCAGACGGGTCGAGCATGTAGATGGCGTAATCCACCACCGACTGAACCAGCTGCTCATAGCGCAGGGCCGACATGACCGGGTGGTCGGGGCTATCAGTTGAAACCATGCGAACTCCACCGCTACGGCAAGGAAAAATGCACTCCGCCGAGCGTGCGCACGGGCGAGCACCCAGTCGGGTGGCTGGCGAGGTCAACGCTCAGGCTCAACCACCCGCGGGGCTTATGCGCCGCGGCATCGCCAACTTCAGCAGCCACAGGCTGGCCAACAGGATCAGCGCGCCACCGGCCAGGGCCATCAGGCGCTGCGGCTGAGCGTGTTCGGCATCGAACCCCAGCAGCAGCAGGTAACCGCCCAGGCTGATCAGGCTGAAGTAGAGGAAGCCAACCAGTATGACCATCTGTACGAACAACAGTTGCCAGAACAGTCGCAAGTAGATGCCGTGCGCGCAAGCAGAGGATAGAGTCATCGCCATACACTCATCCGGGGGGCAACAGTGGCGTAATGACAGCAAGGTGTCAATTGCCCATTGGATCGACCCTTCATTCTGTTGATGATAGGTGCTGCGGTTGACTCAACTATAACGATGGGTTATAAAGCGCGCTTGATTGCGAAGCCCTTCTGCTTAGAAGCGAGCCGGTCTTAGCGACCCCTTCAAGCGTGCGAGTGTGGTGGAATTGGTATACACAGCAGACTTAAAATCTGTCGGCGTGAGCCTTGCGGGTTCGAGTCCCGCCACTCGCACCAAACTTCCCGAAAAGGCGCCCTTGCGGCGCCTTTTTGCTGCCCGTCAGCAATCCCTGATGCAGCTGCTAGAGTGGAGCATGTACCCGCCCACTGGAGCGCCGCCATGCGCTATTCCCTGTTCGAAGGTCAACGCGACATCATTCTGCTGATTGCCCGCGTGCTGCTGGTGATCCTGTTCGTCCTGTCTGGCTGGGGCAAGCTTACCGGGTTCGAGGGCACGGTCGGCTACATGACCTCGCTCGGCGCCCCTGCGCCGATGCTGGCAGCAGCCGTTGCGGTGCTCATGGAGCTGGTCGTCGGCATCCTGCTGATCCTCGGCTTCTACACCCGGCCACTGGCCTTCCTGCTGGCCTTGTTCGTGCTCGGCACGGCGCTGCTGGGCCACCCGTTCTGGAACATGGTCGACCCTGAGCGCAGCGCCAACATGACCCAGTTTCTGAAAAACCTCAGCATCATGGGCGGCATGCTGGCGCTGGCCGTGAGTGGCCCCGGGCGTTTTTCGCTGGACGGGCGCTGACTCAGTCGTCGTCGCAGTCGTCGAACCAGGCTGGGTGATCGCGCTCCTCGTCATCGAGGTCATCCAGCGTTTCTTCGTCTTCCTCTACCTCGTCCTCGGCGCCCTGGGCATCCGCTTCGGGCTGCACATCGTCGTAGAGGAATTCATGGTCAAGCAGGTGATCGTGCTCGGGTTCGTGCAGGTCGTCTTCGTCTTGCATGCTGGCTCCTGGGCGGGTGGCAGGCCTGTATAGGCCGATCGGCTGCGCAGGTCAATGCGTCAGCGCTCGTTAATGCCGGGTTAACCGGCCGAGGGCAGCCTGCAGGCTCTCCCTTCAAACGTTGCTTGCCCGCCTTCATGGCGGGCTTTTTTATGCGCGCCATTCGCCCTCGGTCCATTGCGGTGAAATTTCACTGAACCACGCCCATGCTGGCCACCCTCGCAAATGATGCAGGACCTGTCGTTTTTCAAGGAGAACATCCATGACTGTAAACATCGACAACCTCATCATCACCACCCCCGTTGCAAAATCCGCGACCAACCCGCTAGCCCTGGAGCTGACCGGCGCCCAGGCACTGGCCACACTGCCCGAAGTGGTTACCCGCCTGAGTGATGGCTCGGTGCGCCTGAGCGCACCGACCAAGGGCGCCGCCAGCAAAAGTACCCACCGCACCCGCTGCGAATGGAAAGAGCCTGCCTATTGGGCACTGAACAGCGCCGCGCGGCACCGCAACCACCAGACAATGACGCTGCAGAAGGTCAACCTGGCGCAGAAAGTGGTGATTGCCCAGCTGCACGTCAAAGACGATGACAGCCCTCCGATCAAGGTGTTCTGGAACAAGGCCAGAATCACCGTCGGTTTCCGTACCGAATTCAACCAGCTCAGCACTTCCAGCAGTACGGTACTGACCGACGTCCCGCTGGGTGCTCGCTTCGACGTCATCATCGAGGTGACCGGGGCCGGCGCGTGCACGGTCAGCGCCAGCTGCAACGGCCGCACGGGCACGACTTCGGGACTTCAGCTCAGCCCCAGCTGGGCCACGCGTACACTGAAGTTCCATGGTGGGGTGTACAACCAGGTGGACTTTACCGATGACACACCCGCCACGGACGGCTCGGTGTGCGTCATCAGCCAGCTGGCGCTAAGCCACTCATGACACCCTCATGACCTGAGCTTCACGAAATGATGACATCCGGGTGGGCACACTGGCCCTGCTCCGTATGTTCTTGCAGCCCGCCGCATTCTTGCCGCGGGCTTTTCTTTTTGTGCCAAGCGCCTGGTAAGCGCCCTGCCCCGCACCATGACCTGAAGCAGTTTTGCCCCAGCACACAGGGGCTATGCTAACCCGGCGATAACTCAAGCTCATTCGCTCAGGACATGGAGGCTCGTATGAAAGCTGCTGTTGTTGCACCAGGCCGTCGCGTGGCTGTGGTGGAGAAAACCCTGCGCCCGCTCGAGCACGGTGAAGCGCTGCTGAAGATGCAATGCTGCGGTGTGTGCCACACCGACCTGCACGTGAAAAATGGGGACTTCGGTGACAAGACCGGAGTCGTGCTAGGCCATGAAGGCATTGGCGTGGTTCAGCAAGTAGGGCCAGGCGTCACCTCGCTCAAGCCCGGCGACCGTGCCAGCGTGGCCTGGTTCTACCAGGGCTGCGGGCATTGCGAGTATTGCACCAGCGGCAACGAAACCCTGTGCCGCGAGGTCAAGAACGCCGGCTACAGCGTGGATGGCGGCATGGCCGAGGCCTGCATCGTCAAGGCCGACTACTCGGTGAAAGTGCCTGACGGGCTCGACTCCGCTGCCGCCAGCAGCATTACCTGCGCCGGCGTGACCACCTACAAGGCGGTGAAGATCGCCAACATCCGCCCCGGCCAGTGGATCGCCATCTATGGCCTTGGCGGCCTCGGCAACCTGGCCCTGCAATATGCCAGGAACGTGTTCAACGCCAAGGTCATCGCCATCGACGTCAACGAAGAGCAGCTGCGCTTCGCCAGCGAGATGGGCGCCGACCTGGTGATCAACCCGAGCACCGAGGACGCCGCGAAGGTTATCCAGGCCAAGACCGGTGGTGCCCATGCCGCCGTGGTTACCGCCGTCGCAAAGGCTGCGTTCAACTCGGCTGTCGATGCCTTGCGCGCCGGCGGGCGGCTGGTTGCTGTCGGGCTGCCCTCGGAAGCCATGAACCTGAATATTCCCCGCCTGGTGCTGGACGGTATCGAAGTGATCGGCTCGCTGGTCGGCACCCGGCAGGACCTGCAGGAGGCGTTCCAGTTTGCCGCAGAAGGGAAAGTGGTGCCGAAGGTCACCCTGCGGCCTATCGAAGATATCAACCAGATCTTCGAAGAAATGCTCGAGGGCAAGATCAAAGGGCGGATGGTGATCCAGTTCGAAAGTTGATGGCGCGAGTACGCTGCCGACAAGCGCAGAGGTCAAAAATGCTTTTCACTTCCTGATAAAACGAACCAACGGGCGCGCGCTGTGCTCTAGTAGTGGTAAGCGCCCCAGCTCATGCTCGGCGAGCAGCCTGGCATGAGTTGGCACCCGGTTTGAATGGGAGTGGACAACATGACGGAAGAAGAAGCAAAAGATGTTCTTGAGCGCATCGAGTACGAACTTGGCCTTCATCAACCGCACAGCGCGACGCGCATCGTCATCCACGACCTCGGTTTATGGGCTCGCCTGGAAACAGCCAGCGGCGGCGCAACCGGCTTGATCAATGGCGGCACATTGTTCGGCTGGCCGGTATTGCTGGAGCCGAAATGCGATGCTTCCTACACGGTGTTGTCCATATGAGCATTCGCAGCCTGGCGAAGAACCTGCCGGCCGATCCGGATAAGGCCGGCTGGGTGCTCGGTTGGGGCGTCCTTAGAGACCGCTACCCGTGGCACTTCGTCGATGTCTTTGCCGACCAGACCACCGCCAGGGCCGAAGCGCAGCGCCGCGGTGCGGGTTACGTTGTGGAATTCGGCTCGCACCGTTTGGGGTCGGATGAGTTCGTGTGCGGGGTGACCCCGCCTGAAGGCTAGCGCTCTGGGGCTGGAGGGCAAGGCATGTGTGGAAGGTTGAGCCAGTACCGCGGCATCCATGACTTCGTCGCAACCTTGAGCCTGCCCGACGCCTGGAGACACAACATCGGCGAGCAGCCATTGGGGCAATACAACATCGCGCCGACTATCCCTGTGTGCGTGCTTCAGTAACAAGCAGATCATAAGGTGAACACGAACAAACCTTTGCAGGGCGCTGGATCAACGATTACGCAGGGTATCTAGAGCTGGAGACCAAATGTTGTGCCCACATCGAGTGCAAGAGACTGAATCCTGCGCCGCGTGGTAAGTCGGGAATCCGCAGTTCACGCAGCAGTAGAGGCCCGCAGTCGGTGGTGATGCAAACTCTGACCGATGTTCTTCAGGCAGTACCGACAGGCCAGGCCGAGTGTCTTCAGCATCGTAAAAGTAAACGCTGAGATCCCCATCGGTTTCCAACAGGCCAAGACGGACCTGGCCCAAGTGCTCCACACCTTGCTGACGAAGCTCCATGAACAGCTCATTAGAGGAAATGTTCAGGTTCCGCAGAGAATGAACTTCGTACATCCCATCCTTCACCACCGTGATGGGCAGGCCATCGATCCAGGCCTCGCAGGTTTTGCTTCGCCTCATGACATAGATGGTGCCGCGATAGAGCAGCAGTAGAGTGAGGAAAACGAGCGCGACCGGGAGCAGGGGCACATCTTCGTAAAAGGTCACATCGCCGGCTGCAGAACCTAGGGTCAGGATGACTACGAGCTCGAAGCGGGAGAGCTGTTTGATTCCACGTCGCCCACTGAACTTCAAAAAAAAGAAAACGGCAAGGAATGCGGCAGAAACTCGTAGGGCAACCTCGAGAAGGAAGGTCAGGGGAAATTCGCCTATCAGCATCCGTTGCAAATCAAATGTGACCATTTTCCATTCCATTTTTCCGTTATTGATAGCGCGGCGGGAAGGCTGCTTCCCAGAAGGCCTTCCTGGTTCATTGTAGGAACCCGTGAGAACAAAAGAGATCAATTCCGGTCGCGATCGGCCACGAAGCCTTCCCGCCTGAGCAGCTCTAGATGGGTCGATTTAACGGATAGCTGCGTCAGATCATCAACGCTGAACCAACGGCACTCGACGATTTCATGAGAAGGGCTGGGCGCCGCTGACTGGCTAACAACCATTCGGTAGAGCCAATGCTCTTCTTCGTTGAGAATGTGGTGACCCAGGAACTGGGCGTCGGTGAGTTGCAGGCAGGTCTCTTCGTGCAGTTCGCGGCTCGCAGCCTCGAACTGGGTTTCCCCTGTATCAATTTTCCCACCTGGTAATGACCACTCAGCTGCCTCTTTTCGTACAAGGAGGATCTTGCTCTCCTGTAGGCAAATGACTGTAGCGTGTAGTTCTCGTGCTTGGTTCATCATGGCTCCTCCTCCATGCATGGAAGGCCTTGCCAGCGCGCCAAAGTTCATGCGAGGCGTTGAACGGTTTTGGCATTTTGCTGCCCTTTACGAACGGCTGCTTTCGACCCGTTGCTGCCGGTGAGCCGAACAGCGATCTTTGTGGGAGCGGGCGCGCCCGCGAAGAATTCAACGCGGAGCCTGGCACCGGCTGCGCCGGTGTTCGCGGGCGCGCCCGCTCCCACAGAGTACGCGTCGCGCACACGAAACCAGTTATTTTCCAGCGTCTGCAATGGATCGGAAGCAGCCATTCACGACCAGCAACTAACGCCCCTGGCCGCCGTGCGCATCGAGCGGCTCAAGCTGCCTCTTTATCCTCAATCAGCGCCCACAACCTAACCGCCTCGGCAAAATTCAGCATGCCGGCCAATTGGCCCGCATCACAGCTGATCGATTCGCGTCGAGATCATTCGCCCAGTAGGCGATGGGTTGAGCGTCGATCGAGTCAAATGGGATGGTCGCCTTCGGCGGAGAACGGGTAGCGCCCCGTTCCGATCTATGCTCGGGCCGAGCCTGCAAATGGTTGGTTTGAATGGTCCCTGACCCATCAGACCCGAAACGAAAGCAGCCCTACTACATCGCCAGCGCTGACGAGGGCGCACTTTTCTTCGCTGCGCTACCGTGGGCTGATGCGGAAACGATGCCCGATTACGCGGAAATTATCGGTGCTTCTGGAACCATAAAGAAAAAGCCCCGCAGACGTTAATCTGCGGGGCTTTCGAATGGTGGAGGCCGAGGTCGGAATCGAACCGGCGTAGACGGATTTGCAATCCGGAGCATAACCACTTTGCTACTCGGCCTCAAAATTCGGATCTAGCAGCTTGCGCTTCGCTATCTCCTTGAAACGCTGAACCTTTTTCAAAGTTTGCTGCGTTTCGATGGGCGCCATTATGTCTTCATTCGTTTAACCTTGCAACCCCCTGAACGAAAAAAAATTTCAACGGGTTCAAGGTGTTAGCGCAGGCGGCCGAGTTTACTCCACAAGCCCACCACGGTGTTCTCGACCGCGCCGCTGGCCGCCACGCCGATTCGCTCCTGCAGGCTCTTGCGTTCGGCATAGTGCAAGTGGAACAGGTTGGCATTGCGCGCGCGTTCGCTCAGGTACTCGTCGCTGGTCTGCAACTCGTCCACCAGCTGGCGGTTGAGTGCCGCGACACCCAGCCAGACTTCGCCGGTGGCCACTTCATCGATATGCAGCTGCGGGCGATAGCGGGCGACGAAATCCTTGAACAGCTGGTGGGTGATGTCCAGGTCTTCCTGGAACTTCTCCCGGCCCTTCTCGGTGTTCTCGCCGAACACGGTCAGGGTGCGCTTGTACTCGCCGGCGGTCAGCACCTCGAAATCGATATCGTGCTTTTTCAGCAGGCGGTTGACGTTGGGCAACTGCGCCACCACGCCGATGGAGCCCAGCACGGCGAAGGGTGCGCTGACGATCCTGTCACCGATACAGGCCATCATGTAACCGCCGCTGGCGGCCACCTTGTCGATGCACACGGTCAACGGGATGCCGGCCTGGCGAATGCGCGCCAGTTGCGATGCGGCCAGGCCGTAGCTGTGTACCAGGCCGCCGCCGCTTTCAAGGCGCAGCACCACCTCGTCACGCGGGGTGGCGAGGGTCAGCAGCGCGGTGATTTCGTTGCGCAGGCTTTCGGTGGCAGACGCCTTGATGTCGCCATCGAAGTCCAGCACGAACACCCGGCCCTTGTCCTCGGTCTTGCCCTTGCCTTTCTTCTGCTGTTTATCCGCCTTGGCCTGCTGCTTGCGCAAGGCCTTGAGCTGGGCCTTGTCGAGCAGGCCGGACTCCAGCCGCTCACGCAGGTCCTTGTAGAACTCGTTCAGGCGGGTGACCTGCAATTGCCCACCCGATTTGCGCCGCCCTTTGCCGCGCAGCCCGGCGATGGCCGACAGCACCACCAGAATGGCGATGACCAGGGTGGCGGTTTTGGCGAGAAAGCTTGCGTATTCAGCAAGAAACTCCACGTTGACTCCTTAAAGACCTGCGCCACTACGGCGCGTAACTGAAGCAAGCATACCGTTGCGCCCAACGTGCTGCCAGCCGTGGTAAACGCTGGCAACACCTTTCAAACAACCTTTTCAAACGCTTGTATGTTTTTTCGTTGACAGCCTGTGTGGCGCATCCTAACCTCGCAGCAACCTCCAACAGGCCGGAACCTTTCGTGGGCAACCTCTACCTGATCCGACATGGCCAAGCCTCCTTCGGCGCCGATGACTACGACGTCCTCTCGCCTGTGGGCGAACGCCAGAGCCAGGCCCTGGGTGAGCATCTGGCACAACTGGGGGTACGGCTGGACCGCTGCGTGGCAGGCGACCTGCGCCGCCAGCAGGATACCGCGCGCCTGGCGCTGCACGTACTGCAGGCCAATGGCTGCGCGGTGCCGGCAATTGAGACCGACGCAGCGTTCAACGAGTTCGATGCCGACGGTGTGATCCGTGCCCTGTTGCCCGGCTTGCTGCCGCAAGAGCCCGACGCCCTGCACATCCTGCGCAATGGCGCGCAGCACCGCAGCGAGTTTCAGCGCCTGTTCGCGCTGATGGTGCAGCGCTGGCACGACGGCGAACATGCCGACGATGGCCTGGAGACCTGGCAAGCGTTCACCGCTCGCGTGCAAGGCGGCCTGCAGCGGGTACTCGATGCTGCCGGTAGCGGTGACAATATCGCCATCTTCACCTCGGGTGGCACCATTGCCGCCCTGCTCCACCTGGTTACCCGTATTACCCCCAGCCAGGCGTTTACGCTGAACTGGCAGATCATCAACACGTCGCTCAGCCAGCTGAAGTTTCGCGGTCGCGACGTGGCACTGGCCTCCTTCAACAGCCAGGCCCATGTGCAGCTGTTGAAGGCGCCGGAGCTTGTCACCTATCGATGAGCCCGGCTTGTTGTGTCCCTGCGGGGACGTGTAAATCACTCTATAAGGAATGCGCCATGACCTCCGTAGCTGATGCCGTCAAAAAGATGCAAGAGAAGTTCAACCCATCCGCTGCCGCCGGCCTGGACCTGGTGTTCGGCTTCAACATCACTGACGAAGACAAGCACTATGCGCTGATCGTCAAGGACGGCACCTGCGACCTGCAGGAAGGCGAAAACCCGGATGCCAACTGCACCCTGGTAATGGACAGCGAAACCCTGAAAGGCATCGTCAGCGGTGAAACCGACGGCATGCAGGCATTCATGGGCGGCAAGCTGCGCGTCGAAGGCGACATGATGCTGTCGATGAAGCTCAGCGAGCTGTTCCCGTCCTGAGGGCCGGGCATACCGGATGATCGAAAGACCGAAGCCTGACCGGCTTCGGTTTTTTTTTGCTCGCGCGAAAGCCGCCAGGCGCTATCAGAGCGGTTGATCGGGCAGCAACACCCTCACCTATTAGGCACCTGGCACGCTTGTTCCAGCCTCGGCTGGCCATTAGATTAGCCAATAGTCCTTGCGATCGAGAATAAGGAATACGCATGACGCTCACCGACCAGTCCACCCAGGTACGCCCCGGCGAAGAACTCGACGCGGCCGTCATCGACCCTTACCTCAAGGCCCATATCCCTGGCCTGAATGGCCTGCCGAGCATCAGCCAGTTCCCCGGCGGCGCCTCTAACCTCACCTACCTGGTCAGCTACCCGGGCCGCGATTTCGTGCTGCGCCGCCCACCGTTCGGCCAGAAGGCCAAGTCGGCCCACGACATGGGCCGCGAGTTTCGCATCCTCAACCAGCTGAACAGCGGCTTCCCCTACTGCCCCAAAGCCTACGTGCACTGCACCGACAGCAGCCTGATCGGCGGCGAGTTCTACGTGATGGAACGAGTCAAGGGCATCATTCTGCGTTCGGACATACCCGCCGAACTGGACCTTGACGC
The DNA here is from genome assembly GCF_003331055.1 of Pseudomonas sp. AFG_SD02_1510_Pfu_092. GTDB lineage: Bacteria > Pseudomonadota > Gammaproteobacteria > Pseudomonadales > Pseudomonadaceae > Aquipseudomonas. The sequence continues at coordinate 68,615 of NZ_PUQD01000008.1, read as the reverse complement.
CAGCCGTACCGAGGCCCTGTGCAAAAGCTTCATCGACCGCCTGGTCGAGCTGCACCAGGTGGACTACACCGCCTGCGGCCTGGCCGACCTGGGCAAACCGGAAGGTTACGTGCAGCGCCAGATCGAGGGCTGGACCAGCCGCTACGAAAAGGCCCTGACGCCGGACGCCCCACGCTGGCAGCAGGTAACCGCCTGGCTGCACGAGAAAATGCCTGCCGACCACCCGCGACCCGCCATCGTGCACAACGACTACCGGTTCGACAACGTGATCCTCGATGCCGACAACCCCATGCGCATCATCGGCGTACTGGATTGGGAAATGACCACCCTCGGCGACCCGCTGATGGACCTGGGCAACAGCCTGGCCTACTGGATCGAGGCCGACGACCCGGCACCGGTGCAACTGATGCGGCGCCAGCCAAGCAATGCGCCGGGCATGCTGACCCGCCGCCAGTTCGTCGACTACTACGCCGAACGCGCCGGCATCCGCCTGGACAACTTCGATTACTACTATTGCTATGGCCTGTTCCGCCTGGCCGGCATCGTCCAGCAGATCTACTACCGCTATTACCACGGCCAGACCCAGGACAAGCGCTTCGCCCAGTTCATCCACATGAACCGCTTGCTGGAGCAGATGACCCTGCAGGTCATTGCCAAGTCCAGCCTCTGAGCACCGACCTCGACGACGGATAACAAGGAAAACAGCATGTCCAAGACCCACCTGTTCGACCTCGACGGCAAAATCGCCTTCGTTTCCGGCGCCAGCCGTGGCATCGGCGAAGCCATCGCCCACCTGCTGGCCCAGCAAGGTGCCCATGTGATCGTGTCCAGCCGCAAGCTCGACGGTTGCCAGCAGGTAGCCGAGGCCATCATCGCCGCCGGCGGCAAGGCCACGGCGGTGGCCTGTCATATCGGCGAACTGGAGCAGATCCAGCAGGTGTTCGCCGGCATCCGCGAGCAGTTCGGGCGCCTGGACATTCTGGTCAACAACGCCGCCACCAACCCGCAGTTCTGCAACGTGCTGGACACCGACCCGGGCGCGTTCCAGAAAACCGTGGATGTGAACATCCGTGGCTACTTCTTCATGTCGGTAGAGGCCGGCAAGCTGATGCGCGAACAGGGTGGCGGCAGCATCATCAACGTGGCGTCGATCAACGGGGTTTCGCCCGGGCTGTTCCAGGGCATCTATTCGGTGACCAAGGCCGCGGTCATCAACATGACCAAGGTCTTCGCCAAGGAATGCGCGCAATTCGGAATCCGCTGCAACGCCCTGCTGCCCGGCCTGACCGACACCAAGTTCGCCTCGGCCCTGGTGAAGAACGACGCCATTCTCAACGCCGCGCTGCAGCAGATCCCGCTCAAGCGCGTGGCTGACCCCAAGGAAATGGCCGGTGCCGTGTTGTACCTGGCCAGCGATGCTTCCAGCTACACCACCGGGACCGCGCTGAATGTCGACGGCGGCTATCTGTCCTGATCAGAACTGCTTGGCTTGCGACTGTTGTGGAGCGGGTTAACCGGCCTCCCACAAGGCAAAGAGGCTGACCTGCTATCCGCTGATTACAGGCAGGTCGCCGCCGCCGCCCGGCGCTGCAGCGCCACGCCGTCGTGCTTCTGCGCGTAGTAATCCACCCGCGTGCCGCCCGCCTGCGGATAAACGTCCACGAACGCTTCGGCTTCACGGGTATACACGGTCAACCCACCCTGCTTGCGCGGCTCCAGGTAGCCACTGGCGTCGTCGCCGAACACCTTTTCTTCCTGCCAGCTGAACTGGATGCACTGGGCCACCAGTTCCGGCGCCTTGTGCGAGTCCAGCTGTGCCGTCGGCTTGCCGCCGCGGGCCGTTTCCATGGTCGCAGAAGCACAACCGACCAGCATCAACGCCGCAGCCATCGGCAGAATCGCACGCATGTTCCATCCTCAGGGTAAAAAAGAACGCGACTCTAGCATTGGCAAGCATCGCGAGTGAATTGTCGTGCGCGGCTGGCTGTCGCAGATAAGGCATGCCGCTACCAAGGAGATCGACATGAAACTGCACTACCTGCTGTTCGCCGCGCTTGCCAGCCTGCCTCTGGCAGCCACCGCCGCACCGTCCAGCGAAGAAAGCATCACCGCACCCGAAACCCACAACCGCGAACTCAAGGTCGGCGACAAGGCGCCGGACCAGTACAAGCGCGATGACGAGGCGCTCAAGGACTGGAAAGCCCAAGGCCTGCCGGCACCGGAAAAGGAAAGCCACTGGGTGCGCATGGGCGACCACTACGTGCTGGTGCAGATCACCAACGGAGTAGTGCTGGCGATCCAGCCAGCGCACTGATCAACCGCTCACCCGCTTCAGCTCCCTGCCGCTCATCGCTGGCACGACAAATTTTTGCCGGCCAGCGAAACCTAATGGATCCTTTCCAGTCTCAGAAGGTGTGCCGTAAACCTTTGCGGATCAAGGACCTATATCGTGATGACCCGTCTTGCAAGCCTTTCGCTGATCGCCGTTGTCCTGCTGACTGCAGGCTGCCATAGCCATCGCTACCATGACGACGACGATGGCTGGCGCGACCGTGACCGCGAGCACCGTCACCACCATCGGCATGACCGCGACGACGATGATGATGACAATCGTCAGTACCGTGGTGACCGCTATTACCGCTGAAGCGTCTTTTTCCACCCTGACCTGCCGCCCGTTGCGCGGCACCTTAACCTGATGATTCCTTTGAGGTTCGTATCATGCGTCTGACTCTGCCTTCCCTTGCCCTCGGCCTGCTGCTGTGCCAGGGCGCTTTCGCCGGTGACGGTACCGCCGCCATTGGCGGTGGCCTGGGTGGTGTTCTGGGTAACGTTGTCGGTCAGCAGATCGGCGGCAAAACGGGGGCGGCGATCGGCGCCGGCCTCGGCGGCGCAGCCGGCAGTGCAGTGGGTGCACGCGAGGGCAACCGGACCGAAGCCGCTATCGGCGGTGGCCTGGGCTCGGCAGGCGGTTCGCTGTTGGGTGGCGCAGTGGGCGGCCGCACCGGCTCTACCGTCGGTGCCGGCCTGGGTGGCGCGGCCGGTGGTGCCATCGGCAACCACATGGGCGACAACGACGGCAAGCATCGCCGTCACCGTCACTGATGAGTGACCAAGGGGCCGCAATGCGGCCCCTTTTGTTTGGCAAACCCTGCAGTACATCAAAACCCCTTCAGCACAAACCGGCACACTGGCTGCTACTGTCTATCGTGCCCCTGTGTGAAGGAACACTCCCTCCCCATGAACCAAGAGCTGCTCTGGGTCCTCGGCCTGCTGGCCATCGTCATTGTCCTGTTCGTCATCAACCGCCCACGCATGGACGTGGTCGCGCTGCTGGTGATACTCGCCCTGCCGCTGTCGGGCATCCTCACCGTGGAGCAGGCCCTGGCCGGCTTCAGCGACCCCAACGTGGTACTGATCGCCGCGCTGTTCGTGATCGGCGAAGGCCTGGTGCGCACCGGCATTGCCTACCGCATCGGTGAATGGATGAGCGAACGGGCCGGCAACAGCGAGGCCCGCCTGCTGGTGCTGCTGATGGTGGCGGTGGCCGGGCTGGGTTCGATGATGAGCTCTACCGGCGTGGTGGCGATTTTCATTCCGGTGGTGCTGAGCATCGCCGCACGCCTGCAGCTCTCGCCCAGCCGGCTGATGATGCCGCTTGCGTTCGCCGGCCTGATCAGCGGCATGCTCAGCCTGGTGGCCACCCCGCCCAACGTGGTGGTGCACAGCGAGCTGGTGCGCCATGGCGAAGCGGGGTTCAGCTTTTTCAGCTTCACCCCGTTCGGCCTGGTGGTGCTGGTGCTGGGCATCGGCTACATGCTGCTGACCCGGCACTGGCTGAACGGTGAGATACGCAAGGACGGGCGGGTGGAAAGCCGTCGCACCTTGCTCGACCTGGTGCTGGACTACAAGCTCAACGGCCGTGAACGGCGCCTGCGCATCCGCCCCCACTCGCCGCTGATCGGCCACACCTTGGGCGAGCTGGAGCTGCGCACCCGGTATGGCGCCAACGTGATCGGCATCGAACGCCAGCACAAATTCACCACCCGAGTGATCGCCGCCGACTCCAGCACCGTGCTGCACCAGGGCGATGTGCTGCTGCTCGACCTGTTCGCCAACCGCGACGACCTGCGCAGCCTGTGCCAGACCATGCAGCTGGAACCGCTGCACTTCAAGGCCGCTTATTTCATCGACCAGTCCCAGGAGCTGGGCATGGCCGAGGTCTCGCTGCCACCCGGCTCGAAACTGATCGGCAAGAGCATCCTCGAACTGGCCTTCCGCACCCGCTTCGACCTCAACGTGGTCGGCTTGCGCCGCGAGCAGACGGCGATCGAAGAACAACTGGTGGAAGAAAAACTGCGCCTGGGCGACACCCTGTTGGTGGTCGGCCCGTGGAAAGCCGTGCGCCAGTTGCAAAGCAAACCCAAGGACTTCCTGGTATTGAGCCTGCCTGCGGAAATCGACCTGGTCGCGCCCGCCCGCACCCGCGCGCCTCAGGCGCTGCTGAGCCTGGCGGTGATGGTCGGCCTGATGGTCAGCGGCGCCGTGCCCAACGTCATCGCCGCGCTGATCGGCTGCCTGCTGATGGGCGCTGGCCGCTGCATCGACATGAACAGTGCCTACCGCGCCATTCATTGGCAGAGCCTGGTGCTGATCGTCGGCATGCTGCCCTTTGCCCAGGCATTGCAGAAAACCGGCGGTATCGACCTGGCGGTGGGCGGGCTGGTCAGCGTGCTGGGCGGTGCCGGCCCCAGCGCCATCCTTGCCTGCCTGTTCGCGGTCACGGCGGTGATCGGCCTGTTCATTTCCAACACCGCCACCGCAGTGCTGATGGCGCCGGTGGCGGTCAGCACCGCCGCGCAGCTGGGCATGTCGCCCTACCCGTTCGCCATGACCGTGGCACTGGCCGCCTCGGCAGCGTTCATGACCCCGGTGTCGTCACCGGTCAACACCCTGGTGCTGGGGCCGGGGCAATACCGGTTCGCCGACTTCGTCAAAGTCGGCGTGCCGTTCACCGTACTGGTGATGCTGGTGACCGTACTGATGGTGCCGTGGTTCTTCGGGTTATGAGGCGGCCGGCTGCGGCAGATTGACATCAAGTCCTCCGACGAAACACACTGGTGCCCAATTGCTCCAGGTGCTGCAAGCCGTTGTCCTGGATTTCGTTTCCGCTCTGCCGGTCGAGCCCATGGTTTTCCCCGCCCAAACGCGCTTGTTGCACTACCTCGTCCTGCTTGGCCTGACCTTTGCCCTGACCCTGGGCGGTATCCTGGCCCGCCCGATCGAATCGCTGTCGCTGTTCTGGCCGGTCAATGCGGTGCTGGCCGGCGTACTGCTGCGTTACCCTCGCCAGGCCACGCTGCCAGGCTTTGCGCTGGTCTGGCTGGCCATGGTCGCGGCCGACCTGCTGTGCGGCAGCGCCTGGCTACCGGCGCTATGGTTCAACCTGTGCAACCTGGGTGTGGTGGTCACCGTCTGGCTGCTGCTCTCGCGCTTGCCGCGCCTGCACCGGCGCATGCGTACCCCCCACGGTGTGCTCAGCCTGTTCGGCGCCTGTGCCGCCGGGGCGCTGGTAGCGGCCAGCATGGCGACGGCGATGGCCGCGCCGTGGTTCGAACAGTCGTTGCGCGCCACCTGGCTGGCCTGGTTCAGTGAACAGTTCTCGACCAGCGTGTTGGTACTGCCGGTGCTGCTGACCGCGCCCTCGGTAGCAGCGCTGGTCCGCGGTGGCGCCCAGGCCATCCGCCTGGCGCCGCTACTGGTGCTGCTGGCCTCGCTGGCGTTCAGCATTGCCTTCGGCGGCCCTGGGGCGATTGCCTTCCCGATTGCCGCACTGCTGTGGTGTGCCTGGACCTACTCGCCCTTCCTGGTCTCGCTGCTGACCCTTACTGCCGGCAGTACGCTGATCGTGGCCGTGGCACAAAACCTCATGCACTTCAGCTTGCCGCAAAGCGAGCCAGGGGTGACCACCCTGATGTCGGCGCGCCTGGGCATCGCCATGCTGGTGCTCGGGCCGCTGGTGGTGGCCTGCGTCAGCCAGGCCAACCGCAGCCTGATGGCTCGCCTGGCGCATCAGGCCAGTATCGACCACCTCACCGGCGTGCTCACCCGCAGCGCCTTCACGCGCCGCGCCAATGCGCTGCTGGATAGCCGCCAGCAACATGCCCAGGCGCTGCCGTTGACCTTGATGATGCTCGACATCGACCACTTCAAGTCGATCAACGACGCCCACGGCCATGCGGTCGGTGACCAGGTACTGCGCCAGTTCGCCGGCACCCTGCAGGACCAGCTGCACGATGGCGAGCTGCTCGCCCGCCTGGGCGGCGAAGAATTCGTCGTGGTGCTCCCTGGCCTGGCGCCAGACCAGGCCAAGTTCATCGCCGAACGCCTGCGCCGCGCCGTGCAGGAGCTGCATGTGCTGCATGCCGGCCAGCAGCTGCAGATTACCGTGAGTATCGGCCTGGCCGGCTGCGCCGCCGACACCCCGGCGCCTACCCTGGACGAACTGCTGGCGCAGGCCGACAGCGCGCTGTATCGGGCCAAGGCCCATGGCCGCAACCGCGTCGAGCAAGCCGAGGCACAGCGCCAGGTGCTGTGACCTAGCCGGCCAGCAAGTCCCACGACAATTTGCCGATCAGTACGCACAACAGCAGCAGAAACAACCCACGCACAAATCCCGCGCCCTTACGCACGGCCAGCCAGGTGCCGGTCAAGGCGCCGAGGATGTTGCATGCGGCCATGGGCAAGGCAATGGCGTACAACACGTTGCCCGACGGCACGAAGAACACCAGCGCTGCCAGGTTGGTGGCGATGTTCACCACCTTGGCCGATGCCGAGGCGTGCAGGAAGTCCAGGGCGAAGAAGCGGATGAACAGGAAGATCAGAAAGCTGCCGGTGCCCGGGCCGAACAAACCATCGTAAAAACCGATCGCACCACCGATCAGCACCGCCAGGCACTGCTCCTTGCGGCCGATCCGTGCCGGTTTGTGCAAGGTGCCGAAGTCCTTCTTGCAGAAGGTGTAAATGGCCATCAGCACGATCAGCACCAGCACCGCCGGGCGCATCACGCTGGGCGGCACCAGCGACACCGTGGCAGCGCCGGCAAACGACATGACGAAGGCACTGAGCGCCGCCGGCACGATCAGCCCCCAGTCCAGGCTGACCCTGCGGATGAACGAACGCGCCGCGAAGGCCGTGCCACACACCGACGCCAGCTTATTGCTACCGAGCAATGCCGCCGGTTGCGCGGTGGGCAGCACGTTGAACAAGGCCGGGATCTGGATCAGCCCGCCACCGCCCACGGCGGCGTCGATCAGCCCGGCGGCGAAGGCGAAGATGCAAAGCACGGCGATATCCATCATGACGCGGTTCCAGGCAGTGAAATCGCCTGCAAGACTAATCAAAGTGCCGCGCTTGTGTTGAAATGCCACATTGCGAAAACTGCAACAAGGAACCGCCAATGGCACTCGACATGCTGCGCGAAATCCAGGCGTTCGTCAGCGTCGCGCACAAGCGCAGCTTCGTCGCCGCCGCCCGCGCCCTGGGGCGCTCGCCCAGCGCGGTAACGCGGGCGATCCAAACCCTGGAAGACAACGCCGGAAGCAAGTTGCTGAACCGCAACGCCAACACCGTGACCCTGACCGAAGCCGGCGAACGCCTGTTGCCACATGCCGAACGCTTGCTGGATGTGCAACGTGATGCGGCTGACGAGCTGGCCGCACTCAGCGGCAGCGCACAGGGCTGGATCCGCTTCGGCGTGCCGCAGCTGCTGGGTGAACGGGTGCTGCCGCAGGTGCTGGCGGCGTTCTCCCGCCGCCATCCGCAGGTCACGCTGGATGTGCAGTACAGCGACGGCCCGCTCGACCCACTGCAAGGTAAGTTCGATTTCGTGGTGCGTGGTGCCTTTCCGCAATCGAGCGAGCTGATCGGCTACCCGCTGTGGCAGTACCAGCGCCACCTGTATGCGAGCCCAGCGTACCTGGCACTGGCCGGCACGCCACAACGCCCCGAAGAGCTCGCCGGCCACGCATTGATCCTGCACACCGCCCCGCGCATTCTCAAAGCCTGGCATTTCTGCCGCGACGGCCAGATTACCAGCGTGCACACCCGGCCCACGCTGCGCCTGGACTCCGGCCACGCGGTGTACCACAGCACCCTGGCTGGCGCCGGCATCGCCCGCCTCGCCGCCTGGGCCGGCGAAGCGCAGGTCAAGGCCGGGCGACTGGTGCGGGTGTGCCCGCTTTACCGCCTGACTTCCAGCACCGGCCAGGATCCGCAGATGCATGCCGTTTACCCCGCCGGCGAGCTGCCGGCACGGGTTCGGGACTTGCTCGCAGCCATGCGCCACGCCGGCCTGGTCTTTTGAAACAGCAAGCTGAAATGGCTGCTCAAATTCTGCTCAATTTAACAGGGCCCGCAACAGGCCTGGCTTGCAGAATGTTATCCACAGACCTACCCACGTTTTTTGTGGACAGATTTCCCAACACAAAGAACGACTTATCGTACAAAACGGTAGGGTGAATCGGCCAAAAACGCAGCACAGCAGGCCCGCCCGAGAAGGGGCAGGCCGCGTGGGATCGTGTCGGGTGAATGTCAGCTTGGCGGAATGGTGCCAAGAATACCAATCAGAATGGTCAGCAGCAGAAAACCACCCAGGAACAGCGCGAGCTTGCCCATCGGAACCTCTACAAGTGTGATGCGGGAATGGGCTTATTGTCGGGCTTGCGCTGATACGGTTACAGATTCAGCTTTGTGGAAAAAAAGCGGATCAGATGGACGCGGCGTTCGTTTAGCGCCGGCCTGGAGCGCTGGCTGCTGGGGCAATTGCTACTTAACGTTTCGAACGACCAACAAGCCGTGGCCGACGCAGGTTGGCGAGCCCGCCTTGTCGAAAACCGATTGCGCCCAGCTGCCACGCGGTGTCGAGTTGTGTTTAAAGGACACGCTTTGAAACGCGTTTTGTAGGATCTTTTACCGAGCGCTGTGGGATTACTCGAGCCTGCGGGATTTGCCTGTATGAAACATCAGTTTCTCCAGTAAATTCCAGCTGCTACGGTCCGGTTTTCCTACAACGGCACGGAGGCCTACAGCATGAGAAAAGCATGGACCCGTTCAATGCCTCGGCCCTGAAACTGCAGAAAACCTTGCTTAACCTGCGCCTTGAGCGCGACCGTCTGCGAAGGGAGGGTAAAGACAAGGAAGCGGACGAACTCGCAGCACCGATCGCGCGGATGGAGGCAGCGCTACAAAGGCTGCCGGATGGCATGAAGCCGGTGACGCTGCAATGATCCAGTGGGAGCGGGCAAGCCCGCGAAGAATGCGACGCGGTGTATGGCACCGGCTACGCCGGTGTTCGCGGGCGCGCCCGCTCCCACAGCGACCGGTTACAGAGACCTGAACCAGGTGTGTGCCACAACCCGTAGAAATACGCCGCGCACAAAAAAGCCCCAATCAAGGGGCTTTATTGAAAATATGGCGGAAGCGTAGAGATTCGAACTCTAGGATAGTTGCCCATCGACGGTTTTCAAGACCGTGGAACAAACGCCCTATTCATCCCGCCCGCAAAGCAAAATCGATTCCAAAACAAAGACGAAACGGCACGGCTACAGGCCGCATATTGCAAGGGTCGCCATTTCAGTTTTGGAATCGATTTTCACTCTCCTCCGGCGTTCTGCCGACCTCATTCCATTCCATCTCGGATTCAAACTCATCAAGCGCCCATAGCCTGGCCGCCTCCGCAATTTCTAGCATGTCGACCAGGTCGCTTTCATCAACTTCTAGTCGGCGGCGAGCGGCATAGGCCATCTCATTGAGCACAGCTGCGCGCCCGTCAGGATCCGCAACCAGGGCAACCTGATCGTTCAATTCGGCCAACCAGGCCTTCGGTAGCCCAGCCATCATTCGTTCCTGCACCACCATGACTGCGCATACAACACGCCTTCGATTTCCTCGACACCGGTGATGTTTATCCCGAGCTGAGCCATGCCATTGACCTTGGCGTCGTGCAACCGGGGGATGATGTCTGGCCCGGGAGACGGGTTGAACACCCACGCTTGGGTCGAAACCCTGCCCAGCGGCTCACTGTGGTGGTCACCAATGTGGATGTCCGCCCGCATCGGCTGGACCTTCCTCAGCTGATCGGAAGGTATGGCTACGCCATTCACGCGGCGACGAATGAGGAGGAAGTACATACTGCACCAACACTGTATATGGATACAGTATTTCAGCATCAGGAAACACGAACGCGCCAGTACCGCTCGGCGGACTATTCTTGTTTGCTCAGGCAGGAGGGCCGCGCATGTGTGGAAGGTTGAGCCAGTACCGGGGCATACACGACTTCGTTGAGACCTTGAGCCTGCCAGAGTCCTGGCGGAACAACGTAGGCGATCAGCCGCTCGGCCGGTACAACGTTGCGCCGACCACGCCGGTGGCAGTGCTGCGGATGGATGAGGCAGGCCCTCGAGCGGACCTGGTGAGGTGGGGATGGCGGCCGCACTGGGCGTCCGACCGTGCTGCACCAATCAACGCCCGGGTGGAGAAAGTGGCACACGGCCCATTCTTCCGGTCGATTTGGCCAAACCGGGCCATCACGCCTATCGACGGCTGGTATGAATGGGTGAACGAAGGGGGGCCAAAGAAACAGCCGTACTACATCCGACGCCGGGATGGGCGCCCTGCCCTATGCGCCAGCATCGGCCAATTCACCGGCGGGGAGCATGACGGATTCGTCATCATCACCGCCGATGCCCAGGGCGGCATGGTCGATGTTCACGACCGCCGGCCTGTCGTGCTGTCACCAGAACTGGCCTACGAGTGGATTGGAGCAGAAATGCCGAGCGAGCATGCCGAGCAACTGGTGCTTAACCTGGGCGAGCCGGCCGACGCCTTCGAGTGGTACCGGGTCAACACTGCCGTTGGCAATGTGCGCAACCAAGGCGCCGAGCTAATCGAGCCGGCTCAGTGAAGGGGTGGAAGTTCCTTTCCCCGCGCCTTGGCAACTGCGCGCAACTGGTAATCGGAGACCGCTTGAAAGAGCGACTCAGCCAGTAAGCGCAAGCGCTCGATTTCTGTAGGCGGATCGCCACGATCCTGGGCCTGGTGGTACTCCCGCATGGCATCAATGGCCTGTTGTATCAGCGGCTCTCCAGCATCAATCATTCCAATAAAAGTGCGCTTGTCCATTGCCTTTTCCGAAAAATCGCTATGTTCATCATAGATCAGCCAGCCGATTTCCTCACTTCATCTGTCCATTCGCTGCGAGTGATGTCACCATGACACCTCCGACACCTACCTTGCGAGACGAAGAAATGCTTTTAACTAAAAGCTGTCATGCGAAGGACAATACAGCCAGAAGAAAGACATTGAAGCTTGCAACACTTGAGCACTACAGAAGAACAGAAATCGAACAAATTGCAGATGAAAATGAGGGTCGCCTATTTTTCGAAATCGATATCAGATCACCTATTAAGGTTGAGAAAAGATGGTTCAACACACTTTTCGAAGGCCTGATGAGAGTTGGCGGCGAAAGATATGAAGCAGTTCGTTTTCCTGGCGGATTCCATGCTCAGGTACGTAACTGGAATGTAGATGATAGGCACCCAGCTTACGCGATAATTGAGCGAGCTGACATATCTATCACCAGGCAGACTGTTGAAAGTCTAGTGTTCTGTATGTCACAAACCAACAAGCCCGGCGATATGAAAGGCGTGTTCCCGAAGTATGACGACGAGTGGAGCATAGACAAGTCGAATGTAGAATTGTTCTTAGATGCGCTTGGAGAAGCGTTGGGGAACAGGCTCCTTGATACAAGCAAACAATCAATTATCTCACCAGATATCGATCCAAAAGAGGTTGAGATTCATGTAGATCACATGCCTGTTTTCTACGCAGATAGGAACATAACAGTCACTAGAGATCGCAGATTCGATATAGACGCACTAATGAAACACATGGCACATACGGCATTCATAAAGCCTACAAGCTACGAAAGGGAGCGAGAGTATCGCTTCAACTTCGTTCTAGTCCATAAAGGTAAGCCTCTAGACCTACTATTAGATGAAGTCATCATTGATGCCACTGACGAACTACTGGGCTTCATTATCTAGTTCTGATGCAACAGCCTCGCAGGCAAGTCCAGCTATTCGGCTTCGCTCAAGAGCCTCTGCGAGGCTTCCCGCCATTCGGTCAGCTTCTTCAAGCAGTCCCCCAAGCACCACGACGGCAGAGGTTCCTGCCTGGCGCTGCTGGGCAGCAATGGCACCGCAGGTGGCTCGGTGCCCCTCCCGCAGTCTGGCGATTTCCCCGCGCAGCCCACCAGCAGCAGACTCAGCAGCATCGGCCCGGCCTTGGGCCAGCTCCAGTTGTTGTCGTGCACTCTCCCCCTCCTTGTCCGCCACGGCCTGGCGGCGCTGTTCTTCAGTTCTGGCCTGGGCCGCGGCGCGCCGGTCACGCTCAGCCACCTGCAGGCGGTAGTCAGCCAACTCGATCCGGGCGGTGCCGGTTTCGCCCTGGGCAACCACCACCCGGTGCTGCTGGCCACCGGCGACAAGCACCAGGGCGATCAGCCACCAGCACCAGGCCGGTACCGCGCCGAGCCAGTTCACGCCAGCACCCCGCCAAGCTCGACCCAGCGTCCGAGCAGCTTGTCCAGGCGGTGCGGGCTCTGCCCGTAGGTGTTGCCCGGGAAACTGGCCCAGATGTTCGAGCACTTGGCGATCGCCTGCTGAATGCGCCCGGCTTTGATGTCATCCAGAGCACGGCGTTCACGGATCTGCTGCAGCGCAATTCGATCCTGGTTCTCCGGCGTGAAACCGCCCGCCAGGCGAAGGCTGACCCGGTACGCATCCCAGTACCGCTCAAGCAACTGGTACCGGCCAGCAGCCGTGCTGGTTACGGGCCTGCCGTTGATAGGAAATGTCAGCTTGCGCCGAGGGTGATCGGCATAGCCCTGGAACAGGCCGCCGCCGTACAGCACGTTGTACCCGTCGTCACTTGCCCTGACGGTTGAGGTTCCCTCAGAGAATGCAATCAGGTCCAGAAACCGGAGCACGTTCGCGCCACCGGCCTGGTGTTCGGTGAGTCTGGCCATGTTTTCTCCAGGCACAAAAAAGACCCACGCTCTGTTGGGCCTTTCGGAAATGATGTAGAATTGCCACTAGTAAGCCGGCGGCGGGGAGGCCACCAGATGGATAAATTTGCAGATCAAGATTCGAACGATCAGCACTTTCGGGACATGTTCAACATTCCGGACGCAGAAACCGAAGGAAGCTTCGGCCTACTGCGATACTCCGTCGTCTTGGCTTTAGTGCTGACCGTGCCCATGGCTATCCTTGCCATGATCGACCACCTCGTCGGTTGAGGTTCGATTCAAAAAACCCCTCCATCGAGGGGTTTTCTTTTATGGGCTGGATTCGATTTCGGCCAATCTTGCTTCAATTGCCTTGAGCCGCTTCCCTTCCGTGTCGGCATCTGGCGACACCGTTCGGGACGCGGTGATGGCATCGACCCGACGCACTCGACCATCAAGCATGTAATCCATCGAGGCCACAAATGGTGACTTGGGCGCTACCGGTTGCCAGGAGTAACCGCCACGCCACTTGTAGGACTTCCCGGACGCAAGTGGGAGATAGTTGGGGTTCACCAGGTCTCGATCGAGTCGACGGTGGTATGCCGTAGGGTACTGCTTACGCGATGTACTGCCCGCTCCGCTGCCCGTCATCAGGTCAAAATCATCGCTGGTATTTTCTGCTCCTGCGATCCCGTAGTTGCGATCAATCCAGGCCCCGAGCTGACCATCGGCCCCGGTACACAACACGGCCCACGCATCTGGATACTCGGACGGCTTTCCAGATCCAAGGCCGGTCACGTACGGTACCGGCGCTGCGAACTGGCCGCCAATGAAGAACACCGTCTGCTCCAGGTTGATGTGGACCAGCTGCGGGCCGTAGTCGATGTACAGCTGCAGGTCTTCCATGGCAGTGAACTCGGCTTCCACCTGCGCGCCGCCAGGGAAGAACGACACGACAAAGGCCTGAAGCCCGACATACCGCTCCGACTCGACGGTGTTGCACGCCATCAGACGGTTGTAGATCCGGCAAACGAGATTCGTAGCCCTCCCCGACTCTCCCGCTCCTACGAGGCGTCCGTCTGCCAGGATGTCGAAACCGACGTTCACCGCGGTTTGCTTGCCGTTGATCGTGTGGTTGCCACCGGTGAAGTCCAGGGGCGGGCTTACATCGCCGTTTTGCGCAGCATCGACAACCATGGGCGGCAGCATGTCGGTGCCGAACTGGTGGATGATTCTATTTCCCTTGCGAAGGTTGAAGAAGTTGGGAAGGTTGTTCGCACCGTTGATACCGAACGTGTAACCACGGTCAACTCCATCAGGATCTCTCCAGGTGACCTGCAACCGCCCAGCCATGTCGATGATGTACGACAGCGCACCGCCCTTGTCGCTCTTAAGTACATAGAGCGCCGGGTCAATGACATGCGAGAAGCCGGACAGGCCCGGCGACGACATGCCGACCGGTGTTCCATAGGCCGGAAGCTTCGAAGGGTCGATGGTCAGGAGGATGCGCACATCCGTTTTTGTCGCCAGCGTGACGGTCTGGACGCCAATGGTTCTGTCCAAGACTGGCTGCTTCACCTCCTGAAGGGTAGCAATCTGGTTGACACTCTCGATAACCGTGCTGGAGCCGTAACTGGAGATCGGCGCCTCTTCGATAATCCAGTTGTCCCCCTCTGGCGCGGCTGAAGTGCTCCCGTTCTGGAAGTACTTCAGGCCGTAATACATGCCAGCCTTTGCGTTCAGCACGCGCGCGTCGAGAATCGCGTTCAGCATGGTGGTGTTCGTGGGCGACAGGTAGCCGCCGCGCGACACTTGCTTGAACGGCGCCACCTTGCCGGCGTTGATGGTCAGCGAGTCGCGCGGGTCCAGCTCCAGGTAGACGCTCGGGTCAATGTAGTACGAATAGCCCTGGTTAAACGAGGCATTCGCAGCAATCGGCGTGCCGCGAGCTGGTCGTTTGCTCCCATCCACCGTCAGTACGAACTTCACCTCAGGGAAGCTAGCCGACTTCAGGGTGATGGTTTGCAGGCCGGCGGTGATTACTGGGGCCACATCGGTGTAGCGGATGATCTGCGTAATCGGATTATCGGCAGTTGCGTAGTTGGCCTTGGCGATTCGCTCAATAATCCAGCCGTCTGGGTCAGCGCCAGCCAGGCCGGTATACCCGTTTACGTAGTACCCGATGCGATAGTAGTAATCAGGCTCAGCACCAATAACAGTAGCCCCAAGGACAAATTGGTTCAGGGCAGTGTTTTGGGCGCTCGTTACGCCATTTCGCGTTGCCACTCGGCACGGAAACACCTTCCCACGGTTGATGGTGAGACCGTCCGCTAGCCACGACAGCAAGGATGAAATCTCCACCGCTACCCCGGCATCGTTGCGATAGCGAGTCTCAAACAGTTCTCCGGTGGCAGGCACCGAAAAGAATCGGTTGTTGGTGCCGGTGCCGCTTGTAGCTGCCAGACCGGCCGCGATCGACGGGTATGTACCCATACTGGCGAGAAAGTCGGCGTAGATCTTCTTCAGGGTCGGCTTGGTAATGCCATTGATGACGACGGTGTCGTCATTGGACAGGAACAGCGAGTTTGCGTTGGCAACAAGCTGCTCAAACAGCTGCAGAGATTCTGCGCCGGAGGCCATAGTCTTTCCTCTTCATACCCACAGGGGCTGGTGTAAATCAGGCGGGTGGCGACTGGTCGTCGTAGGTGTAAACGCGGGCGTCGTAGGGCATGCCCTTCATGGCGACGTTGCCGTTTGCGGGGTCAGAGCTGGTGATCAGGGTTGGGTATGCCCATCGAGCGGCTGGGCCGAACAGGATGTGCGGCGGCTCGAGTGGGCCGTCGACCACGGGCGTGAAATCGAGCGCATCCACCCGAACCGTGTACTGGTCCACCTGCGTGGCGGTCCACGGCCCAGAAAGCGTGCCATCCTGCTTGCGCACACCGATCAGATGCTCGCCACCGGCGCTGAAGTCCAGCGGCTCGGACGAGGTCAGCAGAGTTCCCGCCCCGGCCACCTCGAAGGCCAGAAGGATCGCGCTCTGGCACCCTTTCGGCCTGTCGTCGGCAACCGCGGCAAAACTGAGATAGCCGCTGTTGCTGCCGTCCATCTCGGTTTCCCAGGTGTAAACGTCGGTGCGGAACTTTTGGTGGCCGCGCCGGCGCATGCCGATACGCCAGGCTCTGGTCCTGTCGCTTATGCCGGGCATCCTGATCTTCTCGACCTTGTTGCCCAAGTCTCCAGGCCAGCGGCACTCGACCGTTTCCCACGCCCAGGTGGTACGCGAGAAGAACTCCACATCCACGCCGTCGAAGTCGTTGATCGACGGCATGGCGCCGCTGATCTTGAGCATCTTGGTCATGTTCTGCGGTGAGTAGGTCTGCGTCTTCGGGCCGTAGGCGACATCGAATGCTGCCCGGACACTGTCACGAACTGGTCGCAGAAGACCGCGGAACGTCACCAGTTCGCCAAACCCGCACGCCAGGGCGTTGTTCACCATGTCCTTCACGGTGATCGTCGCGTCCAGCGTTTCGTCGTAGGTGTCGCCGCGGGCTACGCAGATTTCGTGGAAGGCCTGCCACTCGGGCAGGTCCAGGTCGTCATCCGTGTATCCGCGCTGCTTCAGCTGGTGGATGCAGTACGGCACGATGTCGCGGCTTGGGCCGGTACCGCCCTCCATCAGCTGAAGAATGCGGGTTGCCTCGACGCTGACCTGGCTTTCCGACTGAGCCGAGAGCCGATCGCCGCCACGAATGTTGCAGGTCATCACCGTCAGGCCTGGGTAGCTCGTTGGCGAGTTCTGCATCCGCCCGCGTAGGTCCGTCCAGGTTGCGTCGTCGCGGGCCTCGTCGTTGATCCGCCCCGGGCGGTCCTTGTACAGCTTGCGAACCCGGGCCTCGGCGCGCATTGGATACGGCAGGGTTACCCGGTCGGTGAAGCCTTGGGCATCCAAGGAGCCGCCAGTCTTCATCAGTTCAATGACGGTCCAGGCGCCGGCAACATCCATGTCCCGGTACTCGAAGGCATAGTAGGTAGGAACTTCGTAGATCTGCCCTTCCCGGCCAATGCCGCACAGGCCATTGGCATAGGTGACCGACCACTCGATCATGGTGACTTTCTCGTTCTCCGGACAGCAGGCGAACGGGCCGCGGTAACCACCCTGCAGGTTCGATGCGTCCAGGGTGATCAGTCCGTTGACCGTCTGCATCGAATTGAACCCAGGCCAGCCGGCGTCGGTGGAGCCAGATGCGGTCAGGCGCTCCACCTCGAGCAGGCTCGTGCTGAAGGCCGTGATTCGGTACCGAAGCCCGCGCGGGCCGATAGTTGCCTGGCCCTGACCCAGTGCAAGGCCGACCACCGGCGAACCGCCGTCATAGTTCAGGGTCATCTCGGCTGGCTGCTCGGGGATCGCGCTGGTGGTGGCCGTGCCGGTGACCCCGACTGGTGAGGCACCCAGGATAGTGGTCGCGCCCGTTGCAGTGATGGCCTGGCCGGCGAACGGCGTCAGTTCGACAATGCGAAGCACGCTGCCGCTCACCTGCGCCTGGAACGGCTTGCCGCTGAACTGCGTATTGAGCGCCGATACCAGACCGGATAGGTTGGTGGTCGCAGTGTTCAGCGTGATCGGATAGCTGGTCCCGCCACGCACCAGAGTGAAGCTGAGCGGGGTGACGTTGAAGTCGTATCGAGTGGGCGCCGCCGAGCCGGTGAGCGTCGAGGCAGTACCTGGGTTCGCCGGCACAGCTGGGCTGTATGGCGTGTAGCTGTTCACCACGTACATGCCGGCGTTCGCCCCGGCAACCTCAATCAGCATCCCCACCGTGGGTTTCAGCATTTCCAGCGGGCCACGGATGATATCGCGCCCAGCGCCGCCATCGATCACCGTATAGGTGTACGGCGCAATCACGCGGACAATGATGCCATTCGACCAGTCAGCCGGAAATTGTCCGGAACCCGCCGGAACGCTGATCGTTTTGCCGACGAATTGGTACGCCGATGCCGTCGACGACCGGGTCAGCTCAGTAGCCATGGTCAATTCCAGGCCGGCCGATCCGCTGGAGCTAGCCCCAACCTCTGGTGCGTTGAACCAGTTGATGTGTGCCGGATCACCAGAAAGGTCAGCGCCCGGCGGGTAGATGGTGAACGTGGCGTCAGCACCGAGGGAAATCAACGGGGTTTCGCCCACCTTGATCTTCGCCAGCGGCACGTCGTATGCGCCTTCGCCGATGTAAAGCAGCATTTCCACGCGCTGGTCACGCGGCGCTAGGAAAGCCCGGCGCGGCTGGGCCAGGTACGACGGATAGACGCGCTGATGGCCTGCGATCTGACGCACCGGGTCGCCCAGTTTGACCTTGTTGCCCTTGGCGCTGGCATCCATCAATGGATCGCCCTGCTGGGTTCCTGCGCTGGATGGCATGCCCGGCATCTTGGGCATGAGCATTTTCGTGACAGCCTGGACGCCCTTGAACAGCGCGAAGGTGATGGAGAACGGGTCGGTGCCCTTGGGCTCCCGGTAGATCTGCAGAAGGTCGGCAGGCTTGAACTTCACCTTGTGCCACAGGCGCTGATCGATCACCTCGTCATTCAGCACAGCGCTGATTGGCGGGCTTTCCCGGCGCTCGTACGACGGGGCCATGGATTTCAGCCACGCCTCGATGGACATGCGTCGGTCGGTCTTCCAGGTGCCGAGCGGCGCCGTATCACTCAGCTTGTTCGGGTAAAACTCGATCACGGTAATAGACCACCTTGGGGTGAGCGGCTTCGAACTCGCCGGTTGTCCGGAGGCAGGCGCCACCGGGGTTTATGTCCAGCACCTTCAGCCGACCTTCGCTTTCCACCACCACGCCAACATGCAGGCACAGCGCGCCGCGGAACACAGCGGCGATGGCTCCTGGCTCCGGAGCGCACTCCTCCATGCCCTGGCGTAGGTCGTGATAGGCGGCGGTGTTGGCCTTGAGCTTGTCCTTGCCCACGGCGCCCAGGCTGGGCAGCAACGGAAGGCCAAACACTTCGTGGCGCACGGCGATACACAGCCCCCAGCAATCGAAGGCAAAAGGCCCCCGCGCACCCTCGCGATACGGGGCGCGTTTGAATTTTTCGATCATGGTCAGATGTACGCCAGGCCGGGTGCTATGGAAGTGGTCAGGATCGTGCGAAGGCCGTTGGTGTTGAGCAGGTCGTAGAAGCCGGCGGTTAGCTTCGCCACGTTGCCTTCATACTCCCGGCTGAGCAGCGTCATGCGGTACCGCTCTTGCGGGAACGACAGGTCTTCGGCCAGGTAGCGGCGGAATATGATGATGAAACGGTCGTCCGCCGCCTTGGCCTCCTCAACGACCTCCTGCACCTCGCCGGCCACGTTGTCCAGGCCCAGCACCAAGTTCTGGAAGGCGCTGTTGTCGTTCTTGGGCAGTGCAAGGTCCATGGCCATCGCGATGAACGTCAGCGTGCGGCCGTCCTCGGTGGTGCACACCCGATCTTCCCATCCCGAACAGTACAGGTGGGAGACGGTGCCGCCCTCCTTCCTGGCTTCGATCGTGTCGACCAGTTCGCCCCTGCCCGAGGCATAGCACTCCTCGATCAGGCTCATCCGAAGTACCTCGTGTACCACTTGTCCAGGCTGCCCGAAAGTTGGCTATTGAACTGATCGAGCGGCATGCCGGTCGCTACGCCGAGGTACTTCTCCTCGGTGAGTACTGGCCTATCCTTCAGCTGCAACACTGCCGAAAAGCGGAGCATGTTTCCCTGTACCAGTTCTGGACCCTGGTAGATTCCCTTAAAGTGCGCCAGGTGGGCCTTCAACCCTAGGGATGTTTGAAGGGTAACCTCGAACCATTCGAACCCGTTTTTGATGGCCCACACGTACCAGCCCTCGAACAAGGCGGCCTGGGCCTCTCGGAAGATGAAGTTCACCTTCACCTCGGTCGGGACATAACTATGTGCTATCCGGTAGCGAGTGCGCCCTGTAACCAGCGGCGTGGCTCGCATTGGATCAACCGTGGTCAGCCCATAACCATCCTGCAGAGGAAGCGGCAGTTCTGCCGGGTATTGAATCATTGCCAATCCTCAGCTGAGGTTATGTAAGAGGGCTGAGGCCCAGCGCCTCTTCTATTCGGGCGAGCCTCCTTTGCAGGAGCTGTTCCTTCTCATCGATTGGCTCCGTGGCTTCTGGATCCGTGCTGAATTCCTGCCCCGGACTCGCCGGGGCTTCTTCCGTGCTCATGGTTCACTCCGTTTAGGTCGCGTTTCGCCTGAGCCCATACGCTGCCTCAAGGGCTTGCGCGCGCTCGCCTCCACCCCAAATGTCAGCAACAAACACATCAGTTTCCTCCTGCCCGCCAGGATTGGTTCGCCGCTCAACCGTGCCGGCTTTACTTCGATCACCAATGATGTTGACGACTGTCCCGCCACCGTTCTGCTTGGAGCGAACGTCTTCCAGGGTCCGATCGAGCTTTGCGCTGGTCTCAGCAGTGGTCACCCGCTCGCCCTTCTGGAGGAACCAGGTGCCATCCTCTGGAATAGAATCGATACCGTCGTGCGCCATACCTGCAAGCGCTGCGCTGGCCACGCCCGCGACCATCGGCGCTGTGGCCGCAGCGGCTGCGAATGCCGCGCCAGGCGCTAGCGCCGGGCCGACAATTGGGATGGCCGCAGTGCTCGCGAACGCAGCCAGCTGAGCCTGGAAAGAGGTGGCCTGAGCGTTCGCGATCAAGGCGGGCACGGCGCTGGCCTGCGTTGCCTTGCCTACCACCAGCTGAACCGCTTGGTAAACCAGCCACTCTGCAGCCATTTGGGCCAAGGCGTTGATGATGCTTTTGGCCATGCTAGCGGCCACGTTGCCGAAGGCATCACCAAGGCTCTCGGACTCCAGAATCATCGAAGCGATGCCGTCTCCAACCGCACTGGTCATGCTGTCCAGGGTGCTCGCAGTGAAGTCAGCGGCCTGCTGCTGATAATCCACCGCGGCATCGCGGTAGTTCTCCCAGGCAGATGAGACCCCGTCCAGCCAGTTGTTCTGCGCCTCGTCCTGGCGGGCGTAGTAGTCCTGCTGGATCTCCATGCGCTCTTCAAGCGCCTGGCGTAGCAGTTCGGTTTCCTGCTTGTACAGCTCCTCGCTGATATCGCCGCCGTTGTACTGCTTCTGCAGGTCCGCCAGCTGGCTCTGGTAATCCTGCTGGATGGCCAGGTCAGCCTTTAGCCGCTCTTTCAGCTTGTCCCCGTTCCCCGCGCCGGCGAACTCCAGGTCGAACCCTTCACGGACGGTACTGTTCGCCTGAGACAGCGTGTCGCCGAAGGCCTGGGCCTTCGCGGCGTCCTCGTTCGCCTTCTTCAACTGCTGCAACCGGTCAAGCTCAGCCGCTAAACCGTTCAGGCGCTCTTGCTGCTTGGCATTGATCCCGACCAGCTTCCCGGATTCGATTTCGAACTGCAGCTTTGCCACCTCGGTGGCGTTTTTTCGGGCGTCAGTGCTGGTATTGATCAGCGTGATCTGCCGCTTCAGGTTCTCCTCAGCGGTCTCGAAGGACTGATTCAGCTTCTTGGCTGCGGCTTCAGCCGCCTTCTGAGCTGCCTTCTGCTCGTCCGTTTGACCGACGAAGCCGGCGCCTTGCCCACCAGGCGGAACGATTTTGGGGAGCTCGGAGGCAGCCTTGCGGGCCTCCTTCACATAGGCGCGGATCGTGTCGCCAGACCAAGGCTTGTTAAACGCCTCAGCAACCTCCTCCATGACGGTGCTGGCTGTTCGAGCATGGTCAATGGCATCCGCTGTCAGTTTGTCAGCGTTCGCCTTGAAATCCTTCGACATGTCGCCGAAGGTCACGGCGCCGAGCAAAGTATTTGCCGTTGCGCCGATGCTCTGCAGGTAGGCCATGGTTGTGGAGAATCCACTCACAATACCGGCGGCCACCACCTTGAAGGTCCGCCCGATGCCGTCAGCCAAGCTGGCGGTAACGGCAGTGACCTCGATGAAATCAGTGGCGAACTCGCCAACAACATTCCGAAGACCTCCGGCCTCCTTCGTTGTCCCGGCCAGGTCTTTTGCGAGCTGGGCCAGTACCGGCATGAACTCGGCCGCCAGGGCTGTCTTCGCAGAATTGGCGTACTGGCCGATCACCGTCAGCTCTGTACTGAATTGCTGAGCAGCGCCGATGGTCTGCTCGTCCATGATCATGCCGGCCTGCTGCGCGGCATCCCCGTACTCCTTGAACTTCTTGCCCCCATCAGCCAGCAGCGGCACCAGGGCCGTGGCTTCGTCGGCTATCGCCTCCATGAAGAAGGTCATTTGAGCCTGGCTCACGTTCGCCTTCTGCAGACTGGTCACGTACAGCTGCAGCGCATCGGCGCTGTTCAGGTTGCGGAACTGTTCAGCGGTCACGCCGACCTTTGGCGCCACGGTCTCGAAGAAGTTCTTGAGCTCGCCGCCACCAGTGGCTAGAAAGTCGCCGATCTTGTCGTTGGTATCCTTGAAGATGTCAGACAGCTTGTCCTGCTCTACTCCGACTGAAGCAGCGCCGGCAGCGTAGCGCTGGAACTCGGTGGTGGTGAGGCCTGCCAGGTTCGAAAGATTCGTGATTTCCTTCGCCGCCATGGCCGAGCTGGTGACCAGACCAGCGACGATGGCCGGCACTGCGGCAAAGGCGGCACCGATGCCTTTGCCGAGGTTTTCAGCTGACTTCTTGATCTCAGCCATGCGCTTTTGCGATTCACGGCTGGCCTGGTCAAGCGGGCCTGTGAAACCGCCAATCTTGGCGATCAAGTCCAGGGTCAGCGTACCCAGCGATTTACTTGCCATGCCTTTCTCCTGCAGATCGCTGGCTCAGAGCTCGGCTACGCCCAGGTCTTCATGGCCTCCTCAAGCGTCAGCGCAGGCGCGGACTCGTGAGGCATAAAGTCGTAAACGGTGTAGCCGCCGTCCTTTGTGTGGGTGTTCGCATAAAGCGTGGCCAGCAGAGCCGTACCACGCTCGAAGCGCATCCCAAGGTGCAGGGAGCCGCGGCGGCTGCGGTACTTCATCCAAGAGCGAAACTCCTGGATGCTGATCCGCTCTTTCGCCTCGGCAATGGTCCTGCCCCCAACGCCGCATAGGACTAGCTCGTGCCAGAACTCGTCGAGGTCGCTGAGTTCGGTGTCTTTCCCATGTTGGTCACCTCATTGATAGCCACCATCAGGGCGACGGTGAGGTTGCCGTCCAAGGCCCCCAGACGCTTGGTGCTTTCTGGGTCTTTGGCCAACTCCACCGGGTCCAGCGGGCCATGGGTGATGTCGAGCGCGGTGAAGACAGTGTTGCCATCCTCGTCGCAGATGGCCGCGGCGATACGGCCAGCAATGTTGTCTTGCTTGCCGCCAGCCGCCAGAACATCACTCACCGCCGCCTGGTAGCCCAACGGGCGCACATACACCGTGGCGGTAAAGGTCTCGTCGCCTTGACGCCAAGTGATTTCCTTTGCCACGGGCCGGCCAGTGAACGAGCCGGTTTTCTTCAACGATTCGAGCGTCAGCTTCATCACTTGCCTCACGAGTTGGTGGTTTTACGGATCCAGGCAGAACCGCCCGAACGCTGGATGGTGGCCGCTGTAGTAACCGCCGCGTTGGCCGCGAAGTCGAACGGGAAGTCGGAGACGTAGCCGTCGAACAGGAACCAAGTGCGGGTCGGGGGCAAGACGAAATCATCCGCATCGCCTAGGACTGCGGAGGCCGCCGCACCGGAACCCGCGCCACCGGTCAGGGTGATGCTCGGCGCGCTGGTGTAGCCGGAGCCGGCATTGGTGATGTTGAAGCCGACCACCTTGCCATCCACGATGATCGCGGTTGCTGCGGCGCCAGTGCCTCCCCCACCCGAAAACGCGACGGTCGGGGCCGAGGTGTAGCCAGTACCACCATTGATCAACTCGATCGCAGCCAGTGCGCCGGCAACGCCTACGGTCGGAGCAATGTCGGTACCATCCGACCAACCCACAACCCAGCGGATGCTCTCGATCGAGTCATCTTCCGAGATTTGGTGGAGGCGCACGTGAGAGGCGTTACGCGGGTCGACGTTCAGGGTCAACGAAGCCTGGCCAGGGGTGCGCAGGCCGCGCAGGTACTTGCGAACGCGGTCGCTGAGGCAGGTAACCTCGACTTGGTCAGCAGGGTTACCGCCCGGGTTGAAGGCGGTCGCGCACTCCACTTCCATGACTTCAAACTGGGATGGGGTGCCAACCTTGGGCACCAGGGCATAGATCTGGGTGCCTTGAGCGAGAATCGCCATGGGTTTCTCCAATTGCGGGCAAAAGAAAACCCGCACTGGGCGGGCTATTGGGGGATTGATCAGCTACCGGAGGACAATCCAGTCCACGTCGAAGCTGGCTCGATAATTCTTTGTGGCAGGGTCGCGGCCCTCGCCGCCCCAGCGGGTGACGTAGGCACTCCGCTCAATGGCGTCTCGTATCGCATCGCGCACCTGGCGCACTGAGGTTCCGGTGACACCGTATACGTCGATCTGCAGGGTGACGCTGTCGGCATCGGGCCGGCCAGCCAGGTAGTTCTCTGGCTCGCCATTGACCAGCTGCCACACCGCGTACGGCTTGGCCACATCCTGCGGAGCCTCGCCGAACGAGTAGAGCCGAAGATTAGCACCGGTGCCGAGCAGCGCCGTGACGGCGGCAGCCTGGGAGCACAGTTGAAAAATAGGTGGTGTCATGAGGACGCAGCCTTCTTCGCAGCGCGCCGGATCGCGCGATCAATCGCTTTTTCGTACTCGGTGACGAATGTGTTGGTGACCTCGCTGATGCTGTTGGCCAGGGCCGGACGCATGAACGGAGCGGCAGCCATCTTCTCGGTACCGAACTCGATCAAGCGCCAGTGCGGCGTTGGCGAGTTCGGGCTTAGGTCGCCGCCATCCTTGAGCACGGCGCCGTGCAGTACGCCGACACGAAAACCGAGGTCGCCGGTCTGCTTGAACAGCTTGCCGTTCCAGCGGAGGGCAATGTTGTCAGCGATCGAGCGGCCGGTTTCCTTGTCGTCGATGCGCTCAGCGCCTTCCTTGGCTTTCTGCATCACCACCTGAGCGGCCTTCCGAAGTCCGGCCCGGCCACCCTTGCGGCGAACGTCGTAGCTCAGCGAGTCCAGCTTTCCCAGCAAGCCATCCAAACCGGTTATGTTGAACTCAACATCAGCCATCTTTCACCCCTTTCGAAACTAGGATGGTCAGGTACTCAAGGCCAGACTTGTCGTCCTCCATGGGTGGGCCTTCGATGCTGTATACCTCGCCGCGGTAGACGATCCGCATGGTGGGCAGCACGCCCTGGCGATACCGGATCACCATGCGCGCTGTGGCCTCGGATTGGGCCGCCTTCGCGGCAACCAGGTCTCGGGCTGACAAAGGTTCAACCCGAGCCGGGCATTTCGCCCAGCGCAGCACCCAGTCAGGCTCGCCAAACTCGCCAGTCGCTTCATCTCGAACGGGGGTGAACTCCTCGATGTCGATGCGGTGCCGGAGCTTGCCGGCCTGCATCACACACCCATCCGGATGCGATAGGGCATCAGCAGGTGCTGGGACGCCAGCGGTAACTCGGTGGCAATGGTGCCGGTGATGACATCCTCGCGGTTGGCGAACAGGTGGCCAAGCTTGAGCAGGCAAGCCGCCTGGATGGCGGGGTTAAGCACCATCCCGTAGGCGATGGAATCCGCCAGGTCGTAGGCATCCGCCAGGGCCTTGCGTGCGTGCTCAAGCAAACGGCAGCGCATGGCGTGGTCCTGCTCCGCCTTAGCTGCAGCAACCGCGTCTGCGTTCGCCTCCTTGGCTTGCTGCATGGCCGCTGGTACGCCGGCGCGGGCTGCGTCGAGAGCCACCTGGTCCAGATAGAAGCGCCGATTGAGAAACTGCATCGCCGACTCCTCCGCCGCATCGAGCTGAGCCTGGACCAGCACCTGGTCGTCAGGCTCGGCCAGCAGGTGGTGCATGGCGATATCGATGGCGATCACGGACATGGATTACTCCTTGGGCTTGGTGGCCGCTCCCTTGCCGCTTTTGTTGGCTGGCTCCGGCGCCTTCTTGTTATCGGGTTCCTGGGCTTTCTTCACGTCGTAATCCTCGATCAGGCCATTACGCAGCAAATCGCGAGCACGCAGCTCGTCGACGGTGATTTCTTGGTTGCGCTTGACGTACGCGCCGCCGTTGTTGAAGCCCTTGATGGTTTTCACTTTAACGTCTGGCATGTGCAGTCACGCCCGGTTTCCCGGGCGTGCTCCTGGGCTGATTACGGGGTGGCTTCGAACTCGCCGTGGACGAACGACTCGGGGCGGTACACCGCCAACGCAAGGCGTTCTTCGGCGCGGATGGTGACCATGTTGGTGCGGAAGTTGTCGCCGTCCTCGGTGGAAACCTCGACGGCCGCTTCCTCGCGGTCGAACACCTGGGCCGCGATGTTCATCGCACCGACCAGGAATTCGCCTTCTGGCACTGCGTTGCTGTCCACCACCGGCAGCTTCCACAGGCGCTGCACGCCGCCTTCTTGAACGTTCACCCAGATGTAGGAGCCGTTTGCATCCTTCGTCAGCTCGATGTCCGCCCAGTCGACCGGGTTCAGGGCAATGGCCGAGGCGCGGTACTCGGCGATGCGGACCTGCAGAATCGCGCGGCGCAGAGTATCGATCTTGGTGTCGCCGGCTTTGCGCAGGGCGTTGTTGAAAGCGGTGGCCTGGGGAATCAGGCCCAGCAGGTTCTGGCCGGTGCCGTCGCCAGCGAGCAGCTGCTCTTCTTCCTTGTACTTCAGGCCGTAGATGGCGCGACCGTTGATGTAGCTCTGCAGCAGCGGGATGTCAGACAGGACCTGTTTGGAAGCACGGAACCAGTGAGCAATAGTGATGACATTGGTGGTCTTCAGGCCGAAGGACAGGTCGGACTGGGCTTTCGCGGCCCCCTCACCTGCCTGGGGCGCGGCCATGTTCTGGAAGCCGGTTTCCTGCACGAACTCGACCGCGTTCGAGCCGGTACGGCCGGGCATGATCAGGTCGCGAATGGTGAACTCGCGCTCCGGCCCAACCACGATGCCTGGAACGCGAGTCGGCTGGATCGCTACGCCGACGCCACCGGTGCCAGTGGTAGCGCTGGTGATGTTGGTGACGGCCTTCCTGCCAACTCGAACGATGCCACGACCGCGAGTTTGCAGCGCCTTGAAATCGTCGCATTCGGTCAGCTCTTCGCCTGCAGACTTGAAGTCGACAGGGTCATTGGCGGAGAAACGGCGAGCCATCTTCTGCTCGATCTCCTGCAGACGGTCCTGCAGGCCCAAGCCGTCCTTCACCAGACCATCGAGGATGGTCTTGGTTTCGGCCAGGATGGTTCCGTGCGACTTGATCTCTTCAGCGGCCTTGGCGGCGAACGCCTTGATCTCTTTGTCGCGCTCATCGAGCAGGTCGTTGACCGCTTTCAGCTGCAGCTTGTCTTCGGCGTGCTCCTTGCGCTGGAACTGGCGGTGTTCGGAGCGAGCCTGGTTGCTCATGGCGTTATGCATGATGAATCCTCAAAACGATGGGAGAGAAAGTGTCGGGCGCGACTTCAACGCCTCGACGATTTCGATTGCTGCCAGGTCGCCCTCGGACTCGCTCCGGAGCAGGTGCTGCAGCCCACGATTGGCAATCACCGTGGACTGAGATTTCGAGAAGCCTGCCTCGCGCAGGAGCAACTCAAATTCGGGCATCGAAGGCAGGCCGCCGTGGGCCAACTTCGACTTGATGGTGTCGGTGCGCGCCTCGTCGTTGGCGGGCACGGTGACGATGGATATCTCGATCAGGTCCAGCTTGGTGAGCGTCCGGATCCGAGTCTTCTCGTCAAAGCTCGATTCGCGGACGTAGTAGCCAATCGACAGGCCGGTGATCGAGCGGGTCTGCATGCCGCGGTAGGCGATGCGCGCATAGGGGGCGTCCTGCAGCCAGAGCTCGCCGGACCCGAACAGACCCCGGTCGTCTTCCTTCATGCTGCTGATGTCCCAGCTGCCGATTGGCTCACCAGTGCGGTGCTGCCAGAGCACTGGGAAGGTTCTCGACTTGGCCTTGGCGTCCTCGATCGACTCCAAGAAGGCGCCAGGCGCGACCACTTCGTTGTAGCTGTCGACCACGCCAAACACTGAGCCGTAGCCAGAAAAAAGGCCGTCGTCTCCGACAGCCTTCACGTCATAGTCGAAAGAGCGGTATTTGACTGCCGCTGCTCGATCTTTGTGGCCCGCCTTGACGCCGGGCCCAGACCACCAGCTGGTGGGTGCGGTTTTCATTCAGATTTACCTCTTGGCTGGTCATTGAGCCAGTCGAGCAACGCTGCCTTGGCCTGGTTGGCGCCGCCGGGGTCTTCGCCCAGCTTGTCGATGGGCAGCATGTTGGATTGCACGGTGAGCTTCGCGGCGTTGCCACCCTGCGGGGGCAGGTTCTCTTTGCGCCGGCAGTCGTCCCGTGTATAGATCCCGTTCTGCGTCATCGAGCTGTAGAAAGCCGCCCGCGCCGCGCTGTCCATGCGCAGCAGGCCTTCAGGGTTGAACTTCACGTAGAAGCGACGGCGCTCATCAGGGCGCAGCAGGCGCCGGTTGGCGCACATCTCGATGCGCTTGATCCAGGGAAGCAGGGTGAATGACAGGAAGCCGATCATCTGCTGCTCCATGCCTGTGCCCCAGCTGGTGGAGTTCTGCGTGTGTCCAACCATCCACGGCGGCACCCGGAACCAGCGGCAAATCTCCTCGACGTTGAACGCCCTGGTTTGGAGCATCTGGGCGTCTTCAGGCGTCATCGACACCTGCTGATACTTCATGCCAGCCTCGAGCAGCATGGTCTTGCCCGCGTTGGTCACACCCTCGTACTGCTTGACCATGTCGTCGCGCAGCTCGCCGCGCTGCTTCGGATTAAGGATCTGGTCGGTGGAAAGCACACCGCCGAGCTTCATCCCGTTGGCGAACATCTTGGCTGCCGACTCATCGGCGGCCATGGCCGAGCCCAATACCTGACGCCCATAGGACAGAGGTGAAAGCCCGCACAGCGGGTCGGTACCGAACGCCCTGATGTGCACCATCTGCTCATCGGTGAGCGTCTGCGGCTTGCCAAAGCTGTCGGTGTATCGGTACTCGATACGGCCATCTGCAAGGCGACGCGGCGGCGACATGTTCTGCGGGAGGAGAAATTCCAGGCTGGTCAGCGACCTGCCGCTCATGTGCGGCTCGCAGAATGAATTCCCCTGCAGCAGCAGACTGGCCATGACGTTCTCCCAGAATTCCACCGGGGTCTGGTCGGCGTTGGGCTGCTGGCTGATCACGAAATTGACCGGGTGGGAGCTTGCCACCACCGGCGCGCCGTTCTTGTCCTCATAGAGCGCGATTGGCAGCGTGGCGATCGTCTCGGCGATGAGCCTCACACATGCCCATACGGTCGACAGCTGGAGAGCCGTCTGCTGGCTGACCACTTTCCCAGACGCCGAGTCGGTGCCGTAGAACTTGCTCCAGAATGTCGAATCGGTAAGGCCGATGCGCCTGCCGGCCCAGCCTGCCACGCTGGAAGCCATGCCAGGCTCGGCGGACTTGACCAGCGCCTGGCCCAGCACCTGAGTGAGAGATTTAGCCACTGGTCAGCCCCTTGCGGATGAATCCAGCGGCAGCGAGGCAGGAGAAGGCTGCGGCCAAGAGGCTGTAGCCCAGGCCCGCCAGCACGTATACGCCCGCTACGCCCAACAGCAGGCCGCCGGCAGCGAGCGCCAGAAAGATGATGAGACCAGTTTTCATAGGGTTCCTGTCAGCCAAGCACGATGGGATTGGCGAAGAAGTTGTCGAAGCCGCCGTTTCCTTCAGCTGCCAGCCGCAGCACGGACCCGATAGCCATGATCAGCGCGACCGCGCCGTCGATCTTGTTGTCGTCGCCCTGCTTGATCGGGCGGACCACGTCGTCATTGCCTGGCAGGTGCTTGCCGATCACGTTGGCGATACACCAGGTCATGATCGGGTTTCCGTCGTGATGGAACCGGCCCGCCTCGATGGCTGCTTCCAGCTCCTTCATGGGGTCGGACATGTTGGTGTAGTTCTGGGTGACGGTGATGGGATTGAATCCTTCGTCGTCCAGATCGTGGCTTAGGCCAGTCGCACCGTGTGGGTCGATGGGGCTCTCGGTGATGGGCGCCAGTAGGTTGGCCTCCTTGGTGTCCTCAAGGATTTCCCGATAGTCCACCTCGGCACCAGGCGTGGTGACCAGGTACCCAGTGTTCACCCAAGCCTGGAATCGCTCGGTCATGCGCTTGTTGTCGACGTCGTTGGCGGTATCCTCGGGAACCCAGAAAGCCGGCGCCACGCTGTAATAGTGGATCTTCCCGTCGATTTCTCGCCAAAAAAGCCTGGCCCTGGAGTTCATGTCCAGCTTGCGCGCCAAGTCGAATCCGGCAATCCACTCCTGGCCTTCGAACTGCTCGAGGGTGAGGGTCTTGTCCTCGCACGCCTTCCAGCTCTCCATGTTGAAGAAGCCAGATTTGGCGGTCACCCAAAGGTTCAGGTGCTTGGTCTTGAACGTGTTGGTGAAGCGCGCCGAGCGTATTGCCCGGGCCAGCTGGCTCTCCAGGTACTCCTGAAACACCGACACACCCATGCAGGGGTTGGCCTTGGCCAGGTTCTTCGGGTCGGTCCAGTCGTCGCCCTCGTCGAGGGTCCAGATATAACCGAACAGCTCGTCGTCAGGAACGGTGCCGTTCAGCATTTCGATGACCTGGCGGCGCTTGTCGTAGCACGGGCCCTCAATATCCGCACCGGCGGTCGTGATGATGAACATCAGCGGCTGCCTGCGAGCCCCCATGCCAGTGAGCATTGTGTCGTACTGGGCCGCAGTGGCGTGCTCGTGGTACTCGTCGACGATCGCGCACGAAGGCGAAGCACCATCGCCAGGGTTGCCAATCAACGGCTCGAAGCGGCTGCCGTTGGACGGGATGTTCATGTTCGAGGCGTTGACCTCGATACCTGCAGCCTCCATCAACATTGGCGAGCGGCTAACCATCAGCCGCGCCGGCCGGAACACCTCCCAAGCCTGCGCTTCCGTCGTCGCGCCGGAGTAGACCTCGGCACCAAACTCATTGTCGGCAACGAACATGCTGATGCCGACGCCGGCGGCGATCACCGACTTGCCGTTCTTACGCGGTACTTCCCAGTAGCTCTCGCGGAAGCGCCGGTACCCGCCCTTCTTCCGGATCCAGCCGAAGGTGCAGGCAATGCCGAACAGCTGCCACGGTTCCAGGGTGATCAGCTGACGCTTGAACGCCCATTCGCCCTTGGTGTGCGGCAGCAGCTGCATAAGGCGCAGCTTCTTCTCGGCTTTCGCCGGATCGAATTTGTACGGGTAGTCCTTCGATCGACTGGCCGCCACATCATCGAAGTGCCGCTCTATCGCCTGGTGGATGAAGAGGCAGGCGGGAAACTTTCCTTTGAGGACGGACCTTGCCCACGCCATCGCCTTGTCGACGTTGGTGTACTTGGCTCTGGCCATCAGGAACTCAGTAGGGCTGCGAACTCGTTGGTGGATTTCTGCTTGTTGCCGCCGATGATCCTCGTGCGGCTGGCCGGGTCCAGACCCAGCATCGAGCCGAAGGTGACCATCTGGCGCATCGCTTCGTTAGCGGCAGTGAGCGCCGGGTTTTTCACGGGCCCGCCAGTGGCTCCAGCCACCACGATGCCGTGAGCGATAACCGATTCCTGGGCCCTTCGCCAGTTGCCGTAGGCAGAGCAAAACGCCTCGACGTTGTGCATGTCGGTCAGGGCAAGAACCTTGGCCCGGAGCAATTCCGGAACCAGCATTTCCCAAACCCTGGTGGCGTGTTCGCACAGCCATTCTGGCGCGTCGACGTTCGTCACTAGGGCGAAATCTGGCTCGTCCTTGTTCAGCTTGCGCTTGCCGGGATTGCCGGCCAACGCCTTCTGGGCCGTGGGTTTTGGGCGACGGCCGGAGCGCCCGGCAACCCCTGGCATCGGCGCCTCCATTAAACTTTATATTTCGCGGGTGTAAAAAAACGACTGAGGGCGCGGTGTCCGAGCGGAAAGGCCTGAACTTTTGACCCTCCCCCTCCCGCCCAATGAGATCTTGTCTCATTTACGCCATTTTCGATCATTTTTTGACCGTTTTCGACTCCCGCTGCGTCTTGACCTTGTGGCAGTCGCGGTTGATCGCCCGAAGGTTGCTGTCATCGTCGGTGCCGCCGTGGGCCAAGGCCACGATGTGGTCAACCTCATGCGCTTCGCGGATGCGGCCGAGCCGGGTGCAGTCATCGCACCGACAGAGGTACTGATCTCGCTTCAGGATTCGCTCACGCTTGCGCCGCCACGGGCGACCGCCACGGCCTGACCCCTTACGTGTCGCCCAAGCCTTGGCCTGCTCGGCAGCCAGGTCGGCATGACCATCGCAGTATCCATTGCCGTTGCGGTGCAGTGCTCTGCACCCTGACGCCCGGCACGGGCGCTGAGGTCTCATCGGCATGGCGCACCACTCAGGTAAGTCTGAGGCGGGGCGTCAGGATCGACGCCGCCTTCATCCGCCAGCGCTTCGATCAGTGCCAGGTTCTGGGTCGCGATCTGTTCGAGCAGGCTTGTCTGCTTCTTCTGCTGGTCCAGGATCTGCTGGAGCAAAGAGATTGCTTGCTCGTTCACGGGCCACCTTCATCCATTTGTTGATCCACTCGCGCCGAGCGGCGCACCCACTGCAGGCCATCACTCAGTCCTGCGCATGCTGAGCTGCTGCGCGATATCGGCAGCACGCTCACGCACTTCCAGCACCTGGCCGTCGAACGTGTGGACGATGGCGCAGATGCCGTGCCACTGCGAGCTAGTGCCGGCCTCCTGCACGCGTGCAACAGCCGCCGGGGCCAGATAGTGCTGGCGGCGGTTGACGTCAGTCAGCGTGATCATCGGGTCACCCTTGTGCTTTGCGAGACAGGAACAGGTCCGAATAGCCGCGAAGCTTCTCAACGCCCATGAAGCCGACCATTCCGCCTGCGAAGGTGGCCATGCCCTGTGGCAGGCCCATCCATTCGAGCAACGGCACCAGGGCCAGGGTGATGAGGCCGCACAACGCGCCCTCCAAGAACATCTGCCGCCGGGTGCCGCCGCCATACACCACCCGGAGGACGGCGATCGCGACTGACAAGCCAGCGGCATACAGCTGAGGCTGATGGGCCAGCACCCAGGTGAGCACAGCGGCCCACAGGCCAGGATCCTTCTCGGGCATGTTTGGCATCTCGATTCCTCCCTTTTGGGGAGCGGAGTAGGTTCAGCCCCAACAGCACTCCCAGCTCGGGGCGATGGGTGTGGTGGAGCCGAAAACGAAAAAGCCCCAGCGGGTGCTGAGGCTTGGTATTGGTGCGGAGGGCCGGAGCTTCCCGGCTTGTTGGTCTGGCTCGCTGGGTCACGTACCCCAGACTCTCATCGCGTAGCCGATCAGGGAGCGCACGGCTTTGATCGACGCCACTACCGACTTAGCCCAGCTGCCTGGGCGGGTCATCCGCAAAAGCGAAAAACCCCGACACAATGGCCGGGGTTCGTCTGTGTCGCGTTGCTTGCAAGCTGGACACGCTGCTATGAAAACAGGTGTTTATCCGCGCGGAAAGCTTTTTTATGCAGCTTCGCGTAATCGCTCCAGGGCGCAATCGATCCAGGCCACTCCAGTGTTGATCAGCTCGCGCGCCTTGGCTTCACCCATCTTGTGCTCACGGGCGATCCGCAGCGCCGGCCATTTAGCGCCGAAGTACAGCCAGACGAAACCGCCCAACTGCGGGTTGCGCTTGTTCAGCCTGGCTACGGCGCCGTCCACCGCAAGTGCTAGGTCGTCCGTGATCACGTATTGCTTGAGCCCTCCTTCCGCTGGAGCGTGCTCCTTCATAAGCGCATACAGCGGACATACATAGTAAGGCACGCCCATGGCATCCATGCGCCACCAGCCCCATTGCTCAAGCATGTAAGCGGTGTCACCAAGGGCCTTATCTACGTAGGTTCGTTTTTTCATGTCTTTCCCCCTCAATCCCCGGTGTAATTGGTGCCGCCGGCGCCGCGCCGGTTGCTTCCCTGATATGTAGCCTCAGGCCCGGATGCCTGAGGGTTCTTCAACTGCTCGATCTGCCTGAGCGCTGCCCGAAGCCGAATGCTGAGCTGGGTCACCAGTTCATCCAGGGCCAGGGCCTCGCCGGTTGCAGCCGCCACAAAGCCCGAGGTGTTGCAGTGGTCGCATGGCAGTTCGTGAAACACACCCTGAGTGACCGCTCTCCCACGGCACAAAGGGCACTTGTCCAGCTCGATCACGACCTTCTTGAAGGCTGGGCCGTGCTTCTTCATCAGCCGACCACCTTGAAGCCTTGGGCACGCAACGACTTTTCGGCCACCTGGCGCGCCCACGCTGCGTCCGGGTCACCCATCTGGACGGGGAACGGATTGGTCACGCGCATCGCTTCACGGCATGCCAACCAGCCTTCCCGGCGGGCCTGGAAGACAACTTCTTCGGCAGCCATCCAACAGCCCTCGCAAGTGACGACGTAATCGCCAACAGAAGGATCCCACTTGATGCCAACCGGGACCGGGAAGCGGCGCTCGAACTCGGCGCGGTTCTTGTCGTCGTTCTTCATTTCGAATCCTCGCTAATTACAAATTCGGCAAGGTCGCTGGACGCCCTGTGTTCCGCTGGCTGGGCCGAATTCTGTGAAATTCCCGATAAGGCCTTGGTAAGGCCGTGAATGGCACCAAAGCCGATGCCGTCTAACCAGGCGTGCCACTTCTCCAGGGCCGCCCGGCGTTGCTGCATGGCCTGGGTGTGGATGTAGGTGCTGGCGATCTTCCCCAGCGTGTGGTTCAGCAGCATCTCGCCGATGTGGCCGTCGATGCCGAGGTCGGTCCAGGTGGTACGGGACACCTTGCGCAGGTCGTGGCTGGTCCACTGGCCCTGCCCCAGTCGGGTGAACACCATGCTTGCCTGGGTTTCGCTCAGCGGCAGGCCACGGCGGTTCGGGAACAGGTACACGCCCTCGTAGCCACGGGCCTGCTGGATCGTCCGGTACCGGGTCAGCAGCGCCGCCACCTGGGTGGTCAGCGGCAGGCGATGCTCGGTGCGGGTCTTGGTGTTCGCCGCCGGAATGAACCACTCGGCGGCGGCCAGGGAAATCTCGCTCCAGCGCGCCATGCGGGTCTCACCGATCCGGGTGCCGTGGGCCAGCATCATCAGGGCCAGCATGGCGTCCCCAGGATCCCGCTCGAAGGCCTGGGCAAGTTGCTGCATCAGCTCGGGCAGCTGCACGCCGCGCAGCCGGGCCGCCTTAGGCAGGATGCGGGCCTTGGTGAAATCGTTGAAGCGCATCCCGGCCATCGGGTTCCGGTCGATCAGCCCCAGCTGCAGGGCCTGGCGGAACGCGGTCAGCAGCAGCGCGAACATCTGCCGCAAGTAGGACAACGACACTTCGGCCTGGCACGGCCACATCAGGTGCTTGTCCAGCGCCTCGGCACTCACACTGGCCACGGCTAGGTCATCCAGGCGCGGCTTCAGGTGCTGGGCAATGGCGGATCGGGCGCCGGCCTTGCGCTTCGCCGACAGCGAACGATCACGGGCCATGCGGTCGCCGTACCAGTCGAGCAGCTGGCCCACGGTGGCCATGCCTGACACCACGTTCGCGGTGGCCGGGTCGCGCAGCAGGCGCTGACGCAGCGCGGGCAGTTCGGCAATCACCGCCGCCACGCTCAGCTCGGGCCACCGGGCGACCGGAACCCATTTCTTGCCGCGCACCAGGTGCCAGGTACCGCGTTCGCGGTTACTCCAGAAGCGTAGGTACAGCCCGGGGTGACGCGGGTCGCGCAAGTCACGCACCGACTTGTCGGCGGCCTGCCGGCGCACCTCGGCTTCGCTCAGTTTCACTTCCCGGGTAGCACTCATGCGGCCACCGTCGCAGGCAGCAGCAGGTAGGCCCGGATGGCTTCAACCGCGTCGATGTTGCCCCGGCACACGATGGCCAGATAGCCCTGGGCGGCGAGCGCCTGCAGGTAAGCATCCTGGCTCGGCGACACAGGAGCATCGAACGGCGGCTTGGCCTTGAACTCGATGTACAGGCCGAAATACCCACCCCGCGCCATCGGCAGCACCAGGTCGGGTACGCCCGCCTTCACCCCCTGCCCCTTCAGCTTGGCGGCCACGGCCTTGACCCGGTGCCCGCCGTTCGGCACGTGGTAGATCAACTTGTAGGCCTGCGGGTAGCGCAACTGCAGCTCCTGCATCAGCGCGGCCTGCTCCTGCCCTTCCCGGTCGACGGGCTTGGCGCGGGCCGGCTTGGCCTTGAACGGGCGAAGGGCGGGTGCTGTCATGCGACTTCCTTGCGTGCGTAGCGGGCCGACAACGGCCGCTCGGATTGGCTTGGGGCCTTGGCCGGCGGCTGCCAACTGGCCGAGAGGGTTTCGAAGCGGTTGTATTGGCCTAGGAAGGCAGCCCGGACGGTGCCGGTCTCGATGTCGCGGCCCTTGCCGACAATGATCTCGGCAACGCCCTTGAACTCGCTGTTTTCGTGGTAGACCTCGTCGCGGTACACGAACAGGATCACATCGGCGTCCTGCTCGATGGCGCCCGACTCGCGAAGGTCGGAGTTCACCGGGCGCTTGTTGGGGCGCTCCTCGCACTTGCGGGAGAGCTGGCTCAGCAGCACGACAGGGATACCCAGCTCGCGGGCCAGCAGCTTGCAGCCGCGGCTGATGCTGCTGACCGCTTCGGTACGATTGCCACCCTCGCCGTCCATCAGCTGCAGGTAGTCAATCATCAGGATGTCCAGGCCGTACCGCATCTTGTGCCGGCGTGCCAGCGAGCGGATGCGGCCCACCGTGGCGGCGGCGCGGTCGGCGATGAACAGGTTGGCGTGCTTCAGCTTGGCCGCGGCAGCACAAAGCTCGGCGCCATGCGACTCACAGGCTGAGCCGTTTTTGATCAGGTTGAGCGGAATCCGGCCTTCAGCGGCGACGGCGCGGTCAATGAGCTGGCCATTGCTCATCTCTAGACTGATGACCAGGCCGGACTTCTTCTGGCGCACCACAGCGTCCAGTACGAAGCCCATGGCCAAGGTGGTTTTTCCCATGGCTGGACGGCCCGCCACGATGATCAACTGCTCTGGCTGCAGGCCACCCAGTTTCTCGTCCAGGTCAGTCAAGCCGGTCGACAGGCCGATCAGCGTCTCGCCGCGTGACAGCCGGTCGTGACGCTCCTGCCACACCTCCAGCTGGTCGGCCATCAGGTCGGCTGCCTTCACGACCTCATCACCATCACCGCCAGCGTCAATGCCCATGGCCGCCGCCTGCACGGCCGCGATCTTGTCTTGGATGTCGCCGCTGCCTTGCACGATCTCCAGGGTGCGGTCGCTCAGCTCGTACAAGGCGCGCTCAATGGCCCGCTCGCGAACGATACCGGCATAGGTGCCCGCGCTGGCCACGCTCGGGGTGTTGGCCACCAGGGATGCACAATGGCCGAGAGCACGGTCGCCGTTGTGTAGCACGCCGATCTGATCGGCCACGGTCAGCAGGTCGACAGACTTGCCGGCAGCGCGCAGCGCCAGGATGCCACGGAATACCTCAGCGTTCTCCGCAAAGTAGAACGACTCAGGCGACAGGTCGTCGGACAGGGTGTCGATCAGTTCCGGGCGCTGCAGCATCGCGCCCAACAGGCCATGTTCGGCCTCAGCGTTGTAGGGCTCACGCATGGTAATTGCCCTCCACCACCTTCACGAAGTTGGACGGAGCAATCAGCCAGTCGAAGGTGGCGCGGAACGGCGCAGCGCCGAACTTACCCGCAGCACGCCCCATCAGGAAGTCGGACCTGGCTACGTCGGCGAAGTACTCGGCCCAGAATTCGAGGCTCTGGTGAACAGCGCTTTGATTCCAACGAGCACGGAGTTGCTTCTTGCGCGCCTCGGACACAAGCACCACTGCAGGCAGGGCCGGCGAAAGAACTCGGTTGAACAGATCAACGATGTCCTGAACCGGGCAAGACGGGGAGCGCGGAACGCGTTCGCCATCAGGTGACGGTTCAATTGACGGTTCCTTTACGGTTCTGGGGGCATCTGGTGCCGGGGTGGGGGGCATCTCCTGCCGGGGTGATGGGGCATCTGGTGCCGGGGGGCATATCGTGCCGGGGGCATATGCTGCCGGGGTGATCGTGTACCAGGTGGATCGACCGAAACGCTGATGACTTTGCAGCAGGCTGGACTCCTCAAGCCAGCGCAGCGCATTGCGGACAGCGCGCTCCGACAGACATGTGCGGGCACCAATCGTGGCTACGGAGGGCCAGCAAACGCCGTCGTCGTTGGCATTGTCGGCCAGGGAAATCAGCACAGCCTTCTGCGCTGGGCTCATGCCTTGCAGCGGCCAGCAGGCCGTCATGACTACGGTGCTCACGCCTCACCCCCGTACAGCGATGCCCGCAAGTGCTCGACACACTCCCGGCGGAGCGCGGCTTTCGAGGCATCTGCGTACTGGAGGCGAATCATTCGCGCGGCATAAAGTGCGGCGGATTTGTGGTAGGACTTCTGGTGCGAAACGGCCAAGGGTGCGGTGTTGCTTGCATCCATTGCAGAGTGCATAATCGACCTCGATGTTTGTTGTAGAGAAGCCGCCCTGCCAGGCGGTTTTTTTTCGCCTGCCTTTCCAGTACTGGATGGATTCGCAGGTGTTTCAGTCATCTACTGGCGCAATGCCAGGTTTTGCATAATTCCTACCGTCAAACGGCGCTTTTCAGAGAATCGACGCGTGGAACGTCTTGTCGTCTAGCGACCAGCTTCCCGCCTGACTCCTTCTCCAAAACGCATTGCATTGGGTAGGAGAAACCACCAGCCGCCCGGCACTGGGACACACGGCTACTGGAAACGCCGAGAGCTTCACCAATGGCGCGGCCGGTTCGGAAATGGTTCAGGGCTTCGTCAAAGGTCATTGATGTCTCTCCGATGTCTTCGGCGAGTTTAGAGTTCTTAACACAACAAGGCAAGTTATCTAAACTTCTAAAGGTTTAGAATCCTAAATATGGAATTCAAAGACCGCGTTATCGCGCGCATGAAGGAGCTGAACCTCAGTTCCACCGACCTCAGCAAACTGTCTGGCGTGTCCAAGGCAACCGTGAGTTTCTGGATCAACGGAACGAACGGCGCCAAGGGCAAAAACCTGCTCGCCTTGGCAAAAGCGCTAGAGTGCTCAGCACAATGGCTGTCGGACGGTACTGGCCAGGCTACTGACCAGCCATCATCTGCCAGCTCTTCATTGACTACTGCAGAACTGGTTGCGCAGATGCTGGCCTCCAAGGCCGGGAAGAACCTTTCCGAAAAGGCACGCGAGGTGATGATGGCAGCCGCGGCTGAGGCTGATAGCCCGGATCAGGGCCAAGAGTACCTGCCTGCTGCCTACTCGAGCCTCAAACCCACCCAGGAAGAGATCCTCATCCCTCAGTACGACGTTCGGGCAGCCATGGGCCACGGCCAGGTTCCGGCCGACTACAACGAGGCCGTTCGTAACCTGGTGGTGCGCGAGGAGGTACTGCGCGAGAAAGGCGTCACCTACACCGCTCCCTCGGCACTGGCGATGATTACCGGCTGGGGCCAGAGCATGGAAGGCACGATCAACGACAAGGACCTCGTCATTGTCGATCGCGGGATCAACGAGTTCATCGGTGAAGGTATCTACGTGATCACCTGGCACCAAGAGCTGTATATCAAGCGCCTGATGCGCCTCGATGAGGACCACTTCCGCCTGATATCGGACAACAAGCACTACGAGAACCAGACCGCGCGGATCGATGACGTTACGGTGCACGCGAAGGTTTTGCTGATATGGAACGCCAAGAAGGCGTGACCTATCCCAGGAAGCCCGCATAGCGCGGGCTTTTTCTTGCGCGCTTAGAACGGCGCCAGCTCCTCGATCGCGACGAACTCCTCCTGGTTCTGCGCTCGAGGGTCATCATCCGAGAATGCCTCCCAACGCAGCGTAACCGAGGCATCCTCCTCGTTGAATTCCATTTCTATCCCGTCAGTTTCCTTGAGAATCCCCATCACCTCTTCCCACTCCCGGTCACCGTCGGTGTCCAGGCGGTGAATCACGACCCATCGCTGCTGCTGCGCAATCGGGTGATTGATCATCGATGACACCCGAAGACCCAGGCGCTCCACATCCGACATAACCGCTCTTTCCTGCTGCTTCTGGGGCCTTGCCATCTGACACTCCACTAACTGTATATCCATACAGGGATCACGCAAGATTAGCCGATCTCCTACGGAGCCGGAAGTCTTGACATTGCACGGTCTGCAGGGGCGTCCACTCGCCTCGCCTGTTTAGATTTCTAAAATAAATCTTGACGCTATCCGTTTAGTTTTCTAAATTCACATCAGGCAGTCACTCACGAGGGACTGCAGAGGCCCGCACCGGCCGCCGCTCTTTACACAACTCGACACCCGTCACCCTCAGCGGCAAATGAGGGCAGCAGCTGCCTCATGCAGTGAGCTGGGTTCAGGTAACCAAGTGGCGCGCATGCCAATGCGGGGAAGCGCGTAGCCCAGAGAGCGATGGGCGCCTGGATCACTTCGATTTCACTGGCTGGCCTTGGCGACAGGGCCAGACGGGAAATCAACCCGAGGGCATCACCGTGAACAAAGAAGAAATTTACGACGAGCAAATCAGCCCGCTGATGCAGAACATCATCGCCGTTTGTCGTGACCACGGCATTGCAATGATCGCCAGCTTCAACATCGCCCACGATGGTGAGGGCCCGAACGGCGAAGACTGCTCCCGCCTGACCTGCACCTCCCATCTGCCTGATGGTGAAGGCGCTTTCGACGAGCGCTTCAGCAAGGCCGCCGTAGCGATCCAGCGAAGCGCGCCGCATCACATCAGCATGCACATCGCAACACAGCACGCCGATGGCACCCGCACTCTGGCGGCTGTCATTTGATTCCCTGATAGCCGGAAAGACGGCCCGATCACCTGGTTCCCCATCACCAGGCTGCATCGGTCGTGGCGTTCGCCCTCCCCTGGTCCGGGAGGCCCACGGCAGCGAGCGTCACGACCAATGCAGCCCAACGGAAGTGAACTCAAATGGCGAAGTCGTTCAAGCAAATGATCAAGGATGGCGAGGTGCGGCGCGCCGATGCCATGAAGGTTCAACTCGAGGACCTGCACGAAGAGCCTGGTTTCAACCTCCGCACCGAAGGCGACGCGCTCGAGGCGAGCATCAGCTCTCTCGCAGAATTCGTCGCGGCGGGCGGCCAGATTCCTCCGCTGGAAGTTCGCCCGAGGGCGGAAGGCGGTGTTTGGCTTGTCGATGGCCACCGCCGGCGCCGTGCGCTGCTGAAGCTCGATGCGGAAGGCCGGCTTCCTCGGACGCCCAACAAAGACAGGCCCGAAGTGCTGGAAGCCTGGGTGCCCGTGATCGCGTTCGAAGGCAGTGATGCCGATCGGGTAGCACGCATCATCACCAGCCAGGAAAACGAAAAGCTTTCCCCTCTTGAGCTGGCTGAAGGCTACAAGCGGCTCCGCGCTTTCGGCTGGTCGGTGGAGCAGATCGCCACGAAGGTTGGAAAGACCCGGCAGCATGTCGAACAGGTTCTCACCGTGGGCAATGCAAACACGGATGTGCAGAACCTGGTAGCCGCCGGCCACGTTTCGGCGACTACAGCTGCTCAGGTTGTTCGAGAACACGGCGACGGCGCCGGAAAGGTTTTGGGCGCCGAGCTGAAAAAAGCCCAGGCAAGCGGCAAGAAGCGAGTAACAGCCGGCTCTATGAAGGGCCCTTCGATCCCGAAGCCTCGGCTAGACGCCGTGCATGTTGCATCACGCAATCTAATTGCATCGCTGGACTCGATCGACGAGGACAGCCGATCACTCACCATCCCCACCGCGCTCGTCCTGCAGCTGCGCGAAGCCTTGGACGGCGCTAAACCGAGGTAGCACCTCATGGACACGATTACTTGCGGCTCATGGATTGGCCAGCTCGGTAAGGCGCTGGCACCCCGCGAGCTCGAAGCACTTTTGTGGGTGGCCCAAGGCCTCACCACCAAGGAAATCGCCCGCCAGATGGCGGTCAGCCCGGGCACCGTGGCCAACCGCATCGAAGCCGCGCTGTTCAAGCTGGAAGCCGGGCGCCGCATCGAGGCGGTCACGAAGGCCATGCGGCAGCAGATCATTAGCCCGCTGTGCATCGCCCTCGCCGGCCTCATCGCCATGCACTCGGTCATCAACGACAGCGACCCGATGCGCCGCGACCGCCGCGCGCCGGAGCGCCGCACCGCCCAAGTTCGAATCGTTCGCAAGGCCGAGGCCTTCGAACACCAAGCCTGACCCCACCGAGGATCATCCCATGCAGACAGCAATGCACCCTGCTTTCGAGCAGAAGATTGCCGTGCTCGCGGCCCTGCTCGAGCGCAGCAAGTCAGCCAGGACTGAGGCGCACGCCAAGGTCGGCCAGCCGGCCCCGCGCTACCAGGCTTCGGGCAAGGGCGGCATGTGGGATGTGGTGGAGATCGCCACCGGCGCCGTGCAAGGGTTCGCCTACAGCTACAAGGCGGCGATGCGCTTTGTCGATGCCTGCGAGGCCGGGGCGGCGACAGGCGCGCGGCAATGAGCAAGCGCAAGCCACACAACATGCGGGCACGCCTGGAGCGGACGTACCGGGCCCTGGTCTCGGCCAACCACGCCGCCGTGGTGAACATCGATCCCAGCGGCC
Organism: Pseudomonas sp. AFG_SD02_1510_Pfu_092; assembly: GCF_003331055.1. Lineage (GTDB taxonomy): Bacteria > Pseudomonadota > Gammaproteobacteria > Pseudomonadales > Pseudomonadaceae > Aquipseudomonas. The sequence goes on along the minus strand of NZ_PUQD01000008.1, from coordinate 25,867 downwards.
AGCAGGTGCTGATCAACTGGAAGAATCTCAAGCAGATCTGCGTACGCCAGGTGGTTGATGCCGTGTGCGACATCCCGCACCGATGGACCATCTACTTGAGCGTGCTTTGCCGGACAGAACTCGGCGAGCGGTACCACAAGTCGATCGAGGTCGCGCCGCAGGGTAACTACCGGGCCGACCACCTGACCAACGTAATCGAGATTACCTACGCCGACCTGCGGGCCACGGCCAACCCTAACCACTTGGTCGCGGCCGGCTGGATCGCCATACCCACCGACACAACGCTCGACGAAGCAGAGGCCGCAAAGATCTTTGCCGCTGTCGGGGCCTGGAATCAGCAGAAAGCAGCATAAACCGCATCACCGCACGCGTCCGGCACGGCCGGCGCCAGCAGCACATCAAAATGCCACCGAGCGGCCTGGTAAAAACTGCCAGCTGCTATTGAATACCTACATCGACCGACCACACAGGCTCGCCATCTTCAGGGCCGCTGTCGGAAACGAAAGCAACCTGCACATGCGGGTTGCGCTTGCGGAAGTCTTCATCGAGATAGGCCTGTGGCTCTGCAAACTCAAGTACCACCAGGTCATCACCGCGACGCTTGATTCGATTGAATGTAAGGCCTCCGTCGAACTCCAGAATATCGTCGTCAGGAATCCCTTGAAGTCGACGTTTCAACTCGCCAACCGTAAATGTCTGATCGCTCATCAACCGCTCCTTGTCGCCCGGCCTCATGCCGGTCACCCGTAATACCCCATCCCAAACCAAATTGCCACCATGCCGCATCCGGCCACGGAGGGCGGCGCATGCATGGAGAAAGCCATGAGCGATACCAACGCCAGCCCGAGTCTGGCAACCGGCCACCCGATGGGCGCAGACACCTGGCAGGACTTCGTCGCCCGCCTTCGCCACCACTGTAATGGCCAGGGCGTGAAGTGGCACCACACGGCATGCGCGCTGTTCACCGTGCAGCAGAAGCGAATCGACTACGGCTATGAGGCTGACTACGCCGAGGGCCTGGCGGTCTGCCTGGAAGACAACAGATGGTTCAGCCCTGAGGAATACTGGGCAGATCTCGACGAGGACGAGCAAGTAGAACTCAATCAGGCGGTCCAGGCCAGAAACGAGTGCGATTTTCTGGAGCTTGATACCGATGATCAGTGGGAAATCTTGGGCGAACTTGACGACCACACGGTCACCGGCTGGAACAAGCGTTGGGAAATCGTGAACAGCCACTTTACCAAGGAAGCGGCCGAGGCCTTCATTCGCCGGAAGCAGCACGACTATCCCGAGCTACGGGTTTACGTCGAGTCGCAGTACTACGCCTGGGAGTTCGAAGCGATCAAGGCCGCCATCCTCGACGGCACGCTGGTCTACCAGCCAAAGCCTGCGGCTGAAGACGCCGCCGCCTGACCCTCCGGCGCTGCCCGCCAGCGGCAACTAGATAGAGCCCCGCTACAGCACCACGCGGTGACCATCAAAAGGGCAGAACCTAGGAGACGTTGCGACATTGCTTTGGAAGATGACAAGCGCCTCGGCTGCTATACCGGGAAGTCCGCGAAAAGCTTCCATTTTGCGTTTTCCTGCAATTCGGTGTTCTGGACCGAAACTCGCGATATCCGCCGTCAAAAGAGCATTTGCCAGGTAGACCACTAGGTCGCAGATATGAATGTCCTCGCCACGCTCAGCAGGATTGTCCAAAAGCAACTCAATTATGCGGGCACGGTAAGTCCACCAGCGCACATCATCCTCCAGATCAACCAGCCGCTCATACGCTTCCGCCAGCAGCAGCTGGAGCTGTAGTCGCTCGGTCTCGCTCAGGGGCCGCCATTCCAGCTCATTGATAAACACCCATCCTCCCAATGCCGAAGCCGTCCGTTTCGCTTCAGTTTGGCACATCAATTCAATAAGCGGCGCTGCCCGCCAGCGCCTTCCCCTCTCAAACGATGAACGCCTCCCCGGCGAGGATCACCAATGCCCATTACCTACGGAAGCGTCTGCAGCGGCATTGAAGCTGCGACCGAGGCCTGGCACCCGCTGGGCTGGCGTGCCGACTGGTACGCCGAGATCGAGCCGTTCCCATGCGCTTTGCTGGCCTACCACTACCCTGAGACGCCGAACCATGGCGACATGACCTGTCTGGCTGCCATGGTGCTGTCCGGAAAGATCCCGGCGCCCGATGTCCTGGTCGGCGGAACACCCTGCCAGGCCTTCAGCGTGGCCGGCATGCGGGAAGGCCTAGCCGACCCCCGCGGCGCCCTTACCATCAAATACGTGGAGCTGTTCGATGCAATTGACCATGTTCGATCCATGCGAGGAGAGCCCGAGGCCGTCTGCCTCTGGGAAAACGTCCCCGGCGTCCTCTCCGACAAAGGCAACGCGTTTGGCTGCTTCCTCGGCGCCCTGGTGGGCGAATCCGAAGAACTCCAACCGCCAGGGGGCAAATGGAAGGACGCTGGTTGTGTGTATGGACCCACGCGAACAGTCGCATGGCGGGTTCTGGATGCCCAATATTTCGGCCTGGCCCAACGACGCCGTCGTGTGTTCGTTGTCGCAAGTGCTCGAGCAGGGTTCGATCCCCTCGAAGTACTTTTTGAGCGCGAAGGCGTGCGTCGGGATACTGCGCCGCGCCGAGGCGAGGGGCAAGACGTTGCCGGCCGAGCTCCATTCGGCCCTGCACTCCAGTGCGGCTGCGGATGGATCTTCGATCTAGGCCTGGGCCAGTACGGATGCCCAAATTGCGAGGGCGAAGACGGGCCGGCAGTCGAGGTCTTGGCTGGCGTGCCGGCATATGGCGGCCACGGCCTCCAGGGAAATGTCAGCCAGGCCGCCACACTGACGGCCAACGACACTCGCTTGGACATAGAGAGCGAGACCTTCTGTATTGCCCCATCGCTCCGGGCGCAGCCAAACGCAAGCCACCGGCTCGACTCCGACGCTTACGTGACCGGAACCTTGAGCTCCAGAGCCAGCGCGGGCGGCGGCCTCGGTATTGATTTTGACCTGGCTGGCGGCCTACAGGTAACCGGAACCCTCCAGGCAAACGGCAAGGCGGCCGGCAGTGCCACCCAACAGGACGCTGAGAACGGCATGCTGGTAGTGCACGGGACGCAGGATCCATGTGTCCTGCAAGGCATGGCTCATACGCTGGGCAGGAATAGCGGACAAGAGAATGTGGTTCTGGCATTTGCCGAGAACAGCAGAGCGGAAGTGAGGCTTGAAGGCGGGGATGGCCAGGTAGTTGGAACTCTGTCTGCCGGCGGCGGCAAGGCTGGCCAAGGTCAGCCCTGCATCGCCTTCAGTTGCAAGGATCACGGCGCCGACGCCGGGCACCTCGCCCCAACACTTCGAGCCATGGGTCACGGCGCCAGCCACCCCAACGCCGGCGGCCAGGTCGCGGTGTGCGTCACTGGCGAGGTAACTCATACGCTGAAGGCCGAAGGCTTCGACGCCAGTGAAGATGGTACTGGGCGCGGTCAGCCGATCATCGCCCACGCAATTCAAGCCGGAGCACTCCGTGAGAATCCCTCCAGCGGGCCAGATGGAGTAGGAGTTCAGGCCGACCACGCCTACACCCTCGAAGCTCGGGCGGAAGTGCAAGCGGTCCAGGCAAACGCCCACGTGCGTCGGCTCACCCCGCGCGAGTGCGAATGGCTCCAGGGCTTCCCTGGCGACCACACCCGAATCCCCTATCGCGGCAAGCCCGCCAATGAATGCCCGGATGGCCCGCGCTACAAGGCGATCGGCAACAGTAAGGCCGTGTTCGTCGTCCGCTGGATCGGCCGGCGCATCCAACAACAACTTGAACGTCTCGCTTGAGGTATCCCCATGCCCACAGAAAACCGATCCAGCAACACAGAGTTGGTCAGCGATAGCGAAATGACCGAGTGCCAGTTCCACAACAACTGCGGCGGCTGGTGCGAGACGCGCCGCGAACTGGAACACAACCTGTGCGAGCACTGCCTTGAATCGCATGACGAGGAAATGGCCGAGCCAGCGCCAGCCCCGCAGCCCCACGCCGATCCCGAAAGCTACCCACCATGTGACTACTGCGGCACATCGCCCGGCTACCACCCATGGCACGGCAGCGGAATGCTGAATGGCGTCGAGAATCGGCACATCCATGCATGCAACGATTGCCGCCGGCAGCTGCCATCGCACCCAGGACAGCCCCACCCCGACCCAATAGCCTGGATGGTTGGTACTGCCTTCTGGTGGACCAAAGAAGAGGCTGAGCGGGATGCGGCCGAGGTTGGCCAGACTGTGGTCGGCCTGGGACCTATGACCGAGTGCAGCTGCGCCAGGCGACAGTACTGAGGCTGCTCACCTCGACACGACCTTGCGGGACGGCGTTTGGGCTTCGCTTGCTATTTGGCGAGCACGCCCGACACCCCAAGCCATCGCCCGCGTCATGGTTTCGCCTGGGCGGGAGTCGAAGCTCTCTTCGTGGGTCAGCGCTCCGCTGGGGCCGTAAATACCGATGAACATTTGGGTCGCGCCGATTCTCGAAAGGCGGACCTGGACATCGATTTGCGAACCGTCACTCAACGTTTCGGTGTGGGTCCTAGTGTGTAATTTGGGATCGCCCCACTTCCAGAAGCACTCACCACGTTCCCTTACCATCGTCCGAAGTCCCTAGCTGTTATGAGCTTATTTCTTACCGCAACAACTAAATTGATTCAACTTATTTGACGCCAAATATATGGCTAGCGGACAACCGGAAAAACTTATACAAAGCACGACTCTATGTATAAGCATCAAGCGGGGCGGACTTCATCTGAATCCGTATCACGGCTCGCTTCGATCCCTAGGTTATGCAAATCAGGCGAATCAAGCGTAGCGGCAAAGCTCATCCACTTTTCGAAGATTTCCCTATGTAGCGCCTGAGTTTCCTTCCACGACAGGCTCCCAATGCGTCCATAGGCTATTTGATTCATGATCGAAGACGTCACGGCATCCAACTCTCTGAGGAGCTGGTAAGCAGTAAACTTTTTTTCCAATGGCATTTGTCATCTCGCAAGGCAGCAGAAGTCAAACCTGCATGGGTGCTGGGACAGCACTCTAGTAGTTTTTACTCCCTGTCACCGTCGATTGGCGCCTGCTGGGCGTCTAACATCGGTGAGCATCCCTGCCCAACTGTCATGCTACCTCATTCAGCTTAATAACTTGCCAAGTAATGGTGGCCAAGGCGACGACATGCCGATAAACCGTTACATCATAGGCGACCTCCAGACGGACCATGATTATGTTCAAGGTCCGCCAGGCGAAGCAGGTCAATTAGTAGAACATTTGTACTCTACCCGCTGCTCATTTAGCGCAGGCGACCTTATCGAATTCCGGCTGGGTATCAGTGGCGATCCGACGCGCCCGGCCCACGCCCCAGGCCAGAGCCCTGGTCATGGATTCACCTGGACGCGAATCGAATGCCTCCTCATGAAGGGCCATGCCACTCGCGGCATACACCCCAATGAACATCTGCGTGTTACCTGCCCGCGACAGTCGCACCTGGACATCTATGTGCGTTCCATCGCTAAGGGTCTCGTCATGAGTACGGTGGTGAAGCGAAGGATCAGCCCATTTCCAAAAAACTTCACCGCGAATCCTCATGTCGACCTCCTACGACTTTAGTTGTATGCCAGGGGTGAACTCTCACCATAGCCAAAGCGAGGCGAGACGCAATCTCGGTATTGCAGCTTGAGAACTGAATCGGACCACTGGCCGATTTTCTTGTACCGAACCAAACCCCTTGTACAACTCACTGCCGCGATATGGCGGCCAAGGACGAAGTCATGCCTGAAGAAAAGCAACTGATCCGGCCGCTGACGGTCGAGCGCGACGAATACGGCTTCTGGACCCACCCGGCCTGGCCGGACGACGGCGACGAATGCGTACTTCCACTCAGCTGGTTCGGCGACCACGGCCTGGAGTACTGCGTGGTCGAGATGGAAAACGACGGCCCGGAAGAACTGAATGCGGAATGGCTCGACGCTGGCGGCGACTATGACTGCACGCCATGGCAGCCAAGCAAGCCGGCCGGTGATGGCTGGTTCACCCTCTCGATCCATGACACCGAAGACGGCCCTGTTTGCGTGTGGGTCCGCCACAAGGTGGCGGCATGACCCGCCTCGCCCTCTGCCTCCTGCTGCTGGCCACCGGCGCCAGCGCAGCCGAACTTCCGTCAGGCGTCTGGTCCTTCGAGGACAAGCCCCGCGGCGTCGTCTGCTACGTCATGAACTCGCTGAGGAACAACGCCATCAGCTGCGTGAAGGTCTGGCTGCCGCAAGTGGCCGGCAACGAGCGCCAGCTCTCCCCGCACGAAGCCCAACCCGAACCTACACCCGCTATGGCGCCTGGGCGCTGGATTGATGAGAGGTATCAGATGTGAGTCGACCAGTCACAGAGCAAGATTTCCGCCGGCCCGAGTTCCGCGACGCCAAAGTCGAGGACTACGAGTTCCGCAGGGACGGCTCCCTTGTCCGCAAGGATCGCTGGGAGCAAGGCATTCACCGGATCCACAGCATCGTCGGCCGGCGCGGCCGAGATTTCGAGATATCCGAAGTGGTGGAGGCAGTGGAGCAGCTGAAGGGCCAATGGCTCAGCGCCAGCCACGACAACGACCCCAAATCCGAATGGATTGATGTGCGCCTGCGCTGCGGCAGTGTGCTGGCCGGATGCGTCCGAACTGGAGCCTTCGCCTACCGCTGGCCGTTCGGCCAGTTCAACTTCACTAGCAAGGACTTCGGCAGCGACATCGTCGCATTTCAGCCGATACCCAATCCAAAGCCCAGCCCGGAGGCCCAGCCATGATCGCCCTCGCCTACATGGCCTACCTGATCTGGAAGGCGCCGCGATGAACGCAAGGATCGTCTGCCAGTTCAGTTGCGGCGCCGCTTCGGCGGTGGCCACCAAGCTGGCCTTGGCAGAGTACGGCAGCACGCACGACGTGCAGATCATCAACGCCTTCCTCGCCAACGAGCATGAGGACAACCGCCGGTTCGCCCAGGACTGCGAAGTCTGGTTCGGCCAGCCGATCACCGTCCTGCGTGACGAGAAGTACGGCGCCGACGCCCACGAGGTGTTTCGCCGCGAGCGCTACATGAAGGGACGCACTGGCGCCCCCTGCACCAAGATCCTTAAGCGGCGGTTGCTCGACTCATGGAAGCAGCCTGGCGATGTGATGGTGTTCGGCTACACCGCCGAGGAGGCTGATCGGCTGGAGGATTTCAGAGAACGCAATCCAGACCGCCCGGTGATCGCCCCGCTGATCGACCGAGGCCTGGGCAAGGACGACTGCAAGGCCATCCTGCTGCGCGCCGGCATCGAACTACCCCTGATGTACCGGATGGGCTACGAGAACGCCAACTGCATCGGCTGTGTGAAGGGCGGCGAAGGCTACTTTCGGGCCATCCGCCAGGACTTCCCGCAGCAGTTCGAGGCGCTGTGCACCATCCAGGACGACCTGGGCGAAGGCTCGTACCTGTTCCGCAACCGAACCACAAACGTGCGGTTCTCCCTGCGCGAGCTCGGCGACGGTCCGGTTCGCCGAAACGAAAAGCTGCCGGCCTGTTCGTTCTTCTGCGAGCTAGCCGAAGCCGACATCATCGCCAAAGCCTAACCCATCCCCCTACAACTCAAGCCCGCCGACATGCACGGGCGAGGATTTCCTATGTCCGCAACTCAGCAATTTCATCAAACTGCCAATGACTGCCTGGAGCGCATCGCGGCCGACCTGTGGCCAGGCGCAAAGCTGGCCCTGGTCATCTACACCCCGGATAAGCCCGAGCTCGACATCGTGCTCAAGGATAGCGGCCTGAACGTCGACGAGGTCGTCAGCACTCTGCGTCGGCGCGGTGGCCTGGGTCTGGATGGCGCGAACATCTACAAGCGGCTGCTCTGTGACGCCATCCTTGGCGCCATGGCCTTCGGCAAGCAAAACAGCAACCCGCCTCCTGAAGGCCATTGGGGCAAAGAGTTTTGGAATATCGGCCGCGCCGAGGGTGCGCTGCAGGAAGAACTGACCCAGGCGCTGCGCCTGGCGCGCAAAGAACTGGACGCCTGCCAGCGCGTTATCCACTACGCCGGGGGCTTCGACCCGGCCTATGTCAACGACGCCCAGGCCGCACTCAAATTCGCCGACACGGTGCTCGAAAAGACTCCCACCTGACCACCAACCTGCCGCCACCGGCGGCGTGGAGACCATCCCATGGAAACCGAGATCCTTTCGGACGAAGAGCTGGCCGACCTAACCGGCTACAAGGCCAGGGGCTGGCAGCGCCGCTGGCTCAATGAGCGCGGCTGGCACTTCGTCGAGAGTCGCGGCGGCCGGCCCTTGGTGGGTCGCCAGTATGCCCGCATGAAGCTGGGCGTAACCCTTGAGGTGGTGCCGCTGGCACCGCCCCCCCCGCCATCCGCACCAGTGTGGACGCCTGATTTTTCAAAGGTGAGGTGATATGCGCCCCCGTAGCACAGAGAACAGGGATTTGCCGCCGGGCGTGTACCGGCGTAAGCGCACCAGCAAGAGCAAGAAGAACCCGAACAAGGCATGGATCAGTTACTACTACCGCGACAAGGACGGCCAGGAAATCGCCTTGGGCACGGACCTAAGCCTGGCCCGGATGAAATGGGCAGAGCTGGAGGCCCGGGAAAAACCGCGTGACTTGCTGATGATGGGGGCAATCTTTGATCGCTATGAGCGAGACATTATCCCCAAAAAGGGCGAGCGTACGCAGAAGGATAACCTGGCAGAGCTCCGGCAGTTGCGGCCATTTTTCGACAAGGCCCCCATCGAGGCCATTACGCCAGCGCTTGTCGCCCAGTACCGCGATGCACGATCGGCGCCGGTGCGCGCGAATAGGGAAATCGCCCTCCTATCGCACGTCTACAACATGGCACGGGAATGGGGTCTTACCACCAAAGAGAACCCATGCCAGGGCGTTCGCAAAAACAAGGAAGTGCCCAGGGACTTCTATGCGAACGATGCGATTTGGAGCGCGGTTTACGCGAAGGCGGTGGGTGAATTGAAGGACGCCATGGACCTGGCGTATTTGACGGGCCAGCGTCCGGCGGACGTGCTGGTGATGAGAAGGGATGACATCGAGGATAAGGCCCTCGGTGTAAAGCAGAAAAAGACCCACAAGAAGCTGAGGATCATGCTTGAGGTGGATGGAGTCGAAAGCGGCCTGGGCGCATTGATCCGGAAGATACTGGAGCGGAACGCGCCGCACGGTTCGCCGTATCTCTTGCTGACCGAGTCAGGAAAACGCGTCACGGCCGCCATGCTTCGCCACCGCTGGGACGATGCCCGGGAGGAAGCAGTGAAAGCAGCGGTAGCCGCCGGCGACCAAGTGCTGGCTGGCCGTATTAGCCAATTCCAGTTCCGTGACATCCGCCCGAAAGCAGCATCCGAGATCGTCGATGTCGAGCACGCCAGCCTGCTGCTGGGCCACACCAAGGGCGACATTACCGAGCGGGTATATCGCCGAGTTGGGGCCCTGGCGAAACCGACCAAGTAAGAAAGTATCGGAAGCGCTTCCGAAATAAACCATTCCCAAGGGTTTTCCCACGGGTCGTTTTTCTATGCCCCAAAAACGCAAAAAGCCCTGAATAATCAGGGCTTTGAATATGGCGGAAGCGTAGAGATTCGAACTCTAGGATAGTTGCCCATCGACGGTTTTCAAGACCGTTGCCTTAAACCACTCGGCCACGCTTCCAGCTCGTTTTGCGGCCGCCATCATACCGTAATGAAACACGCTGTCAAACTCTCTGTGTCGCGGGTTGCGGGACCTCTGATAGACTCACGGCATCTGAACGTTTGACAACCACAGGTTTACCAAGGAGTGTCGCCATGCGCGAACAGGATTACGCCGTACATCACGGCCAGCAGGTCGAGCAGCAGGAGATCAGCAAGGTCCTGCGCAACACGTACAGCCTGCTGGCACTTACCCTCGCCTTCAGCGGTGTCATGGCCTTCGTGGCCCAGCAGATGCGCGTCGGCTACCCGAACGTGTTCGTGGTACTGATCGGCTTCTACGGGCTGTTCTTCCTTACCAACAAACTGCGTGACTCGGCCTGGGGCCTGGTGTCCACCTTCGCGCTCACCGGCTTCATGGGCTTCATTCTCGGCCCTATCCTCAACCGTTACCTGGGCATGGCCGGTGGCGCCGAGGTAGTCAGCTCGGCGTTCGCCATGACTGCGCTGGTGTTCGGTGGCCTGTCGGCCTATGTACTGATCACCCGCAAGGACATGAGCTTCCTCAGCGGCTTCATCACTGCAGGCTTCTTCGTGCTGCTGGGCGCCGTCGTGGCCAGCTTCTTCTTCCAGATCAGCGGCCTGCAACTGGCGATCAGCGCTGGCTTCGTGCTGTTCTCGTCGGTGTGCATCCTGTTCCAGACCAGCGCGATCATCCATGGTGGTGAGCGCAACTACATCATGGCGACCATCAGCCTGTATGTATCGATCTACAACCTGTTCGTCAGCCTGCTGCAACTGTTCGGCATCATGGGCCGTGATGACTGATTGATTGCTGCGTGAGAAAGCCCGCTTCGGCGGGCTTTTTTCATGCTCAAGTTCCAAGGCTGTCATAGATCTTTGTGGGAGCGGGCATGCCCGCGAACACCGGCAAAGCCGGTGCCAACCACCGCGTCGCCTGCTTAGCGGGCACGCCCGCTCCCACAGGTGACCGAGGCGGGCCTGGAGAAACCTCGTCAATTGACCTTAAAGTCAGATAATCGCGCGAATGCTCGGCGATCATGCTGCCATCGTGCATTGCTCTACCCCAAACCGCCATCACCCCGTAGAATGCGTTCCTTTTTCTTCCGGGGCGGCTTTCTTAATGAGCTCACACGAACACAGCCCAGGCGCGGCGGCGCCTGCCAATGAACTGGTGCTTGGTCTGGAGGACAAGCCACGGCTGCTTATCGGCCTGCTGGCAGCCCTGCAGCACCTGCTGGCGATCATCGTGCCGATCGTCACCCCTGGCCTGCTGATCTGCCAGGCGTTGGGCGTTTCGGCGCGTGATACCAACCTCATCGTTTCCATGTCGCTGGTGATCTCGGGTATCGCCACCTTCGTCCAGTGCAAACGCTTCGGGCCGTTCGGCGCCGGGCTGTTGATCGTTCAGGGCACCAGCTTCAACTTCGTCGGCCCGCTGATTGCCGGCGGTGCGCTGATGGTCAAGCAAGGCACTCCGGTAGAAGGCGTGATGGCGGCGATCTTTGGTGTGGTGATCGCCGGCTCGTTCGTCGAGATGGGCGTGTCGCGCATCCTGCCCTTCGTCAAACGCCTGATCACCCCGCTGGTGACCGGCATCGTGGTGCTGATGATCGGCCTGACCCTGATCAAGGTCGGCCTGATCAGCATGGGCGGCGGCTTCGGCGCCATGGGCAACGGCACCTTCGCCAACGGCGAGAACCTGCTGCTGTCGGGCGTGGTACTGGCGATCATCGTCGCCCTCAATCGCATCCCGGTGGTGTGGATGCGCAGCTGCGCCATTGTCATCGCCCTGGCGGTCGGCTACGCCCTGGCCGGCTACCTGGGTCGCCTGGACTTCACCGGCATGCACGAGGCCGCGCTGTTCCAAGTGCCAATGCCGCTGCACTTCGGCCTGGGCTTCTCCTGGGCGCTGTTCATTCCAATGCTGGTGATCTACCTGGTGACCTCGCTGGAAGCCATCGGTGACGTTACCGCCACCAGCAAGGTGTCACGCCAGCCGGTCGAAGGCCCGGTGTGGATGCAGCGGATCAAGGGCGGTGTGCTGGTCAACGGGGCCAACTCGCTGCTGGCCGGCCTGTTCAACACCTTCCCGAGCTCGATCTTTGCGCAGAACAATGGCGTGATTCAGCTGACCGGTATTGCCAGCCGCCACATCGGCCTGTGGATCGCCGTGATGCTGGTGCTGCTGGGCCTGTTCCCGAGCGTTGCCGGGGTGATCCAGGCGGTACCGGAGCCGGTACTGGGCGGCGCGGCCATGGTCATGTTCGGTGCGGTTGCCGCTTCCGGCATCAATATTCTGGCCAGCACCCGCCTGGACCGTCGTGCCCTGCTGATCATCGCGGTGTCGCTGGCACTGGGCCTGGGTGTGGCGCAAGTGCCAGAGTTCCTCGCGCACATGCCGGCGGCGATTCGCAACGTGCTGGAGTCGGGTGTCGCTACCGGGGGTATTTGCGCGTTGCTGCTGAACTGGTTCTTGCCGGAGGGCAAGGAGCAGGCTTGAGGCCTGTTTTTTCCTGTAAAAAGCCCGCCCCGCCATGCACAAGCGGGCGCGGGCTTTTTTGCTTTATCATGGCACCATTCCTTTTGCATGAGTTGCCCATGAAATTCGCTATCGCGGTGTTCTCCCCGGCGCATGCGCCCTCCTCGCGGCGCGCCTTGCGCTACGCCGAGGCGGTGCTCGCTGGCGGGCATGAAATTGCCCGGCTGTTCTTCTACCAGGACGGGGTGCACAGTGCCTCGGCCAACGTCGTCGCCCCCCAGGACGAACTGGATGTGGCCGGCCAATGGCGCGCCTTCATCGAGACCAACCAGCTGGACGCGGTGGTGTGCATCGCCGCCGCGCTGCGCCGTGGCGTGCTCGACGAAGCCGAAGCCAGCCGCTACCAGCGCCCGGCCGTGAACCTGCCCAAGCCTTGGGAATTGTCGGGGCTTGGCCAGCTGCATGAAGCGGCGCAGGTTGCTGACCGCCTTGTCTGCTTCGGAGGCGACTGAAATGGCCAAATCCTTGTTGATCATCAGCCGCCAGGCGCCCTGGAACGGCCCATCAGCCCGTGAGGCACTGGACATCGCCTTGGCGGGCGGTGCGTTCGATCTGCCTCTGGGCATGCTGTTCCTCGACGACGGCGTGTTCCAGCTTGCCGCGGACCAGCAACCCACAGCCCTCCAACAGAAGAACCTCGCTGCCAACCTGCAAGCACTGCCCATGTTCGGCGTCGAAGAGCTGTTCGCCTGCAGCCACAGCCTCGCCCGCCGTGGCCTGGCCGCCGACAGCCTGACATTGCCGGTGCACGTGCTGGATGACACCGCACTGGCCGCGCTGATCGCCCGTTTCGACCAGGTGGTAACGCTCTGATGACGACCCTGCATGTAATTGCCCACTCACCGTTTGGCGACGAACGCCTGGCCAGCTGCCTGCGCCTGCTCGGCACCGACGACGCTCTGCTGCTGTGCGGCGATGCGGTATACGCCCTGCGCAGCGGCAGCGAGCCACACCGCCAATTGCAAGCCGCCGGCCTGGCGCAACGCCTGTTCGCCCTGGACGAAGACCTGCAAGCCCGAGCGCTCGGCAACGACCTGGCCAAGGCCGTGGACTACGCCGGGTTCGTCGAACTGTCGCTGCATTACGACAAGGTCAACAGCTGGTTATGAATACCCTCAACGTTGGCGATCAGGCGATCGCCCTGGACAAGGACGGCTTTCTGCTCGACCTGCAAGACTGGTCCCCCGCCGCCGCCGAGGCGCTGGCTGCGCGTGAGGGTATCGCGCTGACGGCGGACCACTGGCAGATCATCGAACTGCTGCGCCAGTTCTATCAGGAATACCAGCTGTCCCCGGCAACCCGCCCACTGATCAAGTACACAGCGCTCAAGCTGGGCCCGGACAAGGGCAACAGCCCGCACCTGAACCGCCTGTTCAATGGCACTCCCGCCAAACTCGCCGCCAAGCTGGCGGGCCTGCCCAAGCCGACCAACTGCATATGACCCAGCCACGCCCGCTCACCCTGGAAACCCCCGCCGAACACCCGTTCGCCGAGTTCGTGCGCATTCTCGGCAAAGGCAAGCGCGGCGCACGCGGCCTGACCCGCGAGGAGGCCCGCGCCGCAATGACCCTGCTGCTGGAGGGCAAGGTCGAGGACGCCCAGCTTGGCGCCTTCCTGATGCTGTTGCGCCACAAGGAAGAAAGCGCCGAAGAACTGGCCGGCTTCACCGAAGCCCTGCGCGCGCACCTGCAGGCGCCGCGCATCGCCGTGGACCTCGACTGGCCGACCTACGCGGGCAAGAAGCGCCACCTGCCGTGGTACCTGCTGGCCGCCAAGTGCCTGGCCGACAATGGCGTGCGCATCCTGATGCATGGCGGTGGCGCGCATACCGCCGGGCGCCTGTACACCGAGCAGTTATTGTCGTTGCTGGAAATCCCGCTGTGCCGCGACTGGGCTTCGCTCAGCCAGGCCCTGGACCAGCACCGCCTGGCCTTCTTCCCGCTGCAGGACTGGGCGCCGCAATTGCAGCGCATGATCGACCTGCGCAACATCCTCGGCTTGCGTTCGCCGATCCATTCGCTGGCCCGGGTACTCAACCCGCTGGGCGCGCGCTGTGGCCTGCAGAGCATATTCCACCCCGGTTACCAGGCGGTGCACCGCGAGGCCAGCCGCCTGCTGGGCGACCATGCCGTGGTGATCAAGGGCGATGGTGGTGAAGTCGAGGTCAACCCCGACGTCATCAGCCACCTCTACGGCACCACCGCCGGCGCAGCCTGGGACGAGGAATGGCCGGCACTGAGCGAGCGTCGCCATGTGAAGCCGCCGAGCCTTCAGCCCGAGCAAATGCTGGCGGTGTGGCGCGGTGAGGCGCAGGACAGCTACGGTGAAATGGCCGTGGTCGCTACCATCGCCCTGGCCCTGCGTGGCTTGGGCCAAGACCGTGAACACGCTTTCGCCACGGCGCGTGGTTACTGGAACGCCCGCAACCAATCGAATAAGTAGATAGTAAGGGTGCAGCCTTTGCGCTAGTTGTTCGAACGATTTGCCCTAGACTGGGCTCCAACGACAAACCACTTTGTTTCGAGGAGCTCAGCATGGGCCTTTTGATCGACGGCCGCTGGCATGACCAGTGGTATGAAAACGGCAAGGACGGCACGTTCAAACGGGAGAACGCCCAGCGCCGCAATCAACTGCCAGCGCCTGAGGCCGGCCGTTACCACCTGTACGTCTCGCTGGCCTGCCCTTGGGCCCACCGCACACTGATCTTCCGCGCCCTCAAGGGCCTGGAGCCGTTGATCGACGTATCCGTGGTCAGTTGGCTGATGCAGGACCATGGCTGGACCTTCGACCAGCAGCAAGGCTCCAGCGGTGACCATCTCGACGCCCTGCAGTACCTGCACCAGCGCTACACCCAGGATGACCCGCACTACACTGGCCGCGTGACGGTACCGGTGCTGTGGGACAAGAAAGAAAAGCGCATCGTCAACAACGAATCAGCGGAGATCATCCGCATCTTCAACAGCGCGTTCAACGAGCTGACCGGCAATACGCTGGACCTGTACCCCGAGCCGCTGCGCCCGGCCATCGAGGCACTGAACGAACGCATCTACCCGGCGGTGAACAACGGCGTGTACCGCGCAGGCTTTGCCACCACGCAGGACGCCTACGAGGCGGCGTTCGACGATGTGTTCAACGAACTGGATTACCTGGAAGCGCTGCTCGGCCGCAACCGCTACCTGGCGGGCGAGTACCTGACCGAAGCCGATGTGCGCCTGTTCACCACCCTGGTGCGTTTCGATGCGGTGTACCACGGCCACTTCAAGTGCAACCTGCGGCGCCTGAGCGACTACCACAACCTGTCGAACTGGCTGCGCGAGCTGTACCAGTGGCCGGGGGTTGCGGGCACGGTGAACATGGAGCATATCCAGAAGCACTATTACCTGAGCCACAAGACCATCAACCCGAACGGGATCGTGCCTAAAGGGCCTTTGCAGGACTTTGGCCTGGCGCATGATCGGGAGCGGTTGGCGGGCAAGGGGATCTGGCAGGCTTGAAATCGTCAGGGGCCGCTTTGCGCCCCATCGCAGGCAAGCCAGCTCCCACAGGGCCTGCACAAGGCTTGAAGCTTGTGAGTACCTGTGGGAGCTGGCTTGCCTGCGATGGGCTGCGCAGCAGCCCCAACGATTTCAGGTGTTCTGCGAACCTTCGAACCAGGCCAGCTTGTCCCGCAACTGCACCACTTCCCCAACAATCACCAGGGTCGGCGCGTGCACTTCATGCTGGGCCACCAACTCCGGCAAGTCGGCCAAAGTGCCGGTGAACACACGCTGATTACGCGTCGTCCCCTGCTGCACCAACGCCGCCGGGGTGCTGGCCGCGCGACCATGGCGAATCAGCTCGGCACAGATGGTCGGCAAGCCCACCAAGCCCATGTAGAACACCAGCGTCTGCGCCGGCGCTACCAGGTCGTTCCACGGCAGGTTGCTGGTGCCGTCCTTCAGGTGCCCGGTGACGAAGCGCACCGACTGTGCATAGTCACGGTGCGTCAGCGGAATGCCACCATAGGCGGAACACCCACTGGCTGCGGTGATACCCGGCACCACCTGGAACGGGATGCCCTGCTCGGCCAGCTCTTCGATCTCTTCACCGCCACGCCCGAAGATGAACGGGTCGCCGCCCTTCAGGCGCAGCACGCGCTTGCCTTGCCGGGCCAGGTCGACCAGCAGGCGGTTGATCTGGTCCTGCGGCACGGCATGCTCGGCACGGCGCTTGCCGACGTAGATACGTTCGGCATCACGCCGGCACATCTCGATGATCGCCGGTGCTACCAGGCGGTCGTACAGCACCACATCGGCCTGCTGCATCAGCCGCAAGGCGCGGAAGGTGAGCAGGTCCGGATCGCCCGGGCCTGCACCTACCAGGTACACCTCACCGCCCTGCTGTACCGGGTTACCGTCGACCATGGCCTGCAACAGGCGCTCGGCCTCGGCACGCTGCCCGGCCAGCTGACGCTCGGCGATCGGCCCCTGGAACACGGTTTCCCAGAAGCCACGGCGTTGGTTGACGTCCGGGTACAAGGATTTGACCTTGTGCCGGAAACGCGCGGCCAGCCCGGCCAGTTCGCCATAGGCCGACGGGATCCATGCCTCCAGCTTGGCGCGAATCAACCGCGCCAGTACCGGCGCATCGCCACCACTGGAAACCGCGATCACCAGCGGTGAACGGTCGACGATCGCCGGGAAGATCACCGTGCACAGGGCCGGCGCATCCACCACGTTGACCGGCAGGCTGAGGGCCTGTGCATCCGCCGACACCTGGGCATTGAGCCCCGGGTCGTCGGTG
The DNA here is from genome assembly GCF_003331055.1 of Pseudomonas sp. AFG_SD02_1510_Pfu_092. Lineage (GTDB taxonomy): Bacteria > Pseudomonadota > Gammaproteobacteria > Pseudomonadales > Pseudomonadaceae > Aquipseudomonas. The sequence continues at coordinate 8,834 of NZ_PUQD01000008.1, read as the reverse complement.
GCCGCGATCACCAGCCGGCAACCGACCAGGTCGGCAGCCTGATAGCCACGCACCAGCACCTCGCCGCCACCTTCCCGGGCCAGCGCGGCCAACTGGCCGTCGACTTCCGGCGCCACCACGCGCAGCGCAGCGCCGGCATCAGCCAGCAGGCGCGCCTTGCGCAAGGCGATCTCACCACCGCCGACGACCAGCACGCGGGCGCCCTGCAGCTTGTGGAACAGCGGCAGGTAATCCATTTAGCGGATGACCTCGACGCCACCCATGTATGGCTTCAGCACGTCCGGCACACGGATCGAACCGTCGGCCTGCTGGTAGTTCTCCAGCACCGCGACCAAGGTGCGGCCGACCGCCAGGCCGGAGCCGTTGAGGGTGTGCACCAGCTCCGGCTTGCCGGTTTCCGGGTTGCGCCAGCGGGCCTGCATGCGGCGTGCCTGGAAGTCGCCGCAGTTGGAGCACGAGCTGATTTCGCGGTACTTGTCCTGGCTTGGTACCCACACTTCCAGGTCGTAGGTCTTCACCGCGCCAAAGCCCATGTCACCAGTGCACAGGGCCAGCACGCGGTATGGCAGTTCCAGCAACTGCAGCACGCGCTCGGCATTGGCGGTCAGTCCTTCCAGGGCTTCCATCGATTTGGACGGCTCGACCACCTGCACCATCTCGACCTTGTCGAACTGGTGCTGGCGAATCATGCCGCGGGTGTCGCGGCCGGAAGCACCGGCTTCACTGCGGAAGCACGGGGTGTGCGCGACCAGCTTCAGCGGCAGCTGCTTGGGGTCGAGGATTTCGCCGGCCACCAGGTTGGTCAGCGACACTTCGGCGGTCGGGATCAGGTAGAAGTCTGCCTCGCCTTCGCGGCTGATCTTGAACAGGTCTTCCTCGAACTTCGGCAGCTGGCCGGTACCCTGCAGGGCCGGGGCCTGCACCAGGTACGGGGTGTAGTGTTCCTCGTAGCCGTGCTCGCCGGTGTGCAGGTTGATCATGAACTGCGCCAGGGCGCGGTGCAGGCGGGCGATCGGCCCACGCAGCACGGCAAAGCGCGCGCCAGACAGCTTGGCGGCCGCCTCGAAGTCCAGACCACCGCTCACTTCGCCGAGGGCGACATGGTCCTTGATGTCGAAGTCGAAGGTTTTCGGCGTACCCCAACGGCGCACTTCGACGTTGTCGTCTTCGCTGGCACCGACCGGCACGCTGGCGTCCGGCAGGTTGGGGATGGTCAACAGGATGCCGTCCAGCTCGGCCTGGATCGCGTCCAGTTCGGCCTTGCCGGCAGCCAGTTCGTTGGCCATGCGCTCGACATCGGCCATCAGCGGCGCAATGTCTTCGCCCTTGGCCTTGGCCTGGCCGATGGACTTGGAACGGGCGTTACGCTCGGCCTGCAGCTGCTCGGTGCGGGTCTGCACCGCCTTGCGGCGCTCTTCCAGTGATTCGATGCGCGCGACATCCAGGCTGAAGCCACGGGAGGCCAGGCGTTGCGCCACTTCCTGAAGTTGGCCGCGTAACAGTTTGGAATCGAGCATATCGTTCTCTCGTTATGTGTAGGTGTTGGTTCAGAATCGGGTCAGGGACAGGCCGGCCCAGGTTGCAAGCAGCCCGCCCACCACGCTGATACCGCTATAGCCCAGCGCCAGCGGCACTTGCCCGCTTTCCAGCAGGCGTACGGTATCCAGCGAAAAAGAGGAAAAAGTCGTCAGGCCGCCAAGGAAGCCGACGATCAGCCCGGCGCGCAGCTCGACCGGCACCATCGGCTTGTGCAAAAACAGGCCATAGAGCAGGCCGATCAGCAGGCAGCCAATCAGGTTGACCGCCAGCGTACCGAGATAGAAGTGCCGTGGCCAGTGGGCAACCACCCAGTTGCTGGTAGCAAAGCGCAACAAGGTACCGGCAATACCGCCCGCGCTGACGGCGGCAATCAATGCAATCACGGTTTTCTCCGTTGGCGAGGGCTGTTGCGATCAAGGTCGGCCAGGTGGCGCAGCTTCTCGCCGATCTTCAGTTCCAGGCCGCGCGGCACCGGCTGATAGTACTGGCGCGGCTCGAGCGCCTCGGGGAAGTAGTCTTCGCCAGCGGCATACGCGTCGGGCTCGTCGTGGGCATAGCGATACTCGTCGCCATAGCCCAGTTGCTTCATCAGCTTGGTCGGGGCGTTGCGCAGGTGCAGCGGCACCTCCAGTGAGCCATGCTCGGCGGCCTCACGCAGGGCGGTCTTGAAGCCCATGTACACCGCGTTGCTTTTTGGTGCACAGGCGAGGTAGGTGATGGCCTGGGCCACCGCCAGTTCGCCCTCGGGGCTGCCCAGGCGCTCCTGCACATCCCAGGCTGCCAGGCACAGGCTGAGCGCACGCGGGTCGGCGTTGCCGATGTCTTCGCTGGCCATGCGCACCACGCGGCGGGCGATGTACAGCGGGTCGCAGCCGCCGTCGAGCATGCGTGCGAACCAGTACAGGGCGCCATCAGGGTTGGAGCCGCGCACCGACTTGTGCAGCGCGGAAATCTGGTCGTAGAACGCCTCGCCCCCCTTGTCGAAACGTCGGCGGCTGTCACCCAGCAGGCTCTGCAACATGCCGACGTCGATCTCGCTGCCGTCTTCCGCCAGGTCGGAGGCGTTCTCGAGGAAGTTGAGCATGCGCCGGCCATCGCCATCGGCGGCGGCCATCAACATCTTGAAGGCGTCGTCGCCCACCCGCAGGTTGCGCTTGCCCAGGCCACGTTCTTCGGTCAGCGCGCGGTTGACCAGCTTGCGCAGCGCCGCCTCGTCGAGGCTCTTGAGCACATACACCCGCGCCCGCGACAGCAGCGCGTTGTTCAGCTCGAACGACGGGTTTTCGGTGGTGGCACCAATGAACAGCAGGGTGCCGTCTTCCACATAAGGCAGGAAGGCATCCTGCTGCGACTTGTTGAAGCGATGCACTTCGTCGACGAACAGGATGGTACGGCGGCCATACTGGCCAGCCTGCTGCTTGGCCACCTCGACCGCCTGGCGGATTTCCTTCACCCCGGCCAGCACCGCCGAGACCGTTTCGAAGTGCGCATCGCAGAACTGCGCCAGCAGCCGCGCCAGGGTGGTCTTGCCCACCCCCGGCGGCCCCCAGAAGATCATCGAGTGCAGCGCACCCTGCTCCAGCGCCTCGCGCAGCGGTTTGCCGCGCGCCAGCAGGTGCTCCTGGCCGACGTACTCATCCAGGTTGGACGGGCGCAGACGGGCGGCCAGGGGCTGGGCGACAGGTTCGCTTCGAAACAGGTCCATGGCGGGCTCTGGTTACTCCTTGATGACGTCCGCGCCTTGCGGGATGTCGAACCTGAACTTGCTGTCCGCCACCGCCTGGTTGGCCTTGACGCCATTGAACAGGATGTTGGTGCGCTGGCCGACGCTGTCGATCAGCTGCATGTCATTGATCAGGCCTTTGCGGAACGACACGCGCAGCGAGTCGAACAGGGTGTCCTTGGTTTTCGGCTTGAGGGTGAAGTCCATCACTTCGCCCTGCTCCTTCGAGGTGATATCGAAGCTCTGGCTGATCTTCGACACGTCCCCGGACAGCAGCAGCGCCGGGGTCTGGTTCAGACGCTGGTCGAGCTTCTTGATGGTCGCCTGTTCCAGGTCCGGGTCCCACAGGGTGACATTCTTGCCGTCGGACACCACCACCTGCTCCTGCGGCGCATCGGTGTGCCAGTAGAACAGGCCCGGGCGCTTGACGGTCATCTTGCCGGAGGTTTCCTGCAGGCTGGTGCCGCCGGCGTCGAGGGTCAGCTGGGAGAAGTTGGCCTCGATGGTCTGCGACTTCTCCAGCAGCTGAGTCAGGCGTTGCACGTCCTGCTCAGCGGCGTAAGCCGAAACGGTGGCCGACACGCAAGCCCCGGCCAGGGCAGATACCAACAGCATGCGAATCGCGCGCATGGGATTCCTCATCGAGCATTGAAAAGGCCCGGCGCCACCGTTGGCGTCGGGCAAGGTGTCATCAGTCGCGCGGGCCGCCCGGGGCAATCACTTCCCGCGAGCCGTTGCTGTTCATGGGGGTGACCACGCCGGCCATTTCCATGGCTTCGATCATGCGGGCGGCGCGGTTGTAGCCGATCTTCAGTTTGCGCTGCACCGCCGAAATGGACGCGCGGCGGCTTTCCAGCACGAACTGCACGGCCTCATCATACAGCGCGTCGCTTTCCGAATCTTCGCCATCGCCGCCACCGCCGCCGCCTTCGAAGCCGCTGCCGGCCTCTTCGACGCCGTTGAGGATGTCGTCGTTGTAGTCCGGGGCGCCGCGCAGCTTCCACGCTTCCACCACGCGGTGCACCTCGTCGTCGGAGACGAACGCACCGTGCACGCGAATCGGCAGGCTGGTGCCCGGCGGCATGTACAGCATGTCACCGTGGCCCAGCAGCTGCTCGGCACCACCCTGGTCGATGATGGTCCGCGAGTCGATCTTGCTCGACACCTGGAACGCCATGCGGGTCGGGATGTTGGCCTTGATCAGGCCGGTGATCACATCCACCGACGGGCGCTGTGTGGCGAGAATCAGGTGGATACCGGCGGCACGCGCCTTTTGCGCGATACGCGCGATCAGCTCTTCGACCTTCTTGCCGACGATCATCATCATGTCGGCGAATTCGTCGACCACCACCACGATGGTCGGCAGGGTTTTCAGCGCCGGCGGCTCGTCGTCCATGCTCTCGCGACGGTACAGCGGGTCGTGGATGATCTCGCCGGCGTCCTGGGCGTCCTTGATCTTGCGGTTGAAGCCGGCCAGGTTACGCACGCCCATGGCCGCCATCAGCTTGTAGCGCCGCTCCATCTCGGCCACGCTCCAGCGCAGGGCGTTGGCGGCGTCCTTCATGTCGGTGACCACCGGGCAAAGCAGGTGCGGGATGCCTTCGTAGATCGACAGCTCGAGCATTTTCGGGTCGATCATGATCAGCCGCGCGTCTTCCGGGCTGGACTTGAACAGGATCGACAGGATCATCGCGTTCACACCCACCGACTTACCGGAACCGGTGGTACCGGCCACCAGCAGGTGCGGCATCTTGGCCAGGTCGGTGATCACCGGCTTGCCGCCGATGTCATGGCCCAGGGCCAGGGTGACAGGCGATTTCTGCTCGTCGTACTGCGGCGTGGCCAGCACTTCGGAGAAGCGCACCATCTGCCGGTTTTCGTTGGGGATCTCGATACCCACGGTGGTCTTGCCGGGGATGACCTCGACCACCCGCACGCTGGTCACCGCCAGCGAACGCGCCAGGTCCTTGGCCAGGTTGGCGATGCGGCTGACCTTCACACCGGCAGCCGGCTGAATTTCGTAACGGGTGATCACCGGGCCCGGGTGGATCGAGTCGACCGTCACTTCGACGCCGAACTCCTTGAGCTTGATTTCCAGCAGCTGGCCGACACCGGCCAGGGATTCTGGCGAGTACTCGATCTTCTTCTGTTCGGCCGGGTCGAGGATGGAGATCGACGGCAAGGTGCCTTCCACGGCGCTGTCGATGAACAGCGGCGCCTGCTTCTCCTTCATCACCCGCTTGCTGGGCTCCGGCGCCTTGGCTGCAGCTGTCGGCGGCACGATCATCGGCGCCGCAACCGGCTGCTCCCGGGGCACTACCGGCTCACGTGGCGCCGGTGTCTCACGCGGCAGCACCGGCTCGCGTGACAGGGTAGGCTCGCGGGGCTCGGCTGGCTGGGCAGGGGCTTCTTCACGCTTGAAGATGCGCTCGCGCAGCGCCGGCCTGGCCGGTTCGCGCGGCTCGGCAGCCATCGGCGCGGCCTTGATCACCGGTTCATCCTCGCGCAGCTGCGCCTCCAGGCGCTTGCGCTCGTTGCGTGCTTCCCACCAGCGGTTGGCCGCGCCCTGCAGCAGTTCGAACAGGTCGAGGGTGATCTTGCCGGTCAGGTCCATCACCTTGAACCACGACAGGTCGGTGAACACGGTCAGGCCGAACAGGAACAGCGCAATGAACATCAGCGTGCTGCCCTGCACGTTCAGCAGGTTGCGCGCCAGGTCGCCCAGGCTCTCGCCCAGCGCTCCACCGGCGGAGAACGGCAGGCTAGGCGACGGGTGGAAATGGATATGCGCCAGCGCCGCGCCGGACAGCACCAGGAACACCAGGCCGATCAGCCGCCAGGAAAACAGCCAGCCGCTCCAGTCCCAGGGCTGGTGGCGCTCGCGGAAGATCTGCCAGGTCTTGACTGCCAGCAGCAGCGGGAAGATGTAGGCGAAGTAACCCAGCACCATGAACAGGATGTCGGCGAAGTAGGCACCGGCACGCCCGGCGGCGTTCTGCACCTGGTCGACGTTGGCGGTGTGGCTGAAGCCCGGGTCCGACGTGTCGTAGGTCAGCAGCGCCATCCACAGGTACAGGCACAGGGCGCCGACAGCGATCAACGCACCTTCCTTGAGGCGATAATGCAGCTGCTGCCGCCACAGGGGCACGGGCAAGGGAGCTGGAGTTGCGGTGGATTTCTTCAAAACGCGTCTATTCCTGCGCGTGCTGCGCGTCCAAATAGTGATCGGCCGACGGTGCGGCCAATGAACCACTACTTTTAACATTACTGCCCGCCCACTGCCATGACGGCGCGCCATCAGGCGCTCGAGTGGGGGCGACTTTCGTATACCTGCAATTTGAGCACGCATTGCCTTCTGTGACAAAGGCTTATGCTGTGTTTTTGCACAGGTGTGACAGCAAATGTGGCAGATGGTGCCTACGGTTTCATCAATGTGTAGGAAATTGCCTATTTTGAACGGCTGTACCGGCCTCTTCGCGGGCCTGCCCGCTCCCATAGGGGCGCTACTGTGTTGAAGAAGGCAAAGAGATTGACCCTGCTTTTCACCCACGCCATGCTGACCGCTCCCCTCCCCCACCGCACGAGAGACCATGCTCACCTGGCTGACCCGCGATTCGCTGACCTTCCCACCCCTGGAAAAGGCCCTGCACGAACCCAACGGCCTGCTTGCCGCCGGCGGCGACCTCAGCCCCGAGCGCCTGGTGCAGGCTTATCGCCACGGCTGCTTCCCGTGGTACCAGGACGGCCAGCCGATTCTGTGGTGGTCGCCCGACCCGCGCACGGTGCTGTTCCCGGACCAGCTGCACGTGTCGCGTTCGCTGGCCAAGCTGTTGCGCCAAGGCCGCTACCAGGTCAGCTTCGACAGCGATTTCGCCGCCGTGATAACCGCCTGCGCCGCGCCACGCGACTACGCCGACGGCACCTGGATCACCGACAGCATGCGCGCCGCCTACTGCGAGCTGCACCGGCGCGGCGTCGCCCATTCGGTGGAGGTGCGCCAGGACGGCGAGCTGGTGGGCGGCCTGTACGGCCTGGCGATGGGCCAGCTGTTTTTCGGCGAATCGATGTTCAGCCGCGCCGACAACGCCTCCAAGGTCGGCTTCGTGACTTTGGTCAACCACTTGCGCCAGGCCGGTTTCGCCCTCATCGATTGCCAGATGCCGACCAACCACCTGCACAGCCTGGGTGCACAGGCCATCAGCCGCGCCCAGTTCGCCAGCTGCCTGGCACGCCACCTCGACCAGCCCAACAGCGCCACGTGGGTTGCCTAGGCGAGTTCCCATAGCTGGCTTACACTTAAAACAAAGTCTCACCGAAGGGGTTGATCATGACAGAGTTGGCGCGGTTGAAGTTCTATGCCACTCAGCCCCACTCCTGCAGCTACCTGCCCGATGAACAGGCGACCACGCTGTTCCTCGACCCCAGCCAGCCGATGGATGTGCATGTGTACGCCGACCTGTCGGAAATGGGCTTTCGCCGCAGTGGCGACCACCTGTACCGCCCGCACTGCCAGAACTGCAATGCCTGCGTGCCGGCGCGCATCCCGGCGGCGCGCTTCATCCCCAACCGCCAGCAACGGCGTATTCTCAAGCGCAACGCCGACCTGACCGTGACCGCGGCACGCCCGGCATTCAAGGAAGAGTACTTCGAGCTGTACCGGCGCTATATCGAAACCCGCCACGCCGACGGCGACATGTACCCGCCCAGCCGCGACCAGTTTTCCACCTTTCTGGTGCGCGACCTGCCGTTCTGCTGGTTCTACGAGTTCCGCCTGGCAGGCCGTTTGCTGGCGGTCGCGGTATGCGACCTGCTGCCCAACGGCCTGTCGGCGGTGTACACCTTCTACGAGCCGGACGAAGAGCGCCGCAGCCTGGGCCGCTTTGCCATCCTCTGGCAGATCACCGAAGCCCTGCGCCAGGACCTGGAAGCGGTCTATCTGGGTTACTGGATCAAGAACTGCAAGAAAATGAACTACAAGACGCAGTATCGGCCTATCGAGTTGTTGATAAATCAGCGCTGGGTCACCCTCAACTGAAAGGCATTGGCTTGACACACAGTTTTCGGGCATAATCCACGCCACTTTTTTGCCCGGTGCGGTTATGCGTCGGGCCAACACTGGATCCGAGGGCTCTACTGCATGTCGAAAGAAGACAGCTTCGAAATGGAAGGTACTGTCGTCGACACCCTGCCCAACACCATGTTCCGCGTGGAGTTGGAAAACGGGCACGTCGTAACCGCGCACATCTCCGGAAAGATGCGCAAGAACTACATCCGTATTCTCACTGGCGACAAGGTCCGCGTCGAACTGACGCCCTACGACCTGAGCAAGGGCCGCATCACTTACCGTGCGCGCTAAGCTCTAGCCATGAAAAAGCCCGGCATGTGCCGGGCTTTTTTGTGCCTGTCAGATTACAGGGGGCTGCTTTGCAGCCCATTCGCGGGCCCCCCCCCGCCCCCCCGGGGGGGGGGGGCCCCCGGGGGGGGGGGGGGGGGGGGGGGGGCCCGCCGGGCCCCCCGAGGCGGGGGGCCGCCCCCACAAAACGGCGGCAAACACCGGGTTTTTGTTTAAGGG